>JBEKCV010000106.1:0-14541 GCA_050014695.1 Thermodesulfovibrionales bacterium
CTCATCTTCGGGGTCGATATCTCCGGGGTTATATTCACCTCCCTGGAGCATCGGTATCTGATGGAGAAGGGATATACCAATGTTCAGCATATCTTCAGCAACAGCGGCATTCCTGTTTCGGTAAAGGACAATGCCTTTATGCACGGCTTCCTGATTGTGATAGGCGTTCTCCTCACACTGAATCTGCTCTCAGCCTTTTTTTCGGCCACAAACAAGGCGGAAATCGACGCGGAAGCGGCGGAGGCGGCAAGAGAATTGGTGGATGCGGCTTAGTAGTCCTACCTGAACCCGCCTCACTAATCGACCTTCAAGGGGCTGCCACAGCAGCCCTCTTGAATTTGCGGTATAATAATAATAAATATATCTCTGTCATCAGAAAAAAATGCAGCAGCGGGTGCCTTTTTAGGTAGCCGCTGTAGTTGCTGCCGCTCGGGGATACAAACATCGTGGAAAGCCGGAAATCTGATCCCGCAGCCAGCAATCGAGTTTTGGGGGCACCGTCAGAAGCCCCGGGACCTGCCTGGCTCGGCACCATAAAGCGCAGCGCAACAACACTTACCGCCAAGTTCATGTTTGGGCTGGGCATGATCCTGCTGTGTATAATCTCAGTTTTTTCTATTCTGACCTATGATTATCTGAAAAAAATATATATCAGGGAGGCCTACGAAAAAACAGATCTCGTGCTCGGACATATTGACGCTACAATGGAATATGCCCGTGATGAGCTTCGTCCCCAGATATTCCATGTCCTGCCCGGCGATGTCTTTATACGCCAGGTCATGTCCAGTTCCTTTATGAACAAGGGTATCATGAAAAGGTTCATACAGAGGTTCCCGCACTATATTTACAGGCGGGTCGCCATTGATCCGATGAATCCTGACAACAGGGCCAACGCCTTTGAAGAGGGTTTTATCAGGCAGTTCCGCTCTGATCAGGCCTCAAAGAGGGAATGGAAGGGCCTGATAACCAGGGACGGGGAGGATTATTTCCTCCATCTCAAGGCGATAGTCATGGAGGAGGCATGCCTGCTCTGCCATGGAGACCCGGCCGCCTCACCGGAGTCCATCACCGATCATTACGGCAGAATTCACGGCCGCCACTGGAAGGTCGGCGAGGTTGTAGGACTGGAGTCGATAGCAGTCCCGGTGCGCGGAACCTTCCGGCAGTTGCAGCAGGTTGTCTTTTCTTTTTTCCTGTTTGGGATTGCCGGCATGGCTGCACTGTTTGCCGGCCTCAATTATTTCCATTACCGTCTTGCTGTGGTCCCCCTGAAACGGGTAAGCTCCTTTTTCAAAGATGTGGTGAACCGGCGTCACGGCCTCGACGTTCATTTCGACGCCCAGGACTATGAGGAAGTCTCTGAACTGGCCGTGTCTTTCAACCGTATGATGGGTTATCTGAAAGAATCCGAGGAAGAGCGGAAGCAAATGGAGGAGCGGATGCTGCAGGCAAGTAAGCTCGCTTCCATAGGCCAGCTGGCGGCGGGTGTGGCCCATGAGATCAACAATCCGCTCAGTCTGATTCTCGGATATACAAAGATGTTGCGCAAGCAATGCCCGGATCAGGGTCAGACAAAAGAAGACCTGGATATTGTTTATCACAATGCGCAACTATGCAAGAAGATAGTTGAAGACCTCCTGAATTTCTCGCGTCAGACTAAGGCCAACCGCATCCCCGTTAACGTGAATGCAGCCATCGATGCTGCGGTGGCTTCACATGAAGAGTTGTTCCGCAGCGGCGGCATCCGGGTGGTCAGGGAGTACGATCCGGCGCTGCCTTCCCTGTCTGCGGACGAGGACAAGATGAAGCAAGTTTTCACAAACCTTCTCCTGAACTCCTTTCAGGCCATGAAGCCGGGCGGCAGCATTACGGTCAGGACAGAGTTCGATAGCGAGCGAAACGGCATACGGATCGTCTTTTCGGATACCGGCTCGGGAGTTGCTGAAGAGATCAAGGACAAGATATTTGAGCCTTTTTTTACTACAAAGCCGCCGGGGCAGGGAACTGGCCTCGGGCTTGCGGTAAGCTACGGCATTGTAAAGGAGCACAAAGGGGAGATTTCCGTGAAAAGAGGGGCAGGGGATGGCGCTGTATTCACACTCTGGTTTCCCCTTGACACGGAGGCACGGAATGAAACAGAAGATTCTCATCGTTGACGACAACCAGGATATGACCCGTTTTCTTGAAAGGCTCATCCGGGATGAGCTGCACCTGGAAACGCTCAGCGCCGACAGCGCTGAATCGGCCCTGCTCATCCTTGAGGAGAATATTGTCCACTGTGTTCTTGCTGACATGAAGATGCCGGGCATGGACGGTATGGAGCTACTACAGATCATAAAGAAGAAGAACGCTACCCTGCCGGTGATAATCATGACCGCCTATGGGGCGGTGGAGACCGCGGTGGAGTCGATGAAAGAAGGAGCCTACGACTTCATCACCAAGCCCTTCGAGGAGGAGCGATTGCTGCATACCGTAAGGCGTGCGCTGGAGCATCAACACCTTCTTCAGAGGAACATAGATCTGGAAAGAAGAATCCGGGAGAAAGAAAAGGAGACCTTTTTCGTGGGACAATCCCCTCGGATGAAAGAACTTATAGATACGATAAAACTGGTTTCCAGAACAGACGTGACCGTACTCATTACCGGCGAGACCGGGACCGGTAAGGAACTGGCGGCCCGCATGATTCACAACCTCAGCAACAGGACCGGCAAACCGTTTGTGGTGGTCAACTGTCCGGCTATCCCTGAAAACATCCTGGAAAGCGAACTCTTCGGTTATCGCAAAGGTGCCTTTACCGGCGCCAACTCCGACAGGGAAGGGCTCTTCCAGGCAGCCCAGGGCGGGACCTTGTTCCTGGATGAGATAGGGGACATATCCTCCTCTTTGCAGGCAAAACTCCTGAGGGTGCTGCAGGAAAGAGAACTGAAACCGCTTGGCAATACCACAACCCTGAGGGTGGATGTGAGGGTCATCGCTGCCACAAACAGGGACCTGGAAGGGAACGTTGCCTCAGGACTTTTCAGGTCTGACCTTTACTACCGGCTTAATGTTGTTTCGGTCCATACCCCGCCGCTCAGGGATATTCCGGAAGATATACCTCTCATCGCCTATCACTTTCTTTCCCTGTTTTGCGGGGAACTTGGATTGGATCAGAAGAGGTTCACGGAGGAAGCGATACAGTTTCTCGTTTCCCGCCAGTGGAAAGGCAATGCTCGGGAACTTCAGAACGAGATAAAACGGGCGGTGATCTTTGCAAAGGACGTTCTGCTCACGCCAGGGGACTTCGGAAACAGCGCGGCACCGATCACCTCACGAAACAGCATATCTGAGCTCGACGGCCTCGATTACAGGGAGGCAAGGAAAAAGGTCCTCGCAGCATTCAATATTGAATATATTACAAATCTGCTGCGCCACACCGAGGGAAATGTTTCCTCGGCCGCCCAATCTGCCGGCGTAGAGCGCCAATCACTCCAGCACCTCATGAGGAAGTATGGCATCACCTCAGCCCCGTTCAGAAAAGATGAAGAAAAAAAATAACGGTTGTTGGAATCAGGAAGGCAGGTGATTTTTTTCCAGAACAGACATATCAATCTCATAGCCGAAATTCACCTGTGCCTTTCTTATAAACTGCCGGATTTCGCCGATATCCACTGTTTTGTCGAAAACAATCTTGCGTATTCCCGTTTCGGTATAGATCCACAGATGATATCTGGCCCTGAATATCCCCATTAAAAGCCAGATACCTGCCCCTATCATGAGCCAGAGGGCAGCCGGGACAAGGGGAAATACAAAAGTGCCTGGCTCGGCGTGCGCAGGCGAATTCCCGTGTACACCGGCAAAAAAGGTGACCAGCAATCCTATTAGCCCGAGTGAAAGAAGGGTAAATCCGAGGAAGTATTGACAGAATGGATTCTTCGCCATAGTATCATAACAGAGTTTGATCTGCCGGATTTGCTCTCGCGGAATAGTGATCACAATGCTGTTACCGTTACGTTCAATTATTCCGGAATCAGAAATTTCCACTTTCGAGTACCTGATAGAATTGATATCGGAGTCAACAACCAAAAGCAGCCTCTTTATGGTATGGCCTGCATCCAACATAACCAGATATATATAATAACCCATATGAGAGCAGGAAAAATCCGCTCTTCAGCCCCCGTTTTTCCCATGCCCCGGGGCAATTCACAAGGGCAATAACTTGCGCCTTCTTCCAGATGCTATCTCAATACTCTCGCCATTCCATTGGCACATTATTATCCATCGCATAACCATCAAGTCTTCTGAAGAGTTTATCGGCTTCTTCGTGCTGAGAATCCACATATTTCCTTATCTCACCGACGGTTATAGGCGATGTCCTTTTGCCCCTTTGGGGAACCTCTACGGGTTGAGATGCGTCCTGGAAATGATAGAGACCATAGATATTGTCCCGTATTTTTTTCCATTCTGCTCGCGTCGAGGCAAATTCATGAAAATGCTCTTTCCACCAATTTTCATCATGACCACCGGGCATATCCGGCTGGGGAGGAAGTTCCTCAAACGTCACGATATGTTTTTTCGTATCTATTTGAATGCTGAAATCTGTCATAAAATCCATTCCAAGAAGTCCCTCAAATTCCTCTGAAATCGAAGGAGCTATCGTTGAGGGGATAAAATTATCCTCAGCCTCTCCAATCTGAATCTTATCAATTATTGCCAGGGTTACTGGTATTGTGCCTCCAATGCCACTGACATACTTCAAAAGATTACCTTCTTCCTTATTGAAGAGTCCCAGTTTGTCAGCCAGTTTGGTTGAAATATGTGTGCCGGTTGCCCCTGTGTCCAAGAGCATCGAGGCCGTAACTGAGTCGTTGAATGTTACAGGGATAAGAATCTTTCTTCCCTCATGTGTCTCGTAGGGCACCTCGTATCTCCTCAACTTCCGCTTTTTTTCTTTCCCGGTATCTTTAGTGCTCATCATATCCGCTTTATCTGGCGACTTGAAGCCATTAGGTTTATTTCTTTCGGATGGATATCCATATTTCTTTAAGTCCTGGTCTGTAAAAGACGGGACAGTTTCGCCCTGGTTGTTATCTGCCGCAAACAGCGACGTCGCACAACAGAGAAACAACATGATCGATAAGAGATTCGCAATCCTCAACTCCCACATTGTTCGCAACCTTGCAGAAAAACGAAAAGCGCGATCAGTTTTCACGACATTTCCTCACCTGGCAATGCCTTACCGAGTTTCAGCTTTATTCCCCGGTTGGGTTCAGTTTCATTCCCCCGTTTTTTCTGTTACCATTATAGAACTCCTCCGCCAAATCTGTCCATACGTCAGACTATGGTTTTCCGATAGCCATCCCTCATTTCTCGGTGCGGTTTTTTTTCCGGGGAATACTGTAAACTGACCCATATCTGAAGTCGAGGAAGGGTCAAGTGATGGGACCGGCGAAAGAGGCTATAAATGAACAAGGGATCTTGATCGATACGCTGTTTGGAATCGCTGCGTAGCTGGTCATCTCAATAACGGATTCTCTTGCCCCGAAACTTATTTTCGGCAACAGAACCCCCAAAAGAGAGCTGGCGGGATTCTTTCGAAAGTCACCCCCAACTCGCTGTAACTACCTATTCTTCTTTGATTGTTGCTTTCACTTTGATCACCCCAGGAAGGCTAAAATCCAAGCGATAAAAACCATATAATAACGGTGACTTAGAGGCATCGAAGGTGAATTATCGTTTCCGTTTCCTAATGCCACCCCGATGTCAGTGAATTCTCTGACTCCCTATCATCTCTTCTATCTGAGCCGTTGCTTCCGTATCAAGATCGATAAACCGAACCCCGAAAGCAGATAAATCCGAACTCTTTCTCACAACCCTGACGACTTCACCTGCTACCATTATTTTATACTGCAGAACGAACCAACACGTTATCTCATCGCCAGGAGCAAGGACCGTATCTGCTTCTAACAGAACGCCCGAGATACTTATGTTATTGGCAGTAGAAAAGAAAGAGTTATTCCGGCATTTGACTTTGATCGAAGCATTGATGATGCCCCGGGGACTCCCTCGTTGTTCGGTTTTCTTGCCGCTGTTAGACATCTCATTTGATGTCATTTGATCCTCTTCATGAGACTTTCTAAGTTTGGGTTTTTTCAAGAACAGCACTTAAATCAATCAATACAGCTATGCATATGTGTCAGAACTCCTTCGATTTCTGTCCACTTGCCGAGGTCATAACCCGAAGCCTTTCTGCCTCCTTGTGGATTTCGCAGGCCCGCCGCTTCATGGGATGAACCATCCAGATACGGTATCCACTTAAAAGAATATGTTCGTCTCTCCTGAGCAAAATGAATTCATGATGAAAATCCGATTCTATCTTAGAGACGTCGTTTCTCGATAAGTGAGACGCCAAAACAAAGCAGAAGGTTACAATAGAGATGCCCGCAGTTCGCATCTGACCACTGCCCCTTGCCCTGTCTGAAATTACCATTGCTCTTATGGATGATCTGCGCAGTCCGAAGTCCTCTCCGTGCCGCTATGCGGGTCGACCGGGCTCGTGAGAAACAGTCCAAAAAGTGTCCGCAGAGACTGCCGGAAGCGTGACAACTCGAACTCAGAATATCCAGTGGTCCTCAACGTACAGACCTGTGAAAAGACCTAGGAATAATAATGACCAGACTGTGATCGCTGTGTACCAAATGCTGCGCGCCGACAGCTTGGAGAAAAGAAGATAGATCGGAAACATAACCACCGCAAAGCGTGACATTCCTATGATGAAACCTGTGCTAGTGAACAACACCCAGTTGCAGACCATCCAGACCGCGTATGCCGGTCGCAACTTCAGGCAAGCCCAGACTGTTCCAACGAAGCCAAGGATTATGAATAGCAGGTCTTGCACTCCGAGTATTGCTCCTTGCTCTCCCGAGCCGTGCAATGCACTGTCAATCTTCCCCCCAATACCGGACCACGGCCACGACAGAGTCTGGAACAGATGCTCTCTTCGGTAGGTCATAAACGCCAATGGATCGCCGTACACGTGATAATTAAGGAATAGGTAAGCCAGCATTCCGAGCCCGACTAGCCAAATCCAGAGCCATTGCCAACGCCAGCGTCGTGTTAGATAAAACTGGTGTCCAGCCTCCACCATGAGTGCCGGTATTAACAACAGTCCGTTAATCCTACTTAAGCAAGCTAATCCGCCCAGTATTCCAGCCACTGACCATCGATCCTTTCGCGCAGCAAAAAACGAACCAAGGACAAGAGCCATCAACAAACTTTCCGCATAGGGAAGGTGTAATGCGGCACTACCTGGAAAGATGAACATGAACCAGACTGAGCGCTCCGCGATCTCACGCGGGTAATCAAGCTGAAGCAACTCCTTCAGTAGTAACCCAGCCGCCACCGAGGCAATCCCCACAACGATGAGGGCGCTGAGCATGTAGTCTCCAAAAACCAGTGCCGCCATCCGTGTTATCCAGGGAAAGAGTGGATAAAAAACGATCAGAAACTTGGCGTCGCCGATTGCCCGGTAGCCGTTTTGTGCCAAATTGAGGTAATGCACTGCATCCCAGCGATTCCAAATCGCAAGCCATTTCTGAAAGCTCCCGATCGGGGAATCCGTAAGCACTTGAAAGGCTTGTGTGCCGTAGATGTAAAACATTGCCTTAACAGCGAGAATCATTCCAATCACACGCCAATCAAGCCATCGCAAACCAGATCGCATGCTCTCAGGGGCCGTCTCGGTCTGCTCGTCTGTGTTCCTCTCAGCTTGTTTTGTGTCCACCGGATGAGGCATATCGGAATCTCCGCCGCAGAAGTTCAACGCCACAGCCTGATACTGATGACAGATATTGAACTTATAGGACATTGCCTTATTAGCACGAGAGAAGAATAACACGAAAAACGGAAATTATCCATATGACGGGCATGAACACACCGAAACTCCAAATTACGGTTGAGCTTTGCTTCTGAAAGAGTTCCCCTTTCGGCCGACTGACAGATAAGAAATCGCTTTTTCAGGATGAGCGAAGAAAAACAGCTGTAGTTAGTAATACTACAGCTGTTTTTTAGCCAAGGACTTCAACTTCTTTTTCCTGTGTGATCGATATGCAATGTAATTTCTCGTCCTGTAATAATCTACTATTTCTAGTGCGCGCGCAGACGTCATCGTTTTGCACGGCAGCACTGCCATAATCAGTATCCGCGCTTGCGGCAGCGTCAGGGCTGGCGCTTTTTTTTAAAACGAAGTCGCAACCTCAGGAGGAACTGTAACGCTAAGAACACGTAGAGCATATGCCGATGCCATGCAGGCCAGGACCGGTGCTCGTACTGGTCCATGCCGACTTCACTCTTGCCGTCTTGGAAGCATTGCTCTATGGGCCAGCGCACGGTCGCCGCCTGGCACAACGCGGCAAGGGGCATGGTTTCTGAAGCTCATGCAGATCGTTTCTCTTTATGGAGGGATGGTCCGGCTGACGATCCTTAAGAACAGTGCGCTTTTAAGCTACAGCCTTCTCACCGTCTTCAGTGGCGCCCGGGGCGGCAACGGATGGCTTTGGAAAGCTGCTCTGGCCCGCTGCTTACCGCTGGATATCGGCCCCCGGGAGCGAGAACGGCGACACTTTGTCCTTTTGTGGGTTCGACCCATAATCGGGAGAGATTTCTGTTGAAGCTCAGTCCTGAATGCAATGTAAGACTCCTTCCGACAAGTAAATGGCATGTTATCTTACAAAAAAATCAGATTGTTGCGGATACCAAAGTTACAGCTAATCCTTTAATCTCAAGACTAATGAAGACTCCCCGCCGCAGAGACGGCAGGGTATCGTTAGGTAAATTTTTGGTATCTACCTCCAAACCCCCTTCAAAGGGGGGTTCAAGGAATCCCCACAGCAGAGACTGTGGGGTATTAAAAACTTTAATAAAGTAAGATGAGCTTTAGAAAAACAAATATACCTTATTACAAGGCGACGACAAATACTTCATTATCCGGGCGAAGGAGGGTTGCATGCTTGACGTAAACGTCAAAGAGAGACCGGCAGTTGATCAATCGGTTGATTTTTTCACTAAGCGGCGGGGAATAAGCGTATCGAGAGATATTCGCAGTATTCTTATTGCAGATGAAGATACTGATGTGCTGAATCAGCTTTCGCAGAGTTTTGCCATATGCGCAAAGCACTATAACATTTGCATAGCTCAAAATGGCAGGGACGCGTTGACAGTTCTCGGAACCTCTCGAGTGAGCATGTTGCTCACTACCCTTACCATGCCCGCCATGAATGACTTTGACCTTATAGACTACACAAGAATATATAGTCCTGACACCCGGATATTTGTCATGTCGGAAGAAAATCCATCTACAATAAAAACTCGATTGGATGATTTGAGAATTTACGGATACATCAGAAAACCGTTACGGATGGAAATGGTCTATAGCATCTTACGCTTTTAATCGCAGTTTCTTTTTCTCAAGTGCCATAAACTGCTTGTCCTATAGCGATTGATCGCGACGATAGTTGCCCTTGTCCAAGTCCTTGACTGCGGATGCAAGGGGATTCAAGGACAGGGCCCCCTCTCCAATCATAAGGAATATGACCTCTGAAGGAAACCCCTGTGGCCGAGGAGATTGCCGAAAGAAAGGAGCGTCCCTGTCTGCCTGAACTTTTTCTCTCTGGCGGGGGTACTTCACCGTAACAAGAGCCTCTCCTTGATTCTTCTATTCTCTTGCTCCTGCTTTGCGTAATAATTCTGCCATACGAGTGTCAAGAAAAGAGTATTGCAAGGCGGTTTTTCCTTTAATGCTCTTAGCAGCAACATCGGCGCCGTTTTCTATGAGCAGTTTTGCCATTTCGAAGTCGCCATGAAGGGAAGCTAACATCAGTGCCGTTTCTCCGTCGTTGTTTCTGGCATTAACATCAGCTTTTTCCCTTATGAGCAACTTTGCAATCGCTACGTTTCCGCCGGATGTAACGGACATTAATGCCGTATATCCATGAGTGTCTTTTGTATTGACGTCAGCGCCGTTTTCCATGAGCAGTTTCACCACTTCACCATTGTCATTCACTGACGCCATGACCAGTGCCGTATTTCCATCATTCCCCTTGGCATTGACATCCATCCCTGCTCGTATGAACAGCTCAATTCGTTCTTTGTTTCCAGCTGCAGCTTCGTTCAGGAAAGAATCTATGGAATATGGTATTCCGCTTCGCGTTATTTCTTCTTTATAGCTTGCTTTGTCTTTACAGCCAGAAGTCAGCGCTAATATGGCCAGCAGATGTAATAAGACAAAACAATAAAAAATATACGAGACACGTGATGAAATCGCTCTTATGTCCATGCTCCAAGATTATATACCATGAATGAGCCGGAGGTGAAGTTGAATTAATTCCTCTCTGGTCACAGAGGCACGACTTCTTCTTCCTGTCTTAAAACCTGAGAAGTTCTCCTCAGTCAATTCGTCGGTCTTGACAACCCGCCATCGCCTTGACAAAAAGAGGTCTTTTCGGTGCTGCGAGGTCCGAAGAAAATGTTGCTCCACGTTGTTCCCCATGCGATGCACCGTCTCTACACAGAAATCTCTCGGGGCCCCAGTATGTGGAACAAGGAATATCGGTCGACGCGTTTCTCAGCGGCGGTGGTGAAATGATCGGTTAGACGCTCTCGGTGTTCTTTTGGATCTTTCGGGAGTTGAGCGCCGTGCCATACAGATACAATCCAGACTATGTTCTCTTTTATGCGATAAAAGAACCGATAAGGTGGGATAAGGATTTCTCGAAAGGGAAGGTCCGGAAATTCCGGTAAGATCCTTCCTGAGCGGGGAAATTATCGAAGCCTCGATAAGGTTTGGTCAGCTTTATGTCGAAATGCAACTGCGGCAGATGGACTGTCTCGGTAGATGTATGTGATAGCAGAAAGAAACTGATCGCGCGCCGAAGGGGTGAGCAGGACGTTCATTTCCGCAGCTCCTTTAGTAAGCCATCGGCATCTGCGAGAACTGTGTCAAGGTCATAGCCGTTACCCTTCTCGATTTCTTTTTCCCCACGGGCAAGGAGACGTAATAGTTCAAGTTCATGCCGAGAATGCTCGTAGTCCTCCACGCGGCCCGCCCTCGTTGTGTGATGATGATGGGTTCCCGCGACTTACGTACTCGTTTCACGATTGCCGTCGCGTCCTGACGAAGATCGGTTATAGGAACAATATTCGGAATTTTTACCATGTGTATTACCTCCTATACTATGCTTAATAATAGTATTAAAGGTAGTAAGAGGCAAGTTCATTATTCGTGTTGCGTGCAGGTGAGATGCGTTGCGTAACAATGCCGGTGGTTCGTCTTATTCATTTTTTATTGTCATTTCGCAACCTCTCTTTAAACAAATCGGCTGCTGCTGGTCTTATGCCGAAGGAAAGAAGCAATGTCTGCGGGTTGAAAACTGCGGTTACCCTTTGGTGTGTTGGTGTCGTTGGACCATTGGCGGACTCTGGCTTACTGTCCGCCGGTGATGAGAAACATCTATGCCGCTTATAAAGCTATCACCCATTTATTTAGACAATCTATTGAAGAACGGAGGCCTGTTACGCTCAGAGCGATGACCGAAAATGGCTGCTCAGCTTTGCCGATTTTCCTTATTCTCCATAGTGAGATGCCTCCTTTAGATCTTTACAGTTCTTTGTGAATATACTGAACCTTATCCTTAATCCCTTCTGTGACAAAGGCCTCCCCATTCTTGTCCACTATCACACCGTCAAGACCGAGCTTTTTTAATACTTGCATGCCTTTCTGAGGACCGAGGACGAATATGCCCGTGGGAAACCCGTCAGGAGCATCGTTTGCTATTACGCTAACGCTCTGGCATTCATAAGCGGGATAGCCGGTTGCAGGATTCAAGATATGGTGATACCATTTACCGTCTTTGATAAAGAATTTCTCATAGCCCCCTGATGTCGATATTGCTTTGCCCGTGAGAGTGACAACAGCGAAAACGTCATCCTCTTTGCCTTTCCGGTTCGGATTCTTGATACCAACTCTCCAGGGTTCTCCGTCAGGTTTTATTCCAAACGGCTTGACCTCGCCACCAACAGCAATAATGCCCGCTGTTATTCCGTTCTGCTTCAATACATTTACAGCTCTGTCAGTGGCATAGCCTTTTTCAATTCCACCCAAATCAATCTGCATTCCCTTCTTCTGCAGAAAAACTGTTGACCGCTCCTTGTCAACGATAACGCTCTTATAACCAACGAGTTTCAATTTCTCTTTAATCAACTTGTCATCAGGCAAAATCTGTTTCTCGAAATCCCATAGTTTCACTATGGCACCTATGGTGATATCAAATGCTCCATCGGTACTCCTTGAGATAGAGAGCGCCTTATCGATCACTTCAAGGGTCTCTTTCGAGACCTTTACCGGCTTAATGCCGGAATACCGATTGATCATCGATACTTCACTGTCTTCCGAATAAAAATTCAGAAGTCTTCCCAGTCCGTCCAACTCTTTAAAGGCACTATCTATTGCCGTATTTGCCTTTTGTCTTGAATCGGAATAAATAGTAACTGTAACGACAGTATATAAAGCAATCCGCGTCTCCTTGTACATTTTGTCTTTATTCGGACTGCAGGAGTTGACAAGGAATAAAAGCAAAATAGTCGCTCCGATGGAAGCAAGTCTTTTCTTGCTGCAATCCTTGCTCAAAAGCTCTCCATCTCCAAAGCCCCTATATCTGTCTGCCGGCATCATTTCACCTCGTTCCTTAAAAACTTGACATCGTATTCTTTTATGATACATTAAAGAAAAGGGATATACATGGATGATATGCAATACTATTACCAGGACCTTGAAATAAGCCCTCGATCTACTCAAGATGAAGTGTTAGCCGCAACTGTGGACAAGCTTGTAACATGGTGTTCGCCGGGTTCCGGCGTATCTCATGTGTTCGGACGATGACTTCTAGTAAAATGCACAACAGGGAGGCCACGATGAATCCTCAGTACTGCTCAAACCCGATTGACTTAATAACGCCAAACCAAATGAGTCCGCAAAGGATGCAGCCTGATCGAGTCAGGTATTTTCTTAGGCAAGGGTTGCTCGCTCTGTTTCTCGGCGTTGCGTGTGCTGTGCCGGTCATGGCCGCACCGATCCAGCTGCCAGCGATTGTTGATCCGGCCAGCCAAGAGCATCACGTGGGGAAAGTTATATTTGTTGAATTAGTGACGCCGGACCTCGCCGCCGCTAAACAGTTCTATGCGGGACTGTTTGGCTGGACATTTCAGGACATTCAGGCCGGTGGGACAGCGTATGCCGAGGCATTTCTGGACGGTCGTCCGGTTGCAGGACTGATTCACAAGAGTTTACCGGCGACCGAGCATCGGCAGCCAGCGTGGCTGAGCTTCTTCGCTGTGCGCAACGTTGACGCGGTAACAAAGGTTGCTTTGCAAACTGGCGCGAAGGTGCTGTTTGAGCCGCATACGATCCCTGACCGTGGCCGGGAAGCAGTCATCGCCGATCCGCAGGGAGCCGTTTTTGCTGTCCTCGCATCCAGTAGCGGCGATCCGCCCGATGTTCTGGCCTCACCCGGAGAATGGATCTGGAGCTCGTTAATGACGAGCGATCCGGACACCGGTGCTGCTTTCTACCAGAAGCTTTTCGACTTCGATGTCTTCGAGTTGCCCACGAGCGAGGACGCCCAACATCTCTTACTCGCATCCGATAACTATGCTCGTGCGAGCGTGAATACGCTGCCTGCGAATAGGCCCAATGCCCATCCCCACTGGCTCAATTACGTGCGTGTTGACGATGCCGTCAAGACGGCTGCAAAGGTCGTGGCGCTCGGTGGCCGCGTGCTGGTCGAGCCGCGGATTGATCGCCACGGCGGGAAGGTCGCGTTGGTCGCCGACCCTTTGGGGGCATGCTTCGGCTTGCTTGAATGGCCGGACACTGAGAGTAAAGAGGTGCCAAAGTGAATATCTCACGCTTACGCTGGTTAGGGCTCTCCTTCGTGGTCTTGACGTTGACGGTCCTGTTGACCGGCTGCGTCCTAGGTGGTGGCGGATACTACGACGGCGGTTACGCTGGGGCGACTTACTATGAACCCTCCGGTGTCGTTTACGGTGGCTGGGGACATGACTATCACGTGGCGCCGCCTCGCGGCGGCGAGCATCGTGCAGATGAGCATCGTCCAGCCGGTGGAGGTGGCCACGAAGCTGCGCGAGCTTACCGACCCGCGCCCGCTTCCCGCTCGATGCCGTCTATTCCGTCGCAGCCGCGTGCTGGTGGCTCGAGATCACGTTGAAGTGGGGCCGGCAGAGATTTTGAGTGTCTGTTCGGGGAGCTCTTGCGTCATCTGACGCACTCAATATTGCAAGATTGGCGGCCGGTTCGCCTGGCAGCTGCTGTTGAAGTCTGGTATTCTTAAGCTTCAATAAATATATTATAATATATAGAATAGTATGATAGAATATTTGCATGAAGTTATCGGAGTACGCAAAGAAGATAGGCGTGTCATACAGGACTGCATGGAACTATTTCAGAGCAGGGAAGCTCAACGCCTATCAGACGCACACCGGTACGGTCAT
>JBEKCV010000107.1:0-14380 GCA_050014695.1 Thermodesulfovibrionales bacterium
CCGATAAACTCTATGGCCTTAAGGCCCAGCTGCAGGAGCTTCGGGACGGTCGCCTTCAGCCACGGATTAAGGCACCGGTGGTGGCGGGCAGTGCATTGGTGATGGCCTTGGCCCAAATGGGAAGTCTCAACGCCCTGGAACAAACACAAGGGAATCGTTTCTGGCATAAGTGGCTTGAGCGCAGCACATTACCCAGTGCAGATGTCATGGGGACGTCTTTCAGCTCGATAGACTGTATGAGTCTTCGGGGGATTCTGCGGTACGTCTACAGCAGGCTCAAAAGAAACAAGGCTTTGCACCCTGCTTTTTCAGATAACCTCTTCGCTTTGGTGATTGATGGCCACGAGTCCAGTGCAAGTTATTTGCGGAGTTGTGACACGTGCTTACAGAGGGAAGTAAAGACTGCCAAGGGAATGAAGATCCAATATTACCACCGCCTTGTCATGGCGGTCCTTTTATGCAAAGATTTTCCGCTTCTCCTGGACCTTGAGATGCAACTGCCCGGCGAGGACGAGGTAGCCGCCGCTACTCGACTTTTGCAACGGATGTTTCTGCACTATCCCCGCGCCTTTGACGTCGTGATCGCCGATGGGCTGTATGCTCGCGCATCCTTTTTCAACACCATCACCGCGCGTGGCAAACAGGTCATTGCCGTACTGAAAGACGACCGCAGGGATTTGATGCAGGATGCCCTCGCTCTTTTCAACCAACAACCACCCGTCGTTTTCCACCATGACAAGGTGACGAGACACTGCTGGGACATGGAGGGGTTTACCTCATGGCCACAAGTGGCAAAAGATGTCCGCGTTGTCGGCTCCCTTGAGACTACCACGGTCTGCCGTCAAAAGACCCGCAAAACCGAAGAGCTCATCTCACGATGGATGTGGGTCGGCACAATCCTTAAACAGATCGCCCCGACCGAGCCCTTTGTGCTTACCGCACATGCGAGATGGGATATCGAAAACAAGGCATTCAATGAACTGTCTACCTTTTGGCACGCCAATCATGTGTATAAACACACTCCAGGCGCCATTGAAGCGTTCTGGCTGATAACCATGCTCGCCTACAACCTCTTTCACGCCTTCATCACGCTGAACCTCAAAGCGATTATCCGAGCGGTTCATACGAAGCTTCACCTGGCTCGTCTTGTATCAGCAGAACTCTATGCAAGCAGTCCCCTCAACTGTCACTCTCCTTGATTCATATGCCGCCGATCCTCCTGTTCTGTTGGAAGATCAGCCTCACCCGCTATTTTCCAGGACCTGTCCTGAAACGGCCTCCCTTTTTCTTTTCTATGTAAATTGCCCTCACAGGGCCTCGATTTGCAGCGCCCTCACGCCATCAGAACTTGCCCCCCTCATAAAATGCCTCTTTTTTCTTCTATCTCCCGTCCTTACCGTTAAAGTTACGGAATAGCTGTCACAAGGCATTAAGGCTTGTTTTTTTTGTCCATAACCAACTATAGTATTCTTAAGTATATGACCATCACAAAACATCGCCAGAAAGTGAGCAACAATTGCGTTTCCCGTTTGAGAAAAAGGTGACATCCGGGAAAAAGGACCTTCAACGACCGATCTTATCGGTGGATCTCGGGCTGACCACAACGGCAGTCTGCTCCGTGATGCTGCCAGAGGGAACTGTCACCCAGTGGTGAGTACGAGAACCATTTCTGTTGTTTCCTAAGTTATTCATGAAAAACTGGTATGCTCTCTATGTGAAATCTCGCCATGAATATGTCACACATGGTGAATTAGTGAAAAAGGGGATAGAATCTTTTTTGCCAACGTCAAGGAGATTGAGGCAGTGGAAGGACAGAAAAAAGTGGATAGAGTTTCCGATTTTCCCCGGGTACCTCTTTGTCCGTGTTTCACCTCATCCGGAAGCGTTTCTCAATGTCCTAAAGACTCGCGGGGCGATAAACCTGCTTTCGAGTCAGCCTGGTTATCCGACGCCGGTTCCCCCTGAGGAGATAGAGTCTCTCAGGATCCTGATCGAAAGCGGTACAGACTTAAATGTCTTCCCAAACCTGAAGGAGGGCGCCAAGGTGAGGGTGAAACGAGGACCACTCGCCGGTGCGGAGGGAACCCTTACAACGAAGAATGAACAATATATGTTTCTCGTCACGATAGAGCTTCTGGGCAGAAGCATCGGCGTAACGATTTATGCTGATGATATGGAGGAAATCTGAAGCGTAAGGACAAGGCGGCAGGAGGTAGGATCGATCCTAATGTTCTGCTTTTCTGCCTGATGACAAGTTCATCGGAGCTGCCATGAGTCGCGAGTCTCTCTTCGATTTCCTTCTTGGTTAGCCGTGTAAGTGAGACGGCGAGAATTAAAAAATGGAAAAAGAAACTTTGGACTCTTGTAAGAGGATACAGTCAAAAGAGGCGAGGATCGGCATCATCGGGCTCGGCTATGTCGGGCTGCCGCTCGTGATTGAGTTTTGCCGGGCTGGCTTTCCGGTGACGGGTTTTGATATCGATGAGGATAAGATACGACTTCTGAAAGAGGGCAGAAGCTACATAAACCATATTGCTTCCTCTCATATTCAAGGATGCGCTTCATCGTTGTGCCCGACCGCGGATTTCTCGCTCCTTGCGGACATGGACTGCATCATCATCTGTGTGCCGACGCCGCTCAATAAATATCGCGAGCCCGATCTGTCCTACGTGCTAAACACGACAAAGACGATCGCCCGGCACATCCGCAAAGGGCAGTTGATCTCTCTGGAATCAACCACCTATCCCGGGACGACGGACGAGGATATGCGGGCGATCCTTGAAGAGTCGGGGCTCAAAGCGGGCACGGATTTTTACCTTGCCTATTCCCCTGAACGCGAAGACCCCAACAATAAGAGTTTTTCCACGAGAACCATTCCGAAGGTCGTTGGCGGTTACACCCCGGAATGCCTGGAGATCGCCACGGCGCTTTACAGCCAGATTATTGACAAAGTGATACCCGTTTCCTCAACGAAGGCTGCCGAGGCCACGAAGCTGCTCGAAAACATCTACCGGGCAGTGAACATAGCCCTGGTGAACGAGCTGAAAGTGTTGTTCGACAGGATGGGCATCGATGTATGGGAGGTCATAGAGGCCGCGAAAACAAAGCCGTTCGGCTTCCATGCGTTTTATCCCGGTCCCGGTCTGGGCGGGCACTGCATACCGATAGATCCTTTTTACCTTACGTGGAAGGCCAGGGAGTATGATTTCTCGACCCGCTTTATCGAGCTCGCGGGGGAGATCAATGTCCATATGCCTTACTATGTTGTCCAGAAAACGATAGAGGCATTGAATGCAAACAACAAGGGAATCCATAACGCCAAAATCCTTATCCTCGGCCTGGCGTATAAAAAAGATGTGGATGACACGCGTGAATCCCCGTCTCTAAAGCTGATGGAGATACTCCAAAAGAAGGGCGCTGAAGTGGACTACAATGATCCGTATATCCCCATGCCTCCCAAACTGAGAAAGTACAAGCTGGACAAAGGTTCCGTTCCGTTAACCCCTGAGACCCTGGGCAAGTACGACTGTGTTATCGTCGCTACGGATCACTCTGCGTATGACCCAGACTTTATCCTGGAAAACGCGCAGCTCATTGTTGATACGAGAAATCTGATCAAAAATTTCAGCAGTCACTTGCATAAAGTAATCAAGGCATAAAGGAAAAACCGCTTCCAGAGAATGACATCCCGCGACTCGAGACCGAAGAGAAAAGTGGACTTACCGCAGAAGGACGACCTCGAGGACGGACGAGTGCCCGATGTGCCCAGAAAGGACCTGACCTATACCCGAAACATCGCCGCGTCACTTTTTGGGTCTTATTGAGAGGGCACTGGCCCTATCCCCTTGTCTGAAGCGAGGGGCCTGCGGGCCGAAAGAGTTTTCCGTCACAAGAAATGCAAAACGATTGCCTCGCGACAGTATCGAGGGTCCGCTTGGTCGACCCGTCATCTTTTGACGTAGCTCCCTTTTATCTCGCGAATATACCGTGACGGCAACATGGGGGACGTTCTCCCGAATCTCATTCTGTAAGCAACGGATGAAAGGTACAGTCTCTCCTTGGCCCTGGTACATGCAACATAGAAAAGCCGCCGCTCTTCTTCCAGTGCGGCGCTGTTCAAAACCGACCTCTCGGAGGGAAAAATTCCCTCTTCGAGGGCTGGCAGAAAGACGACAGACCACTCAAGTCCCTTTGCGGCATGTATAGTCATTATCTTCACGCTTTTCTCCTGGCTGATCCCGTCCTGATCCGAGGCAAGAAGGCTGTCTTCCATAAACTCCGAAAAAGGCCGACCCTCTGTTTCAACAGACAGTAACACGTTACACAGTTCAGAGACATTTTCTATGCGCTCCTCGTAGTCTTCCTTGTATTCCCCTCTCAGGTATTCGAGGTAATTCAATTCCTCGATGATACTCATGAGCACCGTGTAGGACTTTTCTTCCACCGCAGCCCCGTGTTTCGAGAGCATGCCTATGAGCGCGTCCGCGTTGCCCCGTTGTCTGCGAGACAGCTTAGCGTCTTTTAGCGCCTGCAACCAGTCGATAGAAAAGTTATCGGTGATGACCCCGACGGCTTTTTTGCCGATCCCCCGCGAAGGCGTGTTGACAACGCGATCGAAGGCCGCCCCGTCTCGAGTGTTGGCCATGAGCCTGAGATAGCACAGCAGGTCTTTCACCTCAGCCCTGTCGTAAAAAGCCAGCCCCCTGACGATTTCGTAGGGGATGCCGTACTGCATGAAACTGCTTTCCAAGCCCCGGGAGAGGAAGCTCATTCGTATAAGGACTGCCATATCCGAGAAGGCATACGTCGCGGCGAGGTTTTTGATCTGTTCGGCTATACACCGGTTTTCCGCGTCATTGTCTGCTGCTCTGCGATACTCAACCTCTCCCTCCTCCTGCCTGTCAGTGTAAAGCGTGAGGACCTTGTCAGACCACGTATGTTCCACCCCGCCGATGACAATGTTGGCCACCTCGAGGATTTTTCTCGTAGACCGGTAATTTTGTTCGAGTCTCATCTCCGTGGCTTTGAAGTCCCGGCCAAATTTCAGGATGTTTTCCGGAACGGCTCCGCGCCAAGTGTAGATCGTCTGGAAAGGGTCCCCCACAACAAAGATGTTCTTCGCGTTTTTGGCCGAAAGAAGTTTTGTCAGAGCGTATTGTATTTCGTTGGTATCCTGAAATTCATCGACCATGAGAAAGTCGTAGCGATCCTGCCATTTTCCCAGGATCTCAGCCTTGCTCAGGAAAAGCTGGGTGGTGTAATAAATGAGGTCATCGTAGTCCAGAGCATTTGACCGCTCCAGGGCACTTTGATAGGTCCCTGCCACTTCCGCGTACCTGTCTTGGGGAAAAGGCAAAGAGGCGATGTATTGCACGATGTTACCCCTGTATGCCTGCTTCGCTTTTGTGATAATTCTCTGGACATCGTCCGCTTCCTTGGGATCATGGTTAAACCTTTTCAGTACATCCTTCAGCGTTTTTTTACTGTCCGCCTGGTCGTAGATGATAAACTTCTTGTCGAAGTTCCTTCCGAGGGCAGCTATATCTTCCCGAAGAACCCTAACACAGAAGGAGTGGAACGTACTCACGGAGCGAGGCTTCATGGCGAGCATCCTTTCAACGCGACTGGCCATTTCCTGGGCGGCTTTCTTCGTAAAGGTGATCGCAAGGATCCGGTTGGGTTTGAAACCCTTCTCCCTTATGAGGTAGCTTATTTTATGCGTCAGCACTTTGGTCTTGCCGCTGCCTGCGCCAGCCAGGAGCAAAAGAGGCGAGCCAAAGTGCTCAACCGCAGCTTTCTGTTCTCGATTCAGCCCTTTAAGCATGCCTTTTCGGAAGAATCTCCTTGATGTTGTCAATCGTCAATTTAAGCAACAGGCCCTAAACTGTTAATAGCTATTATATCGGATGCACCATGGTTCAAGGAACCATCAATCGAGGGGAACTTTTACGTCGTTTTTCTCATCCTCTGTTGTTGCAGGGTTTCAGTTTGTGAACTTTCCATCCCAGCCTCACACAGCTGAGTGACATCACATCAATTTCTATAGTCGCTTTGAATTCAGCAAACGTCTGGATCCGCAGGCGTCCAGGTCGTTCCCCAGGGGGCCATCCCGGATTCATACCTTGCTATCTCATCAGTGTCGGACCGTATGGTTATCGGCACCGCCTTGTCGAAACTGGTAACAAACCTCCCTTGACACGCTTTATGCTGTTATCCCTTCTGTCTCCGAAATATGTTCCCTCTTCTTTCCTTTTCACTGAGTGTAATACACCATAATGCTGACGTAATCTATAAGGGCATCCTGATACGAGGAATCGGACGCCACTCCCATGGCGGATACCGCCACGCCGAAATTGCTGGCATTGATGTCGGCAGGGGTCCATGTCGCACCCCACGTGTCTGACGATGAACCATAGGTATAATCGGCGTTTGTCGTAGGCCAGTTGTTGCCGGTCGCGGCATGATCTACCCCTGTTATGACCCCGCCCCCCACGATCTTCACACTATAGTCCTGGATAGTTGCGGTGCCGGGCTCCGACCCCTGCAACCTGGTTACACTTACCTGTATTCCCGTGATCGTAGCACCGGTGGGTATCGCAAAGCCGAATCCCGATGCGACAAGATACGCTGATGCTTGGTTGTTCACCATGGCAACCGCAGCAGCATACGCGTTGTCCGCAGCGAATATATTCGTCGGACTTGACCAGGCCCTGCTCCCGACTAACGCGTTATTTACAGCAGCTGTGGGACTGTTCGGTCCTGCAACCCCGCTGCCCGAGCTGTTTATCCCCGTTGTCACCGTGTTTGAGATCCCGCTTGCGTGCCCGATGGCACTCGCCGTCACTGTCGTGGTGTTCGTCCCGCCTTCCTGTCCGGCCGTTGCCATTACCGTCAGACCTTCGGTGATCGTTGTGCTCGCTCCGGCCGCCAGCGTAACAGAGGTGGGGTTCACCGTCGAGGCATTAAAGTTCGTGGTATTCGAATCGGATGGAGCAAGTCTGAAGGTGGTGTTGGCACAACTTGACCCGCTATCGTTATTCATAATAGTAACGTTGTACGCGACATTTCCCCCTTCCACGGTTATCGTTTGCGAAGAGGGCGTAATGCTCACTGAGGGTGAACTGGCCGTACAATCTGACGGCATGACGACAAAGGTGGCCGTTACCGTTGTGCTTATGTTCTGTGAAAATGAGCACGTCCCGGTGCCCGCACACCCTCCTCCTGACCACCCTGAAAAGATTGAACCTGCTGCGGGCGTGGCTGTCAGCGTGACAACGGTGCCTGCATTGTAACTGCCCGAACAGCTTGTGCCACAGTCTATCCCCGGTGGAGAGCTCGTTACAATTCCAGAACCACTTCCGAGATTGCTTGTGGTGAGGGTATATTGCTGAACAGCAGCTTGCAGTGTTTTACTTACCTCATTCGAGTATGCGCTCTGATTTCCCGCCGTGTCGTAGGCAGCAACTGCAAAATAGTAGGTAAGCCCATCGGTCAGGTTTGAGACTGTATAGGTTGTTACAATCCCAACAGGGACATTCTGTGGGTAATTCCTTGAAGCAGTTCCATAATAGACTATGTAACCGGCAAGGTCTGTCAGTGGTGTCCCATCCGTGTTGGTGGTGGGAGGATTCCATACCAGTGTTATCTGGTCGGCAGAGGCATTTTGCGGATAAAGGATCAATGACAACAATACGAACAGAGAGAGAATGCTGAAAAGAAAAAGATGAGAGATTCGTAAACAGGAAAGCTTCGAAATAGCATCATTATCAGTAGATATTGACATACGGATACCTCCAGGACTTTAGTCTGACCGTCCTCTCACATCGTGGGTGTTTTGGATTCAGGCGAGCGACTCTGTGTCCCACGCTCTCTGATAGTTCGCTTTTTTTCTGCGTGTCTACGACCGAGCAGGTAAAATCCGCCCTTTTCTTACCGTGCTATTGCGGTCATATTTATTTGTAGTCATTTCTCTTGGAATAAGATTATTACGATTAACCTCAGGTTAATCTTTGTTCATCAAGAGTCTCTTTCATGAATATATGAACTCGAACCCCCTTCGGAGACGTATGGCACTTATAGAAGAAGTCCGGCAAACTCAGCTTCCCTGCATCACACTCAAGGATTTCGAACGGTAAGACCTCAAACATATCTGCTCTTGTTTATGATACACTATCTTGTGCTGGCGTGGGAAGAGCTGCGGACAACAACGAGAAGTACCTGCAGGTCTCTCTGAAGGAAGCCTTGTATGAGTGATTCCCAGATGGACAACCTCATTGTGGCGATCCTCGAGGGTGATAGCGAGGAATCGGTTTCCCTGGCTGCAGATCTCAGCAGACGCGGCTTTACTTCCAAGCAAATCGTTATCCACGGCGTCGAGGCTGCCATGTCGGCGCTCGATGCCAAATGCACCCTCGAAGAATTCAACCTTCTCGAAATCATGCTGGCAGGTCGTGCCGTGATGGAGGTTGTGAAGTTCCTTCATCCTGCCGGTACTCCAATGGCTGGCAGGAAGGGAACAGTCGTGATTGCGACACTGGAAGGGGACGTCCATGATCTCGGCAAAAGCATTCTCAAGATGGTCCTTACAGGAAAGGGCTACCACGTCGTCGATTGCGGCAAAGATTGCCCCATGCAAAAGCTTATCGAAGTGACAGAGATAGAGCTCCCTCTGGCCATTGGGATCAGTGGCCTGATCACCCCTGTCATTCCGTTGGTGAAACAGGTCAAGGATGTGTTGATTCTTCGGGGGCTCGGTCGGGTGAAAGTTATGGCCGGAGGCGCTGCCTTAAAGCAATCTTCATCGGGCAATCTCAACGTCGATTTTGTGGCTGAATCGGCCTTCGACAGCCTCCGCTATCTCGATGAAATCTCAGGAGGCGTGCGATGAACAGTCTGGAACGGGTCGCTGCAACCATTCAGTTTCGAGAAACAGATCGGGTACCGGTCATTGCACAGGTCTTCGGCCATGCAGCTGCAGTCGCTGGAGTAGCTCTGGATGACTACGTGCGTGACGGAGAAACGCTCGCTCGGTGTCAGTTGAACGCATTGAAACGGTATGGCTACGACAGCGTCTTTGCAGTGATGGATGTCCATGTCGAGACTGAAGCCGTCGGCTCGGTCTTACGATACCGCAGGAATCAGTATCCCGTGGTTGAACGATACGCGTTGTCCCGGGATGGTGAGTGGGATACCCTCGCCCTTCCCGACCCGCAGCATTCGGGACGCATGCCGGAAATGCTGAAAGCCCTCGGCATCCTCAGGCGCGAGCTCGGTGATGAGGTGCTTGTCGTCGGCTGCGTTCTCGGTCCTTTCACGCTCGCGACGCAATTGCTCGGCCTGGAAACCGCGCTTTATCTGGCGATCGATGATTCTCCGCAACTGGAGCGACTCATGGATTTTGCTACGGAGATCATTATCCGCTTTGGCTTGGCCCAGCTCTGGGCCGGGGCACATCTGCCGCTCGTTTTCGATCCCTCCGCCTCCCCCGCCGTGGTTCCTCCGAAGTTTTTCCGGGAGTTCGCGCTCCCCCGGCTGCAGAGGGTATTCCAGGCTTTTAGCGGCGCGGGCGCTGCTGCAAACTGGCTCCACATCGCCGGTCCTTCGGGCGCGATTCTGCCGTATTATCGGAAGGCCGGCGTCGATATCGCGAATTTTGATTACGCGGTAAGCGCCGCGGAGGCGAGGAGTCAACTTCCGACCACATGCCTCAATGGCAACATCAAATCGGTTGCGTTCATAGAGGGAAGCCCTGCGGACATTGAGGCGGAAAGCGTTAACCTCCTCCGGGCTTTCCGCGACCGGGGAGGCTTCATCCTTTCATCGGGTTGCGAAATTCCGCCCGAATCCGTGCCGGAAAATGTCGCCGCGCTGGTCACTACGGCACGCTCCCTACGATAAGCATGCCGAAACTCACTATCATTACCGGCGATAGCGCACGCGAGATATCCTTTTCCCATGGGTCTTCAGTGCGCGAACTCCTCGATGGGGAAGGCATTCGGTTCCGTTCCGGCTGTATGGGGAACGGGGCTTGCGGCCTCTGCCTCGTGCAGATCGAGGCCGGACACGTCAATAGCCCAACAAAGAATGAACGCCTCATATTGTCTCCCGAGCAGATCACAGGAAAGACTCGCCTCGCCTGCCAGCTGATTCCGCAGAATGATCTTTCCATCCGAATTATCAACACAGTCGCGAAATCCAATTGGTGGGAACCTGCACCTCAAGTCGCGGAGAGTGGAGAAGACAAGGAGGATTTTCCCTATAGCGGATCACCGTTGTTCGAGGCCTTCATCAAGTCGACCCAGTACATCGTCCGCCTCACGACGCAGCAGGACATCTGGGATCACCTGGGGAAGTTCATCACAACGTATTTTCCGGCGGATTGGACCGCCTTCGTTCAGCGGGACCCTGAGAAGGGAATCTCGATTGTTCGCTGTTCACCTCCCGATGCAGAGGCCGCACCACACATCCTCACGGACGAAGTTCGAACCCTCATCGCGGACGTGCTCGATAGCGGCTTTTTGGCATCGCGAGTTCTCCTCACCCCTGCCCCCTCGATGACCGTTTTTCTTCCCATCGCAGAGGAACGCGAGCAGGACAACATCATGCTGATCGGCCACCAGTCTG
The DNA here is from genome assembly GCA_050014695.1 of Thermodesulfovibrionales bacterium. GTDB lineage: Bacteria > Nitrospirota > Thermodesulfovibrionia > Thermodesulfovibrionales > UBA9159 > UBA9159. The sequence goes on from JBEKCV010000107.1 coordinate 10,624, forward strand.
CCGATCCGCTTTCGAAGGAATTGCTGAACATCTACCTCGCCATCGCCGGTCTGGCGGGCGCGACCTTCGAGCGTTTGCGTAACGAACGCGAGTTGACCAGACATCGAGCGCACCTTGAGGAACTCGTGATAGAGCGAACTGCTGAATTAACGAAGGCCAAACGGCAGAACGAGCTTATCCTGCATTCAGCCGGAGAAGGGATCTGCGGTATAGATCTCAACGGAAGTATCACCTTTATCAACGCATCCGCGGCGCAACTGATCGGCTGGGATTCGGAAGAGCTCATCGGCCGATCCGCACACGCTACGTTCCACCACTCGCGGCCAAACGGCTGCTCATTTCCGTGGGAGGAATGTCCCGTTTATTCAGCTTTAAAAAATGGCGGCCCCAAACAAGTACTCATCGATGAATTCATTCGCAAAGACGGAACCCGCTTCCCCATCGAATTCATGACCACACCAATCATGGAAGAGGGCATCATCGTGGGAGCCGTGACCGTGTTTCGCGACATCACGGAACGGAAGCAAGCAGAGGAGAAAATCACCATTTTAAACGCTCGGCTGCGGCAGAACATAGTGGAACTTGAAGCTGCCAATGAAGATCTTGAGAGTTTCAGTTATTCGGTGTCCCACGATCTCCGGGCGCCTTTGCGTCATATGTCAGGCTTTCTGGAGCTGTTGCAAAAAAGGCTGAAAGTCCAGCCCGATGAAAAAAATGACCATTATATGGATATGATAGCCGGAGCCGCGCGTAAAATGGGGATGCTCATTGATGATCTGCTCGCCTTTTCGCGTATCGGGCGATCGGATATGCGAAAGAGAAAAGTGAGCTTTGACGCGCTTGTGAGAGATGCCGTCCAGGGGATTGTCCATGACGTGAAGGGGCGTGATATTCAGTGGATCATAGGGGAATTACCTGACATCTACGGTGATCAATCAATGCTGCGACTGGTGCTTGATAATCTCATTTCTAACGCTGTTAAATTTACGAAGACACGTCCCCGGGCTAAGATTGAAATCGGGTGCAAAGAGGAGAGATCCGAATTCATTTTTTTCATCACAGACAACGGTGTGGGGTTTGACATGGAATATGTGGATAAACTCTTCGGCGTATTCCAGCGTCTTCATCACCAGAACGAATTTGAAGGCACGGGCATCGGGCTTGCAAATGTCCAGCGCATTATCGCCCGCCATGGCGGAAAGACCTGGGCCGAAGGCTCTCCGGGGAAAGGCGCTACTTTTTACTTTAGTATTCCGAAACCAAGCGAAACATAGGACGCTGGAGCTGGAGAAGTCTTTTGCTCGTTGAAGAAAAGCACTGTTGTAGGGCTAGCTGCGGCGAGCTCGCCAGCGGGGTCGTACGAGTTCGGGACGGCGAAGAGGCGCTCGCTGATCCTAACGGCCATGGAAGCTTCGCCGCTCGGAAAGTCGGTGGTCCCCCGCTCGTTCCGCTTGACCTTGAGCTTCCCGAAAGAAGCGGCCTGGAAGTCTTCGAGCTGCTCTGCGGATTTCGCCTATCATCGGGCAAAGAGTGGCGAGTAAGGGAAAAGCGACCTTTTTTATTCCTCATGGCCCGATTGGAGTTTCCGCCACGCCTACGCGGATCAACGACTTGCACCATGCAGCAGACGCCACGCGCTGAGAGGCGCCTTCCTTATTCCACGCCTGTCCTATTCCTTTCAGTTTCCCAACCGTTCCGATGAGCTATAATAGATGGATGCCGGGCTTTCGTATTTCAACAGACGGTCAAGAGGCTCGTCTGGGCGATTATCGATTAGACATGAAACAGTCATCATCGGCACAGGAACTCTATCATGATATTTTCGGTTCCGTCCTGGATAGAACCGAGATGACCCCATTTTTATTGTTACGCGCTGGGGATTATGGAGCGGCTCTCCAGCGGGCGACCAAAATGATGGGCAACCGCGGTTTCGATACTCTTCATAATGAATTGCAGGTTAGCGAGAGAGAAAGGGCGCATAAGTATATTGATCAGGTTTATAAATACTTTTTAAATTTTATGTTTCCTTTTTTTCAGAATCAACTGGAACGGCTCATTGCCTTGGATTCCGATAACGCCAGTCTTTACCGGAATTGCCTGGGGACCATCGGAGAAGTAGAATTGATTTTGAAGGATGCGGACTTCCGGCATATTGTCAATGAAGACCCTCGACATCTCTTTCTCCTCGCCTCCTCAAGAAAGTATCCTCATGTATTTTACGGATATAAGGGGAAACAGATGGACTTCCCGGTGGCATGGCAACAGGCGGCTTGTTCCGTCCTTAAGATGGCTCATTTGATCAAGTCGATTGAAGAAGACAGTCAGGATATCGATGATTATGCTGAGTTGGGCTTCTTCCTGGAAATGCAGGGGCGAAGCCTCAACGACTTATATCATTACGACTGGGAACATCCGGGACATCTCCCCGAAGGCGAATCCGCTCAAAGGGCATTCGTCAAGATTTCCACGTTCTTCCACAAACTGAAAGAGTCGATGACATTCGATCCGAAAAAGGGCTGCCTGGTATTCAACAGTGGGGACGGCGTCGAGGTTGACATTATCGAGATCAAGGCCAGGCTGAAGAGCCCCGAAAGCATGGTGACTAAGTTGGGAAAGGATGTGGAAGGCGAGGCTTATGATATCAGGGATATCCTTGCGATCACGTTTATCTTGAAGAGCAGGGATGACACGCTCAAGCTTTTTCATGCGCTCCAGAAAAGAGGCGTCATACTGCAGGAAAACACCGAATCCCATTCCATAACCCAGACGCTGTTCGATGATCCGGAAAGTATGAGGGAGGCCGTGCAGAGACTCATGGTCAGCCTTTCTCAAAGCGAGGGGAACAATGAAATGCCCGACGAACAAGGGCTGCTCGCCCATGCGAAAGAATTCTATGAGGCGCTGAGTGTGAATGCGGCAAAGAATTTGCATTCTTCTGAGGGGCATAGAAAGTTCCAGTGTAAAATAAATTTCTCTCTGCCGATTCACCGCACTGCCGAGACGAATGAAATCATCATCCCGGGCACACCGGCATACGAAAAGAGAGGCCTGATCAAAAAGAAAACTCATCAACACACGCTGGCGGTAGAACTGCGCATATCCGATGAACAGAGCTGGCGTACATCCGAGCAAAAGGGAGACTCCCACCATGACGCCTACAAATTCCGCCAGTTGATCTCCCTCATGAACAGGGTTTTTAAGGATGTCTTCCACTTCCGGAAAGAGAGCATCACACAACTGAGGGAAGACCAAGTACGCCTGTTCCACTAACGTTGCGTCAATCACCCGCCGCTGAATCTCTCCGGAACAGTTGGTAAGCCCGGTTGACAAGCGGGCAGAGGCAATTGCCAATGCAGAAGTTAAGGGAGAGAAGATCAATCAACACACCTGCGGATGTACCGCAAGTCTGCAGCCCTGTGGCTCTTCGCCGGAGTGATGCCGGCGACGGGACCGTGCATCGTCCCGCATTAAACAGTCCCGAGAGGGAAGGGGACGGTGTGGTGAGCTTAACGATCTCGGCAATGTGCACGAGTTCCATCCTACCGGTTATCCGTGAAAGGGTTCTCGTCTCGAGGTTGCCGAAAACAAAAAGAATGTACCCTGAGATGAGCTCTGTTGGAGGAGAGAGGCACCCAGAATCCACCATCAAACTGAGACAAGCCGGTGGTTTGAGGATTTTCTAACAGTCACGGCCTCAGTTTCGGCGAAGAGAACCCCAAGAATCAACTGAACCGTTCTCCGCAGCCGGGGAAATGCC
>JBEKCV010000108.1:0-13890 GCA_050014695.1 Thermodesulfovibrionales bacterium
TAAAGGAGAAAGGATTTGTCGGGTCATTGCTGTCACCGCCCTTTCTAGGGGCCGTCTTATTCGCTACCCATCCTATTCACACTGAGGCGGTGGCATGGGTTGCGGGGATCCCTGATCTTTCCTACACTTTCTTTTTTCTCCTTTCTCTTTACCTCCATATGAGGTCTGATGAAGGGACGAAAGGAATGTATCCGTTGTCAGTAGTATCCTTTTTTGTTGCCACATTATGTAAGGAACCGGCGCTGATGCTTCCGATTATTCTCGTGGCTTATGATTACATCTTCGGGAATAGAGCGAAGGGATATCTGCCTTTCATAAAGAGATACATTCCTTATCTTCTTGTTGCAGGGGTTTATCTGGGGTTGAGGTACCATGCCCTTGAGGGTTTCTCGCCCCAGGAACCACATATAGTGTTAAGCCCTTATGGATATATCATCAACGTCTTTCCGCTTTTCATCCAGTATCTTGAAAAACTTCTTCTACCTCTGAACCTGAATGCCTTTCACGTCCTGCACCCGATCTCGTCCATGTTTGAGACGGGAGGAATTCTGTCTTTAGCTGTCACAGCAGCCTTTGTTGTTGTCACCTTTCTAGCTTTCAAGAAAAAAAGCAAAGTCTCTTTCAGTCTCTTGGTGATAGCGTTACCTCTTCTGCCGTCACTTTACATACCAGCACTCGGGGAAAACGTCTTTGCTGAAAGGTATCTGTATCTGCCCTCCTTTGGCTTTGTCCTGCTGATCGCCTTGGCACTTTCACGGGCCCCGGCCGTCAAACCAGGACTCGCTTCCGGCCTGGTTATCATTTCTCTTGCGGTGGCAGTTGTCTATTCAGTAGGGACAGTAACCAGAAATGCCGTCTGGAGAGATGATGTAACCCTTTTTACCGACACGGCAAGGAAGTCGCCAGACGCGGCATTGCCTCATAATAATCTTGGAGCTGCATATGTAAAGCAGAACCGCCTTGATGAAGCAATACATGAATTCATCACTGTATTGAAGCTCAAGCCTGATTACGCAGAGGCCCATAATAATCTTGGATATACATATATAAAACAGAACCGCCTTGATGAGGCAATACCTGAATTCATCACGGCATTGAAGCTCAAGCCTGATTTCGCATTACCACATTATAATCTTGGAACTGCATATGCAAAGCAGAACAGCCTTGATGAGGCAATACCTGAATTCATCGCTGCATTGAAGCTCGCGTCTGACTATGCGGAGGCCCATTATAATCTTGGAACTGCATATGCAAAGCAGAACCGCCTTGATGAGGCAGTACATGAATTCATCGCTGCAGTGAAGCTCAAGCCCGATTATGCAGAGGCCCATGATAATCTTGGAGCTGCATATGTAAGGCAGAACCGCCTTGATGAGGCAGTACATGAATTCATCGCTGCAGTGAAGCTTAAGCCTGACCATGCCGATACGCATTATAATCTTGGATATGCATATCTAGATCAGAACCGCCTTGATGAGGCAGTACATGAATTCATCGCTGCAGTGAAGCTTAAGCCTGATGATGCCGATGCCCATAATAATCTTGGATATGCATATCTAGATCAGAACCGCCTTGATGAGGCAGTACATGAATTCATCGCTGCAGTGAAGCTCAAGCCTGACCATGCCGATGCCCATTATAATCTTGCAACTGCATATGCAAAGCAGAACCACCTTGATGAGGCAGTACATGAATTCATCACTGTATTGAAGCTCAAGCCTGATGATGTCGAGGCGCGTCATAACCTTGGAATCTGTTATGAAAGAATGAAAACGATGAAACGATAGATAGCAGGCAAGCTCTTACGCTTCTTTTGCTTTGCCGTATAGGCTTCATATGCCATGTTTCGCATAAGGACTTTCATCCCCCTATCATCGCATTCATGTTTAATGCGACATTGTCAGGGGTCTCAAACAAGGGTGAGGCAAACATCCATAGGGATGAATATTTCACTTGAAAATCGCCCTTCGAACGTTGTTTTCCAAAGAAGAACAGACACCGTTGGCTGTTTCGATCAACGCTGAGACCGTCAAATAGCGGACTGTTAGGCTTCGATCTTGCAGCTTGTGTTTCGGGGGCGAATTCTTTGTCAGTTGCAGGTGACCGCGACTATCGGTTATGAGGTAAACTACGCTTTTACTACTGTTCAACTATATGTTTACATGTTATGCTGCACATTTTTATTTTTAGCGGACACAAGGGCATAGCGTTCGGATTAGAAAAAGGGATTTCCTCCGATTCTATCGCTCTGGCCAACGCCGATGGATTCTGCTATGATAAATTCAAAAGGACAGACAGTGAAGATGATAACGTTGTGCGGATACGGGGTGTGATGTGGTATATTTGGCCTTGAGAGTAATGATCAATGCCCTTTCCATTATGGCGGCCGTCAAGCTCGTGAACGGTATTACATTCTCCGGCGAGTGGTGGAAGATGATCCTTATCGGCGCTATCTTTGGACTGGTGAATTCTCTTATCAAACCTCTCGTGAAACTCTTTACCCTACCCTTGATAATCCTTACCCTCGGCCTCTTTACCCTCGTCGTCAATGCCCTGATGTTGGCGATCACTGCCGGGCTTTCCGGCCCCTTTGACCTCGGCCTCCACATCAAGGGCTTCTGGCCCGCATTCTGGGGGGCCTTTATCGTAAGTATCGTGAGCATACTCCTTTCCTGCCTTACCGGGGCTAAAAGCGTGAAGTTTTTCCGGATCACTGAATAGCGTTTTCAGGATACACGATGCAGAGGATCGACGTACCGATAGCAGGCATGACCTGCGCTTCATGCGCTGCGGCAATAGAACGTGCGCTTGGCAAAATGAGAGGAGTAAAAAGCGCATCCGTAAACTTTGCTTCGGAGAAGGCTACCCTGGAGATCGAAAACCCTGTTGACCTGAATATGCTTGCAAATACGGTTAAGGCGGAGGGATATGGACTATCGAGCAACAGAATCGATTTTAGGGTAAAGGGCATGACATGCTCAGCCTGCTCAGCAGCTGTTGAGAAGGCGCTAGGAGGGCTTTACGGAGTCCTTGGGGTGATGGTAAATCTTGCCACGGAAACGGCATCAGTGGAATACGTACCCACCATCGTCGATTTTCGTGATTTCGAGAGGGCGGTACGCGAGGCGGGCTACTCTGCTGAGCTGATGACAGCGGATTACCGGGACAGGGAAAACGTCCTGAGGGAAAAAGAATACCAGGACATCAGGAAACGGTTCCTGGTCAGCGCTTGTCTCACGACGCCCATACTGGTCGGCAGCATCATGCACATACCTGTCCTTTCAAACTGGATGGTGCTCTTTCTCCTTGCGACCCCGGTGCAGTTCTGGGCAGGGCTGCGATTCCACAAGGCTGCTTGGTCGGCAATAAAACACGGGGCCACCAACATGAATACCCTCATCGCGGTCGGGACCTTTGCTGCTTATATCTACAGTTTTTTCGCTACATTTGTCCCACAGATATTTATCACAGGCGGCGTCTCTCCCGACGTCTACTTCGATACGTCAGCAACCATCATCATGCTCATCCTCCTCGGAAGGCTTCTCGAGGCAAGGGCAAAGGGCAGGACATCCGAGGCGATAAAAAGGCTCATGCGGCTCCAGCCCAGGACTGCAAGGGTTCAGCGGGACGACGAGGAAAAAGACATTCTCATTGATGAGGTCATCGTCGGAGATACGATTGTCGTGAGACCCGGGGAGAGGATGCCCGTCGATGGTAAAATCACAGAAGGCTACTCAACCGTCGACGAATCCATGCTCACGGGTGAGAGTCTGCCAGTCGAAAAATCATCAGGAGATACTGTATACGGAGGAACGGTCAATACGTCAGGCAGCTTCACAATGAAGGCGATGCGGATAGGAAGAGAGACCGCGTTGGGACAAATCATACGGCTTGTTGAAGAAGCACAAGGCAGCAAAGCCCCCATACAAAGGCTTGCCGATACCGTTGCGTCTGTCTTTGTTCCGGCGGTGATATCCGTTGCGGTCATCACCTTTACCCTTTGGTACCTGCTTGGTCCACAACCTTCCTTTACCCTTGCGCTCATGAATTTCATAGCGGTACTGATTATCGCCTGCCCGTGCGCCCTTGGTCTGGCCACGCCAACAGCGATCATGGTCGGCACCGGCAAAGGTGCTGAAAAGGGCATACTTATAAGGGACGCGGAGGCGTTGGAGCTTGCCCATAAAATACAGTCCATCATCCTCGATAAGACCGGCACCATAACAAAAGGAGAGCCCGAGGTTGTGGAAATCGTGTCAAACGATGCTCGTGGGATTGACGAGATCCTGAGACTTGCCGCATCGGCCGAAAGAGTTTCTGAGCACCCACTGGGAAAGGCAATTGTCAGAAAGGCAGAAGAAAAGGGAATAGGCATTGATGAGCCGAAGGAGTTTATGGCGATACCGGGGGGAGGGATACGCGCTTTGGTAAACGGTATACAGGTGTTCATCGGCAACGAGAAGCTTCTGGAGCAGGAAGGCATCGATCTGTCTTCGCTCAGGCCCCAGGGCCACAGAATATCATCCGAGGCCAAGACACCCGTACTCATGGCTGCTGACGGAAAAGTTGCGGCTATCTTTGCTGTCGCCGACACCTTGAAGGCTGGCTCCGCGGAGGCAATCAAGGATCTTCAAGAGATGAACATTGAAGTTGTGATGGTGACCGGAGATCACAGAAGAACCGCTGAAGCAATTGCGCGCAGCGTGGGCATTGAAAGGGTTTATGCGGAGGTCCTTCCTGAGCAGAAGGTGGAGATTATCAAGATGCTCAAGCGAGAGGGCAAAATCACGGCGATGGTAGGTGACGGGATCAATGACGCGCCAGCCCTCGCGGAGGCTGACGTGGGCATCGCTATCGGAACAGGCACTGACATAGCCATCGAAGCATCAGATATAACCTTGATGCAAGGTGAACTCCGGGGCGTTGTGGAAGCAATACGACTCAGCAAACGAACCCTTAAGACCATCAAGCAGAACCTTTTCTGGGCATTCTTCTATAATGTGATCGGGATACCCGTTGCAGCAGGTCTCTTATATCTCTTCGGAGGCCCGCTCTTAAACCCCATGATTGCATCGGCGGCCATGGCATTCAGTTCGGTATCTGTTGTGAGCAATTCCCTGAGACTGAGGAGGGAAGCACTTTGAACATATTTTTTGAGCCTGATCGTTTGTAGCGCTCTTTTTTTCGATCTCGATTCAGGCCGGGGAGGTTAAGGGCACATGAAGGTTGTTACCGCTGAGCAGATGAGGGACATTGACCGAAAGACCATCGAGAAATTCGGCATTCCCGGAAATGTTCTTATGGAGAGAGCAGGCGCTGCTGTCGCATCACGGGTGAGGGAACTCTATGAGAAGAGAAAAACCATTGTGCTGGCCGGCGGCGGCAACAACGGTGGTGACGGCATTGTTGTCGCCAGGGAATTATACAATTCCGGATGGCATGTGAGGGTACTTCTCCTGATTAAGGAGGATAAGCTGAGTCCTGAATGCCTGTCACAGTTCCGCATAGCCAAGCAGATGGGTGTGCCCGTCGAATTCAGGACAGAGATAACGGAAAAAGACCTCCATAGCGCCATAGTTGTGGATGCCATGCTGGGCACGGGATTGAACAAGGATGTCGAAGGGAAAATGGCCAAAGCAATCAATTTTCTCACGAGTTCGGACATGCCCGTGCTGAGCATCGATGTCCCGTCCGGCATATCCTCTGACACGGGACAGGTGATGGGCGTGGCGGTGAGGGCTCAACATACCGTCACTTTCGGCCTGCCCAAAAGAGGGCATTTCCTTTACCCGGGAGCTGAATACACGGGAAGACTTTTTGTCGAGCATATCGGGTTTCCCGAAGAGCTTCTCACATCGCCCGAACTGAATGTCGACATGCTGGAGAAGAAAACCATCTCATCCTTCGTCCCATCAAGGCCCACCTATTCCTATAAAGGCAATTACGGTCACGTCTTCATCATTGCCGGCTCCAGGGGGAAAACAGGAGCCGCGCTCATGACTGCAAAGTCCTGTATGAGGACAGGCGCCGGCCTTGTTACCCTTGGCGTCCCGGAGTCCCTCATGGATGTCTTTCAATCACGGGTGACAGAGGAGATGACACTTCCGTTGCCTGACCAAGGTGGGAGTCTATCAGCAAAGGCTATAGAACCCATCCTGCAGTTTTTATCGCAGAAGGCCAATATCTTATGCATCGGCCCCGGTATCGGAGTGTCTGATGAGACTGAGAAGGTGATAGAAGCTGTCGTGAAATCTTCACCTGTCCCTATTGTCATAGACGCTGACGGCTTAAACTCCATACCGAATACCGGCGTCCTCAAGAATGCGCAAGCGCCTCTCATCCTCACCCCGCACCCTGGAGAGCTGAGCAGGCTGCTCAGCAAGGCATCAAAGGGGAAAGATCCTTCGTCGTCGATTACCGCGATCGAAGAGGACAGAATAAACACCGCTATTTCTTTTGCGAGGGACGAGGGGGTTTATCTTGTCCTCAAAGGCGTTCCGACAATCGTTGCCGAACCCGAGGGAAAGGCATTCATCAATTCTACAGGCAACCCGGGGATGGCAACAGGGGGCGCGGGCGATGTGCTCACGGGGATTATAGCCTCCTTTCTTGGCCAGGGCTTAAGCCCGTTGAATGCGTCAATACTCGGTGTCTACATACACGGTCTTGCGGGAGATGTCGCGGCTGCGGAAAAGGGTGAGCATTCCGTTATCGCACCTGACATTATCGAGTCACTGCCCTCAGCGTTTCGGCAGTTGACCCAGACCTGACAGTGGATGCGCCATCCAAAAACCTTCAGCTCGAATCACCGGCCTGGTGTCGCGCATGGAACGAGTAATTTCACCTGATATATTTGGTCGCGGACTAAAGGCAATCTTCACCGGAAAGACCCCGGGGGTTGATCTGGAGCGGATAGCAAAGATCGTCTCCCTGGATAAAAAGAAAATCTACATGCCCATCCAACAGCATACCGATGCCGTCACGATTGTCGATTTGGATCTCACCCCCAGAGTTGCCGATGCAGTGGTAACCCGCACCAAAGGAATCTTGATTGGCGTGCAGACGGCGGATTGCGTGCCGATTCTCTTGTATGACAGGGTCGCTGACGTCGTAGCGGCAGTGCACGCGGGCTGGCGAGGAACTGCATCGGGGATACTGCGAAAGACTATCAGCGTTCTTACAGACAGATTCTTCTCCTCGCCAGCACGGATAGCTATTGCCATTGGTCCGAGTATACGAGGGTGTTGCTACAGCGTCGGGGATGAGGTTATCGAGGTGGTGAAGAAGGCAACCGGCAAGGGTGATTTTTTCAGGGCAGGAGGCGGCAAAAACTGCCTCGACCTCCAAAGCGCCAATAAATATCAGGCTTTGTCTATGGGAATTTCAGAAAAAAATATCTGGCTTTCCCGGGAATGCACCCATTGCCTTCCTGATAAGTATTATTCATATCGGTTCGCGAAAGGTCCCACCGGAAGACAGGGGGCCTTCATCGGGATGGGTCTGATTCACTCTCCTTGCGAGTGAAACTGCCGGGAAGGAGAACGCACTTGAGGCATGTTGAGGCCGCCTCGAAGTTGGGCAATACAAGTCACAAGGGGAGTTAGCGCAACATGGAGCCCTTATCTGAAGAATTCGTGGAGAGAACCTGGCGCGAAGTCGCCGGCTTCAGTCCGGCCAGAGCGAACAAAGGCATGCTCGCCATGGGCAAGAACCAGCCAGACCTTTTGGCTTTCTTGATGGCATTCACCGCCGATCTCCGTCAGGAAGCGAAGGAGCTTGCCATCTATATCGCCTTTGTCGTTTACACGATGTTTCTTGACGTAAAGGGTACGATTCCAAAATTCTCGTCAAGAGAGATCATGGGCATTTATGACGCAAATGCACTTTTTTTGGAAACACTAGAAGGCACCCATGAAAGAATTGCGACCGTCCAAGTTTCTAAGCAGCCCTATGTGATGAAATATGTCCTTGAGGCCCTCATGGAAGACGCTGAAGAAGATGGTATTGCTTTGACCGAGGAAGATATTGGATTTCTCTTTGTGCTTTTTAAAACCGAGATAGAACTCCTTGACTCTCGATCTTGACATACTCCCCACGGATAAATCCGGGGGATTCCTGAGGAGAGCCAAACAGGGAGAATGAATTCACTACCAAGGTGGTCCCGGTGGTCCCTGCCTGGACCACCGGGCTGCTCCACAAGGGACTTCAAGTCCGTATGGACTTTGAGCCCCCTGTTGCTCTCACTCGAATGTCGGTCCTCTTTCACCCAAGAACAGCTCCGGCTCCCCTTATCCAGAAACAAGGCAAAGCCGAAGCCCTGCCTACTCGCTGCTTGTTCCTTGTATATCCGGTGACTTGCGGTCCGCAGTTGTCTATCTGCTTCGCGGTTTTCTCGAGCTGCTGCGCCCTCCCACTTACTAGGGTTCGGGTTGCAGTGCAACCCGAGATAAGCGTCCCTTATCCCTGAACAAATCGCACCTTATCTTTGTGCAGTCGAGCGAGTGGCGCAAATACCATGGTTAACGCTTGGAAGAAATTTGATGGTCTTGAAGATCGGAGAGAGCCACGCTCTGCTCTACCACTCTCACCCCGATTTGGTGTATGATCTATAAAGATCTTTTTTACCAATATATCATAAATCTTCCTCAGTAAAGGAGTCGCGATGTTGAAGGCAAAGGATATTATGACTAGGGATGTGACAACGGTTTCTCCGGATACGACGGTGGAAGAATTGGGCAGACTTTTTATCGATAAGGGTATCAGCGGGGCACCGGTAGTCAATGCGCAGGGAAAGATCATCGGCATCGTCACAGAGAATGACCTCATCAGCAAAAACAGCAGGCTTCACATCCCCACCGTATTAAGACTCTTTGACGCCTTCATCCCGTTGGGCACCAGTAAGCTCGAGGTCGAGATAAAGAAAATGGCTGCGTCTACCGTGGAAGAAGTGTGCTCACGCAAAGTAATCACCATCCCCGAAGAGACCCCCGCCGACGAAATAGCCTCCCTTATGAATGACAAGAAGATCCATCTCCTTCCGGTTGTGAGAGAGGGAAAGGTCATAGGGATCGTCGGCAAAAAAGACCTCATAAGGGGGATTGCTCGTGAGGCTTCTGAGTAAAGGCCCCGAAAAAACATTGGCATATGGGTTGACACTCGGCGGCCTCCTCAAGAAAGGCGATACAGTCTGCCTTTATGGAGACCTCGGTTCCGGAAAAACAACCTTTGTCAAGGGAATCGCTTCCGCTCTCGGGGTTCCTGAGCGGGACGTCACCAGTGCAAGTTTCACCATCATAGCAGAACATACTGCCACTTCGCAGAACAGTTCTTTCCCCTTTTACCACATCGATCTTTACCGGATTGAGCACTCCGCAGAGCTTGACTCCATCGGCTTAGAAGGGTATCTTGGAAGAGAAGGCATCGCCGTCATAGAATGGGCAGAGAAACTGAGGAATACCGCTGATTCCATTTCGGTGACATTTACTATATTGAATGAGAATGAGAGGGATATCACCATCGAAGGGATCCGTGCAGAAGATTGGAATAATCTGTAAGATCGGGAAACCCGAACCGCTTGAGATACTGAGAGGCCTTCTGCCTTGGCTCAGGGAAAAGGGGACAGAAGTCTTTGTGGATGCGGACGCCGCTCAACAACTTGGCATTAAGGGCTATTCCTCTTCAGAGATCACCACCCTTTCAGAATTTATAGTCGTCCTCGGCGGTGATGGAACAATGCTCTTTGTGGCACGGCTTGTCTCCGAAAGGTCACTGCCCATATTGGGTGTGAATGCAGGTGGTCTCGGCTTTATCACAGAGGTACAGCGAGCGGATATGTTCGATGCCCTGGAAAGGGTCTTATCGGGCGCCTATTCCTGTGAAGACCGCCTCATGCTTACAACCCATATTGTCCGCAATGGTGAAAAAATTCAACAGTATACGGCGCTCAATGATGTTGTCATCAACAAAGGCGCCCTCGCAAGAATCGTGGACCTTGAGACCTTTATTGACGGTGTTTATGTGACCAAATTCAGGGCCGACGGACTGATCATTGCGACTCCCACCGGCTCGACAGCCTACTGTCTTTCAGCCGGGGGGCCTATCCTCTACCCCACCATGGAAAGCATTGTATTTATCCCCATCTGTCCCCATACGCTCACAAACCGACCCATTGTCCTGCCCGGTGCAGTTATGATAAGAGTCGTCCTCGGAGCGCCTGCTGAAGACGCCTATCTCACTGTGGACGGACAGGTCGGATTTTCTCTTAAAAAAAATGATTCGGTAGTGATCGAGAAGTCACCATTCAAGACGAGGCTGATCATACCGTCGGGAAGGGACTTCTTTGAGGTTCTGCGAACGAAACTCGGGTGGGGCGAGCGGTCCCCAAAAATGCAGAGGGGTTAGCAATCGTGAGGATAGCGCATGACATCAAGATCGTGCTTGAATTCTATGATGCCCTCGGGTTTGAAAGGCTGCCGGTTACAATGCACCGGAGCAAGAGAAGCACGGAAATCCTGAGGGGCAACCGAAAAAGCACATCAGCGCCTCAGAGCTTCAAAGCTGCCGAGCTGAAAAAGGCCGCTCTGGAAGCACTGCGTGAAGAAATCGGAGATTGCCGCAGGTGCAAGTTATCAAGGAAACGGCAGACGATTGTTTTTGGTGAAGGCAACCCGGACGCTGATTTGATGTTTATCGGAGAGGCCCCCGGAAGAGAGGAAGACTTACAGGGGAGGCCCTTCGTGGGAGATGCGGGCAAGCTCCTCACACGGCTCATCGAAAAGATGGGCTTTGCACGGGAAGAAGTGTATATCGGCAATATCATAAAATGCCGGCCCCCCATGAACAGAGACCCCGAGGACGATGAAGTCACAACGTGCGTCCCCTTTATCACGAGGCAGATCGAGATCATTGCGCCGAGGGTCATTGTATCGCTCGGCCGTATCTCCGCACATATCCTCATAAACACAAAGATTCCCATATCCAAGCTACGGGGAACATTCTCTGCGTACAAAGGGATCCCGCTCATGCCGACGTTCCACCCCGCGTACCTCTTAAGGAACCCAAAGGATAAATGGCTCGTATGGGAGGATGCACAAAAAATCCTTGCGAGACTGAAGGAGGAAAGGGAATGATTCAGCCTCTCTGGGCGCCATGGAGACTGCAGTATATCCTCTCAAAAAAAAGCTGTGCGTGCATTTTCTGCGAAGAACCGAGGGAAGACCGAGACAGGGAAAACCTTATCCTCTATCGAGGCTCGCAGGGATTTGTGATTATGAACCTCTATCCGTATAACAACGGTCATCTCATGGTCGTACCTTACAGGCACCTGTACTCCATCACCGAGCTGACCGCCGAAGAACTCCTCGACCTCATGAGGATGACACAGCGCTCGGTGGCTTGCCTCAAAGAGGTTTATAAGCCCGAGGGCTTCAACATCGGCTTGAACATCGGTAAAGTCGCCGGCGCAGGCATAGAGGAACACCTCCACTTCCACATCATCCCGAGATGGGTTGGAGATACCCATTTCATGGCTCTGCTCAGCGAGGTACGGGTCATCCCTGAACATATTATGCATACGTATGACAGGCTTTTACCCGTGTTTAAGAGAGAAGACCCCCTCGAGTGAGAAAGAATCTTCGTGTTCCTATTGAAGATTATTCAGCGTCTCCGTTACGAGATCCGAAAGTGCGGGAAATATATGCATGCTCGCGGTGATGGATTTTCTATCGCCTTTGTTTGCCACCGCGTTAGCGACTTCCTGAATGAGTATCGAAGCCTCGGGACCGATGATATGGAAGCCTAAAATCCTTTCTGTATTCTTCTCTATGATCCCCTTCGCAAATCCGTCTTCGTCCATCATGGCTTCCCCTTTTACCGTATCCAAATACTTTGCCTTTCCTACCAGGATCTCGTAGTCCTTTCTTGCCAGCTCTTCCGTCAGCCCCACAGATGCAATCTGAGGGTAGGTGAAAACCGCGTGAGGAACAGCCTGAAAATCCATCTTGACCTTATCGTCATGGGTAGCGTTATGCCATGCTATCTCGGCCTCTTTGTCGCCCGCGTGGGTGAACATCTGTCTTCCTATGGCGTCACCCAAGGCCCATATGTTTTCCTTATTTGTCCGGAGATAGTCATCCACTCGTATGAAAGAGGCCCTGTCTGTTTCAACGCCGGTATTTTCGACCCTCAGGAGATCGGCATTGGACCTTCTTCCTGTCGCCACGAGAATTTTCTCTGCGACAATCTGCCTTTCTTCCCCGGTCTTCTGGTCTTTTACAACAGCGCTATAACCATCAGCCCGTCGCCCGACTTCCGATATTGCCATGCCTGTATAAATCTCCATGCGTTTTTCCATCTTCTTCTTCAGGAGATCAGCTATTTCCGGCTCTTCATGGGGAACCAGCCGCTCGTTCCTCTGCACCATGGTCACCTTTGTTCCCATCGCTGAAAAGAAATGTCCATATTCGACTGCGATAAATCCTCCGCCGATGATAAGCATGCTCTTCGGCCTCTTCTTCAGTCCCAGGAGACTTTCATTCGTCAAATATTCGATGCTGTCGAGACCTTTCAGAGGTGGGATGAACGGGCGGGACCCCGAGGTAATGAAAATTCTCCTCCCTCTTATCCGCTTGTTCTTCATGGCCAGGGTATATTCGCTGATAAACTGACCTTCTCCCTGATACAGAGTCAGATTTTTTGAATCCTTGAGTGCTTCTTTGAGAGAATCTTGACCGGATTTTACGGTTCTCTTCATCCGTTGCATGATCAAACGGAAATCCTTACGGATTATTTTTGCACGAATCCCGAGTTTCCCGACTTCCTCTATTTCCGCTATCCTGTCCGCCGGAAACAGCAACATCTTCGACGGCACACATCCTACATTTACACAGGTGCCTCCTACCCTTCCTTTCTCTATAAGAGCGACGTTCGCCCCCTCTGTCAGTGCCTTAAATACAATGGCCAGGCCCACATCTCCGGCGCCGATTACGATCACATCATGTTCTTTCACCGTGTCACCTGCCCTTTGACGTACGAGATGTCGCACCCGTTCTACTAGGGATCGCTTGGACTGTTCTTCTCATCGTATTGTTCTCCTCCGTTTTTCACGCGGTTTGCAATCGATAATCAAGACGCCAGGTTATCTTTCATTGTCCACTGGTCAATGTCAGGCTATCAGAACATCTGTCGCTTGTCAAACAACAACGGAATGAATAGAATACTGAGATGTTTGAGAGATGCCATTTCAAGGTCTTCCGCATAGAGCCGGTGTTACCGTGCCCCATACTTTGCCGCTGTGGCAAGCTTTTATTTATTGCCTTTTCCTAGTGTGGTATCTCTTAAATAGCTGGTGTTATTTTAAGTTTTTCGATAGACTGTCTGCATGTCGCGGCGAGCTATGCAGGTAATATTAAGCGAGACGGATAGCCAAGAATTGAAACGTTGGGTGGGTGCGCATCGAACACCGCAACAGGTTGCGCAGCGCTGTCGGATAATATTGGCGGCGGCGGCCAAGCAGGACAAAGATATCGCTAAGAGCATGCAGATTAACTATAAGACTGTAACATTGTAACTTCCGGCAAACTTTTATTGCCTCAAATTTTGACCTTCCAACGCTGTTTTTCTGGTGAGACGTAGTGGTTTTGTTTTCTCACAGATATGTGGAGTAAATTCTTGTTTAGGTCTTATCTAATAAGGATTGACGATGAATACTTCACATAACGGAGAACTCCACATATCAGGTGAAGTCCTTTAATATATATGTTCTCGTCTGGTACGACCGGCTAAGGACGGACCCACCCACCGACGGAATATGGACCCATTTGTCGTTGTTGACTGATTGAAGCGGCACCGGAATTCGGACCCACCCCAATAGTTGAGCCTCGGTTCTTTTAT
>JBEKCV010000109.1:0-13758 GCA_050014695.1 Thermodesulfovibrionales bacterium
CTGAACCCTTGTTGCCTCGCTCACATCGCTTATCAATTCTCCGACTGGCTTTCCCATCCCGATGAGGGTGAAAGGGATAATAACCATCGTGAGAAGAAGCGGGATCAGGGAGAGTATTCTTCTCTTGATCTGCCCCTCAAAAAACATGAACTCATACAGGGTGATCATGACCGGCAGGGTAAAAGCGATCTCTTTTGTCTTCATGGCGAGGATGGCGGAAAGAAGAGAAACAGCATAGAACGTGAATCGGCGGGCTTTTGACAGGGAAAGTCTCGATTGAATGTAGCTTGTGAGCGATAGCAGATAAAACAATGTCGCCAGTGACGCAAGCCTCTGGACGATGTAGGTTACCGCCTCAGTCTGAATGGGATGGGCGACAAACAACAGGGCTGAAAAAAGAGCGATGCAATGTGCGACCTGTTGATGACCGTTCTGAGAAGGCTTCATTGCAGGGGTTCTGCATGTGAGGACAACAAGCCAGTAAAGGAGGAGGGCACTCATGACGTGAATTGCAAGGTTAAAGATATGATAGCCGGCGACAGTAAGACCATGCAATTTATAGTTCAGGGCAAAGGTGAGATAGCCGACGAACCTGCTTCTCAGGGCGGAATATAATAATAATGTCTTAGCACGAGAAGGCTCAACAAAATACTTGAAGTCCTTAATGATTGGGTTGTCCCTGATATTGAATAGATCATCAAACTGAAATGGAACCTGGAAGGTGTTGGAATAGGCAATAAGGCCAACAGCAACAATCAGTACACTATGGAGCAGCGGCCCATAAAGAATACCCGTTTTCGTAGTTGCAGAAGATCCTAAGGGCCCACCCACATTCTTCGAAGCATCACCAGATGAATTTCTTTTTTTCCGCGAAGCCACTGGTCATTACTGAAAATTGGCTCGGGGGAACCGTTTCTCGACGTTAAAGCTCGGGAACCGAACACGCTTCCGAAGGAGTTCATTGAACCGGGCTGAGCAAGAATCGTATAGCAGGCTCGCCAACGTGCACGCCCAGCCGGTCCATCCAAGGTCGTCCTTAGGATAAAGGCGATGCGTTCACTTCCTGCCTGCAGCCCTTGAAACCGCCGCGAGCAGTCCCTCAGCCTGGCGGTTCTTCACATCCCGTTTGACCAGGATATCTGTGGGCTCAACCTTCTTGCCATAATAAGCCGCGTTCAGACTGTCCCGGACCTTCACGATCGCGCCATCGAGTGAGATGCCGGCAAAAACTCCCTTGGCTCGTGCAAAACTGAGAATATCCGCGCTGAGGTTTGCCGTGGCGGCAGACACACCGGCCCCGACCGGCCCCGCCGCAATGCCGACATCGGCTCCGAGCTTGACGCTGCTTGCAAGGAGGGCCGTGACCCCCCGTTCTGTCATGGCTAGGAGTACAACCTCAGATGCCTCACCGCCGATCTGAAGCCCGAAACTCGCCGAACCGATAGTGTAAAATGCCGGCCCACCCCAATGTCCAGTCTTCTCATCGCGCGTCACCAACACCCCGCTCCCGCCTGAAGCGCCTACGATAAAAGCGCCCTTCAGGATCTGAGGAGCAATGAAAACTCCCTTTGCTTTTTTAAGCAGATCTCGAAAGGCCTGGTCGTCCTTCGCGGTTACAAACTTATCAAAACTAAGCTTCGCCTTCTCGACAAGCTGTTTGCTATCCATGGCGTCGTCGGCTGCAGCCGGCAATACACCGGACACCGTCATTACCAAAGTCGCAAGGATTGTAATTGTAATCAACCATGCACTGATTCCCTCGGATACCCGCCTCTTCTCTTTCACAGTTCCTCCTTCTCTCAGATTTTCATATCACCATTATACAAGACGGCTTCGCCGATATCAAACCTACTCCGTTATGCCGTTTACGATACATCCAGTGGTCCTTTTTGGGGAGGCTCCAACTCCGGAAGCTGCGGCAGGAGTTTCCTGAACTCCTAAGGAGGTACCCGAGGCCTGACAACAGCATCTCGCGAGTCTGACGGGAAGGAATTTTTGGTCTATAAGATAAAACTGCTGAGGACGGAAGAATAAAGGTTGCTACGATTCGGGCAACGCGGAGTACCGTTCAGACCGACATTTTTTCGCAAATAAAGTTCCTTGCACCGTTCCCTCTGAAATATTCGGTGGCCCTGCCTAGCTTGTACATTGGAGAATGAAATTGTGTATAGTACTCTATAGTTAGTAACCAATTTATTTTTAGTCGAGCATTCAGAGGAGGACCACTGAGAATACGCCTGTTAAGATTACTTGGATTCCTGCTTGCACTGCTCTTCCTTGGGTGCGGCACCCATGGCGCCTACAAGCCTACCGTGAACGCGGCGAGTGCAACAACCTATAAAGACCCTGTCACCGGGATGGAATTTGTCTTTGTCAAGGGCGGATGCTATCAGATGGGTGATACCTTTGGTGATGGATTGGGGCACGAAAAACCTGTGCATGAGGTATGCGTCGATGATTTTTACATGGCTAAATATGTAGTCACCCAGGCTCAATGGCAAGAGGTAATGGGAAATAATCCTTCGCATTGGAAAGCATGTGGAGACAACTGCCCCGTTGATAAAGTAAACTGGAATGATGCGCAGGACTTTATCGACAAACTCAATCAAAGAACAGGCAAGAAATACCGTCTTCCGACAGAGGCAGAGTGGGAGTATGCTGCAAGAAGCGGCGGGAAAAAAGAGAAATGGGCGGGAACAAGCAATGCATCAGAACTGACAGACTACGCATGGTACCAGACTAATTCAGGAACCGGGACACATCCGGTGGGTCAGAAAAAACCAAACGGATTAGGCTTTTATGACATGAGCGGAAATGTATGGCAATGGACGGCAGACTGGTACAGCGAGACCTACTACCATGAAAGTCCTCGGAATAATCCTCCGGGGGCGAATAGCAGTAAATTCAGGGTGGTTCGTGGCGGTTCCTGGTTCAATGATCCCTGGAGCATGCGGGCCTCCGCCCGCTTCGGGCTCGAGCCAACGGAGAGGTACATCTTCTACGGTTTTCGTGTGGTTCTCTCCCCGCAGCAGTGATTTCCCGAGTTTCGGTATTCTCTTTTCCGGCAGGGGTACAGCGGCTACGCGTCCGTCGGCCGTGGACCGATAAGCATACGTTCTCGCCCGGCTTTATTCGAGAATTCTGAGAAAAAAAAAGCCAACCATCCTGAAATCTTGGGTATCACTGAAGTGGCGAAGCAAAAAACAATTGACAGCCGCTATTTTACTGCTATTATTAAAAGAAAGCAGCCGGCAAAGAACCAATTGAGGAGTCACCCTCCCGTCCTCATGGGAGGGGGGGTTGTGCGGGCGTTCACTACCAGCGTCAGGTTGCTTCCTCAGCCAGGATCTCTCGATGCGACGGGTGCAGACACGGTATGGGTGACGATGAAACGGCCCGTGATATACAGCCGCCGTACGGTGTCCCCCCAGGGGAAACGCTTTCCCATAGGGGCACGTTACCGCCGAGAGCCGAGAAAGGGAGCTAACTCTCCGTGGATTTTGTGAGCAGCGGAACCGGAAAGCAGCTCTTGCCCTGTCATCCTGCTCGGGCAAAGGAACTGCTCAGCAAAGGACGAGCCATAGTGCACAGACCGACAGCGACGGTTATCACATTTTGCACATGGCGCTCCTCCCCACCCTTACGGAGATGGGGTCTTCGAGCCGGGAGGTTAAGATGAATACATATATGAAAGGCTTTCTGGTTATGCTTGCTGCATGCCTGTCGGTTCTTTTAACGATTCAGGCCGGGGAAGGCAGCCCACCTCCCCCATCCGCATTAACAGATCAGGAGCTCGACAACCTCCTGGCACCCATCGCGCTTTACCCCGACCCTCTCCTCGCTCAGATGCTCCCGGCCTCTACGTATCCGGAGGAGATTACGGATGCGGCCGCGTGGCTGCGAAGCGGTGGCGATCCGTCAGGGATTGATAACCAGAACTGGGATGAAAGCGTCAAGGCAATTGCCCACTATCCCACCGTGCTTAATATGATGGACGCGAATATTGACTGGACTGCCGACCTGGGGGATGCCTTTCTGACCCAGCCGGAAGATGTGACGGGATCGATCCAGCGGCTCCGAGCGGAAGCGCAATCCATGGGCAACCTGGTGAGTAACAGTCAACAGACGGTCAGCGTAGACGAAGGTGAGATCGAGATCGACCCGGCTCAACCTCAATATATATATGTCCCTCAGTATGATCCTGCGGTTATATATGTCCAACAATGGACCCCGGGTATATCGCCTTTCATGACCTTTGGTCTCGGTTTAGCAATTGGCGGATGGTTGACCATGGACTTTGACTGGTATCACCATCACGTGATCTATCACGGGTGGAACCGTCCCGGCTGGGTGAATAACGCAAGACCCTATGTCCACGTGACAAACGTTTATGTTAACAGGAGCAGACCGTTCATCAATCAGGCCTGGAGGCATGATGAATCCCATGGCAACCCCGAGAGGTTTCTGGCATCACGCCCCGGCGGCGCTACCGCAAGCAGGTATGCGCTCACGCCCGAAGCCAGGGGGAGGGGTATCACGCCGCCCAGACCGGCAGAAGGGGGATTCGGGCCCAGGGATAATGCCCAGACCTTCAGCAATCGCGGTAAAGAAAGTCTTGGCAGCACCCAGCTACGGCCGGCGTCATCGTCAACCCAGCGGCCGACGATACCCGCTCCTGGAGTTGTCCAACGGTCGACAGTGCCGACTGCGGCTGCAAGTCAGCAGCCGAGACCGCCAGCTCCGGGCATCAGCAGTAGTTTCTCTAAGCCCAGTCCCGCCCGCGAGAGCGTACAGCCCCCCAAAGTACCTTCAAGCGCTTTTGGTGGGTACAGAGGAGCCAGCGAGGCTAGTGCACAGAGTCTCCGCGGCCAAACCAGCCGCCAGAGCAGTGTGGGAGCGCATCCTCCGACTGCCCCGGCTAGCAGGAGCAGTGCTCCTGCCGGCAGGAAGACCCGGTGACAGAAAAGTCGGTGCCCCTGGCAGATTTTGCTTTCATATTTTCTGACAACGCGGAATAGATATGTATAAAGAAAGGAAGGAAATTATGGAGACAATACGACAGGAATCCAAATTTCGTTCTCCCGGTGGTGTGGCTTTTGCCGTTGCGCTTTTGCTGTCTGCGACGTTGCTCTTTGCCGTGTGCCCCGCGGAAGTGGGGGCGGCATCGCAAAAACTCTTTTCCTCCCCGGAAGATGCCCTGAATGCGCTTATCACGGCTGTGAAAGCAAAAGATCAGGCCGCACTCGATCAGGTATTCGGGCCCTCCCGTAAGGACCTTGTATCAGACGACCAGGTGCAGGCCGCTACCGCACTTGATGAACTCGCCAAGCACCTGGCAGAGAAAACTGACCTTGTGAAAGAAAGCGATTCAAAGGTGATCCTTCACATAGGCAACGAGAACTGGCCCTTCCCGATTCCGATTGTGAGAAAGAACGGTCAATGGTTTTTTGATACCGAAGCCGGTAAAGAGGAGATATTGAACCGCAGGATCGGGGAAGATGAACTCACTGCCATACTCGTATGCCGCACCTATGTCAAGGCACAGCGCGAGTATGCCTCAAAAGACTGGGATGGTAGTGGGATAGTTGCGTATGCTCAGAAACTTCGGAGTGATCCGGGTAAAAAGAACGGTCTCTTCTGGAGAGCCGCGCCTGGGGAAGAGGTAAGCCCCCTTGGTGAACTCGTAGCACAGGCCTGGAGGGCAGGCTATAAGAAAGAAAACGCTATGTTCAGGGAAGAGTCTACGCCATTTCATGGCTACTATTTCAAGATACTGACGAGACAAGGAAAGAATGCTCCGGGGGGAAAATACAATTACATCATCAATGGCAACATGGTCGGGGGCTTTGCCTTGGTCGCATTTCCTTCGAGCTGGGGCAAGTCAGGGGTAATGACCTTTATCGTCAGTCAACAGGGGAAGGTCTACCAGAAGAACCTCGGACAAGACACTTTGAAGAGCGCCGAGCAGATGAAGTCCTTCAACCCTGACAGCGCGTGGACAATTGTCAAAGAATGATGTGTCCTTCATACGAGCACAATTCCCTTGTACGGCGTTAGAAAATGGCATTATGGTCAAGTGATGTCTCTCGATCCATCTCCAAAATCCAGAGGAGTAAAAATATGTCTTGAGAGAGGTCTCAAAAAGGTAAATTCGTATATTTATAGTTAATTTGACAATGAGACAGAAAGAGGCTAGTTGTATATCGATTGTGGGAAGCAAAAAAAATAATTGGTTTGATCTTCTTCAGACGCTCTTTATCGGATTGTTTTTGGAATATGTGCTATGGTAGATCGCTTTCTCATCAGATAATAATTAGATATCTTTCAATGAAATTATGCAGCTGTTAACAAACGCAAAGGAATAAAACTTGCATATTTTTGTATGGGGGGTGCGTTCAATTATTTCTGAAAGGGGGTAGGCAACGTTGTCCAACAAAGTGAAGCACGCAGTGACGGCCGGACCGATATAGTCCAACTCTTTGTGAGGAGAGGGCGGAAAGCGGCAGGTGTCGTAACAGGTGGTTCAAATGCTGAGGCAGTGCAAGCCCTGGGGTATCCTTGGATTTTTTTGCTCCTTGCCTTTCACTGCTTGGTTCGTACTAACGCTTTATAAGACTTTATTCGGAGGAGGAACATGAAAAGATACAGGGAGACAAAAAGGAGGAAACTATGAAAAAGAATCGTCTATTTGCAAGAGTATTTTTCATTTCGATGTTTATTCTAGCTCTATTCACCGCACCGCAAGTATCAAATGCTCAAAACGATTGTGCCGCCACTCTGTCCAACGACTTAACTTTATCAGTGCCAATCGTGACCTATGGTGGTCAAGCCTACTGGGCAGATTTTCAGTATGTCCCAAACACGCTGGATGTCGCTGTAACAAACATAGGAGTTGTTAACGATCTCAGCCAGTTCAGCACTTGCTCAGCAGCAACACTATCGCCAAGCTTGCAGCTTCAAATACCAGCCGTTATTTTTAATGGTGTCTCATACTGGGCAGATTTTCAGTATGACCAGGGGGTGAATTTTACGTTGACAGGATATGGGATAACGGTAAACGTGCAGACGGCGCTGACCTCGATCGGGACCAATGGCCTCAATCAGAACTTCACGATCTCGGGAACCTATTCGACCTACCAGGTGACGGGCAACGGCAACGAAACGGTGACGCCGGCGACGGCGACCACCTTGAACGGCACCCCTGTGCTGTCGGAAACCTCGACGTTCAGTGGGACCATCAGTGTCGAAAGCCGTAATGTGACGATATCGCAAACCGGTACGGCCTATCTGAACCCGACCAACTACGATTTTGTCGCGGAGGACGATTCGGCCAACTCAAGCTATTCGGGCAGCAAGGCCTATTACAAGACCTACGCGACGGTGGCCTATCCGACGACGGTTCAGGCGGGGGCGAGCGGTTTGGCCGCAACCACGAACCTGTATAGCGACCCCTCGATGGCGACCCAGATCGGAACGGGAACGCTGTCGTACTCAGTCGCTGCGGACGGCTCGAGCACGTCGACGCTGCTGGTTACGTTTGTCGAGGACCAGTATGACATGAGCAATACCCACACCCTAGAAGACACGATAACGTACCGCATCGACACTTCCGGAAACGGCTCGCTGGTGTCCGCTGACGGGATTAACTATGGCGGCGACGCCAACAGCACCGCGGGTGCGACGGGGTACAACATCACGTTTACGTACCAGTAAGCGAGTCTGTTTCGGCGGCGGACGTCAGGCGATGCGCGCTGCCCTTGGAGCGCGCATCCGTCTTATTCGCTGCGCAACCAAGGAGGTTGCTATGCCCAGGAAAAGCCCGTTTGATACTATACTTTCTGAAAAAGAGCGAACCGAGTTAAGCAGGCGAGCACACAAATATACGTATTTTATGGTGTCAAGGGCCAAGATGATTCTGCTTGCTGCCGAAGGACTCGAAAATGATGAGATCGCCTTACGACTTAATACCACTCGAAAAATTGTTAGCAGATGGCGAAAACATTTCTTTGAAGAACGAATATCAGGTCTTGAGGAACGACCTCGACCGGGGCGTCCCCCGGTTTTTCCCCCCAGAGCTGCTTATCCACATTAAAGCGTTGGCCTGTGAGTTTCCGGCAATACACCAAGTCCCCATTTCACGATGGAGCACTTCGGACTTGGGCAGGGAAGTTCGCCAATCCGGGGTTGTCGCTAGATCAGTGATAGTACTCTATGGCGCTGGCTGAATGAGGATGCTCTACGACCTTGGCAACATCGGAGTTGGATTTTCCTCGTGATCCTCGGTTTGCAGTGAAAGCCGGGCGCATTCTGGATCTTTATGAAAGAGTTTGGGAAGGCTCTCCCCTGAAGAAGAATGAGTTTGTTATATCAGCAGATGAGAAAACAAGCATTCAGGCTCGGAAACGTCGTCATTGTACTTACCCTCCTCAGCCAGGCATCGCTATGAAAGTGGAACACGAATATAAATGGTGCGGTGCATGGACCTATCTCGCCGCCCTGGATGTTCACAGAGCCAAGGTTTTCGGCAGGTGTGAACGCAAGAACGGCATTGCCCCTTTTGATCGTCTTGTTGCAGATGTTATGAGTCCAGTCTCCCTATAACAAAGCACGTCGGGTATTCTGGATTGCTGATAATGGCTCTTCATATCGCGGTGATCGTGCAGTTGAAAGATTACAGTCACGCTATAGCAATCTGGTTCTTGTTCATGCACCGGTACATGCAAGCTGGTTGAACCAGGTTGAAATCTATTTTTCGATCCTTCAGCGTAAGGTTCTTACACCGAACGCTTTCGCATCGCTGCAAGAACTTCAGGAGAGCCTTCTTTGCTTCCAGGATTATGATGAACAAATTGCTGCACCGTTTGAATGGAAATTTACCAGATATGATTTGCACATCTTGCTCAACAAGATAAAAACAGTGCCGGCAACCTTTACCAAACAGGCGGCATAAAATACGTACCAGAATTTATGAAGTGGAGTACTAAGCCAATAGAACACTCCGCTGAATTCCTTCCGTGCATCGCAGAGTTTTTCTTGGTATACTGACGATGATTTCAGGCCGTATAGAGCACGTGATTATGAATCTGGCGGTTGGCGATTTAGTAAAGTGAAAAAGAAAAAACAACGAAATAAGACAGGATCTGACCCTCTTCGCTCGTCAAAGAGCGGCAGATTGGATGATAACGACACGAGACGACACGTTAAATACTATCTTGCAGCCTGTGTTTCACTCGCAACGCTTGCAGTTTATCTGACAGCTCTCCGGAATGATTTTGTTATTTGGGACGACAATCTGTATGTCATCAATAATCTTCACATTCGCTCCTTGAATTGGGCGCTCTTCAAGTGGGCATTTTCCGGTTTCTACGCGAGCAACTGGCACCCTCTTACCTGGGTATCCCATGCTCTTGATTATGCTGTCTGGGGATTGAACCCCCTCGGGCATCACCTCATGAATATCATGCTTCATGCAATGAATACGTTCCTTGTAGTGCTCCTGTGCATAAAGCTTCTGGAGATGTGGAAGGAGCGGTCGATGCCTGAAGAGGCATCCGCGTTCCTGGATGGGCAAGGGACAATGATCGCAGCGGGGGTGACCGGCCTCTTGTTCGGACTGCATCCGTTACATGTGGAGTCAGTGGTTTGGGTAGCAGAGCGAAAGGACCTTCTGTGCGGTCTGTTCTTTCTGCTCAGCATTTCTGCCTATGCAAAGCATATACGTGCCTTGCTCAACGAGCCTCTTGAGAAGAAGAAAGCAGCACTACGGTTTTTCAATCGGTCCTATCTGGTTTCTCTGGTCTTTTTCGTTCTCGCCCTTTTGAGCAAGCCGATGGCGGTGAGCGTCCCTGTGGTGCTGTTGCTGCTGGACTGGTATCCCTTCCAGCGGATTCGCTCCTGGAAGTCATTCAGGGATTCATGTGTGGAGAAACTGCCCTTTATTATATGCAGCCTTATTTCGTCAATTCTGACAATCATGGCACAGAGGACTGAAGGAGCGATGACCATGACTGCAGCTGTGCCTTTGCGGGCGCGCATGCTGGTGGCGGCAAAGGCTTTTGTAGCCTATCTCGGGAAGATAGCGGTCCCTGTGGACTTGAGCTCGTATTATCCCTATCCGAAGTTGCAGGAGGTAACACTTGTATCACCGCAATATCTTTTTGCGGTCATTTTTGTGGTCGGGCTCACCGCAATGCTCTTCGTTGCCGCAAAGAAACAACGGGTATGGCTGTCCGCGTGGGGGTATTATGTGGTAACGCTCATCCCCGTGATCGGCATAATTCAGGTGGGGCCTCAATCCATGGCGGACAGATATATCTATCTGCCCAGCCTTGGGCCATTTCTCCTCATAGGGTTGATCGCAGCCTGGGTTTGGGCGAAGGCGGATTCGTTGAAACAAGGGAGCCCGATGGTCAAAGGTCTTACTATCGCTCTGGCAATCTCCCTTGTTATTTCACTGTCATATGTAACGCTCAGGCAGATCGCTGTCTGGAGAGATGCCTTAACCCTTTCTATCGATACGGTGAGGAAATCGCCGGATTCGCCAATACCTCACTATAATCTCGGAAATGCATATTTAGAGCAGAACCGCCTTGATGAGGCTGTACATGAATTCATCACTGCATTGAAGCTCAACCCTGATTTTGCTGAGGCCCATGATAATCTCGGAACCGCATATCTAAACCAGGACCGCCTTGATCAGGCGGCAAATGAATTTATCGCTGCGCTGAAACTCAAGCCGGACCTTGCAGATACTCACTATAATCTCGGAACTGCATATGTAAAGCAGAACCGCCTTGATGAGGCTGTACCTGAATTCATCACTGCGTTGAAGCTCAACCCTGACTTTGCAGAGGCCCATAATAATCTTGGAAATGCATATTTAAAGCAGAATCGCCTTGATGAGGCGGCAAATGAATTTATCGCTGCGCTGAAACTCAAGCCGGGCCTTGCAGAGACTCATTATAATCTCGGAAATGCATATGTAAAGCAGAATCGCCTTGATGAGGCTGTGAATGAATACATCGCCGCATTGAAGCTCAAACCTGATTTTGCAGAGGCCCGTAATAATCTTGCATTTTGTTATGAGAAAATAAAAACTACGAAGCGATTGACGGAAGGAAAACCCTGACGCCTCTTTCGGTTTGAGGGACGAGCTGCATCTGCTATTATTATGTCTATAATGACTTTCCTCCAGCTAAATTCCGGATGAAAGCCGCTCTGAAACCTGTGCGTTTTCTGTCGCAACTTCAATTCCCTCGCAAGATTTGCTCAATGTTCACATGAAGCAAAACCGAACGCTGCTGAGCACGGAGTAAATTCCCACCTTCCGGTGGAAAGCTTGCATATTACGGGCCGTATTCCGCGGATAGCTTCCATGGTTTTCGATAACAAGGCTACTTCTTCCCACTGCGCCTTTGAAACCTGATATAATGGTAATTATTACATAAGATAATGGGGTTTTTGCTATGACCGTGGGGACAAGGCGACATCAAAGATTCGTAGTCGAAAATTTGGGCATCTACGCCAAATCTCTCTATGCAGCGGAGGCCGAGCTCTTGAATATTAGCATGACCGGTGCTTGCGTAACCACAAGAGAACGCTTAACGTTTTCTGATAAACACCTTATCAAGTTTCATGGCGGAGGGACCCCTTTCACCCTCTCCTGTCATGTTATATGGGAAACTACAAGCATCGAGTTGACGTCCCCAACCAAAGGGTCTGATCCCGTTTACAAAGCCGGGGTGGCTTTTAATGATACTGCTTCAGACAAGATGATTACACTGAAGGATTTTATTAGAGTATCTGGTACTCCGAATCAACAAAGGCTAAGCGATGAATATGGGTCAAGCGCCTTGAGATTTCAAGTTCAGGCTAATGAAAAGGTGCTCCTCTATTATCCAAGGATTTCATACGTTAAGAAAATAAGCCTTGGCGGTATGCTCATAGGATCAGATAGTGGAATTCAGGTCGAAAAGCGATTTCCCATGGCAGTCTTTCTCGCCAATGAGAATCTTCCCCTAAAGTTTGAGGGGAGAGTTGTCTGCTGTATTGAAATAGCTGACAAGAAATCAAAAAGCTTTGATATCGGAATTGAGTTTCTTGATATGTCGATACACGACAAGTCAAGGCTGAGCAGATTTCTGCAGACATTGACCATAACACCCCTCCACAAAAAGATTTTGAGGTTATTTCGAAAGGCAGTTTTCCTCCCTCGAACCCCGTGACCATCTTAGTATGAGAAGGTCTTTCCGCTCCGTTGCCCTGAATAATAACGTCATTTTATCTCTCAACAGCATCCAGTACAAGGTATTCGGTACCATTCGCTTGGTACATAATCAAGCCATCTATTGCGCGCCATACAGACATGCTGTGCAGGCCGTGTCTGCACCAACGACCTTTGAGGATAAGGGATCCTTCGCATCTCCCTTATAACGATCTATGCATTCATGCCCGTAGTAAGCCACGGGGCATCCTATAAAGGTTTTCGTGAACATTACGGTAATTCATACAGTGTCAGCAGTAATGAATAGATCAGTTGTTGTTCAATAATTTGTATGAGATCACTTGAGTCAAACAGAACCATAGCATTATCGGCTCCGATGAGGAAAAGAATTCCAGCGCTCCTTATCCTTATTATATTTCTTGTCTCCTTCGCAGTCTATTTTAACGCCCTTTTTAACGACTTTGTCTATGACGATAAAGGCCAGGTTTTGGAAAACCACTGGATCAGAGATGTGAAATACGTGCCGGACATATTTTCTAAAAGCGTGTGGAGTTTCCGGGGAGAGGCTATAATCTCAAACTACTACAGACCTTTGATGCATCTTATCTTTATGTTTAATTACTACGTCTTCGGGTTAAGACCCTGGGGTTTCCACCTGGTGAACATCCTATTTCATGCAGGGGTATCCATCCTGGTTTTTGTTATTGCATCGAGACTTCTTAGAGCTTCATCAGGTTCCTCCCAACGAGATAAGAAGGGATTTATAGGGGCGTTACAGTCACCACCCTTTGTTGGTGCCGTTTTGTTCGCTACCCATCCTATACATACAGAGGTGGTGGCATGGGTTGCGGGGATCCCTGATCTTTCCTACGCCTTCTTCTTCCTTCTCTCCCTTTACCTCTATATGCGGTTTGAAGAAGGGACGAAGGCGATGTATCCGTTGTCACTGCTCTCCTTTTCGCTTGCCATATTCTGTAAGGAGCCGGCGCTGATACTTCCTGTTCTTCTCATGGCTTATGACTCTATATTCGGAAAAAGAGCGATCGGATATCTGCCCTCCATAAAGAGATACATCCCTTATCTTCTGGTTGCAGGGGCTTATATGGGGTTGCGATACCATGCCCTTGGGGGTTTCTCGCCCCAGAGACCACATACCGTGTTAAGCACCCATGGGTATATCATCAACGTCTTTCCCCTTTTCAGCCAGTATCTTGAAGACCTTCTCCTGCCTCTCAACCCGAATGCCTTTCACGTCCTGCACCCGATCTCATCTATCTTTGAGACGGGAGGCATTGTGTCCTTAGCTGTCACGGCGGCCTTTGTTGTTGTGACTTTTCTAGCTCTCAGAAAAAAAAACAAAGTCTGCTTCGGTCTTTTCGTGATAGCGTTACCTCTTTTGCCGTCACTTTACATACCGGCACTTGGGGAAAACGTCTTTGCTGAAAGGTATCTGTACCTGCCCTCCTTCGGCTTTGTCCTGCTGATAGCCTTGGCACTTTCCCGGGCCAAAGCCGTTAAACCAGGACTTGCTTCCG
>JBEKCV010000110.1:0-13732 GCA_050014695.1 Thermodesulfovibrionales bacterium
GATGCCTTGATTGTCACACCGGGGTCGCGGGAGCAGTTCCTGTTGACACATCGAACTGTGCAGTATGTCACCAGTTCCCGCCCAGTGCCACTGGTCATCCTACCGTCGGTTTAATTTGTTTGCATACTACAGATGGGGTAACGGCATGCAGCACTTGTCACGTTTATCCATGTGCAACACCGACTCCAACTCCGACTCCAACTCCAACACCAACACCAACTCCAACTCCAACTCCAACTCCAACTCCAACTCCAACTCCAACTCCAACTCCAACTCCAACTCCAACGCCCACTCCGACGCCAACACCTACTCCGACTCCAACACCTACTCCGACTCCAACACCTACTCCGACTCCAACACCTACTCCGACTCCAACACCTACTCCGACTCCAACACCTACTCCGACTCCAACACCTACTCCGACTCCAACGCCCACTCCGACTCCAACGCCCACTCCGACTCCATGCCCGACTCCACCCGTTTGCATACACCCCTACAAGTTTATGCAGGATCACGGAGAATCCGTGTTTGAACAGGGAGTCAACACATGCGCGATGTGTCACGGTACTAATTTGACTGGCGGATCGGGGCCATCCTGCTATTCATGTCACAGCAATGAATGGAGCAATGGTGGTGGAGCCAGAGAGCAGGACAATTCCGGCAGTATCTGGACTAACGGCACCTCAAATACAGGACAAGGTTGCCAAAGTTGCGACGGCGCACATCCCTGCGGATGGACACAACAGCACAGTGGCCTCGTCGAGCAGAACGGAGTCTCCTCATGTGAAGCATGTCATGGAGCTGATCTGAAAGGATACTGTGCGCCATCCTGCTATAGCTGTCATGGTAATGTGTGGAGCCACGGTAACGGTGGCTACGGTAACGGTGGCCACGGTAACGGTGGCTACGGTAACGGTGGCTACGGTAACGGTGGCTACGGTAACGGTGGCTACGGTAACGGCGGCAGTGGTCACTGAGTGCCAGGATGGTGACGTCCATTTCATAACTAGATAGTTCTCAGAAGTAACTACTGAGTTCAGCAACCCTGCCGTTTCTGGCAGGGTTGCTGAACAATTCATGGTAAGCCTTACAGAGCTCATCGCTTTCGATGAGCTGCCGACAATCTTATCTGTCCAAAATGTCTCTCACCTTTGTAAGCAGATTATTGGGCGTAATGGGTTTTGATATGAAATCCAGCCCTTCTTCGCTGATGCCCTTTGTGTTAATTATGTCTGCTGTATACCCGCTGGTAAGGAGAACTCGCACATCAGATGTTATCTTCCTGATGGCATCGCTGACTTCTTTGCCGCTTCTCTTTGGCATTACCACATCGAGCATCGCGAGCTTGATACTGTCTTTGTTTTCCATAAATCTCTTTATGGCATCATTTCCATCCACTGCCTCTATTACCGTGTACCCAACTTCCTGGAGAATATGACTCGTCAGGGTTCGCACAGCTTCATTATCCTCGACAACGAGTATGGTTTCTGTGCCGCCTCTTGATGTAATGACTTCTTCAGCCTCTGTTGTTCCTGTCGAGTGCTCGATCAGAGGAAGACAGATCTTAAACGTCGTGCCTTTCCCAGGTTCACTATACACCGTGACATTTCCATTGTGCTGTTTGATTATCCCGTACACGATGGACAACCCGAGACCCGTCCCTTTTCCGATCTCCTTTGTGGTAAAAAAGGGCTCAAAGATTCTCTGCCTGGTCGTTTCATCCAATCCTTTGCCGGTATCGGTCACTGTAATGACGGCATATCTGCCTAGCCTGTCTAAATCATATGTTTCTTTGCTTTTCTCATCCACTTCGAGAACGTCTGTGCTAATGGCCAGCAGACCTCCGTGAGGCATGGCGTCCCTCGCATTCGTACAGAGGTTGAGCAGGACCTGTTCTATTTGCCCTCTATCGACCATTGCCGTTAAGTGCGTATCAGTAAAGCATGTCTTGAACTCAACATCCTCACCGATAAGCCTTTTCAGGAGCACCCCCATTCGCTTCATCAGTTCGTTCAGGTCTGTTTCTTTTGGACTCATTATCTGCTTTCTACTAAAAGCGAGAAGCTGGCTGGTGAGATTAGCCGACTTCTCTGTAGAGCTCAGGATTTGATCAATATAAGGCTTGAATGGACTATCAGCTCCGAGTTTTATCTCCAGGAGACTTGCGTAACCGATAATCGCTGTCAATATATTGTTGAAGTCATGGGCAATACCGCCGGCAAGCT
Organism: Thermodesulfovibrionales bacterium; assembly: GCA_050014695.1. GTDB lineage: Bacteria > Nitrospirota > Thermodesulfovibrionia > Thermodesulfovibrionales > UBA9159 > UBA9159. The sequence goes on from JBEKCV010000110.1 coordinate 2,226, forward strand.
GACCCACAGCTTCCATTTTTTGTGCCTGGAGAAGCTGGGCTTCCAGTCTTGCCCTGTCTTCCTGTGCCTTCTTCCGCTCACTGACGTCCCTCGCAACTCCGAAATATCCTATGACGTCTCCGTTCTCGTCAAACTGCGGAAATACCTTGTCCTCAAACCAGACACACTCAGGTTCATGTGCATGGCGCATACGAAATTCATGAACGGCGGGCTGACGAGTATCCAACATCTCCTCCGTTGTTTTGAACAGCGTCTGAGTGTCGTCCGGGTGAACAAGGCTTATCCAGAGTTCGCAATCATTTAGAAATTCTTCGCTGCGGAATCCCAAAATCTTTTCTGTAGGTCCGCTCAGAAACGCGAGCTTGCCTCTCAAGGGATAACCCCTGAAAGAAATCCTGTAAATGATTTCATTGATATTATTCACCACCATGCGGTATTCTTCCTCGCTCCTTCGCAGGGCCTCTTCTACCCGCTTGCGCTCGGTGATGTCCTTCACCACACATATGTGCCCCAGGTATTCTCCCTTCTCATTCCACCGGGCAGTCGCAGTAACCTCAGTAGATATCATAGTCCCGTCTATGCACAAGCCGGGACACCGATATCCCTGCTGTGCAGGGTCCTGGAGATCTCTTTCTCTATTAATGGTACTAACTCGCGTGGTGTAATATCGCGCCATGTTTTTCCTAGAAGCTCACTTTGCCGGTAACCATACGTCTTTGCATGAACATCATTAACATAGATGAATCTGTCTTTTTCATCTGTTACGGCAATGTCTTCGCTCACAACAGAAACAGCTTTAGCAAGACGGTCTTTCTCCTCCTCTGTTCGCTTGCGCTCAGTGATGTCGCGTACTACAACCACCATATACTCTCGTGTCTTCAGCGCCGCATAGCTGATGTTTGCTTCCACCGGAAATGTGGTGCCGTCCTTTCGTTTATGGATGCCTTCCATTATCAGGGAACCCCTCTGCCGCACTTCACTTACGTGTGTCCGCCATGAAAAATTGTCGGGGAAGGTTGTTTCAATATCCATAACGCCCATGTTAAGGAGTTCCCGGCGATCATACCCCAAACTTGCGCATGCCTTGTCATTCACAAAGATAAAGAGCCCTGTTTGAGGATCATTGACGAAGATGGCATCATTCGATTTATTGATCAAATCCCTCAGAATATCGAGATCAGTTCCAATTTTGTCTCTGTTTATCGTCATAGAATTAGATCTTATAGAATGATCTAATATTTATAATTACAGTATATTGCCAAGTCAAGGCAAAGTAGAAATGTCCGATTTTTGTTTTACCCGCTTAACTCCCCGGAAAAAAGACACTTGTCTTTAAGACTGCTTCACCAAGAGTCCTATGATCTATTATCGCCGGGTAAGTCTGTCGATGAAGCACGGAAGCCCCGACTGAAGCCTCATCTCAGTCGCAGGTAATTCATAAGACTGTCATTTCTGAGGTGGACCATTCCTTTCACCGGACATCAATGCACCTCTTTGGCCAGGCTGCCTGAAAGACATCTACTATGATATAATTTTTTATCATGGTCGCCATCGAAAAGCTCAAGGTTCTCTCTCAGGATTCGCAGTATGATCTAGCCTGTGCTTGCGGCACGGTCAAGGACGACCGCCGAACGCGGGGTGCGGAAGGAAAATGGCTTTATCCCGTGACCCTGCCGCAGGGAGGCTATTCGGTGCTCTTAAAAACTCTGCTTTCGAATGCTTGCAAGAACGACTGTAAATACTGCCCTTTGCGCTCTGAAACGAATGTGCGCCGCTGTACGCTCCAACCCGAAGAAGTTTCCTCCATATTCATGGAATATGTACGCAAGAAGGAGGTCTTCGGCTTGTTCTTAAGCTCAGGCGTCGTGAACAGTGCCGACTATACCATGGACAAAATCAATACCGTCGCCCGTTTACTGAGGTACAAGCATCACTTTAAGGGATACATACATTTAAAAATTATCCCTGGCGCATCGGATGCGGCGATTGAGGATTCTGTTTCGTTGGCGAGTTCGGTATCGCTCAATATCGAGACACCGGGCAAAAAACGTTTTGACTTGCTTTCGGATGAAAAGGACTACCTGAACGATATCGTCCGTCCCTTGAAGCTCATGAGCAGGCTCACTGACCAAGGCACGAGGTTTTCGCGGGTCAAATGCACCTCCCAGTTCGTTGTCGGAGCATCGAATGAAACGGATGCGGAAATCGTCGATTATATGTTCCGTTTTTACCGTCGCCTAAAATTTCATCGTGTCTACTTCTCAGCCTATCAGAAGGGTCTGGGGCATCCGAGCATCCCCGGCGAGAAAAATTTCCTGGCAGGACCGGAAGAGGTTTTTATGAGGGAACACCGTCTGTACCAGGTCGATTATCTTATTCGCAAATATGGCTTTGGGTCAGGGGATATCCTTCTTGATGCGAGTGGCCACCTGAGGCTCGACAAAGATCCCAAGGAACTTTGGGCCATCAGCCATCCAGAGTTTTACCCCGTCAGGATCAACACGTCTGACAGGGAGTCGCTGCTGAGAGTGCCCGGGCTGGGACCGCAAACGGTTATGAGAATACTCAAACAACGAAGGGCCGGAAAAATAACGCACCTGAAAGATTTAGGCATGAAAGGCAAACGACTCGAGAAGGCAAGATCCTATGTGATTTACGAGTGACCTGCCGTACACTACTGCGGTTCCTCAGTGGTACGTGCCTGATGCGTTGTACTTGTATCTTTAAAATCCTGGATCGAGTAAAGATGATAGGCGCAATCTGGCCCCACAAGTTTCACGGCAGCCTCAAGGGGTAGCCAGATCTTCCTCCTGAGCACCAGCTCCCTGTAAAGATATCTTAGCCTTATCTCCTCAGCTTTCTCGTGCATATTCATATACTATACGTTCCCTTTCCGGTTTTGCAAAAAAAATCTCGTAACAATCTGCCGAAACGGCTACAGGTTGAGCAAAAACCTTGTCCGATTGCCAGCCGCGACTGATTGGTTTAGGCCTATTTCCGAATAATTATTCCTGATGGCTCCCAGATTCGATATTTCTGAGAGCGAAGGCGGAAGCTTTCGATAAGGTCTCCGATTTTCGCTTTCTGAAAATCGCTTATTTTTATGCCAACCTGTTGTCCTTTGGTCGCTTTTTGTACTGTATTCATTCCAATATGCAGAGACTCTATGGTGCCGACATAAACAGTTCCCATGGCAGAGATGATACGCAAACGCTCACCGAGCGCCAAAAAGCCGTCCAGAACTTCACATCCTATAATGATCCCTTTTCTAGTGCCCTTAAAAAGGGCTATCACTTTGGCGGAGCCTATGATTTCTTCCTCTGAAACCGCATGGATCATGTCTTGGGCAAGAGCTCTTATATCGGCGGTCAAGGTATAAATCACATCATAAAGACGGACTTCAACGCGATGCTCTTTCAACACTTTATCCATTCCCGGCAGTGCATCGACCTGGAAACCGACGATCAGCCTGCTGCCGGTCTCCGCAAGGAGAACGTCAGATTTGCTGACAGAGCCAACTCCGCTGTGGATGACGTTGACATTGACCTCGGGCAGGATTATTTCCGAAATGGCATGATTCACCGCTTCCAAACTACCTATTGAATCGGTTCTGAGTACGATTTCGAGCCGTGGCTGTGTCCTTTTGGAAGCTTCTTTTTGTTTGTGAGTCAATTCTGCCGCTCCTCTTAAGGTGTCATGAAGCTATGCGAGGAATCTTTTTATAATGCTATCATGCCACACGCCAAATCGCAACAAAAGACATTCACATTCCGGGACTTCCATAGCAATACTGCGAAGGGCACTGATATACATATCAGAACCGCTGTCAAGAAAAATCTTTTCTCGAATGCAACTTTGCTCAGGATTGCAGTGACTCCGAAACTTTCATGCGGATAGAGGGGTTAGGTCACTTAGTCACGGAGGTTGCGGAATTTCTGCTCGTATTCGTCTCCTTCACTTTTTGTCCGGGTCTTCGGATCTTTGTTATACTTTATCTATGAGGGTAACGGTCAGGCTTTTTGCCACATTAAGGAATTTTGGTCCGGAGGAGCAGCAAAGGGAACTGCCCGAGGACTCAACCATCGAGGATGTAATGAAAATGCTCAAGCTTCCCGAACAAATACCCATCCTAAAGATCGTTAACGGTGAGCATAGAGATCCAAAATACCTGTTAAAAGATGGAGACGAGATAGCCCTTTTCCCACCTATCGCCGGCGGTCAGAGAGAATCAATCGAAAGCTCTACGAGCTCGTGCTGAATCAACCAATCTCCGCCTCTGAGCAAGTCTGGATCCACTGGCTTCCCATTGAAAAAGATTCCTTTACATCCCTGCCAAAAATCCTCAGACTGTTCTTTAAAAAAATCAACGAGGTCAGAAGACTTCAGGAGAATGTTCCGTCTGAGAAGATACGGACCTAATTCTTTCATCAGGAGATTGAAGAGTTTCAGCTGAACAAAGCCCTCCGCAGTGGGAGATTGGTCACCGGTTTCGCGGTAGGTGACAGCGCTTCGAAGAGACGAGTATAAGCCTCCTCGCCTCATGGTAGCGCCCACTAAGCCGGGCATGGCAGCAGAGAGAGCCAACCGTGATCCATTCTTAATAACCGCCGAATCCAAATCATCCACAGGCTTTCCATCGAGGAAAACCGACTGTATCCTTCCCTGAACATATTCTGGGGTCACCCCTATCTGTTCACAGAGAAATTTACTGACATTGCAACCCACTTGGGCCTCTATCATGAAGCCACGCTGCAAAAGCTGGCAAAATTCCGAGGTCAGCCTATCAGTTATGACAACATGGAGGTGTGCTTTGATGCCTGCTTCCTTGTTTTTCTTGATAGAGTTCATCCAAATATCACCTATATGCGTCCGGCTCAACGATTCGCCCCCCATGAGCTTACGGACAAAAAAAGGAGAGACGTTACCGTCTCTCCTTTGAGCAAACGCCCTCTGGTTTTGCTACCAGTTAAAGACCTTGTCCAGATCTTCATCCTTCACCTGGAAGGTGACATTGTGAGGCCCCAGCTTCTCGGTTGAGAAGAACCGAGGAAGGCGATCGTGCTGGGACGTAAAGCCTGCCCTGGCGTTGAAGTCGCGTTCCAAGGTAAGCACCTTCTTCCCGAGATCGGTTACGCCGTCCGCGGTCAGACTCATGCCGAAAAAGGCGTTGAGCAGATCGAGGAGAGACTGGAAGGTATCAGGTTGATCCAATATCGCGAAGGCAATAAAGAGGCACATGCCTGTCGAGTCGATGGCAGCAGTAGCAATCTGGAGGTTTCTTGAAAGCTCGATCTGACCCTCCGGTTTCAAGGCGTTTACATCTCCTCCCACCTTTAACACATTTTGAGCCACTGCGTATCCAGCAGTATGGTCCGCTCCCATTGGACTGGTAGCGTAGGTGACACCGATGCCCTGAACCGCACGAGGATCATACGCAGGCATAGCCTGTCCTTTTACAACAGGGACTCTTTCCACACCAAAAGCCTTTGCCGTAAATGCAGCCCCGTTCCCTAAGATGCGTCCTAAGTAAGAGCCTTTCCCCACCTCTTTTACCATGTTTATCGCCGCTTCGGCATCTCCGAACTTCGCTAAGCCTGCTTCCATAGCGACACCGATAGTTGCTCCCATCTCAATGGTGTCCACGCCGTAATTATCATCCAGGAAGTCAAGCCTGGCAATTGCGTCCAGATCACAGATTCCACAGTTACCACCATGAGCCCAGACCGTTTCATACTCAGGTTGCTTTGTCAGATAATGACCGTCTTTATCATGATAAACACCGGAGCACTGGATAACACACCCTCGGTGACAGCCGTGAGTCGCAAGTCCGCCGCGTTTCACCTCCAATTCAGCCTGTGTCTCTCCGCTGATCTTGCCGGCGCTTTCGAAGCGACCCTGCTTGAAGTTGTACGTGGGGTATCCTCCGACTTCATTGAGGATGTTGGTCAGAACATTAGTACCATATGCCGGTAACCCCTGCCCGGTCACAGGATGTTTCCTCAATCCCTCAACGAATCTCTTGTTTGCCTCTCTGAATTTTTCAGGGTCTTTCGGTGACCGCATTTTCATCGTTGAATCATCAAGCACAATAACCTTTACCCCCTTGGAACCCATCACAGCTCCAACCCCTCCCCGTCCTGCATGCCGCGTCGGTCTCAGTTCCATGTCGGTAAACGCCACAGAAGCCGCGCTCATCTTCATCTCACCGGCAGGACCTATAGAGATGCAGGCGATCTTATCGCCATAATCGGCTTTCATCTTCTCTATGAGGTCATAATTGGACAGCATTTTCAGGGTATTGTCAGGAATGATCTTCACCCCGTCCTTGTTTATTAGAATCTTGTATAGGGTGTCGTCTTTCGGTTTCCCCTCGAGGACTAATGCCGCATAGCCCAGTCTCGCTATAACCTGGGCAGCCTGTCCCCCAGAATTTGCTTCTTTGATACCGCCGGTGAGAGGACTCTTACAGCCAACAGAGATACGTCCTGACATAGCGGCTATCGTTCCACTCAGCATGCCAGGCGCGATGACGAGCTTGTTCTCTGTGCCCAATGGATGGCATAAAGGAGGAACCTCCTTTGAAACTATTGCAGAGGTCATAGCCCTACCACCATAACCGGCATATTCGCCCACAGGCGCTTCTTTTGCCTTCGGGCCACCTTCTGCACCCATATCAATTCTCAGAATCCTATCCATAAATTCCTCCTCCCGGCCAAAAGTATACACAACGCTATGTCTCGTCAAAATATAGATGAAAAAAATTCATTTGTCAAATGAATTTTTTTGCTTGTTCTGTTGTTCTGAAAAGACAAGAGACTATAGCCAAGAAAATACTTTTTATCGAAGAAATATAACCGGCTACAGGAGACGACGAGAAGATTTTTCTTATCAGGCCTGCAACAATCTCTTGAGTTTATCGAAATCGCGAACAAACCCCTTTTTCCCGTTAGGAAAACGAACCGCATAGCTCGGATGGAAGGTGATGAAATAGATCCTTTCGTCTCGCCGAATGATCGTTCCGTGTTCTTTGGTAAGTTTCACTTTTTTTTCAAGCAGAGCGCGGCACGCTGTTTTTCCGAGAAGGACGACGATTTTCGGATCGATAACAGAAAGCTGTTTCAATAAATGGACTCTGCTGTGGAAGATATTCTCCAGTGAAGGAGTCCCTCGCAACGGAAAATACTGCACGGGACTGGTTATGAAGACATCCTTATTTTCCACCCCGATCCCCTCTATCATCCGTCTCAGGAATTTACCGGACCTTCCGACAAAGGGACGACCGGTGCTCGCCTCTTCAGTTCCCGGTGCTTCTCCGATAAAGACGATCTCTGCGTCGGCATTGCCTTCTCCTGGCACCGCCATGCCTTTTCCCCATTTCTTGCAGAGAGGGCACATTCTGATCTCTTCAGTTATTTTCGAGAGCTCGTTGTCCTTATCCATTCGGTGACGCTCGCATCTATTTCAGTTCTCGAGCCCCCGGCCTCATCCAAAAAGATCGACCGCAAAAATGACCGTCGTCCCGGTCTAAACCGTCAACAATCTCCACTTTCCTTATACAGGTCTCCATCGGAAATCCGCGGGTTCTGCGTGTGACTAAAGGAATCTGTGACCTGGCCCATGAGCTCCTTGGTATCAAAGATACCGGATTCACCCGCAAAGAGTACCGGGAAAACCTCGCCGGAACAACGACCGCCAACATTATCGGAACCTTTACAGCAGAGAATCTCCCGGAAAGGTCTGCACACCTTTCATGCGTAACAATTGATATGCTCACGGCATCGGCGTTCCCCCTGGCTGCATAAGTTTCACCTCACTCTTGCCGGCATCCTGGCAGCTTGGTGAGAAAAAAAGTCGCGACTTAACAATTAACTCTGTCATGCCGCTCCGCAATTCGGCACTTGGCAAGCGTTTTCGCAGGTGCCTACTTATCGCTACTTTTTGAAGATCTTCAGGAACTCGCCGTAACCTTCCTTCTCAAGGTCCTCCTTTGGAATAAACCGCAGGGCGGCCGAGTTCATGCAGTAACGGAGACCGGCCGGTTTCGGTCCGTCATTGAAGACATGGCCAAGATGAGAATCTCCGTGTCTGGATCGCACCTCGGTTCTGCGCGTGAAAAAGCTCCAGTCGGATTTCTCGACAACGTTACTGGATTCAAGCGGTTTCGTGAAGCTCGGCCATCCAGTGCCCGATTCGTACTTCGCGAGCGAACTAAAGAGGGGCTCACCGCTGACGATATCCACATAGATCCCCTCGCGTTCGTTGTTCCAGTATTCGTTATTGAAAGCGGGCTCGGTGCCGTTTTCCTGAGTGACCTTGTACTGCATCGGCGTCAGTCTCTTCTTTAATTCTTCCTTTTGCGGCTTCACAAATGACCTCCATTTCTCCTCGGATCCTTGTGACCCTGATACCTGTGACATCTTTTCCTCACCCCGGACCTGTGCCCCCCGGTCCACAAACTGGCCACCGAGGTCAGTCGGATCGACCTGCCTCCAGAAGACATCAAGCAGTTTTTCAGAGGAGATCTTCGACGGGTCGTAGGTGACCTCAATCGCCTCGGCATGGCCGGTCTTTCCTAAAGAGACCTCTTCATGGGTCGGATTTGCCTTTTGCCCGCCGGTGTATGCCGAAAGCACTTCCACCACCCCCTCGACCTTTTTTTCGAAAGGAGGTACGAGACACCAGAAACAGCCGCCGGCAAAGGTTGCCTTTTCGCTGTTCGCAGCCATGGAAATAGAAAATGCTGACACTGCTATCACCCCTGTCAGTATCATTATCGGTATTATCCTTCCCATATCCGCCTCTTTTTTATAACATACATCAAAATCGTGAAAAAGATATGAAGTTCCCTCGTTGTCCCCGCCCGCCTTCAGCCCGATAAACCTTGTAATTTCGGAATGTTCGGTGGAGTTTACGAGACATAATCATATTGATGATCTTCTGCTGTAACAAATCTCACCATGATTACCCGGCATCGTGGATCCCTCGTTCTCAACGATAAGCGACCAATCTAAAACAGGTGCATTTTTTTCTTGACATTTAAAGAGGAGTGGAGTAGTCTTATTTTAGAGAGGATGGATATATATATGGTCGCGCATCGGGAAAAAGGCGGTTTTATAAAGTAACGAACCGTTTTCCTCTCGGAAAGGAAAAAGTTATGGCAACTTCAAGACACATAGGGTTTAAGAATTACTGCGACTCGGTTTCCAGTGAGCTGTCTGGCATGAAGTTAAAACTCCTCGATTTTGTGAGGGATATTGAGCTGATGTCAGGCCCAGAGAGAGAGATACTGCAACCGCATATCCAGCATTTCCATGATATTATTAAGACTCTCGACTGGAAACTCGAGATCCTGACGAAAGTCTGTCCGTTTGACTGGGCCGGCTACTCTGGCGAAGTCGAGAGGACGGCTTCCGTTCGGATGCTGGAAGAGCAATCGGAAAAAGATGCAGTTGCCGGTGGTTATATCGGCGGCTGACGCGAGCTGAGATCGTTTCGCTCACTATTGGCGGGTATGATGATATTCCCGCCATTTTATTGTCATTTTCCACACTATAGGAGACCACGCGACGATGAACGAAAAGAAACAAATCTTTTTCTTCATGACGCTTTCATCGGCGGACACCTGTTGTCTTGCCTCAGGGGAGGCCGTTCTCCTTTCTTTTTGTTCGGGAGATTCTCCGGTAGATAATCGCCACATCCATCCGGCATCCGGGAACACCCCGATACACCCCATAGGGCCGCATCGGGGTAGTTATAAAGGCTTGTTCTGCCGGCGGCGCCGCCCCTTTCCCTCACAGCCATTGACCGCCTGCTACAGTTTTCCGGGATTTACGGAACGTCCCGGTGTGCCATGTCCTAAACAAGGTTTGTCCGGCATCGCTCTTTCACCTTTTTCGTCAACCAAGGTCGAGCCACTCTGATACCTCTCAGGCCCTGCACTCTTGGCGCAGGGTTGTTGAGTAGAATGTTTTAATTTTTCTATTCAGACTGAATACCACCTGTATACCACAAAACACCTTGGTTGTCCGGTAAGCGAGAATTGATGAGAACAAGGAGCGTCGTTTGCATAAAGGTTTATTTTTTCTCGCTTGTTTTAATTATGTTCCGAACTGTTATATCCTGGTACATCTTTATCGTACCGTGTTGAGCTTTTTTCCATACGGGATCCCTTTTCACTTCATAAAAAGTCACAGGTGTGATCGCACTGGCCGGGTCAGGTAAGGCGACTGACCCCAATGGGCTATGAAGGACTAATCCTTTGGCTGAAGACGGACGATAAGAAAAGAGGACAGCCGGAAACGGAAAATGTCCTGGTGAGACGCTGTAGCCGGCAAGGAGGCACTATGGGTGAGGTTATCACTTTCAGGGGCAGGGATAAGAGAAAGGAGCCCACATCAGACAACGATTTTACAAAAATGCTGAAGGATATAGCCGAGGTCAAGGGGAAGCCGTTAGGGAAGGAAGAAAACGGCATCTTTCGCCTCAATATCAGCTTCGAGGATATGCTCAAAGCAAAGATCGGCTCATTCATCATAAAACACAGGCTTATGAATGCTGACCTTTTCCGTTGCGGTCTCTATGTGTCGCAGGTTCTTGGCGAAACGCTTTCAAAAAAGGTCGAAAGCTATTACGTAACCGATTATTTCGTCCGCGGCATTGAGGAGGAAAACCCGCTTATCTTGCGGGAGGGAGCTGACCTGTGCAGTGTGCTCTGCATTTTTTTTGAAGAGAGGCTGACCTGGAGAATGATGAGGGCAGGGGACTACATGAAGATGGGAATTCTGCTCTATTCTCTGTACTATGAGAGAACAAAAAGGGCGATTGGCTGGTGCATGAGCAGGAACTTTGAGAGCATTGTCGGGATCACGCGAAAGTGCGTAAAGGACATAGAGCGGGAAGGATAAAAGTGAGGCAATCAAGATGCGACATGTTTGCTCTTCGAAAATCCCTGCGGCAATGATGAGGCATTGGTGGAGCGTCTCCTGCGGCAAGCTATTCCCGATTGCTGCAGGAGACGGCAGATCAGCCCTCGCAACATACGCGTCTCATTCTCTTCTTCCCATTCGGGGAGACAGAAAGTACGACTTCAACCTTATTCCCGCAGTTGCTGCAGAGCTGCGTCCTGCTCTTTGACTCCGCCCGTGCAGCCACGTCGGTCTTCGACTTCACTTTTTCCGCCATAATCTTTCCTCCTTTCCTTTGTCAGTTGTTGAGTAACATACTGAAATTCCCCTCTCTCTCTTCCCCAGACACACAGACTCCTATCGGGGTATCCTCTAGCTGGTTGGCACAGCCCATGTGGTAAGAGCGGCACTACAGAGGAAATCTTACAAAACTTTATATAATAATACGATATAGCATCTCTTGTCAAGAAGTTGCTAACAGGAGTTCCCCCAAAATTTTTAGGCGCTTGAGCGGAACAGTGACCCCTGCATCGTGGATCGTGGCAGCAGCCTCACGATCTGTCCAGGATGACGCGTAAAAATACTCGTTAGACCGTCGGCAAT
>JBEKCV010000111.1:0-13710 GCA_050014695.1 Thermodesulfovibrionales bacterium
GCCATCGAAACCCCGAAAGTGCCCTTGAGCGTCGGCATAGCCACGTTGACAATGCTTACATCAAGGGCCGACATGGTTGCGCCCAGCAGAACGGTGGAAAGTATGAACCACTTCCAACCGGGATGTGATGAAAGTTTAGGATGTGGAAATTGAAACTTGATCATTATGAATAGCACCTCCCAAAAAAAGTTCAGGAATCTGAAAGATCCTGTTTTTAGCTTACATTGTTGAGCAATTCAAAGACCCAATCACGAACACCGCTCCGGTGTTCGGTAATCGTATTGCCTCTGAGAGTGAGTTCTTTTATCAGTACTCCATTCTTGCTGATATCAGCCTCCATGTGGTGTCCGATTGGCCTCACATCGACCGAGACATCTGTATCGTGGTATTTTGTTGCATAGTAGGCGAGAGCGAGTTTTTTTGCGTCCTGAAGCGCCTGTCCCTGCCCCGGCGGGCATTTGTCTGCATAGATGGCGGAGGTTTGAACAGTCTCCGGCATGAGAGGTCCCTCGCTCCTCAGCCTGCTTGAGGCGATAGCTCCGACGAATCCGGTAAACAGCAGGAGCATAACGAACAGAGCCAGGCCCTTCGCCTCCTGGCTGAAGCCGTTAAAGAAGCCCGAGGAAATAACAACGGTCCCGGACGCTTCATGATCTATTATCGCGACCTTTTTAGCCCTGCCGGCGGCCGACAGGAATGCGGACAGGACATTTATCACTAAAAGGACCATTATTACCATGAGGAAGCCATGCATGAAGGCATTGTCCTTTATCGGAACAGGGATGCCGCTGTTGCTGAAGATATGCTGAACATTGGTATATCCCTTCTCCATCAGATACCGATGCTCCAGGGAGGTGAATATAACCCCGGAGATATTTACCCCAAAAATGAGCCCAAGAGACCGCGTCATATTCAAAACGCCTCCGGCCACCCCGAGCTTTTCCTTTGGCGCCGAGCCCATTATGGCGCTGTTGTTAGGCGGGGTGAACAGACCCATCCCGATGCCGAGGAGCACAAGTACCGCAACGAGCAGGGGCAGTTGCACAGATACGCCCGTGAACATAAGGGCGAAGCAGGCCAGTGCCGAAATCAGCATGCCCGAGGTGGTAATTATCCTTGGGCCGTATTTGTCCGAGATATGTCCTGAAAATGGCGCTACCACAGCCATCGCAAGCGGTATGGGGGTAAGCAGGGCGCCGGTGAGGGCTACGCTGTAGCCCAGCACCTTCTGCAGGTAAAAAGGCATGAGGAACATGACCGCGAAGAGGACATAATACGACAGCATGCCGGTCAGGTTCCCAAACAAAAACGTGGCGTTTTTAAAGAGCTTCAGGTCTATCAGCGGATACCGCACCTTCAGTTCTGTTGCGATAAACAGAGACAGAAGCACAATGCCTGAGAGGAAATACATGATGATTGTATGGGAGCCCCATCCGAGCTTTACCCCCTCATTGAAGGCCAGCACGATAAAGGCAAGTCCTGAGGCAAAAAACATGGTGCCCAGATAATCGACCTTCTCTTTCTTTTCCACTTTCTGGTTGGGCGGAAGAATGAAAAGGGCCGCTATGGTCCCCAGTATTCCGATGGGGATGTTAATATAGAAGATGGCCCTCCAGCCGACCGTAGCGATCAGTATCCCGCCTACAAACGGACCCACAGACATCGAGATCGCCTGCACAGCGCCCTGTACCCCTATTGCCTTGCCCCTTTCGTTGCCGGGGAACGCATGGGTGATAAGCGCCACCGAGTTGGCCTGCAGAAGCCCCGCCCCTATAGCCTGTATAACACGTGAGGCGATCATGAAGCCTGCCGAGGACGACATGCCGCAAAGCAGGGAGCCCGCAGAAAAGACAACAAAGCCTATATTGTAAAGCTTTGACCTTCCATACATGTCGGCAAGCCTTCCAAACAACGGCAGAAAAATGGTCAGCGTAAGCATATACGCCATGGCTATCCACTCTATGACCGCCATCGAAACCCCGAAAGTGCCCTTGAGCGTCGGCATAGCCACGTTGACAATGCTTACATCAAGGGCCGACATGGTTGCGCCCAGCAGAACGGTGGAAAGTATGAACCACTTCCAACCGGGATGTGTGTGAATATTATTGCGTATTGTTTCTAATTTTGCGTTCATTGCTGCACCTCAAATACTTAAGTTGTTCATTGTTATTACGGCCCAACTTCGTATCCTTTGCCTATGTGAAGGATATGAAAAAATCAACTTCATAAATTAGATTAGCAACAATCATGCCATATTTGCACCACCGCTAACTTCTTGATATATAGGTGTAAACAATTTTGTCAGACGGAGGGAACCGTTTTTCGCTGCAAAAAAAATCTGGCACTGCAACTTAATTATCAGATGAAAAGATGGATAAACGAATGCGGCTTAAAAACTCATTTCCAGGCAGCGCGTCACCTTGATCATTGGGGTATTGGGGTCAGAGTCATTTCCCGTAATCAGCAGAGGTCAACACTGGGTTGATGTGAAAACTACTATGTGTCATGAACATCTAGATTTGAATGCGTTTAACGGCAAGGTCGGTCTTTTCCATTACCCATAAAACTTTTTCTTTCGTACACGCACTTACAAACCCATAGACATGGTGATCAAAGCATTACTAATATGTACTTCAACAAAACCAAGTTTCCTCCAAAATGACAACGCAGCATGATTGTCTGCGTTGACATTTACAAGAATCTCCGTTACAAGAGAATGCCTTTGCAACCCTTGCGCGCAGATATTAAACGCCTGTGTTCCATAACCCAGCCGCCTGTTATTTTTATCGAATATTATCAGAGCCATTTCAGCAGATTTACCGATCATCAGATTATAGAGACCAATAAATCCTATTTGCTTCGAAAGGTATTCAATACAATAAGCCGGAGTAAAGGTCTTTCTCATCCACCACCAGACAAAAAACCATGCTGATGCTATAGGTCCGCTCAGACCGCTTGCCTTCAGAATTGCCTCGTCATTCAATCCCCTGAGAATGAACGGGCCGTCGGAGATTCTCAACAGTCTTAACCGCAAATTTCCGTCCTTCATGTGTCCCGGGATTTTAAGAAAAAGCATGCAACACCTCTGCGTCCATTTCAGATGCCCAGCCTGGCACGCCTCTGACGGGACTCAAAAAGACGTGCCGATGCCATACCGAATATAAACCCGCCGATGTGTGCGAAATAAGCTACCCCTCCGCCGGTCTGCCTTTGTGCTAATGTTCCAACCTCGCTGAATAACTGCATAACAAACCAGAATCCTACGAGTATTATTGCAGGGATAAAACGAATGACGAAAAACCAGCCGAGAAAAATCACCGTACGAATTCTGTCACGGGGAAAGGTGATGAGAAAGGCCCCCATGACTGCTGCAATAGCGCCACTGGCCCCCAGGTTAGGGATGGAAGAGGCAGGGTTCATCACCACCTGTGCAAGGGTGGCTGCCAGACCGCCTGCCAAGTAAAACGCCGTGTAGGATATCCTTCCCATCGCGTCTTCGATCTCAGGCCCGAATGCCCAGAGATATATCATATTCCCTGCTATGTGCAGTACGCCGGCGTGTATGAACAGGGCGGTCAGCATGGTGACCAGGTCGTTGCCCGACGCGATCTCCGATGGAATGAAGGACCAGCGCATGATGAAATCTTCTCCCTTCACCAGTTCGCACAGGAACACAAGGATATTCGCACCGACGATCAGCGCGGTGATTACAGGGAAACGTAAAGGCCTACGGTCAATATCGCTTAAAGGAACCATGCTAGTATCCTGTCTTCTCTCTCCCCCCGGCCCTTTTATAAGAAACAGCTACGTATTGAACAGATGGTACTGCAACATCAGCCGTCGGCAACAGATCCATAGGTTGACGTATCTCTTCAGGCAGTCCGGCAATCAGCGGAATCTCTGCCTCCCCTACTCTTTTTAACTTCTTATGAGGTCATCTTTCGTCTTCTCAACTTCCTTCTTGGTTATCTCTCTCTTAGCATATCGCATCATAGGTAATAGTCAATGGGT
Source organism: Thermodesulfovibrionales bacterium (assembly GCA_050014695.1). Lineage (GTDB taxonomy): Bacteria > Nitrospirota > Thermodesulfovibrionia > Thermodesulfovibrionales > UBA9159 > UBA9159. The sequence goes on from JBEKCV010000111.1 coordinate 4,012, forward strand.
TTGTGGACACCTGAAGCAAGGGGACCGCACGCTCTCGAATCATAATTTGAATCTTCTGAATATATAGAACTTCGGGAAATCAATGCCGAGCGTGAACGCTGCCGACAATATAAAAACAGTGGCGGCCTGATGCGGCGCAAGGGACGGAACAAAGACACCGTATACGCACACCAGTACAAATCCGATCATGGTTGCCGCGCTCAAGATCAGTAATTCCCTGCCTGGCATGGACGACCAGAAATGCCTTCTCTCCCGTACGATCAAGACCCGGAACTGGCTGTTAAATATCAGATTCAGCATTACCAAGGTGCGCAACTTCTCCCATTCAAGGTGAAAATATTGCATGCCTGTCAGGATGACAAGGATGTCCTCCGCAACCAAAAGCATGCCCGGAACAAGCGAGGCAAGAGTTATGTTCCTCACATTCCACATGTTCGGATTAGGCGTATATTTTACATTGTCGGTTGCGAGAGACATGGTTACGAAATCGTTTGCAAACACCAGCAGCGACATCCCGAGGAGAGAGAGCACAATGTCATGGAGCCAGAAGAAGCTCAGGGTCAACAGACCGACGAACTCTATGACCTTTGTAACCTTATTAATGACCCATGTCAGCATCCTCTGATAGGTCTGTCTGCTTATGGTTACCGCATTAATGATGACACTTATACCCGGTTCGGTCAGGACCACGCTCGCAGACGCCTTTGCCACGTCGGTCGCGTTGCTCACCGCTATCCCCATCTCCGCCTGTTTCAGCGCTGGCGCATCGTTCACACCGTCTCCGGTCATCCCTACCATGTGGCCCCTGGACTGCAGAAGTTTCACAATCTTATACTTGTCCTCGGGATATATTTCGGCAAACCCATCGCTTTCTCCGACAACCTTCATCTGCTCGTCCTCGCTCAAGCCCCCGATATCCGCCATACGGATAATGTTTCCGCCGATCCCCGCCTGAAGGGCTATCTCTTTCGCGATGGCCATGCTATCGCCGGTAAGCATGATCGGCTTTATTCCGAGCTTTCTTGCTTGTTCTATCATGCTCTTGGAGTCCGGTCTGGGCGGATCAGCCAGTGGCAGCAATCCTGTGAGCTTAAGGTTATCCAAGTTGTCGCCTTCCGAACGGGCTACTGCTATCGTCCTGTATCCCTTCCGGGAAAGTTCTTCTATGGTCCCGTTTGCCTTCTCCATGCCTTCCTTGTCCATATCCCGGCACATGGACAGGACAATCTGGGGTGCGCCTTTAACCACTTTAAAATGCCTTGCATCGACTTCGATGATCGCTTCCGTCCTCTTGATCGATGGATTAAAGGGGGTATGGGAGATCTGTTTATAAGCGTTGAAATCGACTGTCATGCTTTTCGAGTAATCAATGATCGCAAGGTCTATGACGTCCATCCCTTCCTCTTGCGAGGCCAAGGCGGCCGTGAGGACAACATCCTCCTTCGTATTGCCGAAGAACGGTATGCTATCGGCAACCGATAATTTATTCTGAGTTATCGTACCCGTCTTATCGAGGCAGAGGACATCTATCGAAGCCGCGTCTTCGATGGAATCGAGCCTGGTCACCAGAGCTCCCTTTTTTGCAAGCTCCATTGCTCCAACGGACTGGACAATGGTAAGCACTGCCGGAAGGGCTACAGGGACCGCGCCCATAAGGAAAATCACAGCAAGGGTCAGCATCGTAACGATATGTTCTTCTAATCTCATAATCACACCGTATGCCAAAATTAAAACCAGTGCGGCTATAGCCAGATACATCATATATCTGACCATAGTCATGATCACTTCCTCCTGGTGGGACTTCGGTTTTGCTGTTTTGACGAGTTCCGCTGTTTTGCCGAAGTATGTGTTTGCTCCGGTGTTGACAACCCCGCACCTGGCCTCTCCACGCCTCACAACGGAACTCGAGTAGATTATGTCCTCTTGGTGTGTCTCTACGGGCAGGGATTCTCCAGTCAGTGCCGATTGATCGATGGACAGCTCGCCACTGATAATTTTGGCATCTGCGGGAACGATATCACCGAGTCCAACGGCGATGATGTCTCCGGGTACGATCTCTTTAGACTCTTTCATGACCCACTTGCCATCACGCAATACTTTCGCTTTGATCGCCAGCCTTTTCTTAAGGAGTTCGACGGCCTTTTGGGAACCACGTGAGTGCACGTGGCCAATGACGGCATTTACCGTGAGCAACACAAAGATTATGATCCCTTCGAGATAATGACTCAAGAGAAATGATAGCCCCATTGCAAGCTCCAGCAGCCACGGCATGGGCCCCCAATACCGCAATAAAAATGTGAGAAAGGGATTCTTCTTTTTCTCTGCTATTTCGTTATACCCGAATATCTCAAGGCGTTTCCTGGCCTCTGACTCCGAAAGACCGTCTTTGCTAGTCTCCAGGATCTTCAGGAACTCTTCACTCGAGATGTTCTTATATTCAGATGTGTTTCTGACTCTTCGACTCAAGGCAATACCTCATGCGTTCCTATAAACATGGACAACTATTCCATGACGTCATTCGAACGGTGCTCATAGCGATTCGCCTACCGGAATCTCGCCGGACAACAAACGGTATGATCACAGGCTGTGCGTGCCTTTCCTCAGGCTCAATCACCGTAAGCGTTCTGCCCTGGCAGCAAGCGCAGCCTCCCCATACTCAAAACCAAACCTCATGAGCCTGTCACGGTGCTCTACCACCACGGTGCCGCCCGCGGGATTCCTTACGATCTTGAGCATTGCCCGACGATGCCCGTTCAAACCCGACCCCGATCTCCTTCACGACGTCTCTTACGGTGAGATGCCTGGATGCCGCAAACTCATTCAGCCGGGCTATCTGCCGGTCACGGTCCGCCTTTTGCTCAGCGCTCGATACTCTGGCGTACAAAACTGCGCCACCTTCCGTGACAGAAGCAGAGGGATGCACTGTCCCGGTCGGCAATTGCTCCACAGGCATAGGCAACTGCCCCAGCTTCCACATCCGCCACGCGCCCTTGTACGATATCCCCTGCCGCTTTGCCCACATGCTCACTTTCATGGCTATATATTTGTATATATTGCCATATAAAGTGTCAACTGTTGTCAGCCCTCATCATTTGCCGGACTTATAAGGCAATTCGATCCTGACTTCCGTTCCTACGCCGAGTTTAGAGTGGACGTGTATTTCGCCATTGTGTGCTTCAACTATCTTCTTCACAATGGGCATTCCAAGTCCGGTTCCCTCTTTCTTCTTTGTATAGAATGGGGTAAATATTTTCTCGAGAGTCTCTCTGTCCATTCCGGGACCCTGGTCGACAACAGCAACAGCTACCTTATGTTTTCCTATTTCAACACCGACGGTGATGCTCTGCCCTCCGCCAGAAGCCTCAATCGCATTGCTGACGAGATTTATCAGCGCCCTTTCCATATGGAAGCTGTCTAATTCCACATAAACAGGCGAATCAGGAATCCTTGTTAATAAATTCACGCCTTCTCCTGCTGCCTTTTCCTCACAGAACTGACATGCCTTAGCGATTACTTCTCTTAAATCCTCCAGTTTCAGCGTCAGTTGAAGAGGCTTTGAGAAGTCCAGCACGTTCTGGACTATCTTCTGCATAGTGAGGGCGGAATCCCTTATAGAGTCAATCGCTTCAGCGCTGCTACACTTCCTTTCTTTAATACGTCTTGAGAATCCCAGGATAGTAATAAGAGGATTCTTCAGATCATGCACGATCGCGGTAGCGACCTGTCCGATTCTTGCAAGGTCTTTTTCTTTCTCTGACTGTTCTCTTGTTTTCCTTTCTCTGTCGACGAGATATCCGGAAAAAAATGCAAAAAGGCCTTGCAGCCCCAGATGGAACAATCTGCTCACTTCAGATGCAAAGCCTCCTGTCCAACCGTCAATAATGAAAGGGAGCTCGAAAACAAAAACGGACAGGTAGATCAGGAGGGCGCCCCTCAGACCGAACGAAAGAGCACCGAGGAATATTGGTATATAGTAGAACTCCTTATAAACATTATGAAAAGGATAGATCTCCGGAAGAGTTGAATAGTGCAGGTAAGCGATACATAAAACAAAGGTGCCGATGATTAAGAAAACATACCTCTTTTTAAGCAGCGAGGTCAGTTTTTTTTGCCTGGGCATATCTACCCTGTAATCTCATCCTTCATTTTTTTGAACTCTTCCTTGGTTATTTCTCCTTTCGCATACCGTCTCTTGAGAATATGCAGAGGTGATTCTCCGTGAGGTTCCCTCCCCCTCCTTCCGGACATCAAATTTTCAAGATGGATTATCCCGAGGACAATAAAAATGGCAAAGACGGCGATAAACAGCCAGCCAAACTCCATTCCGTGTTCAACTATGCGCCAATGCATTTTTCCCCCTCTTTTTTTTATAGTGTACCATCGATCCCGTCCTTTTTATAGGTGGTAGGATAGCGGACGGGCATTAGGAGAGCTCATCTGATACTCCCCGGCTACTTTGCGGAAAGATTGAAAGAGGCCCGCTAGAGTGCAGGACGAGGGCTTTCCGAAGCATTTATATTGTATTGTTCCCCCCGGACTCTACGCTGTGGGGATGATATGTGTCAGTAACAGGTGCACACTTTATTGAGACTGAAATACCTTTAGCAAAGCTCGGAGTCATGCTATATAATGTAGGTAAGAGTTCGTATATATAATGCTTCTTTCATCCTGGTAGAAGAATGGATAAAGGAAAGGGAAAGATTAAACAGCTTGTACTGAAAAGCTACTCTGCAGTGGCAACAGGTGGATTGTCCCAGTTCTGTTCTACAAGCTGCTGTGCTTCAGAAACTAGCCAGATAAGCCTTCTCGATACGGGAAAACGACTTGGATATTCGGAAGAAGAATTAAGAATAGGTTTGGGAGAGGCAAACCTTGGTCTTGGTTGTGGAAATCCCAATGCGATTGCTGATCTTAAAGAAGGAGAAACCGTTCTGGATCTTGGAAGTGGGGCTGGATTTGACTCCTTCCTTTCAGCGATGAAAGTGGGTCTAAAGGGTCATGTAATCGGCATTGATATGACACCCGAGATGGTTGCAAGAGCAAGAGGAAATGCTGAGAAACTCGGCATCAAAAATGTCGAGTTCAGGTTGGGCAATATAGAGCTTTTGCCTGTGAACAATGCTTCAGTTGACGTGATTATCTCTAACTGTGCTATCAACCTCTCCCCCGATAAACAGGCCGTGTTCAACGAGGCCTTTAGGGTACTGAAGCCGGGGGGCAGACTTGCAGTCTCTGATGTCCTGAAAAAAGGCGAATTTTCGGAGGCAATCAAGCAGAATGAAGATGCCTACAGCGGCTGAATTACCGGATCAGTTCCCGTGGAGGAGCTAGAGAAGATGCTTTTAGATTCAGGATTTACCGATATTGTCATTCGGGATAAGGATAACAGCGACGAGATAATCAGAAACTGGAATTTCGGAGAAGGCGTTGAGAAAATGGTTTTCTCGGCATATATAACATCAATTAAACCAGAGAGATAGATAAACATGCTATCTGTGAGCGTGAGCAGTATGAGGTTGATACGAATTCTTCTTTTTCTTTTGGCTTTGTCACTCATTCTGCAAAATACCTGTCCTTATGGATTTGCGGCAAAAACAGCTTTTGCCATTCCGCATGTACATTGGTGCCCCTTTCATGACCATCAAACAAAAGAGCAAGGGACTGTAGATGATAATGCAAACAAGGTTATCCATCCTGCTTTTGTAATGGTTGCGCCATCTGTCCGGGCTTCCCTTGAGCGCTTTCCTTTAAGCGCAGATTACTTTCTTTTTTTATCCGAAAGATATATCAACCCTTTCAAAGAGCCTCCCATAAAACCACCTGTATCCTGACGATCCTCAGCACTAAGCCTCCCTGTGTTCCAGCATGGGGTACTGTTGTTTAAACAACAAAAAACAGGAGGTTTCAAATGAATAGGAAAACCATCCTCAGTAGTGTCATTGTGCTCTACTTTATGATCGGGTTTGAGATATTGATAATGATAAGCCCTTTTGCCGGGCTCTTCTATTCCGTATTTACGCCTTTTCTCGTTGAAGTGGCTAAATACCCTGCCACCCGGTGGCTGAGCGCCTTTTATCTGCCACATATGGTAGTTCCTCCAGATGAGCTTTTGAAATTTATTCGAGTCATGGGGTCGGTTCTTTTTGTTTCGGGCGTGGCAGTGTTTGTTATTTGTGCATTTCAGGTATATGCGAATAAATTCCTGAAAACGGGTACTGCCTTAAGAGGCCTCTACTCGATCATACGACATCCTCAGTATGTTGGGCTTGGATGCGCTGGCATTGGCCTTTCTATCCTGTGGCCGAGATTTCTTACCGTAGTCTTATGGCTCGTCATGATAGTGCTCTACTATGTACTTTCCAAAGACGAAGAGAGGAGAATGCTGAACGCATATCCAGAGACATACGGGCCATATATGGAAAAAACGGGAATGTTCTTGCCGAAAATGTTAGAGAGGCATATATCTCCTTCAAGTGTCATGGGGAAAATGGCATTGTTTGTTCTTATTACCGGGGTTACTATGGGGAGCGTTTTTTTCCTCAGATACTATACAATAAAACACCTTCCCCTCTGGACAGATTCAAATATCGTTGCCATTGCCCTTATTCCGGACGACACGCAAAAGATGGAACACAGAATGAGTGATATCCTCTCAATGCCGGAATTAAAGACGAAGTTGAAAGATAATGAAAAGTATCTTGTCTATTTTATCCCTGTCGATTACATCATGCAGGGACTGATCGCAGATACAGGAGGTGAATGGAGATTGTTTAGAAGACACTTTACGATAAGCAGGTTTCTGGATTGGGTATTTCACCCTTTCAGCCATCTGGCAGGAGGACTTCATGCGGGCCATGATCATGCACATATGGATACCAACAGGGGCCTAGTGAGGCGGCTGATTTTTCTAGACGTGTCTGATGGCGCGGTTGCCACACCGTATGATTTCTTTTCAATAAATGCTCGGAGGATGCCACAGTTTATGACGGACGTGGATATCCATAATCTGAAGGTCCTGGAGCTGAAGGATCTGTCGAGGGGTACAGGTTGGGGCCAATTGCCAACCCCGACATTTTAGTCGATGCGAATTACGCTCAATAGGCGGGGTTTAGCCCCGCCTATCGGTGCTGTCGAAGTCCGCCGAAGACCGTCATTACGAGTTGAGGAAACATAGGAAAAGACTAAGCGGCGAAGTTCAAGATACTTCTCCCGATCCCCAATTTTCCGGTATATTTGTCGGGCATGATCGGTCGGCCACTCCTCTTTCATTTCTTCCAGGGATTGAGCTAAGGTACGCCAGTCATCATCGTCATAACAGGCTGCATAGGCGACATCGTACAGCATGTCATCAAACCCAGCATTCCCGCTTTTGATAAATGGCAGTACCTCGTCAAGAAGGTTCCGGCGTATCTTTCGCTCAATCATCTTGTCAGCCAGTTTCTTCTGAATGTCGTGCAACATCTCCCCGACATGATCTTCAGTCCCATGGTCTCTACCACCATAACTGTCCAGTTCCTCCAAATCGGGGTATAGCTCTAACCTTAGCGACATGACAATCTCTTGTGCAGCGCGGGTTTTCTGCTCGGTGGTTAGTGAGACATATTTCTTCAGGTAGTTGAAGCATTCCTGCCTGAGATCTGGACTCTTTGCCGCTAAAATACCAATTAGTTCGATTAGCATTTCCGATCGCACGTCGGATAGGAAATCGGTCAGCGCGACAGTTGCTTCTTTCTTCTTTCTCATGCTACCAACTCATCGACGGAATTGCACGACATGCCTTAAGCGCTTACCGGAGAACGTTTTTTCGGTATGAACTTGACCTGTACTTCGTAGCCCAAAACATGAGCAACTTTCTTTAGTGTTGTTAGGGAAGCCTTACCATAACCGGGCGATTCAAGCCTTGAGATGGCAGGGGTCTTTGTACCGATTTTACGCGCAAGCTGTGCCTGGGTCATTTTAGCTTTTGTCCTGGCCTTAATTACCTCACTGGCAACCTGAAATTCCTCCTTCTGCGCTTCGTATTCCTGTCTAACCTCGGAATCTTTGAGCCATTCCGTTTTTATTTTTTTGAAATCTTTCAATTTTGCCATTTCTTTTCTCCTTTTTGATACGAATATCGGTTTCTTAATCATTTTGAACTCTCCAATATTTCCTTCATTCTAACAACAGCTGTTTCCAATTCTTTCTTCGGGGTCTCTTGCGTTTTCTTTATAAAGCCGTGAAGCAGGACAATCCTCTGACCGGTCATTGGGAAATAGAATACTCTTGCGATACGATCTTTGCCTTTTGCTCTGATTTCGAACAATTTCCCTCTTATATGCTTTACATAGGGCTCTCTACATTGTGCGGTCCATGTTCAATAAGCAGGTCGACAATATTGATTATTCTAGCCTTGATATCCTTTGGTATATCGTTAAGCCAGTTTTCTAATCTCTCATCTACAATAACTGTCCAATTCACAATTTATATTAACAATATTGTTAACTATTGTCAAGCAAGGTGCTTTTGGCTTTTAGGTAATGATGGGATACGAATCATTAGTTTCTTTCAACCCATAATCGTGAGCCATGTGTATGCCACAATAGTGCGACTCAGTGGCTATACACCGCATAGATTTACAGACGCTGACCTGCGTGGAATGCTGGATGAAGTTGGGTGCCGCCACGATATTCAAAGAACGAGAAAAAGCTACATTGAGGGCCTGCCTCAGGGAAAGCGGAGTACTTCCTGCATGAACACCACACGTCGAATAGTGGCCTAGGTGCGAGGATTAGAAACGGTACTTATTACTGTGGCCGAATGTCCACAGTGTGGACTCGTCGGTGTACTACACAAAGGCGTGGTGTATGGTACGGGGAGAAACATGGCGCCTCGCCTTGTCAGGAGTCTCGACCTTTTCCCCTGCCACCTCCTGGCAACATCTTGCCGGAATGTGTGGCAGGAATCAATCGGAATAGGCTGCAGATTACTCGGAATTGGTGGCAAGTTTGCGTCGGAATAGGTGGCAGAATTCGTCGGAATATCCACAGGCAACTGTAGTGTTCTCAGGTGCTAACAGCATGCCTCTAAATTGTGGTATGATAACATTGTGTTGTGACCGAAAGCTTTGCAGCACGCAAGCCCCTCGCTTCAGCCATGGGGATAGTGCTGTAACTGTTGTTGTAATTAGACATCTGTATATATAATGAAACGATGGAGTACAAGAGCAACAACAATGTTGTCTACTCTTGCAAGTACCATGTGGTGTGGTGCCCCAAATACCGTCGCCCGGTGCTCACAGGGAAGGTTGAAACCGACCTAAAGCGCATTATTCATTGCGTAGCGCAGGAGAGACATGCCGGGATCATTGAGCTGGAGGTTATGCCGGACCACGTGCATCTATTGGTTGAAGTGGATCCGCAGTACGGTGTACACAGGCTGGTCAAGCAGATGAAGGGCAGGAGCTCCAGGATGCTGAGGGACAAGCACAAGTGGCTTAAGAGCCGCATCCCGAGCTTATGGACCAACAGTTATTTCATTTCAACCGTAGGGGGTGCGCCACTGAAGGTCATCAAACAGTACATCGAATCCCAGAAGGAGGTCTGAAATGGCAAAAGACACAACTCCCAGTTTTATTGTCGAACTGCGTCTCGGAACCTCTTCTAAGGATGGGACGTACATAGAGAAAGGGTTTAATGCGGGTAGAATACTTTTCAACGC
>JBEKCV010000112.1:0-13427 GCA_050014695.1 Thermodesulfovibrionales bacterium
CAAGATCCAGATACGTCGGCAATCCTCCAAAACTTGTCAGGCCCGCCTTGTTCTCCTCAATTTCATATTGATACGGAAGCGTGCTCTGTGCCATAATTTCTTCACCTCGTTGGTGTTAGATTTTTCCTAGCAGAATTATTCTAACATCCCGTCACTACGGGACCAACGAGTTTTTTTATTTTTTTTGATGGTGGATTAGGGTTCATGACCCATCCATGGTGCGTTGCCCATGATGATCTGACCAATTGACACGACCATAAAAGCTTACCATGCCGATATGGACGAGGTGGACGAAGCCACATTGACAATGCGTGAACTTCTGATATGATTTTGAGCAGAGGGATATATATCAGCGACTGCACCATCGCCGAGTACGCGGTCGACAGCTGGAACGGGAAAGGTGCCCAGTGCCGCCATTGGGCTGCGATTAAGGTCAAGAAAAACCGAAAGGATGGAGACCATGGCGATTGCTCCGCTTATAGGCAAGCCTGCCGAACCGTCGATCCCAAACACCGTCCCCAGGATGGTGTCTGTCTATTACACGGGGCAACCGGACCCCTCTGTGGCGGAGCAGCGTATTGCCTTCGGAACCTCCGGGCATCGAGGCTCGCCGATCGAGAACGCCTTTGACGAGGCGCATATCCTAGCGATCACCCAGGCCATCTGTCTCTATCTCAAGCAGCATCACGGGCGGAATGGAGAGCGCTCAATGGTATCGCCGCTTAAGTCAGTGCCATTTGTCGTCGTCCCTCTTTAAGGCTCAATGATATATCGATTCACAGCGAGGAGTGCAGAAATGTCCCCCAAGAGACTCAAACAAGTCTTTCTTCATGCATACCCCCGAGAACTCGTTTCCTTTATCTTCGAACAATGGGAAGCACCCCTTTTTATCGAACGGCTCCGTTCGGCTGGGATCGATCCCTCGATCCAGCTCCCAGACCGCTCCTTACTTGAGCAAGTCATCTCGACCTGCTACCAGGCAAGTTTGATGAGAGAGGAGGAACGATCGGTCATATTTCGCGTTATCATCCGCGATCGTCAACTGTTTCCTCCTGATGATGGCCCTCCTGCAGGGCTGTACCGGCTTCAGTTTACCAAGATTCGACCGCTTACTGAATACGAACTGTGTCGTCTTGCCCCAGCGGCTGATTTCTACAGGGCGATGATCGGGGTCTCTCTTAGCCGGGACAAGAGAGCATATATCTGGGGCATGGTCAATTCGGGAACCCGCTGGTTGCAGCCGCTCAGTGGCGGCACTAAGACCATTCCCCCAATTCCCTCGACTCCTGTTATCTACGTGAGAGGCCCCGGTCGTATCTCCGTCTCCATAGGCCCGGAGATGATCGCCTCGTTGAACAGCGGGCAAATCAGCTGTCCCTCTCCGGACGTTTTTGCGGCATCTTGGCTTGCGAAGAGCTTTGCCTCGGTCCGCTCTGATATTGAGGAGGGGCATGAAGCGGCTCGTTCCCAGTCAAAGAAACCCTGGGCAAAGCTCCATCCAAATTTCGGAAGACTCGTCAGCCAGCAAGTGATCCGACGCATCATCAGTTTGGTCCGCAATTCCCACCACGGTGGCATGCTGGTCTTCCTTCCGGCTGAAATGGGTCAAGACATCTCATCGATAAGCCGTTACATTTCCCTCAAGTATCAGTTCCGTGAAGAAGAGCCTCGGCAACGGTTTCGCACTCTCATTCTAAGGATCATGAACACTTTTGCGGAACTCCATGGAACAAGAGAACAACCGGCAAAGGTGGTGGGCTGGCAGGAATACGTCAGTAGTCCAAGCGAGGCGATCGCCCTCCTCGATGAGGCCATTTTTGACCTTGCCCATTTCATCGCCGGTCTTACAGCGATCGATGGTGCTGTGGTCATGACCACGCGTCAGGAAATGCTCGGTTTCGGCGGAGTGGTTTCGGGAAACATCGAGGAAGTGGGAACCATTACCCACGCCCTCGACATAGAAGGGCGACTTACGCAGCAGGAACTCAGCGAAGAGGTGGGTACCAGACATCGCGCCGCCTATCGTCTCTGTTATGAATTGCGTGATGCCCTTGTTATTGTTATCTCTCAGGATGGAAACGCACAGTTGGTCAAATGGTACAACGACTCTGTTACTTACTGGGATCTGGTGCCGACAGGCGTGCCTGGATTCTAAATGGCCCGCTGCCAAATTCACGAGACCGGGTCGAGTGGGAGATCCTATCACAACCCGCCATAGAGCCTCCCGAATGCCCGCGCGAGCATCACTGCCATCAAGAGCGCTCCGGCACCGGCCAGGAGGACGTGCCGCCAGAGCCGCAGTTGAAAGGTTCCCACCTTGCAGATGAGCAAGTAGCCGATGACAAGGTTGGCGAAGCCCCAGAGCACGTTCACCAGGGCGGGGGACTGCCCCTCCCCCGGTGGATGCGCGAACGGGCTGGGGAACGAATGCCCAGACACCCCGCTTACGAAGTGGGGCACCGCGTTCGCGAGGAACGCTCCACCGAAAAAATAGGCAACGTAGTGGTACCAGCGCATGCGTCCTCCCTCTCGCCGTACGCATAGCAGGAAACTGACGCCGTACAGCGGTTTCGATGTCAGGTCCCCAGGTAACCGAGACCGGTTCAATCCCAGATAATGGAGACCACCATTTTGATTATACTACTTCTTCCAAGAAGCGAAAAGATCTTTTTCATCCAAAGGAACTAGAAGATCACAAAACAGTCGGAGGGGTCTCATGAAGGTCAAGGTGGGCAAAACCTCACAAAAGGGCGAATTGTCTCATAGGATTCTAACTCGTTGATATCTAACAATTGATGCGCTAATTTCATGAGCACTATTTTTGGTTAGGCAATGTGCTGAAACGATTGTCATGAAACATCATATCGTCGGTGGCGCAGACCGCCTTCTCAGTATTCGTGTTGCAAAGCCAACATAAATATGATATTCAATTAACTATGGATGAACAACGGCTCGTAACTATCCCCGAAGCCTTTCTGAAAGGGTTGGAAAGAAAGGTGGAAGGCCTCAAAAGACTTGTGGAGATGTCTGCCATCTTCTCATCGGCGTTCGACCCTGACGCCCTCATATCTCTCGTCATGGAAAAGGCGAAGATTTACACGGATGCGGAGGCATGTTCGATCCTTTTTTATAACAAAGAAACGAACAGGCTTGAGTTGAAGGAGGGGGCGATTTGCGACGACGAGAAACCCTCGGGGAGTTTGCAGAAAAAAGGCACTCTTGAAATGGGTCAGGGCATCGCGGGCGCGGTGGCCGAGACCCTTCAACCCCTGTTCCTGGAAGACGTGCGCGACGACAGCAGGTTTTCTCAGGAAGCGGACAGGTTTACGGGGTTTCCGACAAAAAGCCTCTTCGCACTGCCGCTGGTCGGCAGAAGCGGTCTCATTGGTGTTGTGGAGATACTCAATCCGAGGAAGAAGGATTACGACCCGGAGATAGTTCAACAGATTTCCAGGCAATTTGCGATCGCGATAGAGAATTCGTGTTTTTACAAAGAGTCCGTCGAGAGGGAACGGCTTAAGCAGGAACTGGATATAGCATCTGCGCTCCAGAAGAGCTTTCTCCCCGAATCACGCACCTTTAGAAAAGGCGATCTGTCGATCAGCGCCGTCAACATGTCCGCTGAAAAGGTCGGCGGAGACCTGTATGATTTCATTGAACAAGGTGAAGATAAAGTCGGTATTCTTATAGGAGATGTCTCGGGGAAGGGCATATCGGCAGCCCTTTATATGGCGAGGTTCATCAGTGATTTTCGATATATCACTCGCCATAGGGACCCTTCCGATATCGTCTTGTCACGCATGAATTCTCTTCTATCCAAAGTCCCGCGGGGAATGTTCCTTACTTGTATCTACATGCTGGTGGATGTCTCTACGGGTGGCGTACGTCTATCGGTGGCCGGGCATCCGCCTTTCTTATGGATAACGAAGGGTCAGGTGAAGGTAATGTCTGTTCATGCTGGTCCGCCCCTCGGAATGATTCCCGCGGAATATCCTGCGACGACCATATCACTCGAAAAGGGTGACAGGCTGCTGCTCCTTACCGACGGTGTCTTCGACGCAAAGGATAAGGTCGGGCAGAGGCTCGGCTTTGAGAACCTTGTCAGGTTTATAGACACGCATCAGAAGGAAAGAGATCTCGTCAATGTCATTATTTCCTACCTTGATGTTTTCTCAAAAGGGACTGAAAGGGCCGACGACGTCACGATCGTAGAACTCAGATGGGGGTAAATTCACGTGAAAGATGAGGTAATAATCACGGTCCCTTCTCATCCGAAATATCTCTCTCTGGTGAGGGCGGTGACGGGTATGATGGGGGTCCAGAACAAGGTCGACGAAACTGTTATCGAGCATATGGAACATGCCGTTGATGAGGCGTGCTCCAATGTCATAAAACATGCTTACGGAGGGGATCCGAACCAACAGATTGGGGTGACGCTCAGGATCTCGCCGGAGGCCTTTGAAGTGATTATAGAAGACAACGGACTTAAGGCGGACGTTGCCTCCATCAAGGGCAGAGGTCTTGATGATATTAGACCGGGAGGACTTGGCGTCCATCTCATCAAGAGGGCATGCGACGTAGTTGAGTTTGACGAAGAAAAGCAAAAGGGTAACCGGCTCAGGCTTGTCAAGTATCTGAAGGAGAAACATGGAGATAGAGATAAAAGACCGTGAGGGCGCGAAGATCATCGTGCTTTCCGGGGATATCGATATGTATACGTCCCCTGGGGTGAGAAAGCAGTTGCTGCGTCTGATCGATCAAAGGGTCTCTGTCATAATGGTTGACTTAGCGGACGTCACCTATATCGACAGTTCGGGGATCGCGACCTTTGTGGAAGGGCTAAAAGGTATGATGTCATACAGCGGCCGGTTGAAATTCTTCGACATCCCCCCGAGGGTAAGGGAGATATTCAATTTTTCAAAATTGGACAAGGTATTCGATATGTACGGGAGTATGGATGATGCCCTCAAGAGCTGAGAGTCTCTTCGGTCTCATCGGCAGAAGGGCTACGCACTTCCGGGAGGACATCCGCGATATCTCGAAGCTCATAAACGATACTTTTTACTGGACATTCATTTCCCCCCTGAAAGGTAAACGAATACGTTTCAGGGCGGGCATATCTGAGATGGTCAAAGCGGGATACGATGCGGTTCCGATAGTGGCGGTGATCTCGCTTTTCCTTGGGATAATCCTCGCGCTCCAGGCCGCTTACCAGCTCAGGAGAGTCGGGGCGTTAATCTATGTGGCTAACCTTGTCGGTGTCTCGATAACGAGGGAACTCGGTCCGATACTGACAGCGATCATAGTATCCGGGAGGAGCGGTTCGGCATTTGCCGCTGAAATCGGGTCGATGAAGGTGGAAGAAGAAGTGGATGCGCTCGTCACGATGGGGATCAATCCCGTGAGGTTCCTCGTAGTGCCGAAGCTGGTGGCAATGATGATCATGGTCCCCGCTCTCACGGTTTTTGCGGACTGCATCGGAATCCTCGGCGGTTTTCTTCTTTCTGTGACCGCCCTTGAGATTCATCCGTACAACTATTTTCAGCAGACCGCAAACTCGCTGCAGATGAAAGATATCATTACGGGGCTCATAAAGGCATGGGCCTTCGCCATCGTGATAACGATTATAGGCACCCGCGAGGGATTTAAGGTGGAAGGCAGTGCAGAGGAAGTGGGAAGGAGAACGACCTCAGCTGTTGTTGCTTCGATCTTCCTGGTCATTGTTCTTGATCTCTTCTTTACGGCTCTTTTTTACTATTTTACATGAGAGAAGTTTTTCAAAGTCCTGCGTCGGGATTGTACAAAGATGAGCGTGTGAAAAGGTGAGTCTGGAAAAGGCTATGGAGACTGCGATAGAAGTGATAGGACTGGAGTCTTACTATGGCGACAGGGAGATTCTGAAGGACATTACCATTTCGATGCCGAAGGGAAAGATAACGGCAATAGTCGGCAAGAGCGGCTCGGGGAAAAGCACGCTCCTGAAACATCTCATCGGGCTTTTAAAGCCGGCAAAGGGAAAGATTCTCATCAACCAGATAGATATTGCGGTTCTGAGGGAAGAGGAGTTGAATGAAGTGAGAAAGAAGATGGGAGTGTTGTTCCAGGGGGCTGCACTCCTGAACTCACTGAGCGTTTCCGACAACATCGCCCTGCCGATCAGGGAGCATACCCGGTTAAACGAATCGACTATCCGTATTATGGTGCACATGAAACTTGACCTTGTCGGTCTTTCGGGCTTCGAGAATTCTTATCCCTCCCAGCTTTCCGGCGGTATGAAGAAAAGAGCTGGGCTCGCGCGGGCGATGGCCCTCGACCCCGAATTGCTGTTTTTTGACGAGCCATCATCCGGACTCGACCCTGTCACGGCCGCCGGCCTTGATAAGTTGATACTTGAACTGAGAGACGTATTCAAGATTACTATCGTAGTTGTGACCCATGAGCTTCCGAGCCTCTTCATGATTGCCGATCACGTCATCATGCTCGACAGCGGGGAGGAGATCTTTTCCGGCACACTCGAGGAATTTAAAAAAGCCGACAATCCGAGGATAAAGATGTTTCTCGATAGGAGGCCCGAGGAGGAGACGTATTCACCTGGCGATTATTTGAGGGTTATAGCGGGAGACTGAAATGCAAGGCAAGACAGGGTACTTGAGAGAAGAGATCAAAGCGGGCGTCATAATAGTCGCATCATTCGTGATCCTTAGCGGCTTCGTAATCCTGATAGGCGGCAGCCGCTTTTTTGAGAAATCCGACTTATACTATACGCAGGTTATGAACGCAGCCGGTCTCGAGAAGGGGGCACAAGTAAAACTTGGTGGGGTAAGGGTGGGACGGATTTCGGATGTCAGGGAGCCCACGGGACCGGGAAAGCCTGTCACGATAGAAATAGCCCTTAAGGAGGGAACGATCCTCTATAAAGGGACAAAAGCGGTTGTTACTCAAATCGGGTTTGTCGGTGATATCTATCTCCTTCTCACCGTTGATCATACCACCGCCGGGAGGATCAGGGCCGGAGAAGAAATCCCCTCAGAGGAAAGGACGGATCTCGGCATGATGATGACGAGGCTGGACGAATTGTCTCAGACTGTTGATGTCCTTATCAAGGATGTCGACCGGCTTTTTAATGAAAAAAATGCGCGTGAAATAGGTCAATTACTGGGCAATGCCAATAAGGCAGTTGTTTCCGTGTCCTCGAATGTGGAACAGGTCGCATCGTCACTGAGGGCGACAACGGATAAGATCGACAGTGTCCTCAACGAAGTCGAAGAGATCGTGAAGACAAATAAAGGCGAGGTTTCAGAGCTGATACGGAGCGCTCGGAAAGACCTCGATAAGGCCGGAGATACGATCACGCACATAGAGGAGGCGGCTAAAACAATTGATGCGGCATCGGGTTCAGCGGGTAAGGCGATTGACGAGCAGTCCCAAAACCTGGACAACCTCATCTCTGCTCTGACAAAGACGACCGAGGATCTGCGCGATGTCATTCAGGAGATCAGGAGAAAACCCTGGAGCATCCTCTACAAGGAAAAAAAGGGGGAGTGAGATGAGGGTATTTGTCGTGTCCGTCCTTTCAGCTGTCGTCTTATTGTCATGTTCGATGTCGAATACTAGGATATACAACCTTTCTCTTCCCTCCATGAAGGAGATGCCTCATGTCGGAGCGGTTGCATCGGTCAACGTGCTCCTCCATGCTCCGCGCTATCTTGACCAACCGTATATAGCGTACAGGATTTCCCCCTATGAACTCAAACTATCGAACGCTTCGAGGTGGGATTCCTCTCCTGCCGATATAGTGAAGGGAGCGATCAAGGATTCGCTTTCTTTTTCGGGTTTCTTCGCCGCTGTCACGACATCAGCGGTTACACCGCCGGGGTTCTACCGGTGCGAGGTAAGTCTCCGGAGGTTCGAGAGATTCGATAAGATCAATGACTCATTCGGGGAACTCGATCTTGAGATCATTTTTCTTTCTCCCGAAGGCAGGATACTTTACAGCGGCACATTGTCAAAGGAAGCGAAACTCGATGACAGAAGCTTTTTAAGTCTTGCAACGTTCTTAAGCGAGGCGCTTTCTCAAGGACTGGATGAAGCAAGTGCCGCTATCATAAAGTCCCTTCCTTGACCTGCCTGACTTTCCGGAAAGGTCGCCTGGTCCGCAACAGTCGTTATGGCCGCATCCAGTGCTCTCACAATTCAGGATTCTCAGGTAACGTAACGTATTCACGCCTGCGGCAATTCTAACAAACTGTTCTCCGGAGTACTCATTTTCTGTCTTTGTCGTCAGCTGCGCTTTTGTCATATTCGTTTATTACTGCTTTGACGCTCTTGTAGAAGGCGTCTTCGCCAAACAGATCGGTAAGCTCATACCTGTCCAACTCGGCCTCGACGGCCTCGATCACATTGCAAAACACAAGCCGGATCCCCTGCCTCTTCAGAATGCCGTGGATATCGCGAAGGGTTGAGGCCGCAGTGAAGTCCACATCCGCTACCGCTGACGCATCGATACAGAACCAGACCAGGGGGGGCTGTGCACCGTTCGCAAGGTCGACAACCTGTTCGGAGAGTTGTTGCGCATTGGCGTAGTACATTGTGTGGGCAAAACGATATATTAAAAGCCCGGGCCGGGCTTGCTCCGGGGCGGTTACCGGCAGCAGCCGCCAGCCGTCTGCCTTGTCAGGTACGACTATAACGTTCTTTGATCGGTAACTCCGTCGCACGTGCTCTATAAGTGACAGCACCATCGCAAGAAGAATGCCCTGCTCGACGCCGACGAAGATCACGACGACGGCAGTAATCAGCGCCACCCAGAATTCAGGCGCGCGCTGGATCCAGATCTTACGCATCCCTTTGACGTCAATCAATTCCACGCCAATCAGGAATACCACTGCCGAGAGGACCGCCTTCGGCATGTTCGCGAGCGGACCCGTAAGGAACAACAGCACGAGGAGGACAATGAGGCTCGTGGTGATCTGCGCCAGCTGGCTGCGTCCTCCGGCGCTGTCGACCATCTGGGTCTGGGTAGGGCTTCCGTTCACGACAAAGGTTCCGGATAACGCAGCACCGATGTTGGCCAGGCTCAGGCCTATGAGATCTACGTCTTCGCTGACGCGCTCGTTGTAGCGCGTAGCGTAAGCCCGTGAGGTCGCTGCGCTCTGGGCCAGAATGACTACAAACATCGAAAAGGCGGTGGGAAGCAACTGCAGGACGAGGCCCTTGTCCCAGTGGACATCGGGCAGGCCGATCTTTGGCAGGCCGCTCGGAATCTCGCCAAGCACCTGTACGCCGAGAGCTTCAAAATTGAGCACCGAGCTGGCGACGATGGCGCCAATAACGGCCATGAGGGCACCAGGGATTCTTTTCGAGATCTTCTTTGACCCAACGATGAGTACGAACACGGTGAGGGAGATAGACAGGGCGTAAAAATTAGTCTGCCCGATCCGCTGAAGGTCGTTTATAATCTCGTGCATCGGACCGTGTCCGTCCCCCGGAAGACCGAACATCCCTGAGATCTCACCGACGGCGACCTGAACGCCAACGCCGGTCAGGAAACCGACGAGCACGGTGCGCGACAGGAAATCCGCGAGAAACCCGAGGTGAATAATACGAGCAATAATCAGAAAAACCGCTGAAAGAAACGCGAGGGCGCCCGCCAGAGCTAGCCACTCAGCCGACCCTGGCGCAGCCATCCCCGTGAGTGCACCCGCGAGGATAGCTGCCGTAGCTGAGTCGGCACTCACCGCCAGATGCCGGGATGAACCGAAGAACGCGAAAAGAGTCATCGGAATGAGGATGGTGTAAAGGCCGGTGACCACCGGGGTGCCTGCGATCTTCGTGTAGCCCATTACTGTAGGGATGGAGAGAGCGGCCAGCGTGATGCCAGCCATGATATCTATCGTCACCTGGGACCCCTTGATAGGAAGGATTCCCTGAAAGACGGGCAGCTGCATGCCTTTTCCCTTTGTATTCGTTTCTGTCATAGTTTCATCAATCCTTCCAAGAGGTCGCTTGGCTGATCAGCGCCGCTGGAGGGGTTCCTGAATCGAAAACACCGGTTCCTGAATTGATTCATTCCTGCAAAGAGGACATCTGCCGGGTTTCTGCAACTTCTCCCTTTTTTTGAAGACAAAGCCACACTTCCGGCACTCCGCAGGAGTAATCACGAGATCATGGCCTCTCTTCTGCGTCCTTCGGATATGTTCGAGATGCTCATAAACCTCCTTCTCAGAGACCCTGACCTCGGCCGAGATTTCCTTGACGGAAAGAGTCCTGCCTACGAGGATAGCGATGATCTCCTTGCGGAGAGTTTCATGCCTTTCGCGAGGGATAACTGGTTCTCTCGGTTTGTTCACCAACGTGATTCCTTCCGGCATGGGGCGATCCCCATTTTCCGTCGGACCATAAATTTTTATTGAGCTCCGGTATCTCAATCCCTGAAAGACATCTTCAATTCATACATGTCGCCTTCGGGTCTCTTCTCCATAACAAATCCCATGCTTTCAAACACGCGGAGCATCGACAGATTCTCCATCAGCACTTCTGCCGTGAAACCGTGAAGTCCGCTCCTCTTTGCCAGATAGGTCAAATAGGAAAGCAGTTCACTGCCGATCCCCACGTTTTGATAGTTATCCCTGACCACGAATGCAGCCTCCGCGGTATGGGCAATATCGTCTATGATGTATTGACCCACACCGGCGACGATCCCTGTTCCTTCTCGCTCTAATAGCGCAAGGATGACCATTTCCTTGGTATAATCAATAATCACGAATTTCTGTAAGCGTTCGTGGGGCATGTCCCTTCGCGTCGACATGAACCGGTGGTACATGCTTTCGTCGGAGAGGGAATAGAAAAAGTCTTTCAGGAGCTGCTCATCGCTGATCTTCACCGGCCTGAGAACGAGGTGCAGACCGGTCCTTGTCATCCTGCGGGTTTCGAGTGACTCCGGATAGGCGCCTTTTTCACCCGCTATGAATGCCTGATCTTTATAGATGAAGTTCAGTTTCTTTGCCTCTTCGATGAGCCAGGGCCGAAATTTCGGGTGGGCGATTGCTATCAAGTCCATGGCTCTCTCCCTGATGTTTTTCCCGTGCAGGTAGGCTATTCCATACTCTGTTACAATATAATGGACATCGCCTCGCGTCATGGTAACGCCAGCCCCCTCCCTGAGATAAGGCACAATCCTCGAAACCGTCTCATTTTCTGCTGTGGACTGAAGGGCAAGGATTGTTTTCCCGCCCCGAGATAGAACCGCTCCGCGCATGAAGTCTGCCTGCCCTCCGATTCCGCTGTAGAAAAGCTTTCCTAAGGACTCTGCCGTCGCTTCCCCGGTCAGATCGATCTCGAGGGCGCTGTTTATCGCAGTCATATTCCTATGCCGGGCAATGACCAAGGGATTGTTTGTGTAGCTGACAGGCCTGAATTCGATGGCAGGATTGTCATGAAGGTATTCATAGGTCTTCTGTCTTCCCATGCAGAAGGCGGCTACGGTTTTGCCCCGATTGATTTCTTTGCGGGAATTATCAATGACCCCCATTTCCATGAGGTCAATAACCCCGTCACTCAACAATTCCGTGTGTATCCCCAGATGCTTTTTGTTCCGGAGATGTGACAGGATCGCATTGGGCATCGTTCCGTATCCTACCTGGATGGTGTCATTGTCCTGAACGAGGCGCGACACATATTTCCCGATGCCCTGCGAAATCTCGTCAGACACGATCAGTTCAAACTCCAAGAGAGGTTCATCAAAGGGAACGATAAAATTTACGTTCTGGACATGGATAAAGGTTTCTCCATGAACACGAGGCATATGGGGGTTGACCTGGGCTATGACCAGGGAAGCGGTCTCGACCGCCGCTTTTACGATATCCACGCTTATCCCGAGGCTCATATAGCCGTGCGCATCAGGCAGGGACGTCTGAACAAGGGCTACATCGATGGGGATAACCCGCCGATAAAACAGATCGGGGACTGCGGAGAGAAATACGGGGGTATAATCAGCAAGGCCTTTATTGATGGCTTCCCGTGTGTTGGCTCCTATGAAGAAAGAGTTATGACGGAAGTTGTCTCTGAATTTCTCGTTTGCGTAAGGGGTTACCCCGAGGGTCCATACCTGAAGCAATTCAGCATCGAAAAATGCCTTTGGATGGGACCGGACATAATCGATAAACGCTCCGACAAGATAACTTGGCTCACCGCAACCGGTGCCGATGAATATTCGATTCCCGGGGTGAATATGGCTGAATATCTTCTCTTCGGGAATACATTTTGCCGGATAGAGCGTTTTCAGATCATCCACGCTTCAGTCCTCCCCCTAAGAAAAAAGGTATCGTATACGTTGAGTATAACAAAGGGCAGTTCAGATGTGAATTCGGGGATCAACCGGCTTCCGTGTCCAACAGGTAAGCGGGGGGGGAGTCAAGAGTCCTTTTTGGTCGTCCATGAAGCACCGTCTTTGAGGGGAGGGTATCAATGGAGGAGCAGATTTCTCAAAACTTCCAACGGCACAAAATTATCACCCTCTTCTTCTTTGACCGCTTTATAGAAATCGCATTGCTCACAACTTTCATATTTCAGAGCAAAAGATCCTTGAACCTCTGCGCCACACATTGTTCCAGCCACCACCCAGCATACTCGTCCCGCATGGTGTCCACCATTCACGCCTGTAAGATGTATTTCAAGCGTGGCGGGACAGACGCCTGAGCTGGAAGCGTTTTCCCCCTGAGCGTGTCTTCCGCACTTCTTAAATTCCCAGCAGTTGAGCTTTCTCTTGTTCATGATGCTCCGCTATGGTCATGTACTGCGTTCACACGTATATAATAAAATTATAGCACTTTTGATTCCAGTTGAGGCGGGGGAACGTCTTGCGCCATCAGGAAATATAACTTCTTGCCGTTTTATCTGGAGTGGCTGCGGCAGTCTGGTCCATCTTCAGTCGGTTGAGGCCAGAGAAAAGTTCTTTCTCCAATCAAAGAGGAAGATCGTGACAACTAGCGCTCAGACAACTCTATGGTGCCATCAAGGATGAGCCCAAACGGTGCGTTGAACGACGCCATCTGTACGCCGTCTGCCCTGTGAAAGTTTATTACCGCGCGCTCCAAGATCTTCGTTGGTACGCCACAGCCGCCTAACGCGGTTATCATCCAGAACGAACCGTCTGAGTTCTGTTTGCAATAGGCGCTGCAGCCCCCTCCGGTGTCGCACCAGACAAGCCCCTTTTTCTCCGCGTCAGCACTTGTGAGATCTTTCTTCACGTCAAACCTCCTCGCACATGCTCCGTAGTCCCCGGCAACACCCTAACATAGCACGAATAGTGTCTGCAAGCGGGTACGGTGCCCCCTGATCCACCATCAAAAAAAATAAAAAAACTCGTTGGTCCCGTGTGGACGGGATGTTAGAATAATTCTGCGACGAAAAATCTAACACCAACGAGG
>JBEKCV010000113.1:0-12730 GCA_050014695.1 Thermodesulfovibrionales bacterium
GAAATAAAAGAACCGAGGCTCAACTATTGGGGTGGGTCCGAATTCCGGTGCCGCTTCAATCAGTCAACAACGACAAATGGGTCCATATTCCGTCGGTGGGTGGGTCCGTCCTTAGCCGGTCGTACCATCGCTAGGCGTATAGATATCGTTGAGTTCTTGCAGCGTCAGTTCAGGTTTGAATCTGGGATAAGCAGTTTCATGAACGCTGCTCATGTTTCAGAGGGAGTTTTGACTATGATCATGAAAAACTTGCGGCGTTATAAAAAATATAACATCTATCTCGATAAATATGATACACAATTCGCAAAGAAAATTGACGGGCCAGCCAGTTTCTCTCTTTATACCATGTTCACCTAGAAACCCATTTCGTTCATGAGGTAGTTGCTGACCCTTAATTGATGCTGCGCCATCTGATGAAGATAAAGGACATTTTGTGCGGAGGAACTCTGGATTCTCGCGCGTCCCTACCATTTACCCATTCTAATGAATCCCGAAGGGCATTTTTTTTCAAACAAAAATAGAGAAAGCATTTGAAATCAATGGGGTAAGGTCAGTTTTGGCGGATTTCGTCAGAATCCCGGCCAACCCTCATTATGCCTCTTTTATTATCTCAGGAACCACTGCTTCAATAAACTCTGACGGACTCACTATCTTAAAGTTGTACTTTTTCACGTTTCTTAACCTGGCAAAATCTTTCTTGTCACCCGTAATGAGATACTCCGCACCGCATGCAATCACTGAAGCCAGTACCGGGACATCTTTCTCAGAAATGGCCCCTGCCATGCTTGTGACTGTTGACTGGGAAGGCAGCGCAACGATTTCAAGGCGAAGCTTGGGCAAATACTTGTGATAGAGCGGCAGGGCCTCCGGCATTTTCTTCTTCAGGTTCTGCTCAACCTCTATAAGGTTATAACGTCCCGTTGCACCTGTAAGCATTGGCAAGTTAAGCGTCAGAAGATCAAGAATAATTCTCGGAGCTCCCTTGTCCGAGAACAGACCGGAAAGAAGCACATTGGAATCGAGAAACACCTTACATCTTCTTCTTTGCGCCATAGGTCTCTTTAAACAACTCGTCCCTTTCCTCTTGTAGTCCCTCAATGAGTTCTTCTATTGTGAGGCTTGATGCCTTCAGTAGCTTCTTCAACTGCCTCCGCGCCTCGTCAAGCTCCAGCCGCTTTGGGGTAATGATCAAAGAATCACCGACCGGCAAGATAGAGACAACATTGCCCTCTTCAATGTGGCTCGTTTCCCGTATCTTCTTTGGAATCGTGAGCTGCCCTCGGGCCTTTATCTCCGCTACTGCACCTTTAGCTCCTTCCATGCTGCACCTCCAGATTCTGATATTCTGAAATCAGTATATCAGAATTCAGAATATATTACAACGGGTAGGGAAGGAATGTCTTGCCTGTGTGTGAGTAGCTTGATACCATGAGGAAGTATGCCATTCCTGGCAGAGACAGCATTGGCTTCGCCCCGAAGCATGCACCTAAGTGTTCCTGTACACCACACTGTCGTTCTTCTGCCATAGGTGGGAGATTCTTTTGGAAAGTCAACGGGAATCTGACAGATGAGGGTAACGTATAGTAACGGTGAATTAACCCGCTTGGCGGGTTGAATGACTGCTTGGGAAAAGCAATAAGTCAACTAATTCATCACCGTCCCTCACTCATCCCTCCCGAATCGAAAGAACTGCGATTCCGTTCGATGAACTCTGGCAGACCCCGTGCCCTCTGACTATTTCTTCGCGTAGACCGCAGAGATCTGGCCGACGAGCTAGGCCCAGTCCATGTCCATCGCCCCATAGACAGGACCGGCTTCCGGGCGCGCGTTGTCTTTGAGGATCTCGACCATCAGGGTCGTATAGTCCGAAACGATGACGCCGGCTTGGACCATGCGCAGCAACCCGACCTGATGCTTTGTCTCGCTGAAGGTTCCGCAGGCGTCCACGGCGACGTAGGCGTCGAGCCCTCTGCTGACGGCGGTCATGGCCGGGAAAGCCGTTCAAGAACATCGCGATGGAGTCGTCCTTTGAATTAACGACGACTTCGTCACCATCGGCTTATTTCGCCGCCTATTTCACTTCCCTTGTGGCCTTTTCGATGAGCGCGGCCACCGCATTCGGCTGTGACACGTAGATCGCGTGACTGCCCGCGACCTCGACGACGGTCGAACCCGCACGCTTGGACATGAAGCGCTGAGCCGCCGGTGGGATCATCTTGTCGTCAGTGGCAACCAGGTACCAGCTCGGCTTCGTCTTCCAGGCCGGCTCGCCGATCGTACCGTTGAGTGCGTCCATGCCCCATGGGACCTGGGAGTCTGCCATGAACGCGGCCCTTTCATTGTCCACGTCAGCCGCGAATGAGGCGGGGAACTTCGCCTTGTCGAGTAAGAGATAGCCGTCCTGTGGCGGCAGTATCGGAGGCACAGGCGCACCCGGCGGTGGATCCTTGATAAGCGTGGACACCGACTCGCCCTTGTCCGGGGCAAAGGCGGTGATATAGACAAGCCCCGCTACCTTTGGATCGTTGCCGGCTTCGGTGATCACTACTCCGCCGTAGGAGTGGCCGACGAGAATCACTGGGCCATTCTGTACGGCAATAATGCGTTTGGTTGCGGCGACATCGTCCGGCAGCGATATCGTTGGATTCTGAACCACGCTAACTGTGTAGCCGTCCTTCCTCAGGACCTTATAGACGCCTTCCCAACCAGAGCCGTCCACGAAGCCACCGTGGACGAGAACGACGTTCGTTGCTTTCAAAGCTGGTTTTTCAGGCATGATGATCTCCTTTCTCTTGCACAAATCTGATTAATCAGCAAAAGATGCCCAACCCACTAACAAACCTCGCGCTCGGATCGATCTGCTTATGGGGTGCCAGAAATGGATCGAGATATCCCTTAATCAAAACTTATCAGATAATGATGCATTGTCAAGTGGCCCGTCCACATTTGTCCTGTCCACATTACGAGGCGGGAGAGCTCTCAGCTCTTGAGGGCATCTTCTAAACTGCCACACATATCGAATATCTTGTCCAATTTAGAAAAATCGATTATCTCCTTCACATCGAGAGCTGCGCAGAAAAATTTCAACCGGCCGCCGTATGACATCATACCTTTTAGCCCTTCCACAAAGGTTGCGATCCCAGAACTATCGATATAGGTGACGTGCGATAAGTCAACCATTATGACAGGGGCCCGTTGATCGACTAGACGCAGCAGCTGCGTTCTCACCTCAGGGGACGTATACGCATCGATATCCCCGGAAAGCGAAATGATCTTCGCACTCTCATGGTCTGTTATCTTTATCTCCATGTTGCACCTTCAGATACTTGATAAGCCTGAGCCTGTTACCCTCGTTCTGTTGTCCGTCAAACTCAACTACGTCGCAAGCCCTCTTGATTAAATGGACGCCAAGTCCTCCCGGTCTTATATCATCAAGACCTCGGCCCTTGATGGAGGCCGCCTCCGCCTTAAGTCCGCTGTCTTCTATAATAACTTCAAAGGCCTCCTGCGAGATCCTGAGCGTTACCCCGATCTGTTTGTTCGGATCTCCTGCGTAAGCATGCTTTATGACATTTGAGCACGCCTCATCAACTGCATGCTCCATCTTCTTGATAACAGTATTGTCAACCTTGTTCTGGATTCCCATCTTGACCGTCACCGCCCTCACCAAAGAGAGATATTTCGGATGAGAAGGGATCGTGATTATTACCTCGTCTTTAATGTGAGTTCACCCCCCATCTGAGTTCTACGATCGTAACGTCGTCGGCCCTTTCAGCACCTTTTGAAAAATCATCAATGTAAGCAATAATCACATTGACCAGATCTCTTTCTTGCCGGTGCGTATCTATAAACCTGACAAGGTTCTCAAAGCCAAGCCTCTGCCCGACCTTGTCCTTTGCATCGAAGGCACCGTCGGTAAGGAGCAGCAGCCTGTCTCCCTTTTCGAGTGATATGGTCGTGGCAGGATATTCCACAGCAATAATTCCTAGGGGGGACCAGCCTCAACAGACATCACCTTCAGCTGCCCTTTCGTTATCCATAGGAACGGTGGATGACCAGCCACCGATAGATGCACTCCACTTGCAGCGATATCCACTAGCATATAAATACAAGTGAGGAACAACCCCCGCGGCGATTTGGAAAGAAGAGAATTCATGCGTGCCAAGATGATATCGGAAGGATCCATATGTCGAGTGATGTGCCGAAAATTACAGATGAACCTCGCCATATAAAGAGCTGCCGATATGCCCATCCCGGAGACATCTCCTATAAGTATCCCGACTTTGCCCTCACCTTGCTCAAAGAAATCATACAGGTCGCCGCCGACCTTTTCAGCGGATATGTTCGCAGCGCTGATCGACAAATCACCTTTCCTAAAGGTAGATGATTCGGGGAGAAAGCTCTTCTGGATCGCAGATGCTATATCAAGCTCCTGCTTGAGCCGTTCCCTCCCGACGGACTCTTTGTAAAAAACCGAGTTCTCTATCGCGATCGCAAATTGTCTGGAGAGGAGCCGAGCTATCTCCGGGTCATAATCCTTCTTCCTCGGATTGAGTATCTCCGCAACACCGATGAGACCGCTTCTTCCGACAAGCGGCAGTGCGATGAAGCTTTTTATCGGAAATCCCGTAAACCTGTCCGCTTCCTGATTAAACCTGCTTTCGGTGGACACGTCTTCCAGAAACAGTGGCTGAAGAGACTCGGCGACAGCACCCGCAATTCCCTGTCTTATTTCAAGAGTGCCTTTTTTCTGCAAACTCTCTGAGGTCTTCTCATCTTCGCAAATCGCTCCCTTAAACTCAAGCCTGTTCGTCTCTTTGTCATAAAACAGGAGCGACATGCCTCCGCATCCATGTGCATCTTCGCCTTTTCCATGACAAGAGATATTAGGTAGTCACGGTCGAGCGTTGATGAGAAGATGGCAGACATCTCCATAAGTGTTTTGAGGTCTTCCACCTTTCTTTCCAGCCCCTTCAGAAAGACCTCGGGAATAGTTACGAGCCGTTGTTTCTCCATAGTTGATTAAATATCATATTTACCATGGCCCTGCAATAAGAAGACTGCGAAGGTGGTGGAGACCGTAAAAAAACGTGGGAGCTAAGCAACTGATCTGAAGGGGTTATCGAGAACCGACCACTGAGTACGGGACGAAAGTGAGAGTGACTATTGGCGAGGGTTACCTTTCGAGCTTGCTGTGAGAAGTTGTTACAACATCTCTCACTGCTATTCTGTTTATTAGCGGGATGTAAACGCAGCCCGCCACTTTGTGATGCGCCACAGTTCGATGAACAGCAACTAGCCATAGGCTATCGGTTCCCCCCTTCCCTCCCAATCCTCTCAACCCCCTCGACCCTCTCGGCCTCCGGTTGGGAGCGGGAGTGGAAACAATGGTGCGGGGGTCGGGAGGTCGCTCTATGTTGCTCTCATCCTCTGATAACCTTCAATTCGGACCTGAAACTTTTATCGGTTACATCCAGAAAGTCGCAATCTTATGGAGATCCAAGGGCGTTTCTTTCAGCCACAAAGTCGTGCTTTAGACGTAGCATAATGATTCACGATTTTCAGATGAAAGAAATGTACCTGAGAAGATCAACTTCTTCTTCGAGTCTCAGCCTTGAGATGAATTCAAAAGCTAAATAGGGTCGCTTGACAGCCTCTCAGTCAGTGCTACAATATCTATCAAGAGGGCAAACCTGATTGGAATTCTCTGTCCTTGGCTCTTATCTTGTGAAGGAGGCAAACGAATATCAATGCACAGATTTTAACTTTGTGTTGACAGTTATGGTATTCAGTGGTAGAAGGTTAATAGGCTCTTATGAAAATCGCATTAGTGACCGGCAAATAAGAAGAAGGAGGTATTTGATATGAAGGGTAAACACATCCGGGCGCTTGTGATCATTGTGGTATTGCTACTCGCTGTCGTGGGCAGCATGGCCATTTCCGCGCAGGACAAGTATACCGTGAAAGTGCCGAATGGGCTCGCGTTCTCTGAGTTCAGAGGATACGAGGCCTGGCAGCTTGTCTCCATCAGTCAGGATGGAGACCTGATTGCTGCGATCCTCGCTAATCCTGTGATGATCGACGCCTACCGGGCCGGCGTTCCCGGCAACGGCAAGCCTTTCCCCGACGGCGCCAAGATGGCGAAGATCCATTGGACCCCGAAAAAGATGGAGACGTTCCCCGCAGCGACGGTGCCGGATACCCTGCATGACGTCGACTTCATGGTGAAGGACAGCAAGAGGTTCGCGGACAGCGGCGGGTGGGGATGGGCCGTGTTCGAGTATGACGCTGCATCCGATACGTTCGCGCCCGGCACCTTGGCTGACAAACCGCCGCAGGGGAACAATGCCAAGTGCGGGTTCGCGTGCCATACGATAGTAAAGGCAAAAGATTACGTTTTCACGGCGTACGGGAAGAGGTGAACGGGCACGAAGGTAATGCGTGTCAATGAAAATAGTTTCCATTTAATGATCAGGAGAAGTGAGTATTGTCAGTGCCAGACACCGAAAGTCCTGCCGCACGGCATGTGCTCGACTTATAAATCCGACCAAGGGCGATGATCCCATGAGCAAACTGACTATCGCATGTGGATCAATGTCGAAATACTAGGCGGAAGCCTGATGGTGCAGCACTACATCGAGGAGATTGGCCAGCCCGATCACCTAAGACTCGTTTCTCACTCAGACGTATTTACGCCCGCGGCCCGCACAAAGATAGGCTTGATTCGGGACTTGAGCGTGAAGAAGATCGACAACAAAACCTGTGAGTTCACAAATATGGTTCACAGCTCTGCCACGCCAGAGGTAACGGACTTCCTCGGCAAACAAGGAATTCCGTGGGAGGTCTTCCAAGCCGATAGTAAACCTGTTTCAGAGACTCATAACCGGCAGGAGACGCTTCTGTTCGCAAAAAGCATCGAACGTCACGCCTTAAGGCTAGAGTAATTTTAGTGAGAATCACTGCAGGCGCAGGCTGAGTCGAGGGCTTATTGCTTGTGAAGCTGATCACTGATGAGGAGAACTAACATGACAGAATCCGTTGCTAACGCTGTGTTCCTACGCAGCAGAGCTGGAAAGGAAGAAGAGCTTGCGGGTCGGCTTGAGGCGCTCGTTCTAACGTCCCGTTCGGACTACGGAGTAATGATCTATGATCTGCACCGCTCCACAACAGATCCCGCCTTGTGGTTCCTCTACGAGCGCTACGAATCGCAAGAACATTTGAACAGACATCTGGAGAATCCCGTCCTCTGCCGTTTCGTTGCGGACGCCGCGACACTTGTGGACGGGAAGCTCGATATTCGAACGTTCAGGGTTATTGCCGACTTGCACGGTGCTTGAAGGTCGCCGGGACCACGAGGCGTCCTTTGCGACTGCTGATCGACGCCCGCGTTCAACGGATCTGACTTCGGTCTAGGTGAACGCATAGGAGGAAAGAATATGGCAAATCCCATTCTGGTCACCGGCGCGGCGGGCCGAGTCGGTGCTGTAGGGCGCACGGTCACCGAACTGCTGTTGAAGCAAGGCAAAGCGGTGCGTGCGATGGTGCGAAACGAAGACGAACGCGCGCAGGCGTTGCGCGACATGGGTGCGGAGGTCGTGGTCGGCGATCTGCTCGATCTCGATTCGATGCATAGGGTGATTGCCGGCTGCAAGACGATGTACTTCGGCATGTCGGTTTCGGATGCCTATCTGGCCGCGACGGTCAATACGGCGGCGGTGGCGAAGCATCACGGCGTGAAGGCGTTCATCAATATGTCGCAGATGACGGTCTCACAGATGAGCATTACCGAAACGACCGCGAGCCCGCAGCACAAGCTGCATTGGCTCGCCGAGCAGGCGCTGAACTGGTCCGGTCTGCCGGTAGTGCACGTGCGGCCGACAGTGTTTCTCGAAGGCTTCTTCCTGATTTTCACTTCGGATTCGGTCAGGAAATCAAATCAGATCAGACTACCGTTCGGCGAGGGCAAGACTTCGCCGGTCGCAGCGGAAGACGTTGCACGTGTGATTGCCGCGCTGCTCGCCAATCCGCAACCGCACATCGGCAAGATCTATCACCTGACCGGTCCACAGTCCGAGAACGTGCATTTCTATGCACAGGAGTATTCGAAGGCGCTTGGCCGCACGATCACCTATCAGGACATTCCGGTCGAGCCGTGGCGGGACGGGCTGCTCGAGCGGGGCTTGCCGGTTCACTTGGTGAACCACCTCGCGACTATGGCCGATCTGCACCGCGCGGGGCGCTACGACCGGATGTCGGACGACGTGCTCACTCTAACGGGGCAAGGGCCGCTGAGCGTGCAGGAGTTCGTCAGGAAGAATGCGGCGGCATTCACCGCGTCGGCAAAAGAGGCGGTTTAGTGAACGCATAGGAGGAAAGAACATGGCAAACTGAAGTATACAAGCTCGAAAGGCACGTCTCTGCTATCGGTCGCTGTCATCGTTTTGTGCGCAATGACCGCTATGGCACAAAACGCAACGGACATTTGTCGACCCGCCCCGGTTATAAAAAGCCCGATTTAAAGGGAAAAGTACTGATAGGGCTCTTAACACTAAGGAGGTCAATGATGAAAGCACCCAAAGTGGCTTATCGGACTGTCAAGATTGACGGCCTGGATATTTTCTACCGCGAGGCGGGGCCGAAGGACGCCCCAGTCGTGCTCCTGCTTCATGGCTTCCCGACAAGTTCGCACATGTTCCGCAACCTGATCCCGGCGCTGGCAGATGAATTTCACCTGGTTGCCCCGGACTACCCCGGCTACGGGAACAGCTCGATGCCGATCGTGGACAAGTTCGAGTACACTTTCGACCATCTCGCTGACGTGATCGAGAAGTTCACGGAGAAGATCGGGCTGAAGAAATACGCTCTATACGCTCAGGATTACGGCGCACCTGTCGGCTTCCGCTTGGCCACCAGTCACCCCGACCGCGTGCTGACCTTAGTGGTGCAGAACGGCAACGCCTACGACGAGGGGATTGACAACGACTTCTGGAAGCCGCTCAAGGCTTACTGGAAGGAGAAGACAGTCGAGCGCCAGAAGCCGCTGCGTGACTTCCTCACCCGAGAAGCCACCATCTGGCAATACACCGAGGGCGTCCGGGACAAGGAGGCAATCAGTCCCGATAACTGGAACATCGACCAGCCTCTGCTCGACCGACCAGGGAACGCTGAGATCCAGTTCGCCCTTTTCTATAGCTACGGCAGCAATCCGCCGCTCTACCCGAAATGGCAGGCCTACTTCCGGGAGTACCAGCCGCCGACCCTAATCGTCTGGGGAAAGAACGATAAGATATTCCCGGCAGCCGGCGCCGAACCTTACAAGAGAGACCTGAAGAACCTGGAGTTTCACTTTCTCGACACCGGACACTTCGCGCTTGAGGAGGACGGCGACAAGATTGCCGATCTGATGTGTGACTTCCTCCACAAGAATGTCAAGTAGTAGACTAGGCTCTCCGCCGATGAAGATCATGAAATGCCTATATTTGGTTAGAATTCTCAGCGATTGCTGGTAGAAAGTTTTATATAAACTGCCATTTCGGAAACTCAACATTATAGGGAGGTATGAAGTGCGATACCGTTTGTCCGACAATGATGTGTACAAGCGGAAAGAGGCAAATTTAGAAAATCATAATTGCCCCGGCGTCCAGCCATACAACATCGCGCCTCAAACGTGGCGCAGTGATTCACGATTTCTGACGAAAGAAACGTTTCTGGGGAAATCTATTTCCTCTCCGAGTCCACAGACTTTGAAGTCAATTCAAAGCTAAGCACCTGTCACGTTTATCGCACATGGTGATATGAGCAATTGACACGACGAGAAAAGTTTACCATGCCGATATGGACGAAGTGGACGAGGCCACCTTGACAACGCATTGACTTCTGATAGGATTTGAGCAGATGAATATATTTTGAGGCACGAGCGAAAAACAATGCTCAGGAGGTGAATATGTTTAAGACCAGATGGTTAGTGGTTTTGTTTGTGACTTATTTTTTCATCAGTTTTGGCTCAGTATGCCCAACAGATGGCGCTGACGTGATGGCCGGGCAGACACTTCACATCGACATTCCCGTGAAACTGGACAAAGCAAACGTCGTGTTCAACATTGATCACCTGGCTTTAATGGGCGATATGCCTTTTTCCCTCGGGCACCTGAATCTAGTCGCAAACCACTTCGGCGACTGGAACACTAAAGGCAAAATTATCGCTGTCTTTCACTCGGATGCAGCTTACGTGCTGCTGAACGACAAGACGTACAATGCCAATCGTAATATTAGTACTGGGAATCCATACAAAGAGATCTTCGCCGGACTGATGAAGAAGGGTGTGCAAATTGAGATGTGTGGTGCTACCGCAACATTTAATCACTGGGTCAACGCAGACTTCCTTCCTGGAGTGATTGTTAACACTGACGCAATGGTTAGAGTGACTCAACTGGTGCAGGAAGGGTACGTGCAGATTAAGGAGTAAGTGAGCCGATATCACCACATGTCCATTGTAATGGCAGGTCGAAGTGAGCGACGCCCAGTAGTGAGAATGGAGAGAAGGGTTTATATGCGCATCGATGATTATATCGATTATTTTCCGACGAAAACCTTCAAAGCCTTACGCGATTTTGATCAGCGTGACGCTGAAGTACAATCCACGATGGCTGAAGTTCCTATGCTCCCTTACAAAGGTCGAAGAGAGTTGTTGTCAAAAGAAATGGTACAACAAACCGAAGGAGGTATGTCATGAAATTTTGGCTTTTTACTCTACTCCTAATGGGCTCTGTTCTGCCAGCGTGGGCAGCGGATAACGGGCTCGTGAATGTTCCAAGCAAGTATTCTGTGCCAGAGACTCTCGACAGACTCGAGACTCTCGTCAAGAAACAGGGTTTGAGAGTCTTTGCGCGCATCGACTTTAGTGGCGATGCTGCGAAAGCCGGGCTCAAGATGAAACCGTCGCAGTTGTTGATCTTCGGCAATCCCAAGGCGGGGACTCCTTTGATGATTGCCTCACCCACCATAGCAATTGATTTTCCATTAAAGGCGTTGGCATGGGAAGACTCGAACGGAAAAGTCTGGCTTTCGTACAACAAGCCTGAATATCTCAAGGAGCGGCATGGGTTACCTGATGAGTTGGTGAAGAACATCTCAGGAATAAAAGAACTCGTCAAGAAAGCAGTTGAATGACCTCCGGGTTTTTCGAAGGAGCGATGAAGCTTCCGAGCACCGCTTGAAGGCATCCAGAGGCTGCAAAAGATCAGCTCGTTCATAAACTCGAAAATTACTCAAGGAGGCAGACAATGAAAAGGAACCGATACATAATTTTTCTATCCATGATACTGACATTAATATTGGTGAGTGGGATACCGAGAGTTACTACAGCGCAGAGCGAAGAGCATCGTGTTCGGAATATTGTTCTGGTTCACGGTGCGTGGGCAGATGGTTCCGGCTGGAAGGGCGTTTACGACATTCTTGTCAAGGATGGTTATAACGTCAGCATCGTCCAAGAGCCTGAGACATCCTTCAAAGAAGATGTGGCCGCCACGAAGCGAGTCCTTGCTCAACAAGATGGACCGTGTATTCTTGTCGCTCATAGTTATGGGGGAGCCGTAATTACTGAAGCCGGGACGGATCCATTGGTTGCCGGATTGGTGTACGTCGCTGCCCACATGCCAGATGCTGGAGAGAGTGAGGCTGACGACGGAAAGCGCTTCCCAAGCGACCTCAGTAAGTCTGGTGCGATAAAGAAGACAGCAGACGGTTTCACTTACCTCGACCCCGCGCAGTTTCGTGAATACTTCGCGGCCGATCTGTCTGATGAGCAGGCCGCTTTCATGGCGCGATCGCAGGTGCTCAACGAAGCCGACAATTTCAAAGCAGTCATCACCACGCCTGCGTGGAGAAGCAAACCGAGCTGGATGTTAGTAGCCACAAAAGACAGAACCATCAACCCCGACCTCGAACGGTGGTATGCTGCACGAGCCAAGAGCCACACGGTCGAAGTCTCAGGCGCCAGCCATTCGGTCTACGTCTCCAGGCCAAAGGAGGTCGCAGCTCTGATCGAAGAAGCTGCATCGCACCCTCGATAGAAAACCCTGTAAAGGCAGGTAAACAAAAAAGGTGACTGTCGCGGTTCGCGCGTCGTACCTGACGTCAGATAGAAGATGCTGACCCGGCAGCGCCGGTGGATGGAGGAAGACGATGACCTTGTTAAGCGCAAGGTCTATGCAGAAGTTCTACTCCACGTCGAGTATCCACTTGCTGAAGAGGCAGGTGTCTATGGCAGGATCACATAGGCTTCCGGAAAGATAATAATAATACCACTTAATGAGCACATCGATTTGAAGGACGTTAACAATAATGAGAGTTTGTTAGTTTATTTAAGAAAGGGTTGAGGTAATTGTTGCTATTAGAACTTTTCTTTGGTGGTTGCAAGAAACGTTATCAGGTCTCTCAAAAGCCATTTTTTCGATCGTACTGTTGCAGAAGTTGCGCCTTCCTGAAAGTGTCATTAAATCGGAGTTGAGATCGCCGCCCTGCCAAAAGTTAGTTCTTTTCCGACTGTTCAAAATGCGTCTTACTGGTTGTAACTTGGCCATTTAAGGGAGGGCCCGCGGTGCAGTCTGGTAGCCAGGGCTCATTGCTGAGCCCCAGCCCCATAAGAACCGTGCTGGTCAGTTTCCCGACACACGGCTCAAGCCTCTCTAAAGCTGCCTTTCAGCAACCCGCCGACACAACTTCCAACATT
>JBEKCV010000114.1:0-12399 GCA_050014695.1 Thermodesulfovibrionales bacterium
CGCAAGGCATCTATGGCTATGCCGGACGGATTAGTACCAACGGTGAAGGTGCCAAGCACCGCACCGCCGGAGTTTAACTCTGTAACGGTATTGCTGCCCTGGTTTGCGACCAGCACATTACCCGAAGCATCTATGGCTATGGCGGACGGATTATTGCCGACCGCGAAGTTACCAAGCAGAGTCCCACCGGAATTTAACTCTGTGACGGTATTGCTGCCCTGGTCTGCGACCCACACATTACCCGAGGCGTCTATGGCTATGCCGGATGGATTAGCACCAACGGCGAACACAGAGGGACCCGCCGTTTGTTGCGACGAACAGGCCATGAATGCCACTGCCATCATAAAACACAAAAAAAGTGTGAGCGCCATTTTGATTCTTCTCTTCGTTTTCATTCTGTCTCCTTTCATTTGACATTACGTGCGGCATTATTTATGTCTCTTCGGGCAATAACTGCAAGCCCGAAGTTCCTTATAATAACAGGGCTATCCCGCCAGGAGAGATGGCGAGGCTACGTGAGGCGAAGAAGAACTGGGAGGCGCAGAGCTGAGATCTGGCGAGGAAAGAGGCGGAACGATTCCTCGAACACGAAGAGTCCCCCCTTGGCTTACATGCGGCGCAGATATGCGATATTGTACCACCGTTGCGCATGCCATCCATAAACCCGATCCTCATTCGTGCCCGAGGCCGACCCGATGGCAGCTCCGAGGCCTGCTTCAGCAGCCGTGCCAACAACAGCTCCTCCGGTGGTATTCGGATGACCGTATCGGGTGAGCTCAACCCAATCTGCTATGCTGCCCATCGTCTGCAAATGGTGTCGTTGGCTTGGAATGGATCAAAGGACTTTCCCTCGGGTGGTAGCACCATCACGTTAGGATGGTCGCACATCCGCGCCGCACACCACTATCAAAACTGAAAAAAATCCAACGTCCCTGCTTAATCATTTCTTCACTCCCTCCAATCCGGTGGAGCCTGAGGGGGCACAACCCTCAGCCAGCTCTTGGGACACTGCTTCACGTACGGAGAGTAGTTTTTCGAATCAGGGCAAAAATACCAGGAATACATTCCCCTGGTTGTGGGGTCGGTTGGACATATACCCCAGGCTGTTCCTCCAGAATAGCAGGTGGTTCCCATAATAGTACGGGTAGACCGGAGAGCCCTGCCACTCTGGGCGCCATCCGCCCCATCCCGGACCGATTCAGACAGCTCCCCTAGCAGAAAAGTGCCCATGCCTGTAAGCATAGCAAGGCATGACGCTTGAAAAAACAGCGATGTAACGATAAAAACACGACGAATGGTCCTTTTCATTTTTCCCCTCCGAGTATAAAGATCGACGGCTATGAGGATACAAAAAATCCGGGATCATTCTGCCAACGGACGTCCTGATGGTTCTTATCTGAAAAAAATGAGCAAACACTTCGCTCATTTGCGATACCAATCTGGTGAACGCCTTGTCACTGCATGAAAAAATTCCCTCAAGGCGTTCACCCACTGGCATCTTTGCGGATGTAGCTACTGTGTACCCTTACTGTTTCTTCAGATACATGGCATATCCAAACAGGAGACGGTCGGTCTTGCGGTCCAACCGGCTCTGAAACTGAGAGACAAGCGCCGCTTGGAGCTGTTGGAAATGTCCCGGCGTGAGTGCCCCGGCTAGCGCACTGTCAAGTACGGTACGATCAGTTTTAAGCTGGGTCTTTGCGGCGGCAAGCGCTCCAGCATCAGCGACGAGCTGGGATCCCACCGGGGGTGTAGCCTGAAGGTCGGTATGCAGCTGTTTCTTAACCTTACGGACTGCCAGCATATCCGCCTTAACCGCTGGGCCGTAGGTCGACAAGGCTGTCGTCAGAGCTGTCTGCTCCCCTGAACTGAGACCAAGAGAGGCTATTATCTTCATATCGACGCCGGATCTGTGGCCGTGCCCAAAGCCAGCTGCATCTGACTTGCAGACTGCTCCTGCGACAAGCAAGCCCAGCAAGAGCGTCAGGACCGAGAGATTCTTGAGGCATTTCTTCATGTTCATCACCTCCTTTCTCACATGTGTAGACGATTAAAGAAGGCAGGGGGTTACAAAACAAACGCGGCGGCCGCACAGTGGCCTTTGATCAAGGCCCCTTCCTTATGTGCAATACAAATGTTCTTATAAATTCCCTGCACAATACGAGATCATTTCTGTCCCTCTGGAGTCTCCAATTCCCCCAAAATTGGACGGCATTCATATGAAACTCTGAGACAAAATGCTTCCATTTCCGCGATACTCGCAACATGAATAGCATCCGGCGCAACCCCGATGCTAAAGCATACTTGTTTGGAATATGGACGCCTCATGAATACCTCCCGTAACTTGAAAGTCGGAAACGCAGCTCTTGGGGGAGATGAGGCTTGATTTGTTTCGTGTGGCAATACGCACTTCCATGAGGAAAGCATGAGATGGGGAACCCCCTCCACTTTCGGAGGTGTTTGGGCAATTATGTCATATCTGCTTTCGCATCTCTGATAAAAGTTTATACTTGATAATTTTGCGCGATCTCCCGTTCATGACGTTAGGCTTTATCAGTTCTTGCTCTTTGACCAATGTGTCAGCTAAGACCTAATTTTCGAATATTCTAAATTGACCTCCGTCTTCATGTTAGAATTGAAATCAAGAAAGCGAGGATAACAGAATTCAGAAATCACCGCTAATAAGGGCCTCAGCGATTTATCTGGTCTTTGCGATATCCGGCGCGTCGGCTCTGGTCTACCAGGTAGTCTGGGCCAAATGGCTTGGCCTTGTGTTCGGAAACACGACTCTCTCCATATCCATAGTGTTAGGTAGTTTTATGATGGGAATGGCCCTAGGAAGCGGGCTTGCAGGCCGCTTCCTCCATCGCATAAAAAACCCCATGCGTTCTTACGCCTTCATGGAACTTGGCATAGGGATCTTTGCTCTCTGTTTCCCGGCATTTACAAGGCTTTCGGATTTGCTCTTTACGACTTTTGTGAGTTCGGAATCTTTAACGGGCTATAGCGTTTTTATAAGGGCTGTGCTTTCTGTGGCGGTTCTTCTTGCACCTACGACCTGTATGGGGGCCACCCTTCCGCTGCTCACTGACTTTTTTCATCGGAGTCCCAAACATACTCGGAACTGGAAAGTCGGGCTGCTGTATGCGGCCAACACTTTGGGAGCTGCCATGGGAATAGTAATCGCAAGCTTTATTCTCATAGAACTCATCGGCATCCTTGCCACCACTCTTGTAGCTGCAGGCTTGAACTTTATAGTGGCCTGGCTCGGATACAGGTTCTCGCTCTCGCCAGAGCTTCTACGGAAAGAATTAACCGCACCTGACGAGAGAAGGCTTGATGGTCCTGGAAGATTTGCCGTTGCGGTGATCACAGCAAGCGGTTTCCTTGCCCTTGCCTCGGAAGTGCTCTGGACTAGGACCCTCGAAACCATTATAGGAAATTCCACCTACGCCTTTGCAACCATCGTGCTTCTCTATTTGGTCGGCATAGCTGCCGGAAGCTGGATAATGTCTCTGTTGGTAAACCGTCTGAAGGCCCTTCAGATCTGGATTGTTGCCATGTTGCTTGGAATGGGACTTTGGATGGTTGTCTCTCTAAGGCTCCTCGAACGTTTTGGAGCTTCCATAGCCGATTACAGTTGGAAGATGGTTCCGCTTTCAACAATATTCGGTCATTATCTTAATGCAGTGGGGATGCTCTTTCCGCTGTCGCTGCTTTCCGGTGCATGCTTTCCTCTCGCCACACGCATAATAGACCCTGCGTCTGAGGATGCCAACGGGGTACTGATCGCAAAGGCTTACGCATTGAACACGGTAGGGGCATTGGTCGGTTCGCTGGCTGCCGGCTTTATAATTGCGCCCTTCTGGGATTACCTCAATTCCCTTTACCTGCTTGCAGCTCTTTACTGTTTGGCAGCAGTAGTATCATGTGCTGCCATAGGAGTCTCAAAATGGCAGATTCCTTTCAAAATGCAGGCTGCTGTGCCGCTGGGATTGCTGTCCGTTACAGTTTTTGTTTTTTCTTTTACAAGGGCCGAAGACCAAAACTCCTTTGTAAGGCGCTTCGAAGCAAGACACCTTCCTTCTCGGCTTGTATTTCACAAACCTGGTCTCCAGGGCATCACTAGTGTGGTAAAGGACCTTTCTAATCCGCGTGCAGACATGCTGCTTATAAACGGTATAGGGATGACAGTGAAGAGCACGGACACAAAGATGATGGCACATCTTCCCATGCTTATACATCCGAATCCTGAGAATACCCTCGTAATATGTCTCGGGATGGGTACCACGTATCGCTCGGCGATATCCTACGGAAAAAAGGTCACGGTTGTGGAACTGGTGAAGGAGGTTGTTGATGCCTTCGATTATTTTTACAAAGATGCTTCTGCTGTGAGGGCTTACCCGAGGGGAAGGATAGTGGTCAACGATGGGCGTAATTTTCTGAAAGTTACACGGGAGAACTTCGATGTGATAACAATAGACCCCCCACCTCCCATAGATGCCGCAGGAGTTAACAACCTGTATTCGAAGGAGTTCATTGAGCTGGCCAAGAAGCATCTCAACAAGGGCGGCATCATGGCCCACTGGATGCCATTACCTGGGACGAGATCCGGTGTGGATGACGTCGAAACCATTGAGACGTTAATCAGAACCTTTGCAAAAGTCTTTCCTTATGCCTACATGCACAGGAGCCTTATCGGTGTCGGGATACATATAGTCGGCTCCATGGAGCCCATAGATATATCAGCAGAAGTCATCAGGGATAAGCTTTCTAACACGGCTGTCTCTGGTGACATTCACGAGTGGCAATGGGACACAGCTGTCTCAAATGACATTCACGAGTGGGATTGGGTGCCGTTTGAGTTCTTTATTGAAGGATGGGAATCGTTTCCCCCCAAGTATTTCATTGGACCAGTCATTACAGACGATAAGCCGTATCTGGAATTTTATCTTCTGAGGACTCTAAGAAGCGGGGAAAAGAAGATGCACCCGGAAAACAACTTCTGGTAATAGGTCTATCCGGCCAGGAAAGAAACGACAGAAGTTTCCACCTCACCCGCAGAAGAAAAAGCCGCGTAGAATCTGCAATTCAAACGTTCATTCCTGCATTGGCAGCACAAAGCGCCTTCGCATAGGCAAATAAATTTGTGTTAATCGGTATACTAATTGGATGGAAGATGAGGAGAATATTGATGAAATCTTGGGCCTTGTTAGATGTGCCCACTGCGGACATCGTTTGGAAGGCGAGATTGAATGTCCATTTTGTTCTCTTTTCGAGAAGTCAACGGTAAGTGATGCGCTGCCGAAATGGATATTTATGACAGCATGCTTTCTTACTTCACCTCTCAGCATTTATTTTATCGTTAAAAATACCCGATTAAGCCCCCTTGAAAAAATCTTAACGCTATCAGGATGCTTACTTTGGAGTGCTCTCTTTTTCTCTTGTAGACGGCACAGCGGTGGATAAGCCGTCCGAAAGCTCTACGCGCGCTCTCACTTCCTTCTGGCGCCGTTAAAACCTGATATTAATGATAGTAATTACACTTGGTACTCTTGAGAATAGGCCTTGAAATTGAAGAACCAGAGATCGTCAAGAAACTGTTCGATGGGACACTGCACCTCGACGTCAACTGATGGCTCCCTAATGCGCCTTTACGCCGTTATTGACAGGGCCCAATTCACCAATCTATGCAGTAGAAAAACTTAGGGACTCTCAGGTATAATAAAAAGCGCAAAATTTGCGGTATCTCAGAAAATTTTATTACATCGACCTAAACCCCTGGCACGATAGTGGAGGGCGAAGGATCTTGACCGTTGTCTTGCCTTATTTCAAGCCATCGACAAGGTCAGTGGGAGTTGGTTGGTTATTGCATGTTTGGGGATATATTTGGGCGCTGTGCGCATTTTTCCCCACATTGTACACATTAACGTTCCGCAACTTGTTCAAAAAAGAAAAAATGCAAGTTCACCTTTTTAGCAAACGGAGAATTGGATGGCAAAGGTACCGGTAAATATAGAAGAAGAAATGAAGGTCAGCTATCTTGATTACGCGATGAGCGTTATCATCGGGAGAGCGCTGCCTGAGGTGAGGGATGGGTTAAAGCCTGTCCAGAGGAGAATACTCTATGCAATGTTCAGGGAGGGACTCCTTCCGAGCAGGAAGTATTCAAAATGCGCTGGCGTTGTGGGAGAGGTGTTGAAGAAGTATCACCCACACGGCGATACCGCGGTCTATGATGCACTGGTGAGACTGGCACAGGACTTTAATATGAGATACCCACTGGTGGATGGCCAGGGAAATTTTGGCTCCATAGATGGTGATCCGGCTGCCGCATATCGGTATACGGAAGCGAGACTTGCAAAGATAGCAGAAGAGTTGTTGGCTGATATCGATAAAGAGACTGTTGATTTTATAGCAAACTTTGATGAAACGACGGAAGAACCGAAGGTCCTTCCGTCGCAGATGCCGAATCTCATCGTAAATGGTGCAGCAGGGATTGCCGTCGGTATGGCGACGAACATTCCGCCCCACAATCTCGGTGAAGTCATCGACGCTCTCGTGATGCTTTTAGAAAAATCCGATACGACTGTCGAAGAACTCATGGAGGCAATAAAGGGGCCTGATTTCCCCACAGGGGGAATAATACACGGAACGGCAGGGATAAAGGACGCGTATGCGACCGGCAGAGGGCTCATCAAGGTAAGGGCGAAGGCAAGGATTGAGAGGGAGCATCGCGGCGGCGAAAACGTCATTATCTCGGAACTTCCTTATCAGGTCAACAAAGCAAGACTCATCGAAAAGATGGCAGAGCTGGTGAGGGACAAGAAGTTAGAGGGGATCTCAGATATACGGGATGAGTCTGACAGGGACGGCATCAGGGTCGTTCTCGAATTGAAGCGTGGCGAGATGGCAGAGGTGATCCTCAACAACCTCTATAAGCATACTCAGATGGAAACAACCTTTGGGATCATCATACTCGCCCTGGTTGGAGGCCAGCCCCATGTCCTGGGCCTGAAAAGGGTGTTGCACTACTTCCTTCTGCACAGGCGGGATGTTGTCCTCAAGAGGACACGGTATGAACTGAGGAAGGCGGAAGAAAGGGCCCATATTCTGGAAGGCCTGAAGATCGCCCTTGACCATCTTGACGAGATCATCGCCCTCATAAGGGCCTCAAAGAGCCCCGAAGAAGCGAAACAGGGATTGATGTCCAGCTATCCTCTTTCGCAAGTCCAGGCACAGGCTATCCTCGACATGAAACTCCAGAGGCTCACCGGACTCGAGCGCGAAAAAATCATCAGCGAATACAAGGAAACCTTGAAGGAGATCGAAAGACTGAGGGCGATACTCGGTAGCGAGACACTCGTCTCGAAGATAATAAAAGATGAGCTCCTCGAGGTAAAGTCAAAGTACGGCGATGAAAGAAGGACAGAGATCACCGAGGAAACAAAGGAGATAACCATTGAGGACCTCATCACAGAAGAGGAGATGGTCATTACTTTTTCCCACCAGGGCTACATTAAGAGAAACCCCTTGAGCGCTTATAGGAGCCAGAGGCGCGGAGGTAAAGGTCTCATGGGCATGGAAACAAAGGAAGAGGATTTTGTGGAGCAGCTTTTCATTGGATCAACCCATGATTACATGCTTTTCTTCAGCAACCTCGGGAGGCTCTACTGGCTGAAGATTTACCAGATTCCAGAGGCCGGAAGGGCGGCGAAGGGCAAGGCCCTTATCAACCTTCTGTCTCTCTCTGAGGGGGAAAGGATAGCAACCGCGCTTCCGGTTCGGGATTTCAAAGAGGGCTATCTGGTCACTTTCACCAAGAATGGGATCGTAAAGAAAACGATTCTCGATGAATACAGCAATCCGCGAGGCAAGGGGATTATTGCCGTCACTCTTGAAGAAGGCGATGAACTTATCACGGTGAGAAAGACAGATGGCAAAAGCGATTTTATCATCGGCACCCGGGAAGGCCTCGCCATTAGGTTTAATGAAGAGGATGTCAGACCCATGGGAAGGGCGGCAAAGGGCGTCATAGGAATTCGGCTCCAGAAAGGTGATGAGGTCGTTTCGGCAGAGGTTGTTGAGACGAATACGGCCTTACTTACTGCAACAGAGAAGGGAATCGGCAAGCGTACACGCCTTGAGGAATATCCGGTGCAGGGTCGAGGTGGAAAGGG
Organism: Thermodesulfovibrionales bacterium; assembly: GCA_050014695.1. GTDB lineage: Bacteria > Nitrospirota > Thermodesulfovibrionia > Thermodesulfovibrionales > UBA9159 > UBA9159. The sequence goes on from JBEKCV010000114.1 coordinate 8,181, forward strand.
TGTCATTTCCATAAAACTAGTCCCCAAGGGCGGTAAGGCTGTCGGCCTTATGCAGGTCCGAGACGAGGATGAAGTGGTTATGATAGCGAACACCGGGAAGATCATCCGAACTGTTGCGGGGAATATATCCATTCATGGGAGGAACACCCAGGGTGTTAAGCTTATGGATGTTGAAGCAGAGGACAGGATCGTCAGCATCGGAAGGGTAGCGGAAAAGGACTGAGTTGGAAAAATCTGCGCATTGACAGCGAGCAATAAACTGCCATACTAAGCATGCCGAATTCACAACAGCCTGCCGAACACCGTTCAGCCTGGTCTTACCCTCGATTCGCTCTCAGCGACCAGCGAGCTCCTTCCCACAGGCAGAATCAGGGGTTTAAGGACGTACGATACTCTCGTGAACACGATAAGGGAGTTCATGAAGAACGAGATCAACCGTGTTCTGAATCGGCTCGTGGAGATTCATAAACCTGCCGAGATGGCTGTGGAAAGACTGGATTTCCGGAGCCCGAATCTTTCAAGGAGAATGAACAGGTTGATATCCTGGTTCGGCAAATCGTATGTGCAGCGGAAGCTGAAGTCATTGACTGAAATGCTCGGCATTACCATAACCAAAGGCAACCCTGCCTATTGTTCTCAGGAGTACTCTGTCTGTGGTTATGTAGACAAGGCCAACAGGACAGCGCAAGCAGTGTTTCAGTGTAAGTGTTGTAACAACGGTATTCACGCAGATGTAACCGCAGCTCGCAATCACCTCGGAAGAAGTTCTTCAGGGGTCATCGACGTTTACAAAGGCACAGAGACCGTCCTCCGTATTCTGACAGAACGTTTCCTCTCACATGCGGAGCGAATTCCACGCCTCTATAGTAAGGCTGAGAGCTTACTGCCGGCCAATCCCTATTTCAGGGGATACCCGGCACAGCTCAAAGGGTTTTCGTAGGCGCTTGCTCTGTTTTTCTATGAAAATTCGTATTATGTGGCTGCGTTCTCTTCGAAGCACTGCCCCCTCAAACTTCCCGGGTTGATCAACCGGTTGAAGGGAAGCGCCTTGGAAAGGAGGTCCGTGGCTTTCAGCCGGAAGGCGCTTGTTTGAGCGGTAACCGCAAAAATCATAGATGAAAAATTCTATCTACAAGTTTCTTCAAAAACCTCTCCCTCTCTTTTTTATCGGTAATCTCTTTCATTGCCCTTGATCTGACCCTTTTCATAACACGAAGATATCGCGCAAACTCCGGGCCGTAAAGTTCCTCAATCTCCTTCCTTATCGCCTTCGCCATGGCAGGACTGGCGCCGCTCGTGGAAATAGCGATGGTGAGGAGACCCCGCTTGACGACTGAGGGGACAATGAAGTTGCATACAGGAGGATTGTCGACCGCATTCAGAAGTTTATGAAGCGCCATTGCGTCCCGCGATATCTTCTCGTTCGTCTCTTTTGAATCTGTAGCTGCAATGACAAGAAAGGCGGTCTTGATATCTCTGCGTTCATACCCACCCTTTTTATGGATGATCAAGCCGTTCCTCTTATATTTTTCAAGGAGGGTGGTTAGCGTTGGACTGATGACCGTAACCGCGGCGCCTGATTTGATGAGGGGTAAACACTTCCTTTGAGCAATTCTTCCGCCTCCCACAACTACACAATTCTTCCCAGAAAGATCTAAAAAGACGGGATAGGAGAACTTATTTGCTGAGGCCGGCAAGCGTTTTTTTTGCCTCTTTGACCAGTTGATCATTCGGATACTTTTCGATGAGGAGGTTGAGATATTCAATGGCCTTATCCTTACTGCCGATATTCTTTTGGCTCAGTGCAATATGGAAGAGGACAAGCGGCTCCTTCTTGAAATCCGGATAGTTTTTGCGTAAACTCTGGAACCTTCCCAACGCAGCTTTATAGGATCCTTTCTTAAAATAGTACTCGCCAACGAGGAATTCATAATCCGCCATCGTGGTTTTGCACTTATCGATCCGCAACTCAATTAGTTCCTTATATGGATTTCTCGGGTACGTCTTTTTCAGTTTCTCAAACTCTTCGAGGGCCTTTGCTGCTGCGCCATATCCTCTCTCCGGGCTTTCGATCTGATTAAAATAAATCATGGCTATCTGGTATTGGGCATATGATGCATTTTGGTGATCGGGGTATATCTCAATGAATCTCTTATATTCTTGAACAGCAAGGTCATTCTCCTCCTCTTTTGTATAAGTGTCTGCAATCAGTAGTTGGGCAAGCGGGGCATACTTTTTTGTAAGATCCCTGTTTTTAACCTCAAGGAGTAATCTTCGTGCGTCTTCATAATCCTTCTTTTCTATCAGTTCATTTGCCATCGCGAGATACTTGTCGGCGTTAAATTCACCTTCGGGCCTGATCTCCTTTTTTGCCGAGCAGGAAAACACAACGAATGTCAGGAGGATGCACAACATCCGCAGGAAAAACTTCGGATTTTTGGAAAGACCTTCAGTATAAAATACCATCTACCTATTAAAGCTCTCAGGAAGGTTTTGTGTCAAGAGACGAGTGCGGCCCCCGGCTTCAACGACACCGAAGCCGGCAAAAAGCCTCTACCTTCTAAACTCGTCATATTCCATCCGTCCTTTGCTTTTCTGAGAATACCCGATTGCTTTTTCGCACATCTCTCTTTCATGGTCCGTAGAAGGTGACAGCTTCCGAATAGCCTGAATAACTCGTCGTTCAGCCTATCCAGGTGCTGTTTTAATTTTTTAAGCTCACGAAGTTCATCCGTATCTTCAATTTGCGCAATAGGCTGTAAGTTATAATCTCTTCATTGGCTCCGATGATTTCTTCCCGAGGGCGCTGAAACTCGTAATAGTTGTTGATTTCTTCTTATTATACTTTTCTAATTGCGGGCCTAAGGTGAGGTTCTTGGTATAGCTTTTCCCTTTCAAGGTTGTGCTCCACAAATACTGAGGCCTATGTCCCCGACGCCCTGCTGCGCTCAGACACAATGCTTCTTGCCCCACTTGCGATAATTGACCGAGATTGCACCATGCCTGAAATTCCCGATGCCGGCCACTTTTTGCAATAGTTCCCGCTTTTGCTGCTGAAGCCCTTCAAGATTTTCTGCATAACAGCATCCTCTGTTAGATTGTGAGCTAACAGCTTATAGCTCAAACTATTTATAACCGTAAATATGCCTATTTTTTGCCGTGCACCCAATAGGAATGTGATGATAGCGGGATGAAAGTCGTTAAGCAAAAATGGAATATGGAGCCTGTGCGGCAAACCGAAACAGGTGTCAGAGCTCTTCTTTCTATCTATCGTTTTATTGTTTTCATTCTCTCATAACAGATTTCAAGATTATGACGCGCCTCAGTATCATCTGGATTGATCTTCAATACAGCGATGAATTCAAGTACTGCCTCATCTAGACGGTTCTGATTTGCGTATGCGGTTCCAAGATTATTGTGGGCCTCTGCAAAATCTGGTTTGAGCTTCAATGCGGTCAGAAATGCATCTACTGCCTCATCTAGACGGTTCTGCTTTGCATATGCGATTCCAAGATTATTATGGGCCTCCGCAAAATCAGGTTTGAGCTTCAATGCGGTCAGAAATTCATGTACCGCCTCATCAAGGCGATTCTGATTTAGATATGCATTTCCAAGGTTATTATGGGCCTCCGCAAAATCAGGCTCGGGCTTCAATGTTGTGAGAAATTCATGTACCGCCTCATCAAGGCGGTTCTGCTTTAGATATGCGGTTCCAAGGTTATTATGGGCCTCTGCATAGTCTGGTTTGAGCTTCAATGCGGTCAGAAATTCATGTACCGCCTCATCAAGGCGGTTCTGCTTTAGATATGCAATTCCAAGCTTAGCATGGGCCTCTGCAAAATCAGGCATAAGTTTCAATGCGGTCAGAAATTCATGTACTGCCTCATCAAGGCGGTTCTGCTTTAGATATGCAATTCCAAAATTAGTATGTGGTATTGCCGCGTCCGGCGATTTCCTCACCATATCGGCAGAAAGGGTTAAGGCATCTTTCCAGACAGCGATCTGCTTGAGCGTCGCATATGACAGTGAAATAACAAGGGAGATTGCGATGGCGGCAATGAGACCTTTGACCATCGGGCGCCATTGTCTCCCTGAATCTGCCTTCGCCCAAACCCATGCTGCGATCAACCCTATGAGAAGGAATGGCCCCAGGCTCGGCAGATACATATATCTGTCCGCCATGGCTTGGCTCCCCACCTGAACAATGCCGATCACGGGG
>JBEKCV010000115.1:0-12257 GCA_050014695.1 Thermodesulfovibrionales bacterium
TGCCTTCAAGCCAGGGGTACTCCCGGTATTTGATGCTGTTAAAAGCCTTTTTCAGCGCATAAGCAGTAGGCTGAAGGCCCGCTTCGTATTGCCTGTTCCACTCGGCAAGGGCCCAGTTCCAGGTGAAGCGAGAGGTCCCGCAGGCCCGCTTAAAATACGCCTCCTGCTCACAGGTCGGATCAAGCGCTATCTTATGACTCAAGTGGACTACCGCCCCCGTTGTATGGTGCTTATGTCTTCGCATTGCCGGCATCCTGCTTCAGTGCTTCGTGCAGCTTTTTTCGGTAGTTCCTCAGGCCATAGAGCCTTGATGAAAAACAATGCTCGATCGTCATAAGGTCCTGAACCATCTCCTGCTCAGGAGAGAGCCTTTCCTGGTTGAGTACCAACACCTCGCAGCTGAGCCCGCCGCCAACTTCTTCGACAAACTCCACATTTGCCAACCCCCGCCCCATACAGAAGTCCGCCAGCACTCGCCGCTGATTCTTCAGGTCTGCTTTCCGGGCCCCACGTGATACGCGGCAGGAAGCGATTATCCTGGTTGCCTCCTGCCCGCCACTCCACCGTAAACCCTGAAACCGCGCAATCTACTCTATCGTGTAAACCCTCCGGTTGGTTTGAGTCCTCCCCACAGGGATCAGCCGCCCCTCCCGTTCCCATCTCTGCATGGTCTTGACCGTTACCCCTAACCGATCTGCTGCTTGTCTTGACGTTAACGTGTACTCCATAACATATGGTATACATCATTCAACACTTGATCTTCTACTAGAGTCAGCTCCGATCATCAAAGTGCTCGTGCAGTTCTGATGGTCGGTTTCCTTCACTACTTGGGATCCTGGTTAATCTGCGGAGTTCAGGCGAAAATCATTACAGGCAAGCATATGCTTTAGTTAACTCTTGTGATTCCCGTACGTTTCTATCCGTTCCTGAATGGCCCGGTTTGCGACTGATATCATAGACGAAGGCGGTTTTTCTTGGTAATATTAGTTTAAGGTTCAGGTGAGGGGAAAGGAGACACAACATGGTTAAAGTAGCGTTGCTTGTCCGACTTGAGGCAAAGCCCGGAAAAGAAGCTGAAGTTGAAAGCTTTCTTCGTGGAGGGTTGTCGGTTGTCCAGGAGGAACCTGCCACGACTGCATGGTTTGCAATCCGCATTGGGACGTCGACCTTTGGCATTTTCGATGCCTTCCCTGATGAGGCAGGCAGACAGGCCCATCTGTCCGGTCGCCTCGCTGCTGCACTGATGGCGAAGGCTTCGGAGTTGTTTACACAGCCGCCTATTATCGAGAAAGTCGAGGTTCTCGCAGCTAAGCTGCCCGGGTAGGCATACCCAAAAGCAACAGCAGAGTGCCTTCTCACCGCGAGCTTGTCACGACGTCGGTAAAACTTGCGGTGAGAGGAGATCATGGTGAATGACCTTATCTGAGCAATCTATCTGGGTTCATGCCATTGTGGTCGCAACTATCAGTTAGAAAGCAGTCGGCGGAGCGACAGGGCGGGCTTTCCAAATCGGGATCTGTTTGGCAAACTGAAAACAGGGGGAACCTAGTGGTCGGAGTGGGAAGGGCAGCCTTCACGGGAGATGGCACAAGCCAATGTGATGGGAGACAGTCAAGCCGGTTCCGTGAGCACCTTGTGGCTACTGGGCGAGTTGGAGATAGAACCCTATGGAGACTACGCCAGCTCTCTACCCGAGAGTTTCGCTTTTGGGAAGGCACCTTCCAAAAAACCGCATTTGTGATAAGACATGGATAAAGCACTTCAGAAAGAAATAGAAATAATTATGGAAGTATTAGAGTGCCCGAAAGACTTTGGCTGTTATAAAGCAGGTTATAAGAAGCTTTGCAGAGCAAAAGACATCGGATTACAGTCATTCTTGCAATGTCTAGAAGGAACTTCTCCTGATTGTAAATTCTCATTACCTTACGGAGGCATTTACTTCTGTCGGTGCCCTATCCGTAGACGCATAATAAAGAATCTGAAAGAATGATGCAGAAAAGTTCGCAATATCCTTTACTCCCCACGTTCATTTCTCTTAATATCTCTTAATAATATTCGGTTTTAGCCAAGTTACGAAAAAACAAGCTTTCAGGAAGTAAGGTTCAAGCCATCTGTAGAGGATCAGGATAGATTTTTCCGGTCGAGGCATTGATTGTGTATAATATTGCCGTTTCAAACGATCACATTACAGCTTTTACAGGGCGGTATTGAATTAGGCTAAAAATACGCATATAATAAGCGGTATAGAGTAAAATAAGTTGAGGCACACTTATGAAAAAGAACTGTTGGGAACTCAAAGGGTGCGGAAGGGAACGAGGCGGCAAGAACGAAAAGGAATTTGGGCTATGCCCAGCTGCAGCAGATGAAAGGCTTCATGGTGTTCACGGCGGTATTAATGCAGGCAGAGCTTGCTGGGTTGTGGCTGGAACATTTTGTGAGGGGGAAGTTCAAGGCACATTTGCTAAAAAATTAAGAGACTGTATGATGTGCGATATGTTTAATTTAGTGAGAAAAGAAGAAGGCATCAATTACGAAATATCTCTCGTCTTGCTTAAGAAGCTAAAGACTATCAAATAGACCAGCGCACCTCCGAATATAGATTAACAGTTGAAATCGTCAGTTCTGTTCAGCATATCAAAGGCGCTGTTAGGGAGAAGCTCTTGGTAGACGCTGCAGGCGCGTCAGTTCTCGTGTTACTATATATAATCTCATCCGAGAGTATTGTCCCTTGCGGCTTGAACTGCATAAGGCTTTCCACAGGCAAGACATATGTATTCACATTCTTTCATTCTTCCCCTCCTCATTCTTCATAGGGTTCTGTAATCTCGGTTTTGCACCCAATTTATACAGTATGTTTGCCATCAGGCAAAAACCTGTAAGGCCAAAAACAATCAGGTTTATGCCGACAAGGCATGTCAGGATTAGCCAGTACGAGCTGTGTATCCACGCCAATATACCGCTCGAGAGCGTGATAACCCCCCCTATCAGCCAAATGATTCTTTCGAGATACCAGCTGTCAGTTCTTGCCAAGTACATAGTTAACCTCCGCAGATTGTATTTCCGGTCACGTATATTCGTCATATGGCGAACCAGCGACGGGCGACCGGAAGTTTTATCGGAATTTATATCCCCGAGAACTCGTCTTTTTCTCTCTGTTGTTTTCCCTCGGCCTTTTCCTCTTTCCTGAGTGGACACACCCTGTTTTTAAAGAACTCATAATAAAGAAGGGGAACCGCGATGAGAGTGAGTCCTGTTGCCGCTATCGCGCCGAACATCATTGCAATCGCAAGCCCCTGGAAGATGGGGTCGAAGATCATTACGAAGGACCCGACAACCACTGCTGCCGCAGTGAGTACAATTGGCCTGAACCTCACGGCGCCCGCTTTTATGAGAGCATCCTTCAGTTTTCCCGTTTCCCGCCATTCCATCTGGACAAAATCGACAAGGAGTATGGAATTCCTCACGATGATACCCGCCAGCGCTATAAAGCCTATCATCGACGTCGCCGTAAAAAACGCCCCGAATATCCAGTGTCCGGGGAGAATGCCGACAAGGGTAAGGGGTATGGGGGCCATGATGATAAGCGGTATGACAAAACTCCTGAACCATGCTACGACGAGGATATAAATGAGAATCAGGACGGCACCGAAAGCGATGCCGAGGTCTCTGAATACCTCATAGGTGATGTGCCATTCGCCGTCCCACTTCATCGTGTACTTGTCCTCGAGCCACGGCTGGACTGACGAATACTGCTTCAGCTCATAACCCTCGGGTAGCCTCAGATCCTTTACCTTACTCTTCATCTTCAGAATCGCGTAGATAGGGCTTTCCTCCGTGCCCGCCACATCACCGGTCACATAGGTCACTCTCCTCAGATTTTTATGATATATCGACTTGTCCTCTATGCCTTCCCGCACCTTGACGAGGTCGGAAAGAGCTACGGGATTTCCGGATGGTGAAGACAGTGTAATTTCCTGGAGCGAGGCGATACTCGCCCGCTCAGCCAGGGGCGTCCTCAGAAATAGCTCGACCGGCTCCTTTTCTCTCTCAAGATGGGCAAGACCCGAACCCATGCCGTTCAACGCTATTCTCAGGCTCTGCGCCGCTTCCTCCGTGCTTATGCCATTGAAAGCGGCCTTTTCTTTGTCGATCTCCAGAGTAAACTTCTTCTGGTCGTCTTCGACGTACCAGTCGACATCGACTACCCCGGGAGTCTTCGCAAAGATGTCCTTGACATCCCTTGCGATCTCAATCTGGCGCTTTGTATCCGGCCCGTAGATCTCGGCCACCAGAGTGCTCAGCACAGGTGGCCCCGGCGGGATCTCCGCAACTTTTATCCGGGCTGCGTATCTGTCACCGATCCTCTTCAATTCCGGTCGGATCCTCTCTGCCAGATCATGGCTCTGCACATTTCTCTGATCCTTGGCGACGAAGTTTACCTGGATATCGGCCACGTTGCTCCCCGACCTGAGAAAATAATGCCTCACCAGGCCGTTGAAATTATAGGGTGCCGCCGTCCCGATATAGGCTTGATAATCGGTCACTTCGGGGACGGTCTTCAGATACTCACCCATCTCCCTAGTCAGGGCCGCGGTCTCTTCAAGGGCCACACTCTCAGGCATATCTATGATCACCTGCAGTTCGCTCTTATTGTCAAAGGGCAGCATTTTTACCGTGACGGCCTTGAGCGGAACAAGAAGGATTGCCAGACCAAGCAGCAGAGCAACGGCTGCGAGGGCGGCCATGCGCTTGTTCCTGCTGTCGATCAGAGGACCGAGCGTTCTCTCATAGAGCCCGTATAATTTCCCGCTTTCTTCTTCCTTGCCCTTGTGTTTCACGTTTTTGAGAACCTTGTAGCTCAGCCATGGGCTGACGATAAAGGCTACGAGGAGGGAAAAGAGCATTGCCGCGGAAGCGCCAACGGGTATCGGCCGCATGTAAGGACCCATGAGGCCCGAGACGAAGGCCATAGGGAGAAGCGCTGCGATGACAGCAAAAGTCGCAAGGACGGTGGGGTTTCCGACCTCGTCGACAGCGAGGACGGCGGTAAGCGATTCTATCCTGTGGAGCTTGAAATGCCTGTGTATGTTCTCGACAACGACGATTGCATCATCAACAAGGATGCCAATGGAGAATATCAGAGCAAAGAGCGTGACCCTGTTCAAGGTATAACCATACAGGTAATTGAAGAGGAGGGTCAGCGCGAGTGTTACAGGTACCGCAACCGCAACAACAATCGATTCCCTCCAGCCCAAGGCGATGGCGATGAGGATGATCACCGAGATCGTGGCGATCAACATATGTTCCAGGAGCTCATCTGACTTCTCCTTGGCCGTGTCTCCGTAATTCCTTGTCACCGTCACGTGGACATCAGACGGTGTGAGTTCCCCCTTCAATGCCTCCACCTTCTTGAGAGCTTCCTGGGCAACGATACTCGCATTTGCGCCCTTCTTCTTCGAAATGGCGATGGTAACCGCCTCATACTGGCCCGCGTTACCGGCGGTAATCCCCTTCTTTTCAGCGGAAGGCCCCAGCCCCATAAAGACGTAGTCTGCCGGTTCCTCCTGGGCGTCCTTTATATCAGCCACATCTTTCAGATAGATGGGCCTGCCGTTGAATACCCGGACGACAACGCTGCCCACCTCATCGGCATTATTGATAAATCCCCCTGTCTCGACAAGGCACTCCTTGTTACCCGACGGAAAGCCGCCGGCAGGAAGCTCGAAGTTCGCCTTCTGAAGAGTAGCCATTATTTGAAGGGCTGAGGTGTTGTATGCCCTGAGCCTGAGAGGATCCAGGGTGATCCTGACCTGCCTCTTCTGTCCTCCCTTGATCGAGGACTCCGAGACATCCTTGTCTTTCTTGATTTCATCACTCAATTCCAAGGCAATGCGCCTCAACTCATATCCCGTATACCTCGGGTTTTCACTCCAGAGCGTCAGGGTGAGTATCGGCACGTCATCTATGGATCTCGGCTTAACCATCGGCTGTGAAACACCCGGCGGGATCTTGTCGTAATTCGACATGAGCTTGTTGTATAACTTGACAAGACTCTTTTCCATGTCTTCACCGACGTAGAACCTTACGATCGTGAGGTTCATTCCGGGTTTTACGATCGAGTAGATGTACTCGACACCCTTTATCTCCCAGAGGAGCTTCTCCATAGGACTGGTGACACGCGCCTCGACTTCCTTTGCGGAGGCGCCCGGATAGGTCACGATCACATCTATCAGCGGAACCACAATTTGCGGCTCCTCTTCCCGGGGTGTGACGAGAACCGCAAAGACCCCGAGCAGCAGGGATGCAAGCACAATCAGGGGGGTGAGCTTCGACTGTATAAAAGACTTTGCGATTCTGCCGGAGATGCCGATACCTTTCATCCCGGTTTACCGCTGTCGCGCAGGAGCAGAGGCTTCCTGCTTTCCGGAGACCTGGCCCAGGATTCCGCCGTCAACAGCCCTGTCTGCGCCTTCGGTGATGATCCTCTCTCCGGGGTTTATTCCGGATAAGATCTCGACTCCGTGGTCATAACGCCGCCCTGTCCGTATGAGACGATAACTGATAACTCCCCTCTCATCGACCGCGTAAACACCTGTGAGCTGGCCTTTCTCGACTATCGCCGTTTCGGGTATCACAAGAGCCTCTTTCCTGCCGAAAGGAATCCTCACCTTTGCGTAAAGACCGCTCCTCAGCCCTTGGCCAGGCACAGCGACCTTTATGAGAAACGTCCTTGACAGGGGGTCCACAGCAGGAACGATTTCGGATATCTTGCCCTTCAGGTCCTTTCCGATAGAGTCTATGACGACACCAACAGGCATACCGGTCCTGAGTTTACCCGCGAGACCTTCATCGACATACGCATCCAATCTGAAGGATGAAACATCCTCCACCGTCATCACCGGGACTCCTGGTACGGCCATGCTCCCGGTCTCGATCTTCTTCTCCGTCACGATTCCGGAGATAGGCGCGGCGACCTTCGTGAAGCCGTATAATATCTGAGCCTCAGAAAGACCGGCCTTCGCCCTGGTTACCACTTCCCGGACCCGCTCATACTCTATGTCTGCAACCTTTTTCTGCGTCTCTATCTGATCAAGTTCCTGTTGGGTGATCACCCTCTCGTCAACGAGGTTTCTATATCTCTGGTAGGTTACGTCCGCAAGCGATTTATTCTCCTTTGCTGCCTCAAGGGCCATGAGTGACTCCCGGTATCCGGCCTCTGATTCCGCCACCTTCTCTGCGGTATCCCTGTCATCGATGGCCATGAGGATCTGCCCCGTGCCGACCCTGTCGCCTTCCCTGACCTTCATTGACGTGACAGTTCCCATGACTCTGCTCGCAATCACGCTGGTCGTCTTCGCTTTGACCGTAGCCGATGTCGCATAGTACTCCTTCACTGGCGACGGCTTTGCCTCCTGAACAACGACACCGCTCACTACCTGCCTCTTTACCTCAGCCGAGCCTGGCCGTACCTTTTCCTGACAGCCGGCAAGGAGAAGGGCAGCAGCTATAAGCAGTAAAGAGCAGGGTAAAAGAAGAACCGCGGGTGAAGCATGCCGCATGCCGCGGCGGACTCCTCTTAGTAATCTCTTCATCCCTAACCCCTGACTTCTTTGCATAGTATTCCTCCGGATTCCTTATTCTATCTTCAGATCCTTTAATATCGTTCCTGCCTCGTAACCGAGGTTTATGACGGACAACAGGTATTCGTTTTCCCGAGCTGCGACATTCGCCCTGGCGTGATCGAGACTCACCTGAGTATCAAGAAGGTCAACGATTGGAGAGAGGGATCGTTCGTACCTGACTGTCACGAGCCTCGTGCCTTCCTCTGCTGTTGTGAGAGCCAAACGCGAGAGGGCGGCATTCTTTCTCGCCTCCTCCACGCCGAGATATGCCTCATAGACCTGAAAGGAAACAGCCTGCTTCAGCCCCTTGAGACGCTCTTCGGTCTCGGCAACCTGCAGTTTTGCCTTTGACCTTTCATGCTCCCTCTTTGTGCCGTCAAAGAGGTTCCACCTGAAGAACGCCAGGAGCGTCCAGCTCGTTCCCTCGGCGCCGAGTGGCATGCTGGGGTCATTGAGCTGATAATCGCCGCCTATTCCTATGTTCGGATAGTAGGACGAGTCAGCCAATTTCACATTGTTCTCTGCGTTTTCGTAGCGCAATTCGAGGGACCTGATGTCTTGTCTTGCCCGCGACGATTCCGTATAGTACTCAATGCCCATGAGGGGGATATCCGGGGCTTCGTTCGTTGTCTCAACAGACTCGTCCCTGCCGAGGAGGAGTCCCAGGGCCCTTTTGGTGACGTTCAGATTCTTTTGAGCGCTCACCAGGTTCTGCTCTGCTTCCGTTACTGCCGTGGATGCCCGGAGAGAGTCGGAATAGAGCCCCAACCCGTTGTTGTATCTCACCTGGGCTGACCTCAGGTGCTCCCGGGCGTCTGCCACCGCTTTTTCGGCTACCGTTACGTATTGTTTTGCCGTGAGCACCAGGAGGTATGTCCGCGCAACCTTCTGCGCAAGCTCCTGCTTGTTCCTTATCTGTTGCTCTTTTCCTGCGGCGTATTCCGTTTTTGCCATATCGAGCCCTACCGTTGCCTTTCTCACGAAGACCGGCTGCTCAAAGGAAAAAGAGGTCTGAAAATCGTTCGTGGGGGTCGGGTCGTTCAGCGAGGTGAGGGCGAAGTCCTGCTCCGTAAAATGCTCCTGATTGAGCTTTGCCATAAAGGCGAACGTCGGATTCGTCGTTCTCATGAACCGTTCTTCAAAGTTTATCCTCGGTAAAAGGTTACTGAGCGCAATCCCCACATCTTCGCCCTGGGAGGAAAGCGCGCTTTGGGATGCCCGTATCTCATGGTTATTGTCGAGGGCAAGCCCAACCGCCTCTCTGAGACTGATCGTCTCTCCTTCTGCCAGCGATTCGGGCGCTTCTATAAATTGCCCTATAGCCCTGGCAAGGCCCTGTCCCTCGAACGGTATAACAGGGAAACAGAGCGCAATGACAATCACGGTGGAAATAAGTTTTCTATCCATAATTTTTCCTCCGGGCACCTACGATAGCTTTCTTCCCCTGCCTGTCTTTATCCTTCCGGTTGCCCAACCTCGTTTCCCTCTGCTCTTCAATGAAGGCTAGGAAGGTCTTCATATCGCACTTTCCGGTCTTCTTCTGGAACTCTGAGCAATCCGAAAGCGACTGGAGGTCGGTGGTGAAAGCCCGATCATCTTGCAACTGTTCCTGAGGAGGGCGATAATAGTGGCTGCCGCAGCAGAGAGTTCTTTTTTGAGCGAATAAAAGACCAGTTTGCCTTCCCTGCGTTCTCCCCGCAGTCCTGCTCTGTTCAGCAGCAGGAGATTTCTGGAGACAAGGGGTCATGATATCCCGAGAACCGTTCCTAAAAACATGAACACATATTCCATGACGTCATTCGAACGGTGCTCATAACGATTCGCCTGCCGGAATCTCGCCGGACAACAAACGGTATGATCACAGGCTATGCCGTGCCTTTCGGTCGGTAGCAACCTGGATCGGGACTCGCCCGACCGCCCGTGCGCTGCAAGCGCTGCTTGGCCTTCCGCGAAAGAACTGCCCACGCGCTCCACACATACTTCCCTCGATTCCTTACAGGGAGAGGGATGAAATGTCAACTGTTGTCAACCCCCATGATCTGACAGACTCACAACTCTCTCCTTGTCAGGAGCATGAGAATGCGGATTCTGGTCCCGTCAGAAAACATACCAATCAGTTTCGCAATTTCGATCATATAGACATAATGTTATATGATTATATAAAACATTGTCAAGGTCTAAACTCACTGATCTCAGCTTCTTCTTATTCATGAGGACTGCTATGAACATTCATGTCCGAAGATATCTTTTGAGGTCTTTTCTCCGTCAGTATCCCCTTGTCCCTTTGCCTGTTTGGCCCAGTATCCCTGAGTGCCCCGGAATTCTCCCTTCAGTCTCTCTTGCCTAGCCGGCCTAAGAGCATCCCGAATGATGGCGCTCAGCGTCTTCCCCGCATTCCTTGCAAGCGTCTTGACTTCGGAGGCAAGGTCCCGGGGAAGTGATATTATTTTCTTGACCGCTCTTGCCATTAGTTCACTCCTTTGTCCGGTTTGAAGAAACACTGCCAACAGACCCGTCTCGTTATCAACGAGAGTATTATCGTGCGGGCGGGGTTTTGCGGATCGAGAACCATGCCGAGGATATCAAGGTATCCACACTGCAGAAGGTGTCGCATGTCCTCGGAAAGATACTGGAAGTGTAAATCGCGTGAGGTTGCTGCCTTCAGGCAGCAGCTGGGCATTTATGAGCGTCGCCCTATACGTCATCAAGCGACTTCATGACAGGCAACAGAGCGCAGGGCACTTGAGAACATTGAGAAGACTCAGTATCCAATCTCTGTCTATCGAATCTCGTTTACGAAGTCTTCTTCCTTGATGCGATCCCCTTTCTCTCATATATGGGACCAACCATTTCATGCAGTCCCGGGAGCCTGACTGCAAAGATTAGCCCGCCGATGGCGCAAAATATTCCGCTGAGGAAAACGGTAATCCGCACGCCGAACCAACTTGCCGCCCATCCCGACAGCAAGCTTCCAAAGGGCGTCATGCCGATGAAGGCCACGGTGTAAAAACTCATGACCCTACCGCGTTTTTCATCATCCGCTATGGTCTGTAAGACCGTATTGCTTGCCGCCATCTGCACCATCATCCCGAAGCCTGTCATAACCATCAAGCCAAGCGAGAGCCACAATAGGCGAGAAAAAGAGAAGGTGACGAGTCCTGCCCCGAAAACACCTGCGGCTATGGCAATAACCGGTCCAAGCCCGGCGACAGTCTTTCTGGCGGCCAGGCACATCGCCCCGATTAACGCTCCAATTCCGGTCGCGCCCATCAAAAAACCAAAGGTGTGAGAGCCGCCGTGCAGGATGTCCCTGGCAAAGACGGGCATGAGGGTAACATAGGGCATTCCCAGCAGACTCACGAGGGCGAGAAGCAAAAGGATGTCCCGGATTGGAGGAAAGCCGAAGGTGTAGGAAAAGCCCTCTTTGAGGTTCTGGACTAAAGTGGGCTGGTCCGTCGCCCGTTGCCTTGGAAGGATTCTCATTGCGAATAGGGCCGCGATAACTGCGATATAGCTCATGCCGTTGATGAGAAAGCACATGCCCTCGCCGACAGTTGCGATAAGGATACCAGCTACCGATGGTCCGAGCAGTCTTGCCCCGTTGACCAGTGAGGAATTGAGGGCGATGGCATTTCCGAGGTCCTCCTTGTTTTCGAGCATGTCCAGCACAAAGGACTGCCTCACAGGGATGTCAAAGGAATTCACACAGCCCAGGAAAAGCCCCAGAACGATGATGAGCCACACCGTGATTGTCCCTGACAGCACGAAGAATGAAAGGATGAATGCCTGCGCCATGGCAAGTGACTGAATGAGGATCAGAAGGCGGCGACGATTCCACCTATCCGCCAGGACGCCCGCTAACGGCGCAACGAGAAAGGTGGGAATCCGGGTGGCAAAACCTACGACACCGAGGAGAACTGCCGAATTGCTGAGCCTATATACCAGCCAGCTGAGCGCAATCTGCTGCATCCACGTACCGATCAGGGATATGCCCTGTCCGAGAAAGAAGAGACGGTAGTTTCTGTGCCGCAAGGCGCGGAACGCGTGGTTTACGCCGTTGAATCTGTTATAAGCCACGATAGTGTCGAATGGATGTCTAATCCTTGCACCTGTTGCCCACTAAAACAAAACATCCCGTATCGGTAATCACGTTTCTCGAAACGCTGCCTGTTCTTGCCGATTCCTTTGGCCCCTCTCAGCCTTCTCCAGCCGACTCTATTATATCACTGCCTGCGGGCCGCCGAAGGCGATTCGCTGAAACGAAGCCGGGGCTTGAACTGGCGCAAGTCAATCTTGGGGCTTGAAGTGCAATGGAACGGAAGATCGGGTTAAGCCATGGCTGGTGATCGGCGCCAGGTCGGAGACCGGCCGCCGGGGCTGGCTCAAGCCATTGCCGAGTTTCGGCCGTATCGACAAGCCATTGTCCACTCCTGCTCGATTCTTAAGCCGGCAGAGGACTCTCTACTACGAGTTTTGAAAAAAAACGCTTGAATGTCAGCGGCAAATATCGGGAAATGCAGGGCCCGGCTTCGCAAAGAGGTATCCCTGACCAACATGAACCCCTAACTGCTTTAACGTTATCAACTCTTCTTTTGTTTCAATGCCTTCAGCGATCACCACTGAATCAATTTCAAG
>JBEKCV010000116.1:0-12100 GCA_050014695.1 Thermodesulfovibrionales bacterium
AGAATAAGGCGCTTGCTGACTACGGATGGATGCAGCATTGCTTATCGCTCATATGAATTCTTGGTAGATATTGAGCTACAACTGCGGAAAATGGGCTAGCGCCGGCGCTCAGCGGCGGCCGAGCGGAAACAAGGCCGTCCGCTGGAGGGCGTGGTAAGGTAGTTCAGACAGTGCGGTCCTTGGCGAATGATCCCGCTAATTGTCCGACTAGACCAGCCCAAGGCATATCTAGGGCCGCATACAGATCGCCAGCCTTTGGACTCGCATTGTCCTTGAGCATTTCCACGGCGACGGTAGCATAGTCGGTGACGATCACGCCCGCTTGAATCATGCGCAGCAGGCCGGTGACGCGTTTGGTTTCACTGAAAGTGCCGGACGCGTCGATCACCGCATATGCATCGTAGCCGACCGCAGTCGCATGGATCGCGGGCAAGGCCACACAGACTTCGATTGAAACACCAGCAATAATGAGCTTCTTGCGCCCGGCTGCCTCCACCGCTTTGGTAAACCGGTCATCGTCGAACGCATTGACTGTAGTTCGAGCAATGATCGGAACGCCGTGCAGGGCTTCCGTCAGCTCCGGGATGGTAGGACCCCACAACTCCGGCGAAGTAGCGGTCACGATGGTCGGCACGCCCAACACCCTGGCCGCCTTCGCCAGCGCGACGACATTATGCTTCAGCTCCGCTATAGGGATGTCGCTGACTCCAGTGAACAGCCCAACTTGATGGTCGATGAGAAGTAGAGCGGCGTTGTCCGATCTGAGTCGCTCCTGGTATCTTTTCGGAATCTTGGTTTCCATAGACTCTCTCCTTTCGTTTGGCATCCGTAAATGCCGATTGACACTGGGCGTCGCCTACCGAGACGGAGCTGAGCCACCGCTGACGAGAGCGCCCTCCGCTACAGAATTCAAGGTTGAATTGACCATAGGCGAAGTTACTCGCCGGTCAGCGGTTGGCTCCAGCGTCTGGTTAGGCGCTTGCGCCGCTGCGGTCAGCCCAGATACCGTGGCAGAATACGATGCTCTTCTTTGTCATATTTGTCTCCTTCGTTTTGGTTCGGCCATTTGTAGATGCCCAACGTGCCTAAAGCTGCATGGGGCAAGCCGTTACCCCTTTGGCCCACCACGGCCACCGCCTTTAAAATATCTTGTAAGCTGCAGCACATCTTTTGGTACTAAACGCCCTATTGCCCCCGAACTATAACAGGCGATAAGGATGGTCTTGTCCGGACGCAATAGAAAGCCCGTGGCATGAAGATACTTTTCTTCTTTATCGTAATAAGCCCCGGTGATTCTCGATATTTCCTCTGCGATAAGGCCGTAACCAACAGGAAAGGTGATCCCATGTCTATCAATCATTTTTCTAGCGTCTTCAATTGGGTCGACCGATGCTGCAACGAACGTAATCTGTTCAGATTTGAGTTCCTGATATGATCCTTGGAAGTCAGCCAACTGCTGATTGCAGAAAGCTCACCATTCACCACGGTAGATCAGGACTACACTGTATCCCTGGCCCATTCCTTCAGGAAGCTTCAGTTTTTCTCCGGAAACCATTTGGAACTCCATTTTGGGAAACATATCGTTAGTATCTAAGTACGCTGTTCCTATTCGTGCCATATCGCCCTCCTCTATTTCTGGTTTTCGTAGAGCTAACCTCTACGCAACTCTTGACACCACGCTCACCGTCACTCCTCGGTCTTCGATCTTTTTCTGAAACAGTATCGAAAAGTTTTCTACGGGGGCGTCCTTCTTCTTCTCACATCAATCACGTCTGTCGGAGCCCGCAATACTCAAATGGCAGTACGCCCTCCGTCGACGGCGAGTTTTGCGCCTTGAATGAAACTGGCACGATCCGTCGCCAAAAAGACAATGGCTTCAGCAATCTCGTCTGCTGTAGCTGGACGGCCCGCCGGCGCCTGGGCGGCCAATTGATCGAGTCCCTCCCCCATTGCGTCTGTGCCCTCCGTGCGCGTAGGGCCAGGGCTCACTGCGTTGACGCGGACACCGCTCGGGCCATATTCAGCCGCCCAGACTTTGGTCAGCAGATTGATGGCTGCCTTGCTCGAACCATAAAGGCTCATGCCGGCCGCCCCATAATCGGCTACCATAGTCGACACATTGACGATGGCCCCTTTGCCTCTCTTCGCCATCAGCGGAGCAAGTTCTGCGACGAGGAAGTACGGCGCCTTGACGTTGAGCGAATACACGCTCTCAAACACTTCTTCCGTCGTTTCATGCGTCGGCCCGAACGGGTAGATCCCCGCATTGTTGATCAGAATATCGACATGGCCGTTTCCGAGTTCGACCGCTCCTCTCGCCACTTGGCGCGCACTCGACGCGTCTCGAAGGTCAGAGGACATAAAATCCGCTTCGCCTCCTGCTGCGCGGATTTCCGCAACCGTCTTCTCGCCGCGTTCCGCATTGCGGCCTACGACTATGACATGGATGCCAAGCTGGGCCAGTTTATTGGCTGCCGCCCGGCCAATACCGCTCGTTCCTCCTGTGATAAGTGCTGTCAACGAATTGGTTGTCATTTGCAATTTTCCCTTTCAGGTTTTGGTGCGACCTTGTTGTTCATCTTCATTTCAACACCACACTATTGAGTTCCTCTGACAACAAGATCAGTCGGTTGTCTTTAGTTCGCTTGTCACCTTAAAACGTACCCTTAATCAAAACCTATCAGATATCAAGGCGTTGTCAAGTTTCAGTGGCCCTATTCACATTAAGACTGGAGAGAGTTTCGTGTTGATTTTGTCAGATCTGTAAGACGATGAACTTGACAGTTCCTTAGCTCTGAATTGACTTCAAAGAGGCAGTAAATTTTCTCAGAAACATTTCCTTCATCTGGAAATCGCGAATGAATCTGCTGCTCCTGATGTGCCATGTAGTGGCTGGACGACAAAAAAAGATCGCTTTTCTAAAAATGTTTACTTACGCTAATAGTCAATATTTTCGGATGACCGCTGCTAACTTTGCTAGTCCCTATAAGTCGCAGAACTGAACCTCTCCTGAAAAGCGATGCTTTCATCTCGAAATGATGAACCGACCCATAAAAGCAGCGGTACTCCATCTTGTTTTCCAAAACGACGGTAAGATAAGCCATTCCGTTCGACCTCTATAAACTGTATCATTGCAGTCACGCGCGTGCAGGTCATGTTTGGGACTCCTCTAACAACTCGCGTTTTTCCTTACTCTTTTTCTCTATTCGTGCAGCACCTGATGGACGAAGGCGATCGCAATTGATCCCTCGCCAACCGCTGCTGCCACACGTTTGGAACTGCCGCCGCGGACATCGCCGACGGCGAACACTCCTGGCAAGCTCGTTTCGAGCAGATTGGGACTCCGTAGCAGTGGCCAATGCGCCGCCGCTTGCACCTTAGTCTCGATTAAGCAAGGTTAGGGCTCTGTTGAGACCCTCGAATTACCAGTGTCAGGCAAGGTGCCGCACCAAAGACTAGAGTGACTCCCTTCCAGGGGAGATGGAAGCGAGAAGGTTGATACGGGGTTACATGAAAGGAGCCAAGAGGAGGCATAAAAATGAGAAACACCGATTCCAGGAGGATACCGTAATATGGGCCACGCTGAGATAATCGATCCTAAAGCTTTCTACGAAGCTGGTTTTTCAGGATTGGCACTCAAACATGCAGAATGTGGAATGAAATACGTATTCAGATCAGAGAAGGATATACAAGAACGAAACAGAAACCGTCAGACTCATTTAACCTCAGAAGTGCCTTGTGTCAAACCGATGGAGACAACTCCGTAAAAAGTACTTGACAAGAATAAACCAGTATCAGGTGTACTATTGAACGGCAGGTACTCACAGAACTCCTCGCAAGCCTCGCATTTTCGTTGCCAAATATTTCGTCCCGTAACTTTGCGGCTCAGTCACGCCCGTACAGAGCGCCCGTTGCAGTGAAGGGATAAGGATCCTATTTTTACCTGTGTGAAATGCCGGGAGAAACCTTGTGCGACAGCTGCCTCAAGGGAAGTGATCCGCCATTTTCAGCGTCCTGAGGCAAGTTCACCGACTAATCCGCAAAATCAGCCACGCCGGCTCGATGACGATTACGGGTACTAACCCTCCTGACATGGCCATATCCTGGAACGCGGTGTACATCCAGAACTACCAAAAAACAGACCCTTGATCCGAGGGAGACGTCAGCCGAAAATAGATACGATGGCAAATACAACTATCTCACTTGTACTGACAATAAACGCCGTATGAGTAAAGTTTGATTATCTTGTAAGTTTCATTTGACTGTTCAAAAAAAGAGGCTTCCATATCAAATCGGAAATATCCTCTTGTTTTTCGATAGCGCTTCGTTCCTTTTCTGTTTGTTGTATTCCCGTTATTTTGGGGTGACCTCGACAATATACCCTTCGGATAAAGAAAAGTCGGTATAACCCCAGTATACGGTAGTATCACTGAGTGTCAGAGCCTGGACATCGACACCTGTGTCAATGATGTGAATCGGATTGCCGCCGCTAATTGCTATCTTTCCGAGCTCGAACGCATCGATCCAGTACAAAGCTTGATCGTCCACTGCTAGGAGTATCTGATTTCCCCCTCCAGGCCTTGATTCAATAACGGCAGGAGGCCCTCCATTAACTGATACTTTTATGATAAGTCCGGAACTCTGCTCGCTATAATAAACATAGGTTCCATCAACCACGAAATAATAGAGTGATTGAATGCCTGAAACAACGGTCTCGGTGGAACCCCCAGACGTTGACACCCTGAAGATTTCTCCGTCAATTATGGCCGATTCCATCCAATAAACATAGCCATTCACAACCCAGAGGGGAGACGGATGGGTGGGGACAGGGACTGAGTAGCTTGTGCTCCTAGCGTCCGGGAGATTGGTGGAGGACGTACCGCTTAAGTAACTAGCATCGGTTAAAGCGATAGCAGCGCCACCACTTATCGGAACCTTGTATATTGGTCCCGCCTGCCAGTATATGTTTGTACCATCTGTTCCGATAGCGGTTACAGGCTGTGAAGTTATCGCCATCCTTTCGACTATACCGCCATTCAATGAAACTTCTTTGATCGCATATCCATCACCAATATAAATATTATTCTTGTCGGCTGCAATCAGTGGGGGCGGTTGCGACACACCGGAGGCTAAGGTGACTGGCGTCGCACCAGTGATCGGCATCTTGGCAATTCTTGCAAAACCTGTGTAAAGTGAAATGTCATGTATGTCTAGTCCTCCCTCTGTCCAGAAAATGTAATCTGAAGCTAGTGCCAGCTTATAAGGAGTAACTCTATCATCCTGATGCAGCACTGTCACAGCTCCTCCAGTCTTCGGTACAGCCTTAAGAGGACCTCCCTGGGCGGTCAACTGTGGCAGTTCCGTCCAAAATACAGTATCCTGGTTGACAGCCAGATCAATTGCCATATAGTTCTGCACATCGGCCAGCTTTGTTATAGGACCTCCGCTAAGAGGAATTTTGTTAACTGACATTTTATCTATCCAATAGACGTCTGTGGAATCCGCTACAATTTTCCCAACGTAGTTTTCGTTAGGAGTGGAATCGATGTTTACAAGGGTCGAAATTGTCCCGTCGGAAATCGATACTTGCATAATCCTATACTTAGTGCTTACCGTACCGGTCGAATAGTCGTCGGCAAAAATGATCGCGTCACCGCTAACCACAAAGTCACCCCGCAAGAATGTGTTTCCCCCTGAAATGATGACAGGCGTACCACCTGCCTTTGGTATGCTCAAAAGGTCACTAAACTCTTCCCAGTAAATATTTGCTGCGTCCCCCTTCAGAGCCGAAATTGTCCCAGGGTTTTTTGTCGGAGATCTTTCCACCAGTACTGTTGAAGCACCCCCGGCAATGGGGGTCTTCATGATGCTTGAAGTCTCATAAGCATCGGTACTTACCCAATATATATAAGAGTCATCTACAACTATATCGGCAGTGGTTTCATTTTGACAATTCGTTCCCTGCGTCAAGGCTGTCGTCGTAGTTCCGTCAAGAGATGTTTCATATAAGATGCGCAAACCTGAAGTACCGCAATCGGAGGGTTCATTCTGATCATCTATCCAAAATATGTTTTGTCCGCTTAGTGTCAAACCAGTTGGAACGCCTATTGTTCTTGCCAGTGCGACCACTTCCCAGATTCCAGAACTTTTTTTGATAGGTGCCTCTGAGGGATCTGACCAAAATATATTCGTTCCGTCTGTAGTCAGATAGAGGGGATCTAAGTCAGTCTCAAGATAAGATATCGGCGGTTGCAAAGACATGCTAGTGATCCACAAGTAGTAACTATCACTTATCCCGGTGTCAGGAGGCGACACCAGCACACCAAAATAATAAGTCCCGGCAGGAAGCTGGGAGATTGATATATCTCCAAGCACGTTTTCATCCATGCTGGTTGTCATATTGTGTTTCCAAGGCACGAGGCTTTTTGATGCCATTTGGATCGTATTATCAGATGTCAACAAATAAATATTATTGGGGTCAATAGATGGTGCATATATCGCGAAGTAGACATCTACAGCGCTTGTGAACTGGGCAAGGCCGATCTGTAAACTGAGCATATTTCCTCCGGAAGCAACAGAACCGATGCCAATAGGCTTTGCCTGGGAAGGGTCAAGAGTGATGACTGGAGAAGTCAGTGGTTCATATATTGGAAAAACTTGCTGACTATTAGGTATTGCAAGGGTACCTAAGTCTAATGTTTTTGGCAGAGTTCCAATACCGCGGCTGACTGACAGATTCAATGTTATCGGTTGCGTTTTGCTTTCGCCATAGCTGTTAACGCTCTGGATATTACCTGTCCAGACATCTCTAAAGTCATTAAGCGTTGCGTCCATCGCAGCTTGGGTCGTGGCATACGTTTGATAACTTGCAGCAGAGTTTTTTCCTAATTCTTCAAAACACATCTGAACAGGCGTTTGCAGTGAACCGGTAACAGCAAATGCGACGACGGGTAAAAAACAGAACAGCCACAACATTGTCATAATTGAAACTATTCCCCTCTTTTCAGTACGCGTACTATTTCTTCTCCTCCTGTTACCGATGAAGATATCCCGTTCATTAGTTGACTCAGAAGGAACCTCAAGGCTCCGTGCTTATTTTAGGCTGCGGCCTCCCTTCTGTCAATGGAGTACGCTATAAATAGTGTCCTTCATCCTCTTTGGCGTGTTTATTACCGATTGAACTATGCACAATTATATCAGGTTTGATAAGTGTGAGGTTCAGGAAGAACGCCTAATTTTGCATCTGCCTCTTTAAAGTGTAGATAATTACCGGTAATCGAAAGTGCATTAAGGGCAAAAAGGGATCTGGTCCTATAGATGCTCTCACAACCTCATCTGGTGAATCTACTGGGAGTCATAAGGCTACTCCCTCAAGAGTGCCCCCCCACCTGGAATGTCTGAGGATATAAAAAATACAGGACCGTGGCTGTAACCACTGCAAACAATATTATCAATACGATGCCCAAGGCGGTGGTTTTAAGACCACGCCGAAAACCGAGTATATCACCATTTGAATCTTTGCCATACTTCCCAAATATATAAGCTCCGAGTAACAAGTTCATCGGAATGCCGACTAAGGCGTTAAGTGATGGGGGCAACGGCCACCAAGTGGCGTTATGAATAAAATGCATTCCCACGAAGATTAATAATGCAATAAACGCATAACCAGAGCACAATTTCCAACTCAAGGCTTTTTTTATCACTAAACGTGAAGAGAGCACAAAAAAGCTCGCGTATGTGATAAGAATGAGAATCAAAGGCAAGAAACTTAGCATTAATTTCATAAACATATTACCCTCTTAACAAATTACTATACATCTTTGTTAGGTGCCCAAGTCTCCACTTCATCCCTACCAGTCCAGCCAATCCTGAGGCAAAAAGCAGCACTGTGCCCGGTATAGGCGTTGCGGCAACATCCCCGGGACGAATAGCAATAGCCTGGGCGTATGCAGCCCCGCCTAAGGGGTTGGCGCTCTCATTGCCTACGAACGGATAGCCAATGGTGAAGTTGAAGCCCCACGCCGAGTACCCAGGTACAAGCTCGTCACCTGACCAGTAGTTGCCACCATTCAGGTTTTGAAATGGCATTGTAGGTGGGGGAGATAGTCCTGCCGTACCGCCTAATTCGCTATACAGTACCCCGAGCTCGCTATAAGACGGCAGACTCCATCCAGTGAGACTCTGGCTCTTAAAATTAACTGTCAGTCCCGAAGCCCAGTTCACCTGATTCTGCCATGTATTAAGGGAATTCGTATAGTCATACCACGTGATGTTCTGAGCGCTGTCATAAATCAATTGGTACTGAGTTTGTGTTGGATCACTAGTCATGTAACCAGTGCCCACTACCGACAAATCGGCGTGTGCTATTGCCGAAAAACTTACAACCATCACGGCTGCAACAAGTAAAAGCGTTAACTTTTTCATATGCTCTCTCCTTTTTCTCATGTTTTTATAGTTCTGCATCTCATAAAAACGAACCGGGATAGTCAAAGTCTTTCTGGTCGTTTATCGGCAGACCTCTCAATTGCTATTTTTCCAGCAATCTTTTTCTTAAACCCACAAGACCCACTAGTCCGGAACCAAACAGCGGAAGAGTAGCAGGAATGGGGGTTGGGGTAACATCGTTTGCCTCTACTAGCATCGCAAGAGTGACATCAGGATTGTACACGTAATACCCCTCGCCGTAATCATCAACGGCGACGCTGCTAACAGCGCCGGTGTTGTTTTGGTCCCAGACCTGCTCCGATGTTGAGTCGCTTGCGGCGGATAGCCAGTATGAAGACCCCGCGTTCAGCATCGGGCCGTTGAGATTGTTGATGGAGAGTGCCGAACCGTAGTCGCCGAGCGGGTTGATGAAAGTTTGAGACCACAGAGCAGTTCCGTATAATGAACCAGAAAACAGAGAGAGAGTTACGTTGTTGTTACCGGTGGAGTGCCACATGCCTAGAACTAGACTGCTTAAATAGCCGCTGGCCGATGGGGTAAACTCAGTGGCAGCTAGAGCGGTCTCTTGGTTGAAGGTGCCGAACCAAAAGCCACCGGGCCCATAAGAGTTGTTTGGACCAAGGTTGTCATAGACGATGTAATCTGCTCTTGACTCTGAAGGCTGACCTACTACAGCTAAAATTAAGAACGCTACCGCTATCGCAAACACTCGACCAGTTTTCATCTTGTCTCCCTCACTTGTTTTATCTATCTATCTATTCAAAGATGTATTCATAGTCGCTGGAACGGCGTCTTGTACTATATAAGAAAGTAGTGCTAAGCCCCCAATAAATCGTCTTGCGCAACTGAGAAGTTAAGCTCGTAATTCTTAATTCAGCACCAAAATAAAAAAGCCCCAACCGGGACAGCCATATTGCTATCTCCTCGATTCGGGCTTTCTGGTACCGATACAGAAGGTGTGGGTCGGTCAGCAAAGGACCACTCTGCACATTCTACTTCAGCGCAGTGGCTACCTACGTGTCTATCGTAAAAATTACTTTAATAAGGATGGTGATAATACTTGTTGCCTATATAACACATTTAATGTTACAGGTTAATGACAAAGACATGAAATTTTTGTAACATAAGGGACAATTGCAGAAACGACACCACATTGGATTAATGGGATTTTTGAACGGTTTGATTTTGCAGGATCAAGTACACAAACCTCCAGATTGGCCTGAAATTAGTCGAAGTCTATCTGGAGGTTTCGCTCCGGGTTTTCTGGTCCCTTCGAGAGGTCAGCAAAATGCCCGTCCGCACTGAAAGCCACCGATAACGTCAGTGGTACTTCACTTTGAACGAAGCAATAGTTATGCCTAACCTATACTATACTTGAACCCTTATCCATGGCTTTTTGTATATACGTTACTTTACCTATTTATGGGAGATTGTGACAATGAACGACATACCAGTGTCATTTTTCAGCAGCATTCCCCCACTTGTTTTTCAGGGTCATTCCGCCAAGTGTAGCATTCTATCCTCGGTTTTTTAGCATATCGGACTGACCATAATCACATAAATGAACAAGAGGCAGTATCCAAAATTATGATGGAATGTATGGAAGAGGCCTTTTAAATAGCCCTAAAACAGTATAAAACCGCCATAGAGGAAGTTCCGTGAGTTCCTTACCAAAGGTATTCTCATCAAAAGAAATCGTTTAACAGGAGTTTAAGGGGCAATTGCATTTAAACTGTCCAACCATTTGAAAATACGAGCCTTTTTCTACAAGTCGCTGTAAGACCCTCCAAGATTCTCTAAGAACCCTATTATTTATGAGTTGGAATGCATTTTTTACTTGACAAGTAAGACCCTACTATGATAGTATTGGACATGGCGCATTTCCATATCAAGAAGAAAAAGGGAAGACCCTACCTCTATGTGCGCGAGATTGCCCGCGTTGCGGGGAAGCCCAAGGTGGTCTCTCAAATATACATCGGCTCTCCTGAGCGGGTGGCTGGCCTCGTAGGAGGCTCCGAAGAAGCGGCAGTCAGGCTCAAGGTGGAAGAGTTCGGAGCATTGTGGCTGGCCCATCAAATCAGCCAAGATGTTGACCTTGTGGGCATCGTAGATAAGGAGATCCAGAGGGGCGCTCAGGAAGAAGGTCCGTCCGTAGGAGAGTATTTTTTGTACTGCATATGGAATCGGATGTGCGAGAGCACCAGCAAAAACAAGCTTGCCCAATGGTATGGGCGAACGGCGGTCCAGCAGATTCGTCCTGTTGATATTGGTGAGCTCACCAGTCAACGCTACTGGGAAAAATGGGAGAGGGTATCGGAAGCCGCACTCAAGACGATTGCCCGGCGATTCTTTGAGCGCATGTGGGAGCTTGAATCCCCTGATGCCGACTGTCTGCTGTTCGACACCACGAACTACTACACCTTTATGGCGAGTGATACGCCCTCTGAGCTTGCTCGCCGGGGGAAGAGCAAGGAAGGCCGGCACAATCTCCGGCAGATCGGATTGGGGCTTCTGGTATCGCGCGACAGCCGGCTGCCATTGTACTATTGCGTCTATCCGGGCAATCTCCATGACAGTCGTCAGTTCGAGGCGGTCATGGATGAGATGTTCGGAGTCGTGTGCGGACTGAACAAGACGAAACAGAAACTCACCGTAGTGATTGACAAAGGGATGAACTCCGAGGGCAATTTCGCCTGGATAGACGAGCACTCCCGTATCCATTTTGTGACGACGTATTCAACCTACTTCGCCGAAGAACTGGCGATGACGTCTTTGGAGGTCTTTGAGCCGGCGGACACGGAAAAGAATCGGCTGCTGCTGCAGAAGGGGAAGGGAGAAGACCGCATGCTCGTGTACCGAGCAAAGGGCGAATACTGGGGCAAACAGAGGGCAGTCGTGGTTACATATAATCCGACAACGGAAAGAAAGCAGACCTACACGCTTGACAGTAAACTGGATGCGATCCGGCAGGAACTTCTCGCTATGAGGTCAAAGGTTCGAAATAAGGAGCCTCATTGGCGCAAACAGGAAGCGATCCGAGAAAGATATCTGCGTCTTTGCGAGCGTTTTCACGTGCCGAGCGATCTCTACGCCTTGGAGTTCTCACAGACGGCAGAAGGTTTGGTTATGAGTTTTCGAAAAGATGTGGTAGCGGTGGAACAAAGGCGCATGATGTTTGGCAAAAACATTATTATCACCGACAACATGGATTGGACCACCACGGCGATAGTGGAAGCCAGCATTGACCGATGGCAAGTAGAGAATCGCTTCCGGCTCAGCAAAGAAGACGATCTGGTTGCCATGCGGCCCATAAGACACTGGACCGACAGCAAGATACGGTGTCACCTGTTCAGTTGTGTTGTCGCTATGACCTATTTGCGGCGGATTGAGTTGAAACTTAATGCCGCAGGCATTCATCGCACAGCGGAAGACGTCATGGAGGATATGCGGCACCTGCATTCTGTGCTGCTGCTAAAAGATGGCGGGAGAAAGGCTGACCGCCGGATAGAGATACCGACGAAGACCCAAGCTGAAGTCCTATCGGCTTTTGGTTTCTCAGTAAATGCCGGTGGGGTCTTACACCCAAAAAACAGCTGAAGCCTTGTCATTACTGAATCTGCGAGACTTATTAGAGGTTAGCCCTTAAACTCCTGTT
>JBEKCV010000117.1:0-11536 GCA_050014695.1 Thermodesulfovibrionales bacterium
AAGTCCCTGTGCCTCCGTCAATACCAGAAGCTGTTTGGATTAACAAACCGAAACTGATACCAGAGAGTGAGGAAAAAATACACTAAATGCGGACGAGGAGTGTCTCAAAATCATTGACATATTCCGCATCGTTAAAATCTTTCGCATTTATATTTGGAAGACTATTGAGTATTTTCCCTTTTTCTTCTTTACGAACATCTTGAGGCAAGAGAGAGAGATTCCAGCACATTATTGCAATTGAAATAGCCTTTCCCTTAGATCCCTCATCTTCACTGCTGCAATTTAAAAGTGGTTCTGCATAATCCATAATTACTTCAGACATCTTAATATGCCAGCAGGTGTGGTTCTTTGGGAAAAAATCCTACGCTTAAGTTTCTTAGGCATTAATCATAACCCCTAACAACTCACCCCAAAATACTTCATCATATCCCCAAATATCAAAGCATCCTCACCCTCTGTTTCAATTGAGTGCGGGATAGCCCCTTTGCTGACCATGAATTCATATTGTTCATCTGTACAGACATGCCCATGACTTCCGAGACGGGGATGGGACATAAAGTATCGTCTGATCTCATGAGCCTCAAACGCCTGACTGATCAGGAAAGCGAATTTGAGCAATAGTCCCTCCGCCTCCATGATGATTTGTTTTTTATGTTCATAGGTTTCATCAAGGTTCTCGGTATACCGTTGTCTTTTCAGCACTACCTCACGGATGGGGTTGTAATGGGGTTTCATACGTTCTTCTTCTATGAGCCGACAAATTTTACGAGCCATATGGAGAGTATCAACTAAATTGTAGAACTTCTCCCCGATGATATAGCCTAACGCTTTCCCGATACCGTACCGTTCCTGTATCCCCAGAGCAGCATCAACACAGTCTTCCAGTTGTTTGGGGTTGATAAATATCTTGCTCATCGGGGATATTATATACGAAGTTGATGATGGCTATCAAAACGCAGATGCAGTAAAATCTTCTTATGGCATCCGTAAGAAAGACAAAGAAACAACACCCACTACAGTGGCTTATTGAACCCCTTGAGGAAGAACCGAGCTACTTGGAAAATCCCATGTTCGGATGCCAAGCCTGTTATCTTCACGGGCGTCTTGTTCTTCTTTTATCGTCAGGACGGGAGCCCTGGAATGGTTTGTTGATTCCGACTGAGCATCAATTCCATGATGGAATCATGAAAGACTTCAATTCTGTGGTTCAACACCCCGTAGTGAAGAAATGGCTTTACTTGCCGGAGTCATCTGAGGATTTTGAAACTGTGGCAATTGATATTGTGGAGGCTATCAGAATAAGCGACCCACGGTTTGGGGTTGAGCCGAAAGAACGGAAATCAAAGAAAAAGAAACCCTGACTACTCCTCCAATGCCTTCAACATTTTCTCAACTCCTGTCACTTCCCAATATTGGCAAATCTAGCCCCCATTTTGAAGGCTTCTTTACAATCCTTTGGAAATATTTCTTTTCGCCTCTGTTGTTTTTTCACAGGATCAAAACGGGTTGAAACGACCTTTGAATAATCATCAAACTGATAAGTATCAAAGCTACACAGATACTCAGAAGCCCCATATATCCTCTTGAGTATCATGTCATGACGGTTGAAGTGTTGGATGTAGCCAAATTCCTGCATCATCTTTTCCGTGAGACCCATCGTATAGATAAAGCCCGTCTTAATCTTCCTGGGGAAAAGTGATTCAGGAGGATCAGTATATGTTGAATAAGGAAACAGTAAACGCTCCATAAATGATTTCATCTCTCCCGAAACAGTGCCAAAATAGATCGGGGAACCCAAGATGATGGCATCAGCTTTTTCAATTTTCCTAAAGACTCGTGTCAGGTCATCCTTGACTGCACACCTACCATAACTTTTACCACCTATGGTCTTACAGGCAAAACAGCTTATGCACCCTTTAAAGTTTAGATCATACAGATGAACGAGTTCCGTTTTTGCTCCCTTTGAGGCTGCTCCTTCAAGAGCCTTGCTCAGTAATGTTGCCGTATTCCACTTTTTTCTTGGACTTCCATTAAATGCCATAACCTTCATCGTTATATCTCCCTTGTTTTGATGTAGAGATTACTTCTCCTGTCTTCCTGAATGCCCCTTCTTTATATGTATCAACCGTTTGAGAATAGCCTGAGTTTACCCTTTTCTTTAGTCTCATGAAGTGATGGGTATATGACAATCCTGCCTTCTCTGTTTACTTCATAATTCTTATGTTTCATTCCCGTCCCTGGATTTATTATATCATCAGCGAGAACTTTGCCTAAACTACCGAAGGGTATATAATTACCTTAGCGAAATGTAGTTAGGAGATAAAGCCGATTGTGAAAAAACTAGATAAGTCTTCACCCAAGGATGGCAACATCTACGGCAAAAATACAGACCAAATATGGTGCCCAGAAGGGGGGCATTATCAGTACGTTGAAGGCTGTAGAGCATTGCGCAAGGTCCCGAGTTTTTATCTCCATCATTTGAGATTTCATTCGTTTTCTCTCCTTATTAACGATTTGCTGTTGTCATTCTTTCGCAACCCTCAACAATCTGACTGATATTCTCCGGCATTGCCGACATCACATCGTTGGCTGTTGGAATTCCGGTAAGTTTTTATTGTATTCTGCGTCAGCCCTTTTTATAGTCTCTGATTCTTTGCAGGTTGATCGCTCCTATTCTTTACTAAGGGTTTTCCTCACTTGCTCAGCAAGAATTTTACATACCTCAGGGTACTCCTTAGTTACAGCAGCAGTTACGCTCGAATACGTCTCGGTGTCTGTCTGTGCTGTATTTCTTGTAGTAATTCCTCTTATTGTTACTTCATAATCGATTTCCATGTAACTTCTGCCACTGCGGGCAGTTTGTTTCCTTATGGACGTGGGGTTAATGTTGATGTATGGCCCCGCGATGCCGCTTTTATCAAAAACTATTTTCACATTCTTAAATTCATCATTTAATGCTTTCGCAATACACAACTCTACATCCCCGTGAAGTCTGGTGCTGTTAAATGCAGGGGTTCTTCTTCGCCCAGCCCTGCCCTTTTCATCGATCAATAACGGGTCCACGACAAACACCATATCTGGCTTATCAGGGTTGGGTAGGTTCAAGTCTTTTATACAGTCCTCCCTTGTCGAGCACTTTGTCCCTGTTACTATATGGTTGAGTTGTATGGTGCCGCATGCCGTCGCCCCAGACACTAATACCATCAGTAGCAACACTTCTAAACTTCCTTTCACCTTTCGCATCCTCCTGGCAACGTGATATATACAAAGAGTATCCACTAAATTAATCGGGCAGTGGTGACCATTTTTGAAAGGAGCTTTTGTTTGAAAATTATGCCACTTTCCTGTTGCATAGCATTGGTGCTGCTAGTCTTCTATTATGCCATAACTATAGTCTGTCAGGCTGCCCGGTAAACATTACCGGAGGTTATGTGCAAGTGAACTAATAACCGCCATCGGAGCCCTCACATCCGCGACGAGGATCAGCTCGCCAGCTTGCACTCATGGTTGAGCTTCCCCATTCCTGTCGCCACCAATCTCGGGCATAAAATACTAGAGGATGGCAAATGCTGCCGCCACCCCGGCGAGGAATAGGAAGCCGGCGCTGGAGCCCACGTGGTAAGCGATACTGCCGGTGACGACCTGGCTCAGAAAAGCGCCGATACCGACGCCAGTGGTAATCGCACCCAGCATGATATTGAATCTGCCGGTACCGCGCGTCGGATCGGCGATTACGAAAACTGACACAACGTTGGAAATCCTCTCGCCGACGCCGTCCAGAAGCTGGCATTTCTACGGCTGCAAAGACAGTTTCAGGCAATTCCTGGGGTCCTCTTTGCCGAAACTGCTGGGCGGCTGAGCGTGCGATTCGCAATGCGACACAGAGCTAAAACGGGGACGCGCTATCGCTGTTTGCACCTTTCGCAGTCCCTGGAATCGAGAAGTGTTTTGCTTCCTTAGTTACACCCGCTCATTTATGCGATTTCTCCGGTAGATACATATCCCTCGATCTGCTTAACCACGAGACAACGTCCTCTTCAGGTTTCCCCTTGACTGGCCAAACGACTTCTTTGAGGGATCGGAGTTCTTGAATCGCGGAGACCTCCATATGAAAATCGGCCGCCAATTTCTGGAGTATCGTATGGTCAGGAGGTGAAGCTTTGCGCCTGTTTCTCTTCCCGAACCTCCAGTAGTTATAGTATCCCCAGAGACGCAAGGTCAAAAAAAGTCCCAGGACATACCAACCGAGTGCCTTCACGAGAGCAAGAAACTCGAGATACCCCGTGTGTTCTTCAATCACCTCGACGGCGAACACCCTGATCCCAAGGAACCAGAGGAACAGGGTCAGTATCGGGAGAAAAAGATAAATCCAGAAACCCCAGATCAATGCGGTAATGCCCAGCTCCGTGACTTTCCTCAAGAGGTTCTTCTGTTCTGATTTCTTCGGGCCTTCCATTGAGTCTATTCTTTCTCCGTAATCTCCCGTTACGATATGTCCAGTCCGCGGTCCGGACTTCTCCAGACCGCCCTCTTTCCTTTTTTCTTCAGGAACGCTTTCGGTAAGGCAGCGACGACTGTTACGGCGCTGATCATCCAATAGACAAAAGGGTACCAGATGACCCAGAAGAGATATTTAAAGAACCTCTTTTCATAGCGGTTGTCGATATGCATGCTGACTGCGAACTGGGTAACACAGGTGAGAGCAAGCATTGAACCTGTCCACCTGGGAGGAATGGGTGGAAGGAGTTTCACCGGCAGCATGAGACCGAACACTGCCTGGATGAACCAAAGGGCAGTGAGTGTCAAGAAGGAATAGGCCCAAAAGACACTCACGACATACTCCATGTAGAGCGGCCAAAGCCTCCGTTGCCGCCAATCTTGCCAGACATCATGGTGCTTCCCCAGCACCTCGATGCCCCCCTGAGCCCACCGCAGGCGCTGTCGCCAGAGTCCCCTGAGCGTTTCAGGAACCAATACCCAGCACACGGCCCTTGGCTCATAGCGCACGTCCCAAAAACGTTTCTCGAGTTTCCAGGTTATGTCGATGTCCTCGGTCACCATATCACCACTCCACATCCCCACCGAAACGAGAGCCTGTCTTCGGAACGCTGCTATGACTCCTGACACCGTCAAAACCTTGCCGAGTATCCGCTGAGTCCTCTTAATAAGCCCGATGATGCAAGCATATTCGCCGACCTGAATCCTGCCGAGGAGGGAAGTGCGGTTCCTTACCCTCGGATTTCCGGTAATCGCACCGACACGCGGAAACTTCTGGAAGTGCCAGGCCATCCATTTGAGAGCCTGGGGATCAAGACCCGCGTCGGCATCAAGGCTCAGAATGAATTCCCCTTTTGACACGAGGCAGCCCGTATTCAGCGCCGGGCCTTTACCCTGGTTAGTCCTCAGATACACTGTCCGAAGGCGCTCATAAGTCTGGTTTAGCTCATGCAGGATGAGGCCCGTGTCATCCGTACTTCCGTCATCAACGGCGATGATCTCGTAATATGGATAATCGATCGCCGCGATTGTTGCTATCGTCTCGCGAATCTGCCGTTCTTCATTGTGGCAGGGAACGATGATGCTGAAGAAAGGATATGACTCAAGAGGAGGAGGCGTCTTCATCCTTCGCTCGTACCGGTAATAAAAGATGAGGGCACCGATCATCCAAACGAAGCTCATAAACAGCGGGAAGAGGAAGACGAAATCATGGAGGAGGCCGATGAAGTCCTTCATGGGCGCCCTTTCAGAAAGGGATAGCTCTCTGTGGACATTTCAAGTTTCAGCACGTCAAGCTTCGGTCTGTCCTGCCAGAGATTATCCGGGTAGTAGGCGATATGTCTACCACCTTCGGCAAGGAT
The DNA here is from genome assembly GCA_050014695.1 of Thermodesulfovibrionales bacterium. Taxonomy (GTDB): domain Bacteria; phylum Nitrospirota; class Thermodesulfovibrionia; order Thermodesulfovibrionales; family UBA9159; genus UBA9159. Next base: position 5,859 of record JBEKCV010000117.1, read on the forward strand.
GTCTCTCAGCTCCTCGAGGAGATCTCGGTCATTGATCCACGAATGCTTCTCCCAGTCATAGGACTGCACCTCAAAAACCGTCTTGTTCCTCCCCTGGGGGAAGGCCCGCGCCTTTGCAACAAGTCCCTTGAGCCACGTCAACGGCCGTTTCTCTCTCTCCATCTGCGGATAGGCCATAACGACGACGTGATTATAGGCGTTGAGAGATCGCTCAAAATTCTGTGCAAGCCATCTCTCCGATCCGGGATTGGACAGAACCGCAGCATAAAGAGTTCTGGCAGAGACCGCAGTCGGTCTGTATTTCCTCACTCCCTCCATGAGGTTGTCAGTAAAACTGATCAGAACATCTATTTTGTAACGAACCCATGCCTCTGCCAATTCAGAACCGTTGAATGGCGGAACCACATCCCGTCCATACCAGGCCTTAAAACGCGAAATCGCCGATGGATGGTAGTCTTCGTCTTCTGCAAGATAAGCATCATCCTGGAAGACAATGCCGTAAAGCAGCGAATGGGCGGCGAGGTCCTCGTAAATGCTCCGGACGATGTCCCTCACTTTCTGGTCCGAGGGCGAGAGTCTCTTGTAGCCTGACGTGTTGGCTCTTTTCTCGGTTCCGGGGAGATTCTGCACCCTGAGGCTCTCGTTCAAAGCCGGGTCAGGCAGCTCGATACCAAGGGTCGGCATCCAGGCGTACACCTTCATGTCCCGAATTGCAATCTGATGGGCTGCATGGCTAAAGATGTCAGCCCTCACCGGCAAAACCCTGTTGAAGAAATAGACACTCTTAACAGTTCCATTTCCTTCGGGGTCTGCAAAGGCCTGGAGAAAGACGGTGTTCACCTTCATCGCAACGAGGCGCTCGATAAGCTTTCCGAGATTCTCATCCGTCTTCTCGGCTGAGCCTGGATCATAGATCATGTCGAGGTCAACCTGTACTGCTCGAATCATGCGCTCCGGCTGCGGGGTCTTCAAGAGACTGATAAAGTCCTTCATCGTCCCGTTAGAAACCAGGGTACGGTTGATCTGTGTGAGGCGGCTGATGTTTGCGTAGCCGTCTTCGAGGGTGAAGCAGAAACGATAGCCGGCCTTTCGTGCGATATCAACGCTCAGTGCCGTATACATCCCGTATGGCCAGGCTATCCCCCTTGGTCTCATTCCGAGCTTCCGGGCAAAGAGGGCCTCCTGAGCCTTGAAATCCGCTTCGATGCGGTTTCTGTATGCTGCTTCAGTCTCATAGGTTTTAGTTGCGGAGTCATACATGCGGACGGCTCCTGCTCCGGAGATGTTTCCTGCGGGATTATATCGCACCCCTTTGTGGAGATCGTATGAGTGAGAAACGACCTCGACGAGTCTTTTCGAGGCGACCTCGCGGATCTGATCCCAGCTCATGACCGGCTCGGGTAATCCTTCAGGGGGGGCGTCGATGAAGGATCCCGCGATCGCAAGGACGGAAGGATATCCGAATTTCTCGAGAACAGGGACAACGAAGTCATAGTAAGAAACGTAGGCATCATCGAAGGTGAGGAGCACAGGTTTCAGCGGCAAGGGGCGTTTCCCCTCGTACGCGTCGAGGATATCATTCATGCTAACAGGATGGTATCCGTGGGTCCGAAGATATTCCATCTGCTTGACGAAGCGTCCCTGGGGTACAGCCTCTTTATCACCGGGAGAATCAGCCAGTGGTATGTTATGGTATGCCAGCACCAGAAAGGAACCAGGTGCCTCTTCCGCTGCAAGCACGACGTCCTGTGTAGGACAAAGAAAGAACAAGATCAGCGTCAGGAGAACTCGCTTCGCCATCAAAACCTCCCCCGATAGGTGCTATAAAGAGTGTAGCTGCCGACAGATCGACCGTCGTAGACGTTCTGTGCAAGACTGACACCCCACAGGACGCTTTGCGTGTCGGAGAAGTCATACTCCTGCTGGTATTTCAGGGAGGTGATAGGTTTGGTTTTGTACCCGTCCTCAGCGTAAACCCCCGCACCGAAGAAAAGCCTGTGAACAAATGAGCGCCCGTAGATGCGGCAAATGATCTGTTCGATCATGGGGGTAATTGAAAGGGTGAAGTCATGACTCGGATTGAAGTACGGGGCATCCTGCAGCGAGTCTCTCGTGACGCCGAGATCAAATGAAACCCTGATCTTCCAGTCATTCTTTGAGAGCAGCCCCTGCTGATAGTTGAGCAGGGCTCCCTGTCTTCTGTTCCCATCCGAGAAGTTCATGTCGGTAAGAAAGAGCCCGAGACTGCGCCATTCACTCTGCCTGTAGACGATGTCTGCCGCGATCTTATCAGACTCAATACCGAAAACCCTGGCCCTCAGCGGCACGTCCGTCGAGAAAGAGTCATATGAGAGGTCGAAACTCCACGCGTCATCGGGAGTGAAGCGAAGAGCTGTGAAGGAGCCAAAATCCTTTCCATCAGTATAGTTGATAGAAAATTTCTGATTCAGCGTCCATGAACTGTTGAAGACATGTCGAAGACCGAGTCCGGTACGCTCAAATCTCTGTATTAGGCCATTCCCGGAACTCTGTTCCCACAGGAACCAGGCATACAGCGTCGAGTAAAGGGAGAGAGGCTGCGAGACGGTCATTTCAGTCTTGATTTCTTCATAACCGTCTGAATCTCTCGTAAAAAAGAAATCAGTAAGTACTTCACGGAACGTTTCTATGCTCAGTTCACGGGCGAGCTTCTGGACCTGCCTGTCCTGTGGGTATGCAGAAAGAAGGTCTGAAGTGAGTTCGCGCGCTTCCTCCTTGTCTGCGAGCGTATTGAGGGCTGCTGCCTTGCCGGTGAGAGCGCCCTTGTAGTCAGGGTCAAGGGTGCTGATGATATTGAATTCGTTGAGGGCCTTGCGAGGCCAGCCGCGCCAGAGATGAACATGGGCAAGGACATTCCGAATCTCTGTATTTGCTGGAGCCTTACCCCTGAGATTAACTAAGAACTTCTCTGCTTCTCGATAATCCCCACCGTCGGCGAAGAACCACCCCCGGTCGATCGCAATATCGAGTTTGAGCAGGTTCGGAGAGGCGGCATTGCCTGTATAGGGTTGTTCTTTGTCGAGGCTGTCTAAGACTTCTTCTGCCTCTCTCCACCTCCTCAATTCCTGGAGGGTATGGAATTTTCCCCTGCGGCTGCCTATCGAAGAGGGATCTAGTATTAGAGCCTTGTTGTATAATTCAAGGGCCTTATCGGGCCGTTCGAGATAGAGATAGGCTTCCGCAGCGCTATCAAGAATCCACGACGGCGGAGAGATGCCGTCTTGCAACAGATCCTCGTAGGCAGCCACCGCAGTTCGCATATCCATATCCTCTGTGAGGGCGACGATATAATCGAGGCGCGCCCTCAGGTTTTTTTGGTCCTTGAGAAGGGGCTTGAGAATCTCCTCTGCAGCACGGGGTTCCCCCCACTTCAGACGATCAACAGCCGAATCATTAAGGAAATCTTCCTGAAGATCAGTCTGATCAGGAAGCTCGTGATAAGCCATTTCAAGAGCCAGGGAACTCGCGCCGAGGTCAGCAAGTGCTCTGAGCCTCAACCTTATAGCAGTCTCGTTCTTAGGAACAAGGACTAATAGCCGGTCGTATTCGCGAACGGCGTTCCAGAACTGTGCGAGTTTCTCGAAGACGAAGGCCTTCGCGAATCCCACCTCGATGTTCTTCTGCTCTTGCAAAGGTAGTCGATCGAGAATTTCGAGAGCCTTGCTGCCCTTCCCGTCAGCAGAGAGACAATAGGCGAGCCCGATCTTCGCCGGCAGATAATCGGGATTTCTCTCCAGGACCAGATTGTACAGAGAGTCCGCCCTTTCAATCTTTCCGATCTTAAAATATGCCCAGGCGACCTTCGATAGGAGGTTATTCGAGTATACACCTTCATCGAGGCCTGCCGATTCGAAGACCGTGACAGCGGTCGCAAAGTCCTTGTTCAGGACAAGCACCGCCAGGTAGTCGAAGACATCCCCCGTATCTCCTTCCGTTGCGCTCATGAGGTGTGTGAGTAGCAGCCGTTGCTCGCCGGAGAGAACATTAATCAAATCATCGCGGATTCTGAAGACCTGCTCGCTGTCGACATCCTTTCTCGCTGCGATGTCGCGGTAGAGCTTCATAGCGTCCCCGTATTCGCCCAAAAACCATAGAAGACGGGCCTTTGCGAGAGCGAGAGGTGCGGAATCCGGGTTTTCACCTAAAAACCGCTCGACGTAATGGGAAGCACTGGAAAGGTCCCCGGCATCAGTCAAACTGGACACGATCCCCTGCATTGCTCCTCTGTCGGAGGGATCCTGCTCAAGCACGGCCTTATAGAGATCCGCGCTCTTCAGGAAGTTCTTCTCTTCGCGGTATGCCGTTGCCATATTCCGGAGGAGATACACGCGCCTCGGAAATGATGAGGGCAGTGCTTCGAATATCTCTATCGCTTCGACATATCTTCCTACCCAGACAAGGGTGACGAGATAGTCCGAAAAAAAAGTCGGGTGTTCCATGGGCTGGTCAGTGTAAGGTTCGAGGAGTGCCAGCGCTCCTTGATAATCTCCTGCCTTAATCAGTTCCCGCACTGCATCAGCAGTCTTTTCCTCATCCTCAGATGCATAGCAGATCGACGGAGCGCACCAGATGCAGACGACCAGGGTGAAGAAGCAGAGGCTACTCGCCAATGAATGAGTGTCTCGCCATTTCATGCTCTATCCTCAGGTAAGACACCTATAATTCCGGTGAACCTCGCATAGTAATGCCCCCCAAGGTCTTCAAAGGGGGCAAAGAGGACTTTATCCCCGCTCTGCAACTTAATCTTCGTCCTTATCAATCGGCATCAATCCGCAGTTATCGATTTCATCCATGCCGCCATCATCAACAGATCTAATCTTGCCAATGTCGGAGTCGGAGTCAAATTCGAGGACTACGCACCTCCCTTCAGGAAAAGGTCATCCCAGACGTCTTCCTTTCCTCTTCATTCAGAGCGATCATAGAAAGCTTTTTCTTATTCTGTTTCTTTGCCACAATCTGGTGGCGGGGATAAGTTTGAACTCATTTCCGCCATCTAAAAAAATTTGATTAGTATAACCTAAACATTTCATAATGTTTTGCGAGTTCTGTTCTTTTGGGATCAAGCAGCCTTTTCCAATGCATCAAGGAGAAGCAGTAATTCCTTTTTACCGCCTAATTGCCGCTCATGGTCAGTGTCAATTTGCCCCGAGGCTGTATCAGTCTGCCGGCCCTCTGTATAAGCCGTTGTCTTATCGTTGAAAGTTCTTCAGGCTCCTATAACGGAGTGCGTTTCTCTGTCGTTTCCCTGTCTTTCGGTTTCACTGCAATTTGCATGAAATTGATTTCGTTACTTATCTCCATTGTCGTAAGAAATATGGAGAGCCGGAAAAAAACGGGGTTAAGCGGTGGCCGCCCTCGGATTGGGCCTGCATAGCCGGGTACCAGCTCCGCAATGTTTCGTGCCAATCCCCGTTCAGAATCACGTGCAACTCAAGAGATTGGCGGTGCACTGGATGAACTCTTGGAGAAGGGATTCTCGATTTCGGGTTGTATGCTTCATTTAGGGGAGAGTGTTCTCTGTGCGTGTTATACGTGACTTTCGCCAATAGACAGGCGCAAATGCGCAACATATTGTAAATAATAGAAGTTTCAGCTCTGCCCAAGCTTACCTAACTAAGATCGCATCAAAATATGTTTAC
>JBEKCV010000118.1:0-11520 GCA_050014695.1 Thermodesulfovibrionales bacterium
CGGCATAGTCCGCATAAATCAGCCATGACCAGGAATCATTAACGCTGGAATTATAGTCAGTGCCGCTGATGTTCGTGGTAGTGGCCCCTGCCCCGGCCGTTTTCCCCACGGGAGAAGAGGCATTTGCACCGGTGATAACCAGTACTTGTACCATCGCATTACTTATAGAAGTATCCGCAGCTCCTTGGGTGATACTTACCGTCATTGCCTGTGAAGTGGATACGGAAGCTGTATATAAATACACGATTGCACTGTTACCGCTCGCAGTCCCATACTGTTTTTGAAGTGTATAGGTTAGATGCGTGCTCAGATTATCCGTGATTTGACTTACATAATTTTGATCTGTAGCAGGTGAGGCATTACTATTCAGCATGACGCAGATATACAACACTGATCCGGCGGGTGGGGTAAAACTGGCAGTGGTGAGAGTCTGCGTATTGGTCTTTACCGCGGCAGGAGTCGACGAGTCAAGGGCTAAACCGGTGATCGTGGCGGTTTGGGCGCTGAAGGTCGAGACCGTCGCGGGGCCTCCACTTACGGTCACACTTTGGGAAGTCGGACTGAAATTGATTCCAGACTTGTTCGGCGTAACGGTGTATGTTCCGGGGAGCACGCTCGCGAAACTGTAGTTGCCGCCCGGCTGCACAGTGGTGGCTGCAATAGTAATTCCGTTCTGGCTTAGGGTAACGGTGGCACCGTTGCCGAGCGATGCCGGCGTGATGGCGCCGGAGACCGTGTACGTCGTGCCCGAAGCCCATGCTGTCAACAACTCCATCTGGCGCGCCGCCAGAAGAAAAGCACCCACGCCAAAGTCCTCCGTGGTGGTTGCTGTAGTTGGTCCCGGAGCGCTGCCCGTGGGCTGCACGTAACCCAGCAGGCCTGAGGGCTGAACCGCCGTGTTCGCAAGAAAGTTCCAGGCGTTCTCGGCGATGGGCAGATACGTCGCCTGATCTAGGATGCCGTTGTTCAATCCCCAGGCGATTCCATAGAGAAAGAAGGAAGTGCCACTGCTCTCCGGCCCTGCATAGTCGGTCCCACCAAGGTCGGCGTTCCAATAGCCGCCGGGCTGCTGGCGCTGTGCCAGAGCGGCAGCCATGGTTTGGAAGGTAGCGAGATACTCGGGATAGTGGGGATCCGAGGGGGGAAGCACCGAAAGCACCTTCGCGTGGGCCGCGAAGACCCACCCATTACCGCGCGACCAATACGTGGAGGTATTGGCGTAGGTGCTGTTTTCCCACCATAGGCCGGTCACCGGGTCGAAGAGTCCTAGCGTGTACTTCGTATACGAATAGAGAGCGTACATCTTGGTGAAATAGCTGGTGTTCGCATCCATGGAACCGAGCTCTGCGAAGTCGGGCATGGACATGTTGATTGCGTCAATCCACGTCCATTCGTTGTCCACGTTACTGTTCACCATCCCATTGATGCTTTGTGTGATTCCGGATATATAAGAGGAGTTGTTGAGCAGTTGATACAGCCGGATGTAGACCTGGCCTGCGGCTTGGTAGTTGGCGTAGGTGGTGGTGTTGCCACCATCCAGACTGTAGTCATGTCCGCTGGCCCAGGACTCCGCAAAGCTCAAGTAGTTCGATTGCCCTGTCGCGTCGTACGCCGCCAAATCGCCGGTGAAGTACGTCGCTTGGGTCCAATCGCTGTTCCCTGGTGTCGGGTTTTGAGAAATCCAATAGTTGTTCACCTCGGTGATGGTAGCCAGTACCTGCACTTGAGACGGCAGGGATTGCGCCGAGGCGCCGCTCCCGAATTCCGCGTCAGCCCATAGCGTCCCTATCAACATTAGTACTGCTATCCCTACCATTATCGCTGTTCTTCGTGATTGACTCATCTTAGCCCCCGTCGGGTTATCTATAAGAACTTCCCCTCAAGAAATAGCAATTTTTATACCTTCACAGTGCTATGAGGTTGTATATTGTTATCAAAAGGTATCTAATTATTATTTGTCGCACATTTAATGAGTTAATATCCGTCTCTCATCATGCGGAATACTCAACCAGGAGCTGTAATGATATCAATAATGTGTCCTATAGCTGCATTCATGATTCATTTTTTGTTTCCATACGCCACATAAATATAAACATTCTTACACAGCAGTGAAAAGTTCCAGAGAGATCAGGGAGCCCAAGGGTCGATGGGCCCTGCTGGTGCACAGGCCCTGACGGGCCGCAAGGACAGCCCGGAGTCGCGAATGAAGTGACCATTACCGTCTACGGCGGTTGCGACGGTGACGGCACACCCAGCATAGGCACCAACTGGTCGTGCGATCTCGATCACGGCGCCCCATCCTTCTCGCAGGTGTATTCGAGGCTTACGCGATCGCCTTAAAAATATCCGGGCGGTCGCTGGCTATGCCGTCGACCCCTTTGGCAATGTATTGCCTCCCTTCCTCTTTCGTATTGATCGTCCAGACGATCACCTTCAGGTTGTTCTTGTGCGCCTTTTCGACATCTGCCGTATGGACGAATCGGTACAGAGGGACGAGGTATTGGGCATTCAGCCTCAGGGCCGCATCAACAGGTTTTGTGAATTTCGCATAAATGAGGCCGGTCTCGATTTTCTTGTCGAGTTTCCGAACGTGAGCAAGGGCCTCTTCGTGAAAGGAGACGACGATGACCCTGTCTTGCAGTTTTTCTTTCCTGATGACGTCCAGCACCTTCTTTTCATAACCAGCTTCTTTGAGTTCCACCAGAATTTTTTCGACCTTGCCGTCGATGAAATGCAGGGCCTCATCGAGAGAAGCTATCCTGTTTCCCGTCGCCTGTTTCAGTTCTTCCAGGGTCGCCTCGCTCAGATGGATATCTTCGCCATAACCTTTCTTCAGATTATCATCATGACTCACAATCAAATTTCCATCCTTGGATATTCGCACATCCAGTTCTACGGCGTTCGCACCCAGCTCGATCGCCTTTTGAAAACTCTCGAGGGTATTCTCGATTTCGTATGCCTTAGCTCCCCGATGACCCACCTTTAAGAACATCATTCTTTCCTTTCTCCTGCCGGCAGGAGAGGTTCCCGGGCATAGGGGAGAAAAAGGAAACCTCTCCGCTTTTTGCTTTCACCTGAGACGCATTTCCGAGGCCGAAAAGCGATCATGCTCATTATCCTCTCCGTTTTTTCTCTTCGCTTTTTTTGTTCCTCACTTTTTCAAAGGGACGCGATGCGCGTATTGGTGCCGGTTCCATCATGGCCTCCCTGTCCCTGTTTACAAGCTACTTGAGGGAAGGCGAGAAGTCAAGGGCGGTTTACCATGAGAAGACAACCGAGGATAGTCCGACGACACGTATAGAGCAATTGCTTTTCCGCCGTTTTCTGTGGTATAAATAACAGTTACGAGATTGCCCGGAAGTCCCTGACTTTTGGGTGTATCTCTTACTCCTTGCTCTCACTCCTGAGGTGAGGGCTATTGCGCATGGCGAGTCGTTGACTCCCATCGGACCGGTTGAACCGGCATATCCATAAGGAGGTATGAATGAATACCTACGAAAACATCGTGATCCTCAATGCGTCCCTCTCTGATGAAGAGATCGAAACAGCCACCGGAAAGATCAAGGACCTCATAACGAATGCAGGGGGCGAGATCCTGAAGGCCGATGTCTGGGGCAGAAGAAAACTCGCCTATGAAGTGCGAAAGCACAAGAAGGGTTTTTACCTCCTGCTGCTCTTCCAGTCAGAGCCCTCTTTTGTCAAAAAACTCGAGGACTACTACAAGGTTTATGACCCGGTGATAAAATACATGGTCATAAAGCTGGATAAGAAAATGTTGAAAAGCGTAGTGCCGGCAAAGCCGGTAGAGACGTCAACACCGAAAAGCGAGGCATAGATGTACAACAAGATTATCCTGATCGGCAACCTTACGAAGGACCCTGAACTCAGGTATACCCCTCAGGGAACACCGGTAGCATCATTCAGGATCGCGGTGAACTCAAAGTACAAGCAGAGCGAGGGGTTCAGGGAAGAGACCCTGTTTATCGACATCGTCACCTTTGGGAAGCAGGCGGAAACCTGCAGTCAGTATCTGAATAAGGGCAACGCCATCCTGGTGGAAGGCAGGCTCCAGGAAAGGAAATGGGAGTCCGACGGACAGCAGAAGAGCAAGGTTGAGGTCGTCGCACAGACCGTCCGCTTCCTCCCCAGAAAGACTGATACGCAGGGGCAGCCGCCGCCTTCCGAAAGCGATGCGTCATCACCGCCAGATGAGACGACCGATCTCGAGCCATTTTAAATGAGCCAACTTGGTAACGAAAGGAGACAAGCGTGCAGCAGAAGAGATTCCAGAGAAGAAAATTCTGCCGGTTCTGTGCAGAGAAATCAGAGTTTATCGACTATAAGGATATCAAGGTCCTGAGAAGTTATCTGACAGAGAGGGGGAAGCTCCTGCCGCGCCGCATGACGGGCGTGTGCGCAAAACACCAGCGGAGCCTCACCGTATCCGTCATGAGGGCAAGGAACATCGCCATCCTCTCTTTTGTGGAAAAATAGATGCGGATCCCCAAGACCTGGGTTTCCCTGATTGCGAAAAGGATCGAGGATGATCTTCTTTCGAAAGGTCTTGTCGAAGCGAAGGTATCGAAGCAGCAGCTCTTGGCTGATATAGAGAAGATCATCATGGGCGAACTCATGGTCGAAGACAAGGTCAATGAAGAAGTCAGGGAGATGCTCAAGAAGTATTCCTCAGAGATAGAGAAGGGGAGGCTTGACTACCGGAAGATGTTCGAACTCACCAAGAGAAAAATTGTTGAAGAGAGGGGTCTTATCCTGTGATGCTCTCCGACGACAAGATCTCGCATATGAGCCATGTCCTGCTCAAGGGGCTGCTCGATGGAGGCGACATAGCACTGAAGGATACTGAGGGGAAGATAAGACGTGAGATGAAGCGATCTCTCGTCTCCTTCCTCAAGGTTGGTCAGGACATTGACGAGTCGGTCAGAAGAAAGATGCAGTCTTTCTCGCGGAAGATACTCGAGGGAACACCCGAGTGGGAAGTGCTGTACAAGAAATTCTATAAGGAAGAGGCTGTAAGACGGGGCGTGGCATCAGAGTAAAAAGGATACTCCTGCTCTCTCTCATTCTCCTTGTGTATGCAGGTATCCTCTCTGGTCTTCCTTCCTCAAACCCGGCTCTCTGGTTTCCCTTGTCTCTTCTGACCATGGGAGTTTATTCGCACCTCTCCTTCATCAAGAGGAAAAAGGGATATACCCTTGAAACGCTCTGTTCATTCAGTCTTTTCATAGCCGGGGGCATACAAGCCCTGGGCTCCCCCTGGCTTCACACAGGGTATATTCCCTTCTTTGTTGCGCTGTCGTTTTTTTTCGGCCCTGAGATCATCATACCGCTCAGTCTCACGACCCCGCTCCTGGAGATACGGCATTTCATGCGGGGAAACTTCAAAGAAGAGATTTTTTTCAGTGCTGCGACGATTCTGACTGTGGGCGTGCTCTCCGTAGTCCTGGCGCGAATAAAAAAAGAACGCGACACGGTCAAGAAATCCCTTGCCAAGCTCAAGGAAGAGGCTGAAGATATGGATCCCGCAGCAGGCATTGACCGCGTCAGCGAAGACCGCCTCGTTTCCGAGCATCTGTCGTCGACAAACAAGGCAAACTCCGAAATACAGGAACTCCTTTCCATAGCCAAATACGCGCTGTCAGCAGATTCGGCAAGTATGTTCACGCTTCAAGGGGACAGCTTAACCCTCCGGTGCTCCACCGATGAATCTCGGACGTCCAGCGGCCTCCCCGAGAAACCCATGACCCTCTGCATGAGAGAAAAGAGATCAGTACTATTCGGTTCAGACCCTGCCGTCAATGGGGCATCCTCACATATCGCAACCCCTCTTCTCACCGGAACCTTCGTTGCCGGCGTGTTAACCGTCCAGAGGACCGGACCGGCTCCGTTTGAGAAGCGGGAGGCAAGAACTGTAGAGATGCTTTCTGAGCAGATCGTGCGAACGCTCCAGAGGCAACGCATAAACTCTCAGATAACCAGGGAGCACACGGGGCTAAAGATCCTCCACAAGGGCAGTTCAAGCCTCCTCACATCGCTGAAGATAGAGGGCATAGCGCAAAGCCTGATTGAGACAGCATATACCATAGCCCCCCTCTCCATAGCTCTGTTCGTATCGCGGGGAAATCTCTATGAACTCATTTATCAGGTTGGTTTGGTGGACCCGGAGGAAAGACTCTTTGACTTCAGCGGTTCCCTTCCCGGCATGGCGATCAGGAACGGCGAACCTCTTTATTTTTCAGACCTGAAAGATAACAGGATTCCGGTCTTGCCCTTTAAGACTGCCCGTGCGGGCTCGATCTTCATGCTGCCCCTCCTCTACGAGAGGGAATTGTTGGGGATGCTCATTTTCCTATCGGAGAAAGATCGGGCGCTGAACTCCTATCAGCTCGAGTTACTGGAGGTTCTCGGAAACCAGGCTTCACTGTCCCTCGCAAACGCGAAATTCCACCACGAACTGGAGCAGTTGGCAATAACTGACGGCCTCACCGGCCTCTATAATCACCGCCACTTCCAAGAAAAGCTCTCCTCAGAATTGAGACGCTTGCGGCGTTTCTCTGACCCCCTCTCCCTTTTGCTTGTGGATATCGATTTTTTCAAGAAGGTCAATGATTCATATGGCCACCCTGCAGGGGACGAGATATTGAGGGGTGTTGCCAAGATCATACGAGGAACCGTAAGACACATCGATATCCCGGCGCGGTACGGGGGGGAGGAGTTTGCTGCGATACTCCTCGGCACAAACCGCGACGGGGCACGGAAAATGGCGGAAAGGTTGAGGAGGGCTGTGACAGAGAACCGATGCTCCGTTAACGGAAAAGACCTGACGGTGACCGTGAGTATCGGGTCGGCGACATCTCCCAGTGACGCGGAAACCCATGAGCAGATCATCGAAAAGGCCGACCAGGCTCTCTACCATGCCAAGAGGACCGGGAGAAACCGGTGCGTACTCTGGGACGATATCAGCGGAAATGCGGCCTAATCCATGGAACCTTTTTTCTTAACCGTCTCAGAAGAAGAGATACGGAAGGAGCGAACAAAGGCCCGTGACCTGAGAAAGACCCAGTGGTGGAAGAGGAAATGCTCCCCCGGTATCTGTTTTTACTGTAAGAAAAAGATTCAACCGAAGGAACTCACCATGGACCACATCGTGCCGATGATCAGGGGCGGAAAATCCACAAAGGGCAATGTCGTTCCTGTATGCAAGGACTGTAACAACAAGAAACACTATCTCTTGCCCACGGAGTGGGTAGAGTATCTGGAGCGCCTGAAGAACGAGGAGTCATAAGTGTGGTAAAATATCCGGATGTCCGAACGTGACCTCCTCATTGAAGGCGCAAAACAGAACAACCTGAAGAATATCACCCTCAAGCTGCCCCACAACAAGGTGATCGCGGTAACCGGCGTGTCAGGGTCGGGGAAATCGTCCCTCGCTTTTGATACCATCTTCGCGGAAGGTCAATGGAGGTTTATCGAATCCATATCCTCCTATGCGCGGCTATTCCTCGAGAAACTCGACAGACCGAATGTAGACGCCATTCACAACATACGCCCCGCAGTCGCCCTGGAGCAGAAAAATCCGGTGCGGATCTCTCGTTCGACCGTCGGCACCCTCACCGAGACGTACGATTTTCTCAGGCTTCTCTACGCGAAGGTCTCGACCCCTCACTGCCCCCGGTGCGGCAAGGAGATCAGGAAGTGGGACACCTCTCAGGTCGTCTCAGAGCTTATCGACAGGCATTCGGGTGAGAAGGCCCTTATCATTTTTGAGACAAAGGAATCGGTGGCGGAGCTGAAAAAGCGCGGTTTTCACCGGGCATGGGTTCAGGGTGAAATAGTCGACCTGAACTCGGAACCAAGCCCCCCGGACCCGAAACTGCATATTATTCTCGACAGGCTTGTCATACGGGAAGACCCCAGGCTCCCTGACTCCGTTGAGATGGCTTGGCGGGAAGGCAATGAGACCATCATGGTGATCATTTTTCGGGATGACCCGGACTCCCACAAGATCCTGCGGTTTTCCTCCTCCCACGCATGTGACGAATGCGGAATCGTGCTTCCTGAGCCGTCGCCCCTCCTGTTCTCATTCAATCACCCTGTCGGGGCATGCACTGAATGCAAGGGCTTCGGCAATATCCTGCGATACGACGAGGAACGTGTCGTGCCTGATCGGCATCTGTCGTTAGCAGAAGGAGCGATCGAGCCATGGGAAAAATCCGCCTATCGGTGGTGGAAACGTCAGTTCATTGTTGGGGCAAAAAAGGCGGGCCTGGATGTCCGCGCGCCGTATAATGAACTTCCCGAAGAGGTCAGGCAAAAGATATTCAAGGGAAATTCTCTTTTTTACGGGATCAATGATTTCTTTGAAGAGCTGGAGGGCAAGAGATACAAACTCCACGTAAGGGTCTTTCTCAGCAGATACAGGACCCCTTTCCTCTGCCCTGTGTGCGCGGGCAAGAGGTTGCGAGGCGAGGCATTGGCCTACAAGGTGTCCGGTTACGATATAGCAGAGCTTTGCGATATGCCGATTTCACGGCTCGCGCCGCTTTTCAAGGATATTGACCTGTCGCTCTTTCAGCGGGATATTGCAAAGGAGATACTGAGGCAGGTCGCGATGAAACTCTCTTTTTTCCAGCAGGTCGGCCTCGACTATCTCACCCTGAGCAGACAGGGGAAAACCCTTTCCGGCGGCGAGTACCAGAGGATCAACCTCGCCAATCAGCTTGGCTCCCATCTCACCGGAACCCTCTATGTCCTGGATGAGCCGACGGTAGGCCTCCACGCACGGGATACGGAAAGGATAGCAAAAATATTGTCCAAGCTTTCAGAAACAGGAAACACCATAATCGTCGTAGAACATGATAAAGGGATCATCAAATCCGCAGACTGGGTCGTGGAACTGGGCCCCGGTGGCGGCCGGCAGGGAGGGGAAGTTGTTTTCACGGGCTCGATGGAAGGGTTCATGAAGGCTGATACCCTGACTTCCCGGTACATCAGGGGGATTCAAAAGATACTCCCGACGGCCATCCGTGGGCAGTTGCCAGGCGACAAAAAGGCTGCAATCGGCCGGCGGCAAATAAAAAAACCTTTCTTGACACTCAGCGGAGCCACGGGGAATAATCTCAAGAACGTCACCCTCAATGTGCCCCTTCAAAGCCTGACGGCAATCACTGGGGTGTCTGGCTCGGGCAAAAGCAGCCTCATTGTGGACACGCTCTATAAGGCTTTGGCGAAGCACTTCGCCCTTGAACGGGTATCGCCCCTCCCGTACACCTCCATCAGAGGCATGGAGTTCATCAAGGGATTGCGGATCATTGACCAGGCCCCCATCGGAAGGTCTCCCCGCTCGAATCCGGCCACATACCTGAAGGTGTTCGACCAGATCAGAAAACTTTTCTCCGAGCAGCCTGAGTCAAAGGCCCATGGACACGGCCCCGGGTTTTTCTCTTTCAATGTGCCGGGAGGCAGGTGTGAGGCGTGCAAAGGCGAGGGGTATCAGAAACTCGAGATGTATTTCTTTGAAGACATCTACGTAACCTGCGAGGAGTGCAGCGGAAAGAGGTACAGGGCTGATACCCTAAAAATCACCTATGACGGAAAGACGATTGACGATGTGCTCAACATGACCATTGACGATTGCACCGAGTTATTCGCAGACATCCCAGCGATAACAAACGTCCTTACCCTTATGAAGGACGTTGGCCTTGGGTATCTCAGATTGGGGCAGTCTGCAACGACGCTTTCAGGCGGTGAGGCACAGCGGCTCAAGATATGTTCTGAGTTGAGTTGCAGCAAAAGAAAAGATATCTTGTACATACTGGATGAGCCCACGGTCGGGCTCCACTTCAAGGATGTGAGCATGCTGATACATGTTCTGAGAAAGCTTGTTGATGCAGGGAACACCGTTGTGGTGATTGAGCACAACCTTGATGTCATCGCGGTGTCGGACTGGATTGTCGACTTGGGGCCGGAGGGCGGTGAGGAGGGCGGCGGGATAGTCTTCGAGGGAACGCCGGAGGAGATCGTGAAGGTTCGTGAGTCGTATACGGGGCGATATTTGAACGGTGCGATGAGTGACTGATTCCCGGGGAGATCCCCTATGGAACTCCAGATGCATTGCCTCGTTCCATCAAGGATTGTCCGGGGTCAGCTTCAGATCCTTTCCTGCCACAATTTCAATACGGTTTCGGCCATTCCGTTTAGCCTGATAGAGAGCAAAGTCAGCGCACCGCATGAGTGTGTCCTCGGTAGTTATGTCCGCGTCCGGAACGCCAGCGATTCCGATACTCGCCGTAACCCCTCGGTCTTCTATGCACGAAAATGTGCTCATTTCGATGGTCTTTCTAACCCTCTCCCCGAGATTGAGCGCGCCCTCTTTGTTCGTACTCGGCAGCAGGAGCACGAATTCCTCTCCGCCGTAGCGCGCGGCCGTATCTATCTCCCGGATGCTTTTCGTAAGGATCTTTGCGATCTCTTTCAGGATGATGTCTCCCGTCTGATGCCCATAATTGTCATTGACGGGCTTAAAGTGATCGAGATCGAGCATGGCGATGGAAAAGGCATTGGCGTATCTCTTCGACCGTTCGAACTCCTTCGTGAGGACATCATGGAATCTTCTCCGGTTATACAGACCGGTGAGGGCATCGGTGACGGCCATGTATTCAACCTTGTAGAGGAGATCTTCTAGCTGTCTATTTTTCATCTTGAGTTCGTCCTGCAAGGACTTTGTCCGTAACGATGCATAGATCCTCGCGTTTAACTCGAGCTCGTCATAGGGCTTTGGCAGGTAATCATCAGCTCCTATCTGCAGTCCGGAAATCTTGTCTGAAAGCTCTTTCTTTATCGTGAGCATGATGACCGGGATGCCCTTTGTCGCTTCTTCCAGCTTCAGCCACCTGCACACCTCATAGCCGTCGAGCCCCGGGATCAGGAGATCGAGCAGAATGATGTCAGGCCTTGAAGCCTTGATCATCTTGATCGCGGAAATCCCGTCACTCGCGCATACAACATCATATCCGGACTTCCGGAGCATCTCGCTCGTCACATCAGCCTGAGCCGGATCGTCTTCAACAAGAAAGACTTTGGCTTTTGCCATGCTGCACCTCCAAAAACAATCTAAGGATAACAGGGAAAACCAAGATATTCAAGGCCATTCATCTTTTTCTCAGGAACTCCGGACTGTCGACTCAGCTTCTCTTTTTTTGCTAACCTTTGTATATAGTGCCCCCCCGAATTAAACATGGAGGATGTCTCACAGCAACATTTTATCCAATGAAGAAGCGATTTTGCAACAAGTTATTTGTTCCTTTCGCGATTGCACGCAACTGATGGATTTACCGGGTCGGTGCCAGAAACCCACGTGATTCGTCAGCGGGAGAACTGTGATCCAGACAGTAATTTTAGTGCAGGGGGGATCGTACCGAGAAGCCTTGCGATTTCCGGATAAAGTGCCCACCCTCTCTATCAACGAGAGAAAAATTTAGATTTTTTTATTTTCCGAGCTTT
>JBEKCV010000119.1:0-10948 GCA_050014695.1 Thermodesulfovibrionales bacterium
GACGCAAGTCGATCAGTGGGAGGGTGGAGTCGGCCCGTCAATACCACGTCGGTCAATCGCAGAGCGAAACTCCCGCTCCCAGGGTCATCTTGTAGTTGATTATGGTTGACTACATCTTGAGGAACAGAAATCAATCAACTGCATGCCTTGCTATTCGTCCGCTCTCAATTCTTGGGGCGAAGTTCATCCTTAATTCTCGTATAAAAGCATAGTGAGGACGCAGAAAATGGTTATGAAATGCTGATTGGCCTTATTTCATCAGTCATAAAAGAAGGAAAGATAATCGCAAGACAGTGGGACAAACGGCGACAAATTAGCGGCATGCCGTCATATGAAGGCAATACTCATGCTAACGACATTGTCTACGTAGTTTCCGGCATGGGTAAGACAAACGCTGCACATGCTGCGACTGTCCTGATCGAAAGATTCTCCCCGGGTCTCGTCATCCTCTTTGGCGTCGGAGGAGCCTATCCATCATCGGGTCTAGAGGTCGGGGACGTGGCAGTGGCGGAAAAAGAGGTTTACGGCGACGAAGGGTTTCAGAGAGGCAACAGATTCCACGGGACAGAATGTATCGGCATCCCTCTTTTGAAAAGGGGTAGGAAACGATATTTCAATGAATTCCCATTAGACAGAAAGCTGAGTAGAAAGACCCTGGAGTCTGCACGCCTCGTCACCAAGACGGCAGCTGGAACCTTTGTCACTGTCTCCACTTGCACAGGCACAAAAGAAAGGGCCTTCGAGTTCGAAAAAAAATTGGGCGCCATTTGTGAGAACATGGAGGGCGCGGCAGTAGCACATGTCTGTGCGATATATGGAATACCCATGATCGAGATTCGGGGGATCAGCAATATTGTGGAAAATAGGGATAAAGATAGATGGAATGTCACGCTTGCAGCTGAGCATTGTCAAGAAGTGGTACTGAACGTACTGAAGGTCCCTATCTTGTGAATCTGCACTCGGGTGAATCCTTATTCCCATCTCTCATAAAAAGATAAATAGCTATAGAAATGCATCCCAAGAAAATACTTTTCATAGGTGATTCTCTTATCGAATTTTTCGACTGGCAGCGAAGATTCCCCAATCATAAGCCGGTCAATCTCGGTGTGGCGGGAGAGACAGTGCAGGGGCTGTTGTTCAGGATTAGAGGGATACTCAACACATATCGCTCGCCTGACCTTATCTTTATTATGACGGGAATCAATAATGTTGCCGGGGATGATCTTGATTTTATCGACACTTATAAGAGGGTCTGCAAACAGCTTCTTGATGGGTATCCTAGTGCGAGAATATTCATCAACAGCCTGTTACCTAATTTGTTACCGTGGATATCTGCTGATTCCCTTCGGAGTGTGAACCGCTCCATCGGAAAGCTGGCCGAAGAAAGCGGTGCAGAATATCTCGACGTCTATCCCGCGTTTCTCGATGAGGAAGGCAATCCGGTAAGGGACTATCTCCTTGATGATGGTGTCCACCTCAGCGACAAGGGATATGCCGTCTGGGCAGACATGTTAGAGATGGTCATCAATCGCTAATCAGATAGACCGTTCTAAAGACCGCAGGGGGTTGAACGTGCTCTGACCTCTGAAGATGCCCTGCTCGTTGGCAGATGAAGTAGCACAGATGTTATGATAATAAGAGATTATGGAAGTACCATCTTGGATAAAGGATAAAGAACTCGAAAGGATTGTAGAGAGATAATTCGTGTCACCGATGGCTCTTTCACTCGGATATTCTCCATGCCCCAATGATACTTTTATCTTCTATGCCATGGTACATCAGAAGATTGATATTGATGCCCTAAGGGTCAAAGAGGTCCTCCTCGACGTCGAGACCCTGAACCAAAAGGCATTAAACTCTGAGTTTGATATAACAAAAGTCTCTTTCCACGCATATGGCCATTTGCGGGACACTTATACCCTTCTCTCCTCGGGCGGAGCACTGGGACGGGGTTGCGGCCCCTTGCTCGTTGCAAAAGGGGACATGACGCCGGAAAAGCTCAGGGGAAAAAAGATTGCCATACCGGGCAAACTCACAACGGCATATCTTCTCCTTCAACTTTTCGACCCAGCGTTAGCCAGTGATGTTGTCATCATGCCGTTTAACCGCATCATGGAGTCAGTCGCGAGCGGTGCGGTCGATGCCGGGTTGATCATTCATGAGTCACGATTCACATATCCTGCCTACGGGCTTTCCGCGGTGGAGGATCTCGGGAGATGGTGGGAGTCTGAGACCCGTCTTCCTATCCCCCTCGGATGTATTATTGCTAAGCAACGTCTCGGCTCCGAGACAATAAAGACGGTCGATATACTTATCAGGAAAAGCGTCGAATATGCCTTTTCCCACAGGGAAGAGACAAAGAGTTATATCAAGGCTCACTCTCAGGAGCTTGCGGATGAAGTGATTGAACAGCATATCAATTTGTATGTGAACACATACACCCTTGACCTAGGAAGCGAGGGAACGGAAGCAGTTCAGGAACTTTTACGGAGGGCGCAGGAGAAAGGAGTCTTCGGGAAATCTCCCGCAATGGGGCAGTTTTCATCCGGAGAAAAAAGCTTCATCTAAGCCGTAGCTCCCGAGGTTTTGTTGCGTTCCGGCGGGAAGAAGATTTATAATATTTTGTTTTCAGGCTTTCAGTGGCAAAGATCTGTGACGCTGGCGATACGGCCAAAAAAATACAACATAAGGAGGAACAAGATGTCGGTACCAGTTGTAGACATGGATTTGTGCATCGGATGTGGAACATGTGTTGAGCTGTGCCCTGAGGTATTCGAGCTCAGGGATGACAAGGCATGGGTTATCGGAGCTGATAAGTGCGGCAACTGCGATTGCGAAGCCGCGGCGAACTCATGCCCGGTTGAAGCGATCAAGTTCGAATAGTTGTCTTGCTGAAAAGAGGGGTATGGGACAGGAAACCATACTGTTCCCTTCGGCCGAGGCATGGTGCCTCGTCATCCCATACCGATCTGCACATTTGTAATGGCTGGTAAGAGGTGTATGCAGGAGTGACCTCACACACCTCTATGCCAGCATCAAATGCCCTTGCCCCGATGATGGTCTGTATGTTTGTGTGTGCCCGTGCTGACAACAGGCGAGCGCATCTCGGAGATTCCCACTCAAGCGCTGCTTTTCTTCTGGAAGTCTAATTTCTCAACCATAAGAGGGTTCCTGCTGCCTTCGCGAAAGGCGATAAACCTGCTTTACCACTTCCCCGATAGAAGCTAAACAGCCTGCTGTTTCATCCCTAGAGCCGATTACGAAGGTCTGTGCGTTTCGGGATGCCTGCCAGTCTTCGAGCAGGTCAGCAGGTGAAGCATAGCCGAAAGTAATCAGCCTTAATAATTATGCGCCAAGATTAACTGCATACCGTATCGGTGGTGAAGTCAGTCATGAGTTCTTGGAAATCTCTTAGACTAGGGAATTGGGTTGATGATTTGTCATCCTTTTTTGAGTTTGCCTTTGTTTTGAGAAGAAGGTGTTTTATCCCGTAAGCCTTGGCCGTTTTTAAGATTTCTGCAGAGTCATCAATAAACAGGGTTTTATCCCTCTGAAAATGGATTGTCTTTTCGAGTTCCTGCCAAAATTCGATCATCTCCTTCGGATAGCCTAACTCGAAAGACGTTATGCATCTGTCGAAATACTTGCCGATCCCAGTCCTTTTCAGTTTTGTGTCCAGCACCTTATAGTGAGCGTTGGTGACCATGTAAACTTTTTTCCCCTGTTCCTTGAGCATGCGAAGGAATTCCTCGACATGGGGATGAACTTCTATAAGATGTCTTATCTGCTCTTTAAGGGCTGGAATGTCAAGTTTCAGATCCCTTGACCAAAAATCAATATCTGTCCAGTTAAGAGTGCCTTCATGCGCTCTGTACTTTTCAAGAAGTTCATTTTTTGCCTTCCCGAAAGTTATATTTTGTTTCTCAGCATACCTCTCAGGGACTAGGTGTTCCCAGAAGTAGTCGTCAAAGTATTTATCCAGAAGAGTCCCGTCCATATCCAGAAGGACAACCTTAATATCCTTGAGAGGGATCATCTGCATCACTGTCATATGCGTTATCCTCAACGTCGGTGATGTCTGAACAGAGTGATATGCCGGCTTGGCGCATTTACATCAACTTATCACAGTTTGCAAGCATTGTCCATGACCAGTTTAAGCGGTTCGGGATTTGCGGTCACCCCGTATAGACGGGTGATTCTTCCGAGCCCTGTTGCACCATGCGTAGGACCGAAGATTTCATTTCTTTCTCAACAATCCGATAAATTGAGAAAACCAACGAGTCCCGACAGAATCATCGCACGCCCACCTTCATCCGTTAAGAATCCGCAGTGCTTTGTCATGGAGTCGCTCGTTTCCTGAAGCCAAAAGGGACACGCTTTTTCTGAGGCCGAGTTCGACATTGCCTATAGGCTCACCCTTCATATCGGTAAAAATCCCCCCCGCCTCTCTTACCAAGAGCCATCCGCCGGCAAAATCAAAGCTTCGTGAAAAGGATGGATTCACAAATACACTAATAGATCCGCATGCAAGATATACAAGGTCAAGGGCTGTTGCCCCAAAACACCGGGTCTTACGGGACCTTGCAAGCAAGGGGATGATCCTTGAGATATCCTTGCCGGGCGTCTGAGCCTCATAAGCGATGAGATAAAATTCCTCATCCTTCTGCGCCGAGATCAATGCATTGTTCAGGAATGCTCCTCCGTCTTTTTCTGCTCGAAACTCGTCACCCGTAATAAGATTAATCACATAGGCTGCGACAATACTGTCGAGGGTTTCACCATCGGCGATTGCAATGGATGTACAATAAAAGGGGATTCCCGATATAGCGTTCTTACTGCCGTCTATGGGATCTATGAGAACGTTTCTGCCGCCACCGTTTATCTCTTTATGTCCATATTCCTCGGAAATAACCGAGAACGGAAGGCCGGAAGACTCAAGTGTAGAAAATATGGTATCCTCCGCAATTCTATCGATGGGAAAGGTCTGATCCCCTGCGGCCCCAACTCCGATGGCTTTCTGCGTCAGGGGCTTGAACCGCTCCTCTGACAACCTCGCCAACAGTTTTTCTCTTATATTTCGCAAGACCGCAAGGTACATGGCAATTTCAGGTATTTTACCGCAAGCATCGCTTTCTCGCAACAACCCGATGACCAGCCTGAGAGCGGCCGGACAGAAGAGAAGTCTTCCTGCCAGTTTTGTCCGCATTTCTCGGTTGTCAGTAGCTTCACAGAATACTCCTGTGATAAGATATGGATTAAGACTCATGAAGAACCGGCTCATTCTTGTTTCTTTTTTAATTTCTCTCCTTATCCTTGCCGCTTATCTCCTCTGGCCTTCAAATGAAAGCCGTATCAGGAAACTCTTCAACGAAGGGGCAAAAGCACTGGAGAGGAAAGATCTTGACACTGTCATGTCGAAGGTATCCTATAATTATCAAGACGAATACGGTATGACTTACCTCTACCTGAAGGAAACGCTGAAGAGAGAGTTTGCTAACCTTTCAGACATCACTGTCGAATGTGAGGATCTAAAGATTCAGATCACGGATGATACTGCCATAGCTGAACTAAAATTGAGGATTCTTGCAACGAGCGGGATTGAAACAGGGTACATTTTGGGGGATATCAAGACCCCCCTTTTCCTGAGATTTACTCTTGAAAAAACACGTGCAAAATGGTTGATCACTAAGACAGAGAAAGTTGGAGGTTCGTGAGAGAGATACACAACATCAACCCGGTCGGAATCCGCTTCATTTGCGGTCGACCGTTTCTTGCAGTTTTTATTGCATTCCTTGCAGATCTAGATTACGTAACTGTCAAAGGAAAAATGAGTGATAGAAGATCAATTTCTCCTTCATAAAATGTATAAGTCAGTATTTATATTGACGACATTTGTAAACGCAAATACGGCCATAGTAATAATTACCGTTTCAATCCTCGCACCAAGGCCGCTCTCCAATCTGTGGAGTTCATCAGTACACCTCCCTTAAGTGCACATCGCAGATTCCGTTCTTCTGTCGAAAGGTTTTGCAGTATTGGTTTCACTTCCAAAGTTACAAGAAAGCTGCACCTCTCCATAGCAAATTGAGTTTCAGTTCCTACTGAGCTCAATACTTGACTCTGCGCCGGATGATGATATCATTTATTCATACGCTTAATATGGTTGCGATCCTTGGCCGTGTGTGCGTTTAGCTCCGGCAGAAAGCGTTCCGTAATATGGGGAAGGAGGTTTATTATGGATTCCGCAGATGTGAGAAAGATTCTCGCAGGTTTCAGTATCGCCGCCCTGCTCAGTTCTGCTATAGCACTTCCAGGTTGTTCATCGAGCTGATCTGGCTCGAAAAAGGGGGGTGCCGGGAGCACACAGAAGGAGCAGACTGAACAGAAGCCAGGGCAGAAACCGAGTCAGAGCGGCTGAAGCGGCTCTAAGAAGTAGTGCCGTAGGCACTGCGGGATATGTAGTTGCGCCTATGCAGTTCTTAGACGGAAGGATCAATTTGCTTCTTCTAGGCCAGCAGAGACATTCTGCATCAATCGCATTGCATGGTGGTGCATTGGTGTGCGATCATTCAGTAGAATTATCTAGTATGCCTTTGGCATACGAATCTCGAAATGCAAGAGGAGGCGGACACCTATGGACAAAGACCGTTTGAAAAGAATCCTTGCCGGATTCAGCATCGCAGGCCTTTTGTCGGGCGCTGCAATTATTTCAACCCCGGATTTTGCCGGGGCAGCCTGAAGTGGTTCCAGCCCCGGTGCAGGCGGCACCGACAAAAAACCATCCGAGACCATTACGGAAGGCACGAAGCAAGACAAGGATGCCGATGATAAGAAGCAGGAAGGTCAGACTGAAGAAGAAAAAGCAAAGGCATCTACCGGCCAGGAGCAGCAGCCCGGCAAAAGTAGCTGCAGCG
Organism: Thermodesulfovibrionales bacterium; assembly: GCA_050014695.1. Taxonomy (GTDB): domain Bacteria; phylum Nitrospirota; class Thermodesulfovibrionia; order Thermodesulfovibrionales; family UBA9159; genus UBA9159. Next base: position 6,915 of record JBEKCV010000119.1, read on the forward strand.
GCTCCAAGGAATAGTGCCGTGCGCACTGATTTCCATTCACTTATCAAGTTGAAGGCATGAGAAGGTGATGAAACAATCGCGGGAAGAGAGGTTTTCTGCTTCATACCCGTCGTGTTTCTCGGTCCTCGGTCCAGACCTCTGGAAGGCGATCTTATCTTCATGCACAGAACTTGCGGGACCTGAAAACATCCCTGACATCATCGGGATTCAGGCGGGCGAGCTCGGGCTACCTGGCTATCTTCCCGACCTCGCCCGCCTGGAGTCAGCCATCTCAGAGGTAGAATCTCTTGAGATCAGGCCTCCCGTTAATAACATCAGCATCAACCCAACGGTTACCCTGCTGGAGGTTACCTGGAAGAACCTCCCGACATTCCTGGGGGCGAAGAAGCATGGTCCGCGTCTCATTCCGCTGGCTGGGAACGAAGTGGTCATGGTATGGAAAGACCAAAAGACCTCGCAGGTGCATGTTCGGGAGGCATCTAAGGAAGACCTTCTCGTTCTCAAACTGCTCGTAGAGGGAATCGTGCCGAAAGAGGCTGCTGCGAAGCAGAAGATTCCTGTGGAGGTGATCGACAACTTCATAGAAAAGGCAAAGGGTGAGGGGATTGTCCTAGCTCCTCTTTCGAGAATCAGACGTGATTTCATTTTTAAAGATGATAAGCCGTTTGACGAGAACCATCTGTCAGCCCCGACTTTTACCCTTCAGTGGCACATAACCCAGGCCTGCGACCTACATTGCAGGCATTGCTATGACCGAAGCGACCGAACTTCGTTAGATCCTCGGCTCGGTCATAAGATTCTCAGAGACCTCTCCGTCTTTTGCGAGAATATGCACGTCCGCGGCCAAGTCTCGTTCTCAGGAGGAAACCCTTTATTGTATCCTCATTTCGGGGAACTTTACCATGCCGCCTCTGAGCAGGGCTTCATGCTCGCGGTCCTCGGAAACCCTGCACCCCGCAAGGAGATCGAAGCATTGCTTACCATACGGAAGCCGGTATTCTTCCAGGTGAGTCTCGAAGGACTGGAAGAACATAATGACCATATCCGAGGCATGGGACATTTCAGACGCACTCTGGACTTTCTGAAGGTACTGCGTGATCTCGACATCTACTCTATGGTGATGCTCACCCTTACTGAAGACAACTTGAAACAGGTCATCCCTCTGGCAGAGATTCTCCGAGACTTGACAGACCTTTTCACCTTCAACCGCCTTTCTTCTGTGGGCGAGGGAAGCGCTCTCCGTCTTCCCCAGTCCGATGCCTATAAAGCCTTTATCTGGGAGTATCTGAATGCAGCAGAGCATAATCCCGTCATGGGGCTGAAAGACAATCTGTTCAACATCGTGCTCCGCGAGAAGGGCATGGATCCCTTTGGAGGGTGTACGGGATTCGGGTGCGGGGCAGCGTTTAACTTCCTCTCCGTACTGCCCGATGGAGAAGTTCACGCATGCCGTAAGTTTCCCTCATTCATCGGGAATATCTTCTGCCAAACCCTTACTGAAATTTATGACTCTTCAGTGGCGGGGCGCTATCGCTCGGGCTGTCTCGCCTGTGGCGGTTGTGCCATCCGCCCTGTCTGCGGTGGATGCCTCGCTGTTGCCTATAGCCACGGCGTCGACCCTTTCACAGCTCACGACCCCTACTGCTTCCTCAGCCAGGGTACAGGGTCTTATTCCCCCGCCCGCTGACACAATCATGGCATATCACTGAGATGTTATAGCGTTTTTGGTCAGAAGCGCGCGGGTGAGGTTTGCTTATTGATTTTTGAATCACATCTGTTTTTTGTGCTACTCAGGAGTCATAAAACGAAAAGAGAAGCCCCGGGTTATAAATGCATTTACAATACCCGTAAACAAAAATGCTGACTACCGCACATAAAATAACGGCCGTGGGCAGCGATTAAAACAGTTCTGTGAGACATGTATCTCTCAATTGTCGGTAATAATCATCCTTCTCACAAGCCTCTCGCCAGTTACACACCGTGCAATAAACGGTGTACCATTCATTGAATATCCTCGGCAGTTTTTCGCTGATCTCATCCCATACTGCCCTGCCCCCTGGAGCTACCCTGAGCAGTCTCAATGCCCTTTCGTCCATTTCTCCTATCTCTTCCTCCGCACATTTGTCATATCCGCACGCATTGCCCTTGAGGTAAGGGCATTTTCCGCAGACGTCATCCGTCCCGACAGAGATATCTATCGGCTCATCCCGCATTGACTCCCTTATCACTCCGAGGTTATCCACGAACTTCGCGTTATACCCTTCTCCGTGAAAAAACTGAAGACATATGAGATGATGTCCTCTGAGTTTCGGCATCAAGAACCGCCTTTTTTGAACTTCGAGAGCACAGATGTAGAGTAACATATTCCGGAGCTGATTCAGGTAGAATATATGGGCTATGGATGACTTTTCCCTTGACAAGAGGATTTATTACCATGACACAGATTGTGGCGGAGTCGTCTATTATGCTAATTATTTGAAACATCTGGAAGAAGCGCGCACCGAATTCTTTTTGAGCAAGGGGATAGAGTTAAGGGTGTGGGCTGACAATGGTATCCATTTTGTTGTTGCACGGGTGGAGATTGATTATAAATCGCCAGCCCGTTACCAGGACACCATAAGGATTCTCACCAGGGTACAAAGGGTCAGGCGTGTGGCCCTTGAATTTTCTCAGGAGATCATAAAGGAGAATGCTCCGCTGGTTGAAGCACATACTACGCTGGTTTGTGTCGGCAAGGACTTTAAACCATTGCGCATACCGGATGAGATCAAAAATATTCTTTAACGTTCACTTCTCCAAACCCTTCCCAGCAAAAGGGAGAAAGCATAGAGGGTTCCTGCCGTTCACGGGACCAAGAATTTTGTCAGATGACTAGTAAAGGGCAAGGTAGCGAAGGACAAGAGAGTTGTCACAACGATCAGAAAGGCCGCTAAAGATTCATCAAGCTTGAACCGTTCAGCTATCAAAAGGGACAATACCATCGTGGGCATGGCGCCTTCTATCAGGCATGAGGCAAGGGCGGTCGCCCGCAAACCGAGGATGCTGGCTGTCAGGTAGGAGATGAAAGGGACTATTGCGAGTTTGATGATGATGGCCGGAGCAAGAGCATATGCGTGTTTCACTTTCGGTAGGGAAAGGGCTAGTCCGATGCTAAAGATCATGAGGGGAACTACGAGGTCACCAAGCATGCTCATGGTCTTAAGGACGACTGGCGGGAAAGGGAGGCCGGTCAGCTTTATCAGGATGCCTGTGCATATGCCCCAGAGCGGGGGGAGAGTACCTATTTCTCTCAGGGATGTTCTGATCTTGTATCTTTTCCCCTCTCCGTATCGTAACGCCAATGGTGCACCGACAAGCCAAAGAAGAGGTGTCGTTGCTAAGAGATCATAAAACAATGCGTACTTAGCGGCTTCTGATCCGAACAATCCGGTAAGAACAGGAAGCCCCAGATAAGTAACATTCCCAAATGTCGCTGCAATTATCAGTACCCCTTTCTGTGCTTGCGTAATATGCAAGGCCTTCCCTAGAAACGTATAGACTCCAATGGACAGCAAGAGGCCAGTGACGGTTGCGACACAAGCGGTTAGCGGGATTAGGAAGGTCTCCATATCAATGGTTGTGGTAAGTGTGATTTTTACGCAAAGGGCGGGCAGGAATATGTTGAAGACCGAGGCGCCAATCGCTTGACGCAATGACTCGGCATCAAGGCCACCGATTCTGAGCCGCCTGCAAACCGCTCCTGATGCAATAACGAAGGCGAACGGGAAAAGTATGTCGAACATGTTGAAGATTATATATCATGGATACACAAGTTTGTACTAAGGACGTTTTTTTATCTGCCTTTTCTCGAAGCTCTCATTTCTACTTTGCCAGGAATAGGACATTTCTACTTTGCCTTGACACTATTTCCCCTGATCCACCATCAAAAAAAATAAAAAAACTCGTTGGTCCCGTAGTGACGGGATGTTAGAATAATTCTGCTTGGAAAAATCTAACACCAACGAGGTGAAGAAATTATGGCACAAAAGGCGCTT
>JBEKCV010000120.1:0-10743 GCA_050014695.1 Thermodesulfovibrionales bacterium
GCGGCAAGAAAGGTGTCGAGGACTCTCGACAGGATTGGAAGCTACGGTGACATCTCAACAGGCGCAAGAACTTTTGCAGGCTCCACGGTTCTGATTACCACAGATCATACAGAAATCGATGACCTGGCGAGCAATGCCGACAACCGCATTGTCGGGACTGCTATAAGACTGACAAAAGAAGCCGGCGATAATAGTGTAATTCTTGTGAGCATAGACAGCAATATGAGGAATGTTACGAGAGCATATGGCATCCGGGCCGAGAATTATCCCTTTTGCATCAGACCCCCTAAAGGCCGCCCTCAAAAGCGGTCTTTACCATGGAAAAGCACTGTTCCGTATATCAGAAGCGTACCGGCGACCCCATCCTTACATCATAAAAGATCTGAATCAAGGCAGATTGGCGCTGTCGTCACCATAGTTATCGCGATCTTCATCTTCATTCTTTTAATGAGCGCCAGATAAGACTAAGAAATGTTCTACAAGGAAAAGGGAAAGCACAAATGGATATGAAAGATGGAATTGCCTTTATCATCCTTCTTGTCAGCATCATATTGTGGATCGCCTCAAAGAGAAGGAAAGAGACACAGATGAAGGTAAGGCAGCTCGAAAAACAAATGTTTGTGCTTCTACGTCGCGGGGTCACCCTAGTGGCATCGGATATGATTCCGGGATATGAGATCATAGAAGTCGTCGGCAGTATAACAGGTGACTCAGAAGTCGACGGTTCAAAGAGATTTGGGGTCAGAGTTGATGAGCTTGAGGAACTGACACTGATTATGTATATAGCACTCAGCCAAGGGGCTGACGCCGTTACATGTTTCAAAATGTCTACAGGTAACCATCGACCGGATTCAAAGCGGACGGTCTCCAAGGTAGTTTGCCTCTGGCAGCGGTAAGGGTCAAGAGAACTCCGAGCCCTGACGGACGGAAACAAACATAATCTCAAATGGAGGTTAGAGATATGGGAAAAAATATAGGCAAGCATGTTGTCGCGAAATAAATGAGCTTCTCAAAGCGAAGAAAATTATCGTTTACGGCACTGATATGCCGGATAATCAGTATAGCGAGATCCGTTCGTCCCAATATGGGCTGACAGAAACCAATGAGCTTGCTGTCATGGTTACATGTGGCAGTAAAGCCTTTGCTGCCAAGGCTCAATCGGCGCTTCAGATGCCGGTGATGGCTGATAGGGTTTGGGGAATGGATGTCCTTGATGAAAAACTCGCATTCGAACTCGCTGACAAGTTATGGGCGAGTTTTTCCGATGAACTTATCCATGAAGCTAAGCTAATCCGTAAGAAAACAAATGAAAGGGGATATTTATGAACCATAGTCAGAGCTGGCCGGAAATAATCGGTCCATGGATAGTCATATTTATTGTCTTCACTGCTACTCTTTTCGTAAATGTAATACTCGCCACATTTGTTGGTATTGCCATCGGGTGGCTGTTCTCGCTCTTCTTCATCGGCGATTGGATAAATGAGGTGTTGAGGGCGTTCGGGGTATCAATTATTCCTGGCAGTCTATATAAAATCGGGGCTGTCGCTGGGTTTCTCTCGGGGTTCTTTAAATATTCGTTTTCTTTTAAAAGAAGACATCCATAAACCGGGCTTTTAGGGAGTAACATAAGGAATGGGCGATATTGTGGAATGGAGCAGAAACAATGACATTGCTTACTTGAATGTGGATGCCCTTAAGGATGGATATGCATACCAGATTTGCGGCAGAAAGGCCAATGTCGGGATTTGGGTCGAGAGCAGGAGTACATTTGTTATTCCCCGGAGTAAGTTTAGCACAACATATCTTTTCAAGGAGGGCCACTGGGATCTCGATGAGTCTTTTGGAACCGCGAAGCCGCTGAAGGAGATTGAGAAAGCTCCCTTAAATGTTACGGCGTACAACAGGAAGGACCAAGAAATCCTTAAATATTTGATCGACCTCGACAAACGGATCAACGACGATAACTGCATGAACTATGAAGAGTACGACTTGGAATTGCCGATATAATCGGGATAGCGAAGAAAGATAGTCTTTGCTTTCCGTCTCGCAGGTCGTGAATATAGATTATGGGTGTATCGATATCGCCAAAGAGAGAGGCTGAGCTTCTCGATTTGTTGCTGAGTGAGATCTATTCACGGTCCCTCAAGAAAACGATGCAGGTGTATCCCGCGCGCGTGTGCGGAATCTCTAATTCCGCTAATCCCTTTTAACGGTATTAGGACCCCTTTTCAGCCTTACTTCAGAAACAGCCGCGGGAATCTCAATGAGATTATGCTCCATTGCCAGAGCGACGCGATGAAAACCGCTTATTCAGGAAATAGTTCGTGACGCTTGCAATGGACGGAGGCAACGGCAATAACGTCCTTCAGGTCCAGCAGATGGCGAGGCATGAAAGCATCAGCGCCACCTTAGGTTATTCCCACGAGTTTCATAGGCTCTAAAAAGCGGCGGAACGTTCCGTCAAGAATATACGAGGCGGGAAACGAAAAATTGCGCATGTGCATAGATGTTGCAGAATACGGCAGGGATATAGCCAGTTCAAAAGCAGCAATTTCCTACTTTGAAAGCAGTAAAGGTACGCTTTGAGGATAGCAAATTTGCCAGAAAGTACTGCAAAATTGCACTGCCATCGTTCTACATTCCTTGATACAGAAGAATCGAACATCTTGATTAAGTAGTATTTATTGAGTGGAGCCTGTGTTTGATAATTAATCCTTATTACCATGATATGCCCAAGGCCCGATTCGGTGTTGCCTTGATTTTATTGAGCATTTCCCTTTTCAGGAACTGCCCGCTATGCTATTATCATATCCGTGGAGGGGAAAGCATTTGCTGGGTGTAAGAATTGTTCGGACAGGGATGAAGACTAAACAATGGACGACATAGGCACCGCAATTCTCCAACGGAATCTCGATGACCTCCTCAGTGAGTTGCTGTTCGAACGGGTCCCACATGTATTCGCGGAGTCTTGGGACTCCTATCGCTTATGGCGGCGATTTCTAGGTGCCGCTATCAATGTGGATATTTCGGAAATCATCGTCATTGGCAGCGCAGCAGTTGGATTTAGTCTGAGCCCAACAAATCAGCTAAAGGCATTTGATCAACGATCAGATATTGACGTAGCCGTCGTCTCCGACCATTTCTTCTCGGAGGCATGGCATCATCTGCGCACGATTGACCTAACACTTGATCCGTTAACACCACCCCAACGGACGGCAGTAATCGCCCACCAGAAGCGGTACGTATACTGGGGATGTATTGCCACCGATCGACTCCTACCCATCCTGCCCTTCGCGCAGAAATGGCTCGCGGCCCGTTCAGCACTGGCTGCTATGGAGCCAACAGTTGAAAGAGACATCAATTTTCGGATCTACAAGGATTTCCGCGCGTTGCGCGGCTATCAGTTGATTGGTTTGCAGAAACTTAGAACCACGTTGCTCGATCCAGAAGGAGGATACAGTGCAGAACTACCTTAATTCCACTACCCATAACGTTGCATGGTTTGCGAAGCGCCACAAAGATAGCGAGCTCGAACTCAAAGCCCCTTTTCAGAGGAATCCGGTGTGGGCGCCAAAGCAAAGAAGCTATTTGATTGACTCCATCTTGCGGGGGTTCCCCATCCCGGAGCTATACATGCAGGAATTCACAGACGCGGAAGGACACGATCGTTATGTTGTAGTGGATGGTCAACAGAGACTACGCGCCTGCTTGGAATTCCTAGAGGGGCGGCTAACGCTAGATCCCGACGACTCGCCTGACTTCGCAGACATGTCGTTCAATGATTTGCTCGATGACCAGAAGAAGCAGGTGTACAACTATAACTTCGTAGTTCGCGTACTCCCCGACATGCCTGAGCCAGATTTGCGAGCAATGTTCCAACGCCTCAATCGGAATGTCGTTGCCCTGAATGGTCAGGAGCTTCGGCATGCTACCTACTGGGGGGAGTTTATCAGCAGTGTCGAGAAACTGGCTAGTGACGAGCGGTGGTCCATGTGCGGCATCTTCACACCAAATGACATACGCCGCATGTTGGACGTGGAGTTTATTAGCGAAGTGGTTGTAGCCCTTCTCCATGGTCTCCAGAATAAGAAGGAGACTCTTGACGACTGGTATCAGGCATACGAGCGAGAATACCCTCAGAAGAACAGCATTGAGGCAATTGTCCCGATTGTTCTAGGTGAGCTACTAGGCATCATGCCCGAGCTAGAAAAAACTCGATGGCGGAAGAAATCTGACTTCTACAGTCTCTTTGTCGCCTTGGCTCAGCATGCCGGTCTGATGCCTTTCTCCCGAGACGCTCGGACCGAGATCAGAAAGCGACTTCTCGCTTTCGCCTCCCAGGTTGACACTTTCCTTGGCGACCCAGATACCCCTGATATCCCAGAAGGAGCGAAAAAGTATGCAATTGCCGTTGAACGAGCAGCTTCCGACTTGGCCAATCGGCGGGAGAGGGAAACGCAGATTCTCACACTGCTGAAAGATATTCTGGAGGCCGAACAGATCACTCGAACAGGCGGCCAATAGGCCGCGCCTCAGTGGCGTCGTTGAGCAGGCTTCTCGGTGAAACGATACCTAGCCCATGGGGGGTAAGCCTCTTCTTCTGTTTATTCGTTGATGATGAATGTTTGTACCAGTAACTCTCGTTGCGAAAAGTTTAGTTTTCAGCGTCGTCGTAACGCATGGTCTAATCGTTTGGCGTTAAGGATTAATCATGTTACGGGGCTTAACGAGCAGTTAGGCAAACCAAACTTTTTTTCGTCCTCCTGTGAGTGAGAAGGGTGGACTGCCCAGAACACGTTCAAGGAGGATGAAATTACCGCGGAGTTGCGATTGGAACATCAATTCTCTAAAATTTCTCGTCGGTCCGTCTGCTTTTCTCAAGAGACAATCTTTCTAAAATTGACAAAAACTTGCCAGTATGGTAAATTTATGGTAAAATTACGGTAAATTATTATGGCAAAGCTTTTGAAAATACCATTAACAGAACACCAAAGGAAGACGCTTCAGTTCATAGTGGACTTTATCGATCAAAATGGGTATCCTCCTAAAATTGTCGAAATACTGGAGGGGGTAGGTTACAACAATCCCGGCTACGTCCACAAGATCCTTTCTTACTTGGAAAAGAAGGGATATATTGTCAGGATCAAAGGATCACACCGCGGCATTCGTTTGACTGAAATTAGTGAAAATCTGCCAACCAGTAATCAACTATCTTTTTTTGATAGCATGTCAGTTATAGGGAGTCCAACCAATGGATAAAGTGAGTAAAGAAGTACGCAGTAAAAACATGGCTGCTATTAAAGGGAAAGATACCACACCAGAAATAACAGTAAGGAAATTACTATTCTCTGGAGGTTACCGGTATAGGCTTAACGTTAACAGTCTACCCGGAAAACCTGATATCTGGCTGAAGAAATACAATACCGCAATCTTTGTTAATGGCTGTTTTTGGCATCAGCATCAACACTGCAAATTCGCAACAAAACCAAGATCCAATATCAGATTTTGGCTATCCAAATTAAAACGCAATGTAGAGCGGGATAAGGTAAATACACAGAACCTTAAACGACTGGGGATTAAAACCCTTATAATCTGGGAATGCGAGCTCCGGAATTTGCCGAAGCTTTCAGCTAAACTTAATGGGCTTTTAATGGAAGGGGCACGGCGATAATTAGCGGCAATTATCAAATGACAGTTGTTGATTTGTTTTCAGGGTGCGGAGGACTCTCCAGAGGCTTTCTTGATGCAGGATGCGAAGTAATGCTGGGGATAGATACAGACCAGGCAGCTCTTGCGACATTTGAGAAAAACCACGGTTTCTCCAAAACCCTTAATGCTGACGTTTCAAGCAGACAGATCATTAAAGCTATCAGCGATGCCACAACAAATAAACCTGTCGATATTATCGTTGGAGGACCACCATGCCAGGGGTTTTCTCTAACTGGACCTCGCAATTTTGATGACGAAAGAAACAGGCTCTATCTTGCCCATATCAATGTTGTTAAGGAACTAAGACCCAAAGCTTTTCTTGTTGAAAATGTACCAGGACTCCTTACCTTGTACGGGGGGAGGATAAGAGAGGAGATTCTACGCCGTTTTACATCAGTGGGCTATAATGTATCGTTCAAAATTCTTTGTGCTGCCGATTATGGGGTCCCTCAGATGAGGAAAAGGGTTTTCTTTGTTGGGCTAAGAAAGGAGTACGGTTGGTTTGATTTTCCGTCACCTACACATACGCCAGGAAACTATGTAACATGTGCTGATGCTATCGATGATCTGCCCTCTCGTGATGACAATCCGGGTCAAGAAGAGGACGATTATGATCTGCCCCCGAGGTCGTCCTATCAGGCAATGATGCGGAAGGGCAGTAATAAATTATTCAATCATGTCGCAACTCAACATACTCAAATGGTAAAGGAAGTGATGACTTTAGTCCCTGAAGGCGGCAATTACAAAGACCTTCCGCTAGGGGTAGGGGAGAGCAGAAAATTTAACGAAGCATGGACACGCTATCACAGCAAAAAACCGTCGCGCACTATTGATACCGGGCATCGAAATCACTTTCACTATAAGTACAACCGCGTCCCGACTGTAAGAGAAAACGCCCGTCTGCAGTCATTTCCCGACTCTTTTGTTTTTTATGGCAACAGAACACAGAAATATCGTCAGGTAGGGAATGCGGTTCCGCCCCTGCTAGGTTATCATCTAGCAAAAAAGCTGCTTTATCATCTAAATGCCCTGCATATCGAGGACGATAATAGGAGTGATCCTCCTTCTGAGATATCAAGTAATGGGGAAGAATTCCAACTTTTTCTTGAGCTGAATAATTTATAGCAATGAAGAAGCTTAATGTCATAGATCTTTTTGCAGGGTGCGGGGGTTTTTCTGAAGGTTTCGAACAAAGTGGACTGTACAGAATGATTGCCCATGTTGAATGGGACCTCGCACCATGCAGAGTGCTCATCAATCAACTGAAAACAAAATGGGGTTATGCGGATGCTGAAAAAAGAGTATTGCGATTTGACATGCAACGTACAGATGAACTTATCAGAGGATGGATAAATGATCCTCAGTATGGCTCAGGAATCGGATTAAAGAAAATTGTCAGAGAAGAAAAAACGTTAGATATCATTATTGGTGGCCCACCATGCCAAGCTTATTCCGTTGCAGGCAGAATAAGGGACGAACACGGAATGCACTTTGATTACAGGAATTTTCTCTTTGAGAAATATCTTGCCATTGTGAATTTTTTCAAGCCCACAGCAATAATTTTTGAAAATGTGACCGGGATACTTAGTGCAGCCCCGGGTGGTTTGAATATAACTGAGAGGATATCCCGTGCTTTTCATGATATAGGGTACGAAATTATAAATGATATAAGAGCTAAGGCTGTAATCAAGTGTGTCAATTTTGGGATACCGCAAGAGAGATCTCGTGTTATAATCCTTGGAATTAGACGAAGTATCTTCAAGAAAAACCGTCAGGCAATTCTTTCAAATTTTTACGATGAAATGCTGCCAAGATTTCATCAGACAATAAAGACTGTAAGTGATGCTATCTCAGATCTGCCCGAATGTTTTCCTGCAAAAAAATATTATAAAATGAATGGGAAAAACTATTCCCATACCCCGCCTTTTTCAGAAATTCCAAATCATTCTCCTCGGTTTCATAACTATAGGGACATACGCATCTTTAGGCAGTTAGCAAGCGACGTAATATCTGGGAATGGCAAATATTCATCTGTTGACTCACTGAAAAAACTTTATAAGGAAAGAACTGGCAAGTCATCTAACGTCCATAAGTATTATGTCCTGAGGTGGAACAAACCAAGCAATACAATACCAGCACATTTGTACAAAGACGGCTTGAGACATATTCATCCAGATCCTGCTCAGGCACGATCCATCACTGTGAGAGAAGCTGCAAGACTTCAAAGTTTTGATGATGATTTCGTTTTTCTCGGCAGTATAGGAGATCAGTATAAAATGATCGGCAATGCTGTACCACCGGTTGCTGCCAGGTGCATCGCACATGCTTTACATGATTTTCTTATGAGGTATGCCTGAAATGCTCTTTTACGAGAATCTTGAAGAGATAATTTTTAACAGACACAGTCTTATTGCATCAGACGAATTGATTATCCTTTCAGGATATGTAGGGCCAAAGCCGGTAGAGCGATTAAGCAGTCTGCCGTTGGATTGCAAAGTCATTTATGGAATGTATGGCCAGGAACGAATCAAGGAGAGGCTTCATGCTACGTTACTCAATCTCCATAACTCTGTTACTAACCTGAACATCTATTACTCAACCACTCCTGTTCATTCAAAATGCTATGTTTGGAGAAGAAACAGCAGTGTTGTGCACGCCCTGATAGGATCTGCTAATTTTACTTCATACGGGCTATCATCTCCGTTCAAGGAAGTTCTGGCTGAAACCTCGGTCGATACATTTGCTCCTTTGAACACTTATCTGGGTACAGTGCTCAGAAACTCAATTGAATGCTCAGGCACTGTGGTAACTGTTGGGCCTGCGCCCCGGACGGTAACCGTACCACAACCGAAGACTGATTACTGTCGCATGACGCTGTTGGATCCGAGGACAGGGGAAGTCCAGAACGTGAACGGACTTAACTGGGGACAGAATCCTTTGAACCATACAAATCGTAATGATGCCAATATACCTCTCAGGGCAGAGCATATAAGAAAATACCCTAATCTTTTCCTCCCTAAGCAGGATTACCCGGTATTAGGAGATGCAAGAGGCCGTCGCAGGCATAATGACGCAATTGATATAATTTGGGATGACGGAAGAACCATGGAGGGATTGCTAGAGGGCAACTATGAGATAGACGGGGTAAAATATCCAAAGCAGATCAGTTCATTTCCTGAGAAAAGAGTTTTAGGTGAATATATTAGGAGAAGAATAGGTGTACCTTTGGGCGCACGAGTAACTAGACGTCATCTTGAAAATTACGGGAGAACGCATATTGACGTCTCTCTGCAAGGCGAGGGAATTTACTATTTTGATTTTTCAGTTCAGAGAGGTTAAATCAAAAAAATGCAAGATTAATTCATGAAGCATTAAGATGTCCTCATTTAAAATGAGTGGTATTTTCCCTAAAATATGAACAATACCTGTCAAATGGCATGTCAAGCCTTAAGAAGAAAAACTACGACGCTGGCGCTAGTAGATGGAATATATGTCTGTGCATCGAGGTAAATCCGAGGCACTAGGAGTCCGACTCGAAAAGCGCGCGGCTTTCCCGCGCGTTAGCTGCTGCCCCACTTTGATAAGGTGCTCCCGAACCTGCGGCAAGTCGAGGATAGGTCGATGCCAAGAACGAAGCGAAACGAGTTGAGTACTGGGATACCGGTCGTCTTTGTCAGCTATGCATGGGCGGATCAGCTCTCCGCTCTCGCGATAGACCAGTGGTTGCGAGATCGTGGCGCACGGGTGTTAATTGACCAGCGCGAATTTGTACCGGGCAATGACATCGAGGCCGAGATCGTCAGATGCATCGAGAAGGCTGGCAAGGTCGTCTGCGTGTACTCCGGGAACTCAGCGAACCGTCCATACCCAACGCTGGAGCGTCGGATAACGGCGGCTCTTGAGAAACGTCCAAAGTACCGGAACGCGAACCGAAGGCGGCTCATCTACTTCTGTATCGACAAGACTCCGCTTCCGACCGAGGCCTTGCCTCGGCTAGCCATAATGGCCTTCAAGAAGAGTTTCGATGATGCATGCGAGGAGCTCTGGCGATCCATCCTAGGCGCAGCAGCTACGCCCAAGAGGCTGGACCTGACGAGTTTCAAGGAAACACCACCCTGGAATAAAACCTCAAGTGATGTCAAATTCGTCTCCGAAGTCCTAGGGCTTAAGGAGTCGCTCAACCCTAACCGGATAGACCAATGGGTGGAAGTCACCAGACGAACGCTCACCACGGCTAGTGAGGAGCCGCTCGACATTGCGCTTCACAAAGTTGAGTTCCTCCTATCCGAGGAAGTCGAGAAGTGTGATCGCACCATAGCCGGTAACGCGCAGGCGCATGAGGATTTCAGCGCTGTGCGGAAACAAGCTGAAGAGTCAGGTCGCGACAGGGACGGACTGGGAGCATTCCTCGGGGCCTTCCTGAGCCTCTCTGTTGGCGCCGACAGGGCATTTGAGCAAGGGAAACTAGGGAGACTGAGACGAGCGCAATTAGAGATAGAGCTACATGAGAAGAGGCCGCGATGGCATGCGACGGGCGATATGCTGAAGGCGATATGCTCTGCACTCTCAGAAAAAGACAGCCTCCTCTGACAGTAGTTGGAGTCAACTATTTTGAAATCACCCCTTCACTTGGAAAGGTGTTCTGAGAGCCCACCTCTAATTCCGCTAATCCCTTTTAACGGTATTAGGACCCCTTTTCAGCCTTACTTCAGAAACAGCCGCCGGAATCTCAGTAAGATTATGCTCCATTGCCAGAGCGACGCGATGAAAACCCCTTACCAGGAAATAGTCCGTGATGCTTGCAATGGACGGAGGCAACGGCAATAACGTCCTTCAGGTCCAGCAGATGGCGAGGCATGAAAGCATCAGCGCCACCTTAGGTTATTCCCACGAGTTTCAGAGGCTCTAACCCGACTTTCGCCAATACGGGCAGATAAAAGGCGTAACACAGCGATACTATAGGGGGAAAGAGGTGAGTCTGACGATTACCTAACTGGCGTTGAGATCAAGGCTAAGCTGCTTGAGTAGCTCACT
>JBEKCV010000121.1:0-10530 GCA_050014695.1 Thermodesulfovibrionales bacterium
GTCTGATTCACATAGCGGCACGAGTTATGGAGCACTCGCGAAGGTTATGGGTAAGGATATCGGGGAGCCATCCCTCAAGTGGATTGTTGATTGATATGCGTCGCAGGATGGCTCAGTTAGCAGCAACCGGATGAGTACATAAGGAGGAAACGGCACTCAGAGAAACTTCAGAGGCATCAGCGATGGACAGGTGCGCCTCGATTCGGCATCTCCGTGGCATTCCGACGGCTGGGGAGACAGTTTCAGTCAATTCCCCGGATCCTCTTCGCCGAAACTGAGGCCGTCACCCTCAGAAAATCCTCAAACTACCGGCATGTTTCAGTTTGGCGGTGGATTCTGGACGATCCTGAAAACTTGCCGAAATAAGGTTCTTTAGTGCAAAATACGAGGATTCGGTAGTCTGCGTTTCTTCGTGAAAGGAGATAGATGTCTGTAAAGGTCGCTGTTGTCGGTGCCGGGTATCTTGGACAACACCATGCAAGGGTTTACTCTGAACTGGATGATGCTGAACTTGTCGGCGTAGTGGATATCGATGTTAAGCGGGCTGAAGAAGTTGCCGAGAAATATAGGTCGACCCCTTACAGTGATTATAGGGATATCCTTGACAATACAGATGCGCTGAGTATTGTTATTCCAACAACTTCCCACTATGAAATAACCCTCGACTGCATTCGGGCTGGAAAAGATGTCCTTGTAGAGAAGCCCATTACGGTCACCTTGGAGGAGGCAAGTGATCTCATAAGGGCGGCCGAAAGGATGGACGCTATACTCCAGGTGGGACACCTTGAACGATATAACCCCGGGGTTATCGCACTCTCTCAAATGATTGAGGAGCCTCGTTTCATCGAAGCGGTGCGGGTATCTCCATTTCTCAATAGGTGCAGTGATGTGGATGTTACTCTCGATCTTATGATTCATGACATCGATGTCATACTGAGTTTAGTCCCTTCATCAATAAAAACCATACGTGCAGCAGGGTTTTCTCTTGTATCCGAAAAGATTGACGAGGCGAGGGCTTGGATCGAGTTTGACAATGGAACGGCGGCCATCCTCGCAGCGAGTCGAATTGCGGGAGAAAAACAGAGGAAACTCAAGATTTTTCAACAGAACTCCCTTATGGAATTGGATTATCAGCAGGCCAAGATCCGCCGATATTACCACTCATCGGGTGATACAGGGCTTATTGATCCTTCCCGGTGCGATCCGCAGATCCGAATCCAGGGTGAATCTGTTGCCGGTTGCGCCGTGGATACTATTACGCCAGAATATACGGAACCCCTGAAGGAGGAGTTGAAAGATTTTATCCGATGCGTTATCAGGAGGGAAAAACCGAAGGTCTCAGGAATTGAAGGAAGGGAAGCACTGAGCGTGGTATTGGCGATAAATTCATTAATGAGGTGAACCGATAGATGATACCCATGGTTGACTTGGGCAAGCAGTTTGCTGAGATCAAAGAAGAGATTTACCCGATGATAAACCAGATAATGGAGAGCTCCCATTATATCCTCGGGCCGAAGGTTCAGGAATTTGAGAAGAAGGTTGCAGATTACATAGCTGTTCCAGGGGCTGTGGGCGTTGCCTCAGGGACGGACGCTCTTCATCTGTCCATAGAGGCCCTTGATATCGGCGATGGTGATGAAGTTATCACAACGCCATTTACTTTTTTTGCTACTGTTGAAGCGATCTTGTACACGGGAGCGAAACCTGTCTTCATTGATATAGAACTGGATACGTTCAATATGGATTGCGACAGAATAGAAGAAAAAATAACCGAAAGGACCAAGGCTATCCTTCCGGTCCATCTGTTTGGCCATCCGTCGAATCTGGATAAGGTTATGGAGATCGCGGGAAAATATAACCTGTTTGTTATTGAGGACTGTGCTCAGGCCTTCGGCGCCTCCGTGAGGGAGAAGAAGGTCGGGAGTTTCGGAGATACCGGATGTTTCAGTTTCTATCCCAGCAAGAATCTCGGTGCTTACGGAGACGGAGGAATGATAACCTTTCAGGATAGAAACCTGAGTGATCGCTTTAGAAGCCTGAGGAATCATGGGTCGACAGGTTCTTATATCCATGAATCCGTGGGTTTCAATAGCAGGCTCGACGAGCTACAGGCAGGCATCCTCCTTATCAAATTGACGAGGCTGGAAGAATATAACAGGAGACGGAGACAAAAGGCTGCGCTCTACCGGGATCTGCTCTGTGACACGGTACACTGTCCCACTGAAAAAAATGGTGCCTATCATGTCTATAATCAATACACGATCATGTCCAAAGCCCGGGACGCGATTCAGAGAAAACTGAAGGAAAATGGGATTTCTTCTGTCGTCTATTATCCCAGACCTCTCCATCTTCAGAACGCCCTGAGTTTCTTAGGGTACCGGGAGGGTGAGCTCCCTCTCGCTGAAAGGGCATCCAGAGAGGTTCTCTCCCTGCCCATATATCCGGAACTTGAGGAATCAGCCATAGAAGAAATAGCGAAGATAATAAAAGACATCTCTTGCCTATGAAACGAGTCATATGAAAACCGTCATGATCGTAGCCGGTGAAAGTTCAGGTGAGTTATATGGTTCGCTCCTGGCAAAACAATTGCGACACATCTGGCCTGATGTCACCGTGATAGGTATTGGTGGGGAAAGGATGAGGGCGGCCGGAGTAAAGATACTTTCAGGAATATCAAGTGCCTTTGGTATCACGGAACTCCTGACCTCGATTAAGCGAATCCGTGAATCATTCAAAACAGCCGCGAAAGCTCTGGCCACATTCAAACCAGAGGTTGTCGTTCTCATTGATTTTCCAGATTTTAACTTCAGGCTTGGGGCAGTCGCGAAAAGGCACGGACTGAAGGTACTCTATTATGTGAGCCCCCAGGTGTGGGCATGGCGAAAGGGCCGGGTAAAGACGATGGGAGAGATTGCAGACCGGATAGCGGTGATACTGCCCTTTGAAAAAGAGATCTATACAATGGCCGGTATACCGTGCGAGTTTGTCGGCCACCCCGCCATGGAAGAGATCGATGAAACGCAAAAAACAGAGGACTCCACGGATCCCCGTGGCATTAAGATGAGAGAAAGTCTCGGACTTTCCGAAGGGCGTCCGGTCATCGCTCTGTTGCCGGGCAGCAGGGCACATGAACTGAAAACCCTTTTGCCCGTCTTTATTGAACTGACACGAATGGTTGCGAAGGAGTTCCCTGACGGTAAATGTATTTTACCCCTTGCTCCCAATATTGATGCAGACAGATTTGCGGAAGACATCGCGACCCTTAAGAGGGAGGGCGTGCTGATTGTAAGGGGAGATTCCATAAAATGCCTGGCCTCCTCAGATGTCGCCGTTGTCGCTTCCGGTACCGCAACGCTTCAGGCGGCACTCATGGGAATCCCCCTGGTCGTTGTCTACAAACTCTCTCTTTTCTCCTACTTGATAGGGAAGGCTCTTTTGAGCGTAAAGCACATTTCCCTTGTGAATATTATTGCGGGTGAAGAAGTAGTCCGCGAACTAATTCAGCGAAGAGCGAAGGCGGAGAATATCGTGCAAGAACTAAAACGGATTCTGAATGACGATCAATACAGGAGCGGAATGACATCATCCATGACGAGGATTCGGGATATGTTTTCGGGCAGACAGCCATCTCGCAGAGTCGCAGAAATAATAGGAGAGTTAGCCGGATGGAAGACTTCAGAAAGATAATCCTGTTGGTGAAACCGTACGCGGGACGCCTGCTGCTCGCAGGGGTCTGTAGCCTCGTGGTCTCCGGGATGAATGGCTCCTTGGCCTGGCTCGTGAAGCCAGCAGTGGACAAGGTTTTCGTGGGAAAGAACGCGACATCCCTCATGTTGTTGAGCATCGCCATTATGGGCGCTTTTTTCGGGAGAGGGATTTTTGAATTTTTCCAGTCCTATCTCATGATATCGACGGGCGCGAAGGTGGTGAGGGACATCAGGGACAAGCTTTACCATCATATGCTGTATCTCCCCATGAGTGTCATCAATAAGGATTCAACGGGCGCCATGGTCTCACGGGTCTTAAATGATGCAGGCGCCGTGCAGGGATTGCTTGCATTCACGGTAAAAGATCTTTTTGTGGAAAGCATGACGGTCATCGTTCTGATATGCGTTGCCATGGCCAGGCGGTGGGATCTTACCCTCATATCACTCATTGTCTTGCCGATCGCGTTTTATTTTGTGGGAAAGTTCGGCAAGAGACTGAGGAGGGTGAGCGGTCGTGCACAGCAGAAGGTATCATTGCTCACCGAGACCCTTACCGAGAGCTTTATGGGCAACAAGATGATAAAGTCCTTCTGCCGTGAAGAAGATGAGATGGTGCGATTCAGGGACAGGAATCAGGATTTCTATCGCGAACTCATGCGGTCCACAAGGATCACGGAAGCTTCTTCTCTCATGATGGAATTTGTGGGCGGAGTCGGTATCGGGTTTGTTGTTTGGTATGGAGGAAGTCTTGTCATTCAAGGAGCGATGACCCCTGGCGATTTTTTCTCTTTTCTCGCGGCTATTTTTATGATTTATACGCCGGCGAAGAGGCTCGCCGCCGCTCAAAACTCATTGCAGCAGGCGAGGGCCCCTCTCGATAGGATAGACAAGGTATTGGAACAGGGAAAAGAAGCGGGCGGATCTGTTGTCGTTGAAAGTTTCGACCGGGAAATGACTTTTGACAATATTTCCTTCAGATATTCGGGGACTGATGATGACGCCATCAATGGGCTCAGCCTCACGGTGAGAAGGGGCGAGGTCATCGCCCTTGTGGGCAGCAGCGGCGCCGGCAAAACGACGTTAGTTGATCTCATACCGAAGTTCTATACTCCCAGTGAAGGAACAATCTTTCTGGACGGTCTGGATATATCTACGGTGACGCTGAAGTCGCTCCGCTCCCTTATCGGTTTAGTGAGTCAGGACATCGTATTGTTTAATGACACGGTAAAGGCAAATATCGCTTACGGAAAGCCGAATGCCTCGGAGGAGGACATCGTCAACGCGGCACAGGCGGCGTATGCCCACGAATTTATCCTTCAGCTTTCCGACGGCTATAACACGGTAATCGGCGAGAGGGGGGTGCGGCTTTCGGGAGGACAGAAACAGAGACTTTCCATAGCGCGGGCCATACTGAAAAACCCGCCCATACTCATTCTCGATGAGGCCACTTCGTCCCTGGATACTGCTTCCGAGATGATGGTGCAGCGGGCCCTCGAAAATCTCATGCATGACAGAACCGCCTTTGTGATTGCCCATAGACTCTCCACGGTCAGAAGAGCAAGCAGGATTATCGTGCTTGATAAGGGTAAGATTGCGGAGTCCGGCACGCATGAAGAGTTACTCGCTTTTCATGGCGTTTACGAAAAACTGTACACTATGCAGTTTGCCGATACAACGGAAGAGAAGATCATGAATGACTCCGCTACGACCCCTGAACGTCCCTCCTGATATGTTTTTTATCTACAGTTTCCTCTATCTCCTTGCGACGACACTCCTTTTGCCCTTCGAGTATGCAAAGCGGCCTGCGGGGCTGAGAAGGCGATGGCTGAAAGAAAAACTTGGCTTCATTGACCTTCCGTCCGTCACCCTCCATGGCTCCACGCTCATATGGATTCACGCGGTTTCGATGGGAGAGGTTCTGTCAGCCACAGCCTTTATCAGGGAAATCAAGAGACGATACCCGGCAGTGCGGATTATCCTCTCTACAATAACAGACACCGGCCAGAGGGTTGCACAGGAGAGGGTTTCGGATGTGGCGGACGTCGTCTATCTGCCCTTTGATCTCGGATGTATCTTAAAGAAAGTCATCAGGAGGATCAAGCCTGATGCCTTTATCACCATCGAAACAGAGCTTTGGCCGAATATCTTCAGGCTCTTGCACCGGAAAAGAATACCCATCCTGGTCATGAACGGACGTCTTTCTGATAATTCCTTTAAGGGCTACAAGCGAATACGGTTTTTTATGAGAGGTATCTTGCGGTGCGTTTCGATGTTCTGCATGCAGGATGAAACCTATGCCGAGAGGATAAGGGATTTGGGTGCAGAGCCGGCCAGGGTTGCCGTGACAGGGAACTTTAAGTTCGATACAAGGCCTGAGAACAGATCGCTTGAATGGCCGGGATTACTGAAAGGTCGGTTTATTATCCTGGCGGGAAGCACCCACGAAGGCGAGGAGGAGAGCATAGTATCTGCCGTGAAGAGACTCGGAAGCGAGATCCCAGGACTGACGCTTATCCTGGCTCCCCGGCACCCGGAGCGGTTCACGGTTGTTGAAGAAAGAACAAAGGCAAGCGGTCTGCCCTGTGCCAGAAGTTCGGAATTGGCCCGATGGTCAAGAGCCGGATGCCGGGGGATAGCAGAAAACCGGGAATCGGCCGGCGGCAGTCTCTTTTCAGGCACGAGTGTTGTCATCCTTGATTCCATCGGGGAGCTTGCGACTCTCTACGGTGACTGTGATATAGCCGTCATCGGAGGCAGTTTCATCGGGCACGGTGGTCATAATCCCCTCGAACCGGCATTTTGGGGAAAGCCAGTCCTCTGCGGCCCACACATGGAGAACTTTCCCTTCGTGAGAGAATTTTACCGGAAAGGCGCTGCACAGGGAACAGACGCGGAAGGACTCTCTGATGCTCTCAGGGATCTGATACGATCTCCCGAAAAAAGAAAGGCGATGGGAGAAAAGGCAAAGGCCCTCTATCACGAAAAGGCTGGAGCCGTAGACAGGGCCATAGCGGTACTAGGGCGTCACGTCAGACTCCCTCTCTCGCTCGCCCCCAAGGAACCTTTTTCTTAAGTCCCTGACCTTGAAGGTGTCCCGGGATCTCTTAATAAAAAAGAAATATCTGTATGTCATTCGCGCTGCTAATCTGGGTGTCGTCGATAGCGACAATAATGTCACCGGTCTTCATCCCCGCCTTTTCAGCGACACTTTCTTCCGGAAACCCTACGACCTGTACTTTTCCGTTCTTTTTCCTTGAGTATCGTCATGATTTTTGGAGCCGGCGTGATTGTTACAGGGCCCGGAAAGAGAACAAAGTCAGCGGATCCCTGTTTCTATCGGGTCGCCATCAAGAATGATCGCATAATCCAGCGCGTTCCTCCGGAAGGTCCTCCTTGGGATACCGGATGCATGGGCAACGTGCCCTCCTCCGGCTAATGCGATGAACAGGTGGTCAGGGTCTTTCGTGCCTTTATTATCAGGTTCCCCCCTCAAGGACAGGAGCCATGGAATCGCCGTTGACTTTCAGCGACTGGATTTTCAAGGAATCCGGATGGATCACCTCTGTCAGTGTCTCTTTCATGCCGCGGGTTTCTCCGCTACGGCTTATGGCATTTTTTGCAATCAGATAGATCCGCGGCCACGCTTCCGTTATGACAACCACCACAGAACTTTCCTTTATTCATCGCATCCATGGACATCTTGCCCTGTGTCTTCTTCATTGCAAAGAACTTTGTGTGGCAGTCCGTGCAGGTGAATACCGATGTATGGAATTTGTGGCTGAAGACAACATCACCGACACCCGCAACCTTATAGAGGAGTTGTTTCTCGAATTTCTTCGTAGTATGGCATTTCGCGCATTCTGAAGAAGGGAAGGCTTTCTTCCCGTTATGACATTCACCGCAGAATCTTCCCTGATAGATATCATCCATGGTCATTTTTGTCGCGCCCTTTTTCATCGGGAATATGCCAAGATGGCACCCCTGACACCCTAATTTCCCATGGAATTCATGGTTGAATTGGGCGGGAAATCCTGATGCGGCGAAGATGAATGTCTTCAGCTTATGACAGTCATTGCAGAGGGTTGTATCTATTTTCATGGGATGATGCCCCGTGACAGGATGACACTGGTTACAGTGATATCCCACATCCCGGTGAATTACATGGGGGAAGACCCCCCTTCCCAGAGGAGAGAATCTGTCGTATGAATGACACCTGAAACAAGGCAGTTCCATCATTACCTCGTCTCTGCTGACAACCCTTTCCTGTGGTTTGTTCCCTTTATCTTTATCTTTATCTTCTTCGACGTAAGACGAACATGAAACAAAGACAGCGAACAGGCTGACGCATATGACCCACCTCATATATTTCATCTTCATGCTTAGCCCTCAGCACTAGGAATTCTTCTGCTTCCCGGCGAAGCCAGGATTTTCTTTCAATTCCAGCTCGTATTCCAGGGGGTGTTCGTGTTTGAACTCCTCCATCGACATTTTTCCGGTAATCCAGAGCATGCTCATGGGGAACTTTTCCCATTTAAGGTGTTCGTCATAAAAGTGAATGAAGAGGATGAATACAATGGCGAGGAGTGCCTCATCGCTGTGCAGAACAGTGAGCAGCTCCCATATCCAGTTCACACTCCACGATGGGAAAAGGTACTGGGCTTTTGTGGGGAAGGCCAGAGCCAGACCCGAAAGCCCGATTATTCCCATGCCCCAGAAGACCGCCCAGTAGTCGAACTTTTGCAGATAGGTAAATCTTCCATATCGGGGCTTTGTCTTACCTAATCCGAAGAAGTAGAGGAAATTTTGCACGGCGTCTTGCACATCCTTTGGTACAGGGACGATGGTCGTTGTCGTATTGAATTTGGTTTTTCCGGTACCAAGAAGGTACAGCATATACAGAACATGCCAAACGAAAACGAATATCATGGTGACCCCTGCCGCCTTATGAATGATACCCGCGCTTTTTGCCCCTCCCCATAACCTGATCCACCAACCGGCGTGTTGGAGGGTCGGCTCAGGATACTTCAGGGACCAGCCGGTAAAGGCGAGGAGAAAGAAAGTTATGAAAAGTACGATGTGCTGCATCCTGAAAACCAGATTGAAACGAAGATACTCTGTCGGTTTCTCATTTGTCATGGGATTTCTCCTTGTTCTTTCTCAAGACCCGGTCTCGTATCTCAGTAAAGGCATCCAGGCACACATGGCTGACTATGAAGATGAAGACCGAAATGGTCAGAATAATGAGCATCTTTTCTCCATAGTAAGGAATGGGGTTGTCTTTACCGATGGGTTTATGGGTAATGGACGCAACAAAATGTTTGTTTGCCCCGGGATGGCATTTTCCGCAGGTCTCTATTCTTCTTTCCCAGGAAACGGGGGACGCGGGGTCATCCCACTTCTTGATATCGTGTGCACCGTGGCAATTCACGCAGGTCGGCACGTCCGGGTGGCCGAGCTTATATTTTTTCCCGTGGAAACTGTCATAGTATTTCTCGACGATCTGCGTTCCGAGATTGTACTTCTTTGCGATCGTTTCTTTTTCATGACATTCGCTGCAGGTCGCGACAACATTCCATCGGTTCACGGGGGATTCCCGATTTTTGGCGGGCATGATGTAGTGCGGAGAGCCATGACAGTCAAGGCAGAAGGCTCCGTCCGACTGCTTTTTCATCATGATGTTTATACCGTGCACACTCTCTGATACCGCCTTGTAGATATCACCGTGACACTCGCTGCATGCGGCGTAAGCGATAGGATCCACTTCGGCTTTGGAAGATATGCGGCCTGCTAAGTCCGTTAACTCCTGCGAGACCTCACCTCTCGGCGTCTCATGAGGGTTTTCCTTAAAGGTTTTATGGCATGTGGTACAGCCAATCATGCCGTGAACGGACTTCGAGAAGCGCTCTTCATCGACATTGACTTCGATGAAGGAGCCCTTCTCCGTCTTAAGCTTGCCCTTCATCGCGCTATGGCAGACAAGACAGGTGAGCGTATCCGCATGCACAGGCGGCGGGAGCAATAACACCGGCCCGAGCACGAGTATCAACACAGATAAAAACGTTTTCATGTATCCTCCTTTGAGAGTGTGGCAGGCGATTCCTGCAACAGAGAGATATCTTTCAAGCACGAGGCAAAAAAAAGCTGATGAGAAGGGCGGTCAGGAGAGCGAAAGCGTTGCGCAATACAGCATACCGTGGAGAAGGTTTTGTTGTTTGACTGATTCACTTTCTTCAGCGGCCTCCAGTTTCAATTAATAGGTTCGTTGCTAAAAGCACTGAGATTGTACAATGTAGCTGACTGTATTTTCAACAAAAAATATTGAGCGCATCCGCGAGAAGGGAAAAACGGGCGGACAGCCCCTCTGCAGGCGGCATCAAATGGCTGGAGACATACCGGGTGGATGTCTCGACGCGCGAAATCCAGAAGCAGACTAAAAAATATGAAAAATGCAACCGGCTTTCTGCCTGGGATGGGAGGAAGGTGCTCTTTGTTTTCCGCGTTTCTTCGCGGAAAAAGTCTCCGGCGCTTCAACGAAAAGGGGAGGCTTTCGGCTGCCTCCCCTTTAGATTGCAGAGTTGGTGGCAATTCTTGTGGCTGAGCTATTCAGCCTTTGACCGGGCGGCCTCCTGTGCGGGCGCCTTGTCCTCGACGCTTCTCGTAACCGTCTCCACGGCGTATCCGGCAACTGTTCCCAACACCGACCCGACCACGATGCTCGTGAAGCCCACGCAGGTGATACCCAGGATGATCCCTGCTGCCGTCACTACCCTGAGCAATGCCGTTGCCTGCAGCGGCCCGAACAGGTGGCTCATCAATACCAGCG
>JBEKCV010000122.1:0-10411 GCA_050014695.1 Thermodesulfovibrionales bacterium
GGGGACGGGACGAAGACGGTCTATGCGTGGTTTATGGATGTATGGGGCAACGTAGATGCAACACCGTATTCGGCGAGCATACTCCTTGACACGACACCGCCGACGAACGGGACGGTGACAGCAACGCCTGGCAATGCACAGGTGGCGCTGAGCTGGAGCGGATTCAATGACGCGGGGAGCGGAATAGGGGGCTATAAGGTCGTGTATGGAGCGGGCGGCGTACCGTATTCCTGCTCAGCCGGGACGGTCCTTTACACGGGCACGGCTACCACCTACCTCCAGACAGGGCTGACCAATGGGACGACCTATGGGTACCGGGTCTGTGCGATAGACAATGTGGGGAATATGTCCACGGGGGCGACGGCAAGCGCAAAGCCTGTTCCTGAGACGATCCCGCCAACAGGCTCGATAACGATAAACGGCGGTGCCGCTGCGACGGGGAGTCCGGTCGTCAGCATGGCATTGGCGGCGACTGCCGATTGGCCCGGGGCAATCCAGATGTGCATAAGCAATACGACCACGTGCACGGCATGGACGGCATTGGCGGCAACGAAGAGCTGGACGCTGCCAACGGGGGACGGGACGAAGACGGTCTATGCGTGGTTCATGGATGTATGGGGCAACGTAGATGCTACGCCGTATTCAGCGAGCATACTCCTTGACACGACGCCTCCGACGAACGGGACGGTGACAGCAACGCCTGGCAATGAAGAGGTGACGCTGAGCTGGAGCGGGTTCAATGATTCGGGAAGCGGAATAGGGGGCTACAAGGTGGTGTATGCCGTGGGCAGTATACCGACTTCCTGTTCAGCCGGGACGGCGATCTACACGAACGGCACCACTTATCTCCAGACAGGGCTGACCAATGGGACGACCTACGGGTTCCGGGTCTGTGCGATAGACAATGTGGGGAATATGTCCACGGGAGCGATAGTAATCGGAACGCCGGTCAACAATTAAGAATGCGCAGCCTGGAATACCTTAAGGGGCGAATTAACGTTTGCCCCCTGGGACGAATGAATCCACATATGGTGTCCATATCGACGAACTATTGGCACGAAAATTGGGCAGGGTCCCTCTTCTATTATATAGATCTCCAGAACGGTGACTATATATATAGAAGAGGATCATATTGTAAGCTTTGTTAACGCGTAGGAAAGAGAGATACCGGAAGAGGATAGTTAATTTTCGAGTTCCATCGCAATACACCTCAAAATAAGTGACCGGGCCTTGAACGAGGATAATGGGTAGGTCATGGATTTGTTCTTAATCGGTCTATTGTGGGTGGATCACTCCACCCGGTTTGAAGATAAGATTCGGTCACCGCTCTATGCCTGAGGTGTTCGATCATTTCTGGGACTCGCCTCTTGAAAAGCTCCTGTTCGCCATGGCATTCCCTTGTCTACCGCCTCATACAAGAATTTTGAAACGTTTACGGATCCCTGGGTTCTTGGGGATATTTGCTGCCAGAAGACTTCTTGTTACTTGTTTCGTGCTATTTTGAGCTGTTTTTTGGAAAGCCTATATTCCCTCAAAGCCTCTTCAACTTCTTGAGGTGTTGCCTGCGTGTGCCTAAACATTTCAACCAATTCCGAAACGACTCGAGCCTTATCGAAAAGAGGAGCAATGTCTTCTTTCTCAACTTTCTGCCATTCCTTGATTTTCTTAGTGAGCTCTTCTCTTATGGGGAGAGTTTTAAAGGTCATTTGACCTTTGTCTTTGCCGGCGAGGTAAAGCAGCTTGCTCAATTTGTTCTCCAGACTCACTTCATTAGTCCGCACTATATAGTCAGTTTTCAATTTTTTCCTTATGAGAAAAATATTTCCTTTCTCGTCCTTTGCGGCCACCGCAGATATCGGGATACCCGGTAATCCCAAGTTGGCAATAGCCTCTATGATGTTTAGCTCTGGCACAAGTGAAATAAATTCAACTTTCGCGGCATTCGAGATCAAGAGATAAAAAAATGAGGAATCCGAGACTATCAACCCTGGAATGAGCACCCGGATAAGATTCTTGGATTGAAACGGATTGAGAGACCTGCCGAGTATAAAATCCTGATCAATCGACAACTCAGGGGCAATCCTGAGCAGTTTTTCCTTGTCCAGCGCCGGAATGCCGGACTCGAATTTCGAGATTGCAGAGCGGTCAACTCCCACTAATGTAGCCAAGTACCCTTGTTTTTTCCTCTGTACCTCCCTTGCAATTCTGAAGACGAGATGTAGATTGGATGGATGCATTCACCTATCATATTGCACTATAGTTAGCCTGTCAATATCTTTTTTGTAACATAATAAATATCACATAGTGACTAACTAAAATAAATAATTATATCACTATTTGCTTGACATTTTAATTATTATGTGATATTAAAATATCATTGGGCCGTAAGAACATGCTGGATCCGGACAATCCACTTCGCTTACAGGCACAACACATTGCAACATCGGTATCCTTGTCAACAGGCTGTGTAAGATCTGAACATACGAAGACAATGGGAATCTGATGACATTGATGTCAAGAGATCTTGAGATGTTTGAACAGATGTCCAGCGGGGAGCTTTCCAACCGGGAGATGAGGAAGTTTTTCGGTGAGGATCCTTGCACACCCGCCTCAAAGAGTCGCGTGATCAAGAGGTTGGGCGTACTGATAAAATCCGGTTACGTCCAGAGCAGGAGGTACTACAGGCGTGACAACAAGGGTTTCTTTGTACTGAATGCATTGACTCGCAAGGCCGTCGTCGCACTGGTCAACAACGGGATCCCGATTGACCACATTCGAACGCCCTATCTACCGTCTGACATGATGCTGAGACATGAGAGAACTGTCTCAAGGGTAGTGAGAACCATAAAGCTCGAAGCCGGGGAGAAAAGCGTCCTGTTTAGGTTCTGGGATGAGATTTCACTCAGGAAGAATCGCGGCACCCGAGACAGAGGCAAGCCGATCCCCGACCTGAGAGTTGAGCTCTACCTCGAAGATATCTCTCTTGGCGTGAGCTTTGACATCGAGGTAGATCTCGGCACAGAGCAGACCATCTTCTTTGTAAGAAAAAAGATCTGCAGAGCAAAACCCACCCTGGTGCTATGCAACTCCCAGGTAAGAATCGAGCAGCTTCGAAGCCTCTGCCGCATATATGATCATGAAATGGTCGTTTTTGCCCCTCTGGAAGAGTTCTATGTTCACGGCATTTTCGACACTTCCTGGGAAACAATCGAGCAGCAAAGGAAAAAAGCGCTCGAATATTTCAGTTTCACGAATACGTAGTTTCGGTTCTGGGTTTTTTTTGAGCTAGAGTCGCCCCATTGACCGAGCCACGGTTCATGAGCGATACTCGCCCCTCTGACGCTTCCTCAAGCCCTGAAGGCGTTCTTCCAAAAGAGAACTCAAATCAATCCATACGAAATATCCAAGATGCGCATTGAGAAAAATGGACAGGACGCTCCATCGAGCGTTCAAAACTTAAGATGGACATCTCTCAGCAAGGCAGACTACAATAAGCGAAACTAGGTACTCTCAAGTACCTCGATGAAACACAACCAGACTGAGGAGCTATGAGGAGCTAACTCTAAGTTGACAATAGGTTACTCTAGTATACAATTATACGTATAGACGAAACACTAACAGTAGCGACGGCGGCGAAGCGACTAGGAGTAACCGTCAAATCGTTGCAGCGTTGGGAGAGGGAGGAGCGGCTGATTCCAGCGGGCAAGACCGTCACAAATCGTCGGGTATACACATGAGCAGATAGCCCAATTTCAGGGATTGGGGCTAAGCGGCGGGCAAGAGGCAGAGAGGACAATCGCATATTGCAGAGTATCTTCAGCGGCGCAGAAGCCCGACTTAAAGAACCAGCGTCGTGTGTTAGAAGAGTTCTGTGTAGCAAGAGGATTGGCGCCGATGGAGTTTATTGAGGAAGTGGGCGGCGGTCTCAATTTTAACCGCAAGAAGTTTCTTGTTCTCATGGGCGATATCGGGATGAGGCAGGTAAAAACGTTGGTGCTTGCTCACCGTGACCGGCTGACGCGGTTCGGGTTTGAGTGGTTTGAGCGGTACGCAAAGCAGAACGGATGTGAAGTGATAGTGCTTAACCAGGAGAGGCTTTCTCCGGAGCAGGAAATGGTGCAGGACCTGATGACCATAGTGCATTGTTTTTCATTGAGGCTCTATGGTCTGCGTAATTATAAAAAAAAGCTCAAAGAGGCGCTGGAGCAGGACAGACACAGTGAGACGTAAAAGGCAGATATCATCGGAGCCAACAGTACAGCTAAGTCATAAGATAGCCCTTATCCCGGAGCCAAAGCAGGCTATCTATTTTGGCATGGCCTGTGGTACCGCACGCTTTACCTGGAATTGGGCCTTAGCTGAGTGGAACCAGCAGTTTGATGCAGGACTCAAGCCCAACGCCGCTTCTCTGAAAAAAGCGTTCAATGCTGTCAAGTACAAAGAGTTCCCGTGGCTCGCGGATATCCACAGGGACCCCATGCCGAACCGTTCAACAATCTGGGCCGGGCGTGGGCAAAGTTCTTCAAGGACTGCAAGGAAGGTAAGCCCGCCCACGCTCCTGTGTTTAAGAAAAAGGGCAAGTGCAGAGAATCCTTTTATGTGGCCAATGACAAGTTCAAAATCAATGGCCATGATATTATGTTGCCTATAGTCGGCAGAGTCAAGATGGTGGAAGAACTGCGTTTCAGGGGGAAAGTCATCGGCGCTACCGTATCGCGCTCCGCGCATCGTTGGTTTGTTGCAATACAAGTTGAAATACCAGAAAGGTTAGCCAAACGGAAGCGTACGGGCAACGGTATCGAAGGCGTGGATTTGGGCATCACTTCCGCGGTAACACTGTCAACAGGTGAGAAGATACAAGCTCCGAAACCTCTAAAGGGTATGCTTCGCAGGCTGAGAATACGGACTCGCAGACTATCCGGGAAGCTTGAGGCGGCAAAGGTGAAGGCAGGTATCGAGCAAGGAAGCAGAATACCCAAAGGCGCTCGACTCCCGGTTTCAAACAATCGCAAAAAGGCATCAGAGGCATTGGCAAGACTGCATTACCGTATCACCAATACCAGGAAAGACTTCATTCACAAGGTGACAACCCGACTCTGCCGCGAAAACCAAGCGGTGGGGCTTGAGGACTTAAATGTGGCCGGCATGATGCAGAACGACAGGCTTGCCCGGGCTATCTCCGATATGGGCATGGGTGAGTTTGCCAGGCAGATGTCGTACAAGGCAAAACTGTACGACACAAAACTTATTGAAGCGGACAGATGGTTTCCATCGTCCAAAAAGTGCAGCGTTTGTGGTTTTGTTCATATCGAACTCAAGCTGTCAGATAGGGTATGGACCTGCCTGAATTGCGGGACAGTCCATGACAGGGACACAAACGCCGGGGAAAATCTAAAACAGCTTGCAACTGAAACTGCACTACCCGTGGCGAGTTCTGCAGTAATGCAGACCGCGTTAGCTGAGCCTTCGGCGGCCAACGGCGGGAAAGTTACGCCTGTCAGACACGATATCCGCTCTCAAAGGGGATCGGGGCAGGAAGAAAAGGAAGCTGTGTCGGTTACCTCGTGTGATCACATTTGCGCACCTTTTCGATAGCAGGACTGGGAATGAATGCATTAACCCTCATTTTTATTTCCTTGCTTGTCTTTGCGCTGGCCTACAGGTATTACGGGCTCTTCATTGCAAACAAAGTCATGGCGCTTAAATCAGACAGAGTGACACCGGCTATAACGCTGGCAGACGGGCATGACTATCACAAAACGAACAAGTACGTGTTGTTCGGACATCACTTTGCTGCCATTGCTGCTGCCGGCCCCCTTTTAGGACCCGTTTTAGCTGCGCAATTCGGCTATCTTCCCGGCGCGCTCTGGATTTTGATAGGCGCGGTTGTAGCCGGAGGTGTGCACGACATGATAGTGCTCTTTGCTTCGGTGCGGCATAAAGGCCAGAGCCTTTCGAAAATAGCGGAAACCGAGATAGGGAAAACCGCGGGAGCTGTCGCCTCAGTAGCATTCCTTTTTATCCTGATTCTCACTCTCGCCGGGCTCTCCATAGCTGTGGTCAATGCCATGTTTGAAAGTGCGTGGGGAACTTTTATGGTGTTTGCTACCATGCCGATTGCTTTTTTTATGGGCATCTGGATGTATCGGATAAGGCCAGGAGACATAAAAGGGGCGAGCACCATGGGAGTTGCGCTCCTGGTGGCAGCGATACTGGCGGGACCCCATATCGCTGCAAACCAGTCACTGTCCGCGATCTTCACACTTTCCAAAAAACAAATATCAATCATTATACCGATTTACGGGTTTGCAGCCTCGGCCCTGCCCGTTTGGCTCCTGCTTTGTCCCAGAGATTATCTCTCCACATACCTTAAGATCGGAACGATCGTGATTTTAGCGGCCGGCATATTTATCGTCCGGCCTGATTTTATGATGGCTCCCGTCACTCAGTATGCGAGCGGTGGCGGTCCTGTCATTCCTGGCAAGGCCTTTCCCTTTGTCTTCATCACTATCGCCTGCGGTGCGCTTTCCGGCTTCCATGCCATCATCGGCTCCGGTACCACCCCGAAGATGATCGCTAATGAACGTGACATCCTCTTCATCGGGTACGGTGCGATGCTCGTTGAAGGCTTTGTTGCCATTATGGCCTTGGTTGCGGCATGCGTGCTGGTCCCGGCGGATTATTTCGCAATAAACGTCGCCCCTGCGGCCTTTGCAAAGCTTGGCATGGTACCTGTCAATCTGCCTGAACTGTCGCTGCAAGTGGGAGAAAAAATCCAGGGAAGGCCGGGCGGTGCCGTTTCCCTTGCTGTCGGCATGGCCTATATCTTCTCTTCCGTTCCGTTCATGAAGGGGTTGATGTCTTACTGGTATCATTTTGTCATCATGTTTGAAGCTGTGTTTATCCTGACAGCCGTTGATACCGGTACAAGGGTCGGCAGATTTCTCCTGCAGGAAATGATCGGGAAGCTGATCCCGAAATTCCTTGAGAAGCGATGGATGCCAGGAATTATCTTGAGCAGCTTCCTTTTTACAGGATCGTGGGGATATCTTGTTTACACCGGGGACATTGCGACCATCTGGCCCTTGTTCGGCATGTCAAATCAGCTCCTCGCGTCCAGCGCCCTGATTATCGGCACTACGATGTTGATCAGAATGGGGAAGGTAAAATACGCATGGATCACCGCCGTCCCCGGTATTTTTATGGCCTTTGTCACCATGTATGCTGGTTATCTGAACATCACCCAGAATTATCTTCCAAAGGGCAAATATCTCCTTGCTGCTTTATCCTCTGCCATCATGATCCTTATGGCGGTATTGTTTGTAGCGGCTTTTAAACGGTGGTATGAGTTGCTCCGGGTCAAGGAGGCTGTCGCCGACAAATACGGTGATCTTGTTCTTGATTTGGTAGAAGAATAGGGAGGAACCCATGGAAATCAAGAGGATTCTCTTTGCAACAGATTTTTCGGAGCGAACCGCAACTGCTATCTCCTATGCGGCGGACATGGCAAAGAGATATGGAGCAAAGCTTTATATCGTCCATGTTGTCCAGGATGTGGAGAAAATAACGAAATGGTATGCTCCAAAGGTGAACATGGAGGAACTCCATAAGGCTATGAAATCAAAGGCCCTGAGTGAGCTCCAACAATGTGG
This sequence comes from Thermodesulfovibrionales bacterium, assembly GCA_050014695.1. Taxonomy (GTDB): domain Bacteria; phylum Nitrospirota; class Thermodesulfovibrionia; order Thermodesulfovibrionales; family UBA9159; genus UBA9159. The sequence goes on from JBEKCV010000122.1 coordinate 7,653, forward strand.
CTCTCGGGAACTGAGTGGATATAAAGACGTCGAATATCAATTGCTGATGGGCACCCCTGACGAAGAGATCCTAAAGTTCAAGATACAGAACCATATAGACCTGATTATTCTGGGAACTGACGGCGGCACTGCAAGCAAGGTAATGAGAAAGTCCCGACGGCCTGTCCTGATTGTGTCGCCTCAGGAGGAAATACCTGAGAGCACGTCGGCCAAACTGTGCAGTGGCGGAACAGAAATTCGGCTCTGAGGTCGGGACAGCTATAAAAAAATAGAGCCAAAAGTCTGAGTGGCCTTCTCTCGTCTCCTCGCAGACCTATACGGATTGACCCGTGGACAGAGAAATCTATGAATAAATCCTTGTATGGATTCGCGCATATCATTCCCCGGTGGCTGCCTCCATGGCGCGCCTCGCCCTGTTTTCCGCCGATCGCTTCCCATACGGAGTAGCGCACAGCGATACGATGACTGCATGGAGGTCCCGGACTATATCATCCTTCATGTCCTCGGGGGTGGCGCGGAAAAACGATAAATTGGAAGGCCAATTCCCACGCCTACATCGACTGCAGCGGCAGTCTGGATCGAAAATCCCGTTGCGGCCAGCAGCACAGCACCGACGACCAGAAAAATGAGCTTTTTCATAACGCTTCTCCTTTGATTCACACCACATATGCCATCTATCAGATTATCGTCAATCAATTTGAAGATAATCTGAAGTTTTTTATTCCGAGAGGAGACCCCATGCGAATGTGTGGATGGGGAAGGCGAACTGTAAAGGTGATAACGGGGCTCTCAGCCTAAACGGGCAAAGCGCGGCAGGTTTCTGGATACATCATTTCATCTCTGGAGATGATACGTGCCAGTCTGTCACCCTTTCGAAGTCTGGTATAATGCTAAATAGGGAAAGTGACCGTCGGTATCCGTGTCACGCAGACATACACTGCCGAGGGCCTGTGAAAAACCGTTCGCTGATGACTCGGTCTCTATGAAAAATGTCAGCGATTAATTTCGTACGAGATAGTCAAAAGAAAGGAGGACAATGTGGCTGCGGAGAATAATCATGGACTCACTGACGTGTCAAATCAACTGAACGAAAATATTATAGCCGTCAAAGGGACGCTGGAACTCATGGATGCATCAGTCACGGAGGATGAACTACACGAGCTTCTGTTGAAGGCAATTGACAGGATGGACATAATTCAGAGGTTGTCGAATGAAATGCTTATCGTTTTGAAGAATTGCTTGGACAAGATAGGTGAAGTTAAGGAATGACAAAGCAGCAGGCTATTAAACGATTCGTTTACCAAATCCCTTAAATTTCAAAGGAAAAGGGCAGTTTCCCCGGTTTTTTCCAGCCATATTCCCTAAAAAGTGAGCTTTTATAACGGAAAGAAGAGTTGCATAATTTCATAACTTATTATACTTTTAAACTAAAGAGAGCGAATATCAGGAAAAGGAGGACAGGAACATGACGGTGAAAAAAATTATAGAAAAAGAAGCGGTCTGCGCACTCGCCTTTGGAGGATTGATCAGTGGGGGTGCCGCGTTACTCATTGCGCCGAGATCCGGAAGAGAAACGAGGCAGAGGATTGTGGAGTTTGAGAGAGATGTGAAGGCGAGGGCGGAATGCCACTTCAGGCAGGCGGAGAAGAAAGTGAGAGCTGCCATCGAAAGAGGAAGGGATTTTGTTCAGGAGAAGAAGTCGATTATAACCACTGCGGCTGAGGCAGCAAAGGAGGCATACAAGAAAGAGCATGAGAGGTTGAGCGAGAAGCATCGCGGCAGCCACCACGCGTGAGGTCTTTGCTCCTTTCGCTCAGCCATCCAAAGGGTTAAGAAAAAAGGCTTAGCCGTTACCTCATCTATTTCGCGTTGAGAGTGAATGGCTCTAAGCCTTTTTTTGTGTTGCGTGCGGGCTGGACCGCATATACGGTTTATCGTGATCATGTCTGGTAAATTATACAGAAGAGCTTGCATGTAATTACAGTCAACTGAGGAGCTTATGAAGAAAGAGCGATGACGTTATCCAAAAATAGGACTGAAGTCTGAATTATAAGCGCCATTAATCGGTGAAGTCATTTCTCACCCTTTGAAGGATGTCGATATGAATTTGAACGATGCCTTTATCCCGGAGCACGTAGGAGACTGTCATCACGTCACTAACGCCATGATCCAGGGGATCGTAGAGGGGCCTCACTTCGTACCCTATCGTTGTCCCCCCGGGATCTAAAATCCTGCTTATCTGATAGCTCCTGGAGAGGGGATTGTCCCTGACGAATGCAACTGCCTTCTGAAGAGCTTCCTGACCACTGATATCCCGCGTTACGGCATATTCATACGCGGGTGCGTAGGGTACCAAGGAATAGTTATTCCCCTCCACATCAAGAAAGGCTATGGTCTTGAGAGCGCTGTAGTTTTTATCCTGGAGCAGGACGAGAGCATAGCGGCCGGTTATTTTCACATCCGGTTGAAGAGGCTCCGTTTTGAGAAATGTGCCTCCAGCACAGCCGCTTGAAATTAAAAACATGAGCGCTATGGCGGAAGCCTGGATAAATCGGGCGGAAAGCTTCTTCATGTGCAGATTATATCAGAGATGCGCAGTCAGGGTAAAGCGTCCTACTGGAGGTTCAAAGGCATTCTTAAGCTTCAATAAATTTATTCTAATATATAGAGTACTATGATAGAATATTTGCATGAAGTTATCGGAGTACGCAAAGAAGATAGGCGTGTCATACAGGACTGCATGGAACTATTTCAGAGCA
>JBEKCV010000123.1:0-10153 GCA_050014695.1 Thermodesulfovibrionales bacterium
AATGGTGATTACTTCATGGGTTTCTGTCCTGCCATCAGTGGTAAAGCGTCCAAAGAGATTTGTAGAGTCATCAGGAGTTGGCGCATTCACCGGTCCAATAGTATGAGCCTTGAAGAAATATCCCGTTATTGCAATCCCATCCTTCGGGGATGGATCAACTACTACGGACAGTATTACAAGTCAGCACTGCAACGCGTCCTCAAAATATTCAACCATATTCTGGTTAGGTGGGCAATGAGGAAATATCGTCGGTTTAAGTTCCATAAAACCAGAACAACGAACTGGCTAAACGCTATTGCTTCAACGCAACCAGTGTTGTTTGCGCACTGGCAAATGGGCTGCAGACCGTAAGGCTGAACAATAAGAGCCGGATGATGGGAGACTATCACGTACGGTTCTGTGAGGGCGTGGGGGTGAAACTCCCCTGCGCTACTCGACTTTGGAGGTCTGCGACGCGCTGGAGATCAAAGAATGCATTGAGGGAATCTTGCCGCCCCGGTTCCACCGGTGTGAATTTCCGGAAGTAACCTTTATCGGAACTAGCTCCAAAAGAGGTGTGCCAAGTAGTACTCTACAATAAAAAGGGGCGAGATAAATGAACTACCCCGCAGCAAGCTGCGAGGTATCGAGAAAACAACAAGGCAAGCATCGAGGAATTCCTTGATTAACTCACTCGCCCAACAACCAATCCGAGGGGCATGTCGAGCGATGAATCGAACGGCGGCGAAACGTCACCGACGGAAACACTACCAGTGCGAGGCCGATCGCTACCTCAAGCACTGCAGTCACAATGAGCAGGGCTTTCATTCTCATTTTCTCCTCGGGCCTTTTTTCCCCCTCATCCTCACATATGCCCCTTCGCCATCCAGTCAAGCATCAGGAGACCGCTCGCGCATATCCAGCTCCCTGCCACGCGGATCGCGATCCGCATCCAGGGTCTGCGCAGAGAAACGACGAATGCTGATGCAAGCGCCACAGAAATAAAGACTATCGACATGATGCCGAGAGGTCTGAGCGCGCCCGCTCCTTCCCTCAGCCAGAACATCGCTTACTCCTTCATGATGACTTCTTCTTCACACCCGCGAAAATATAGGCCAAAAATGGTCAGGGCAACTTATGCTAAAGCCCCGTTGACCGGGCACCGGATACAGCTGATATATATCGATAGACGAAATGATTGACGCTTTCCGAAATCCATTTCATTCGCAGCGTCATCGTCTTTTTGATAGGTCAGGCATCTCCGGAGAGATCAGATTCAGCGGCCGGTCTTCCCCGGAAAAACAGTCTTGATATTTTCCCCTCACCCAGCACCCGCCCTAATTCCTTGACAGCGAAGAAGGGTATAAAAGCGCAAAATGTAACCAGACACCCGGCGAGCAATTCTTCCCGGCCCCGGCCTATAAGCTCATCCCAGCCTCCTGTCAGGCCTTCACCACGCAGGAATCCGCGTACCGTGGACTCAAGAACATTAAAAATCGCCACCGAAATGGTAAACACTACCGTCTTATAGAGAGTTGGAATGATCAAAGGCTTCTCTTCAAAGCTCCGGCCAAAGCGAAAAACACTTACTACCATAATGACTTTGGCCAAAATCAATGCGTTGATCACGCTAATCCCATAATACAGGTAGCTGATGTTATAGTGGGCCAGGATTAATCTTCGATACACGGTAAACACACCAAAAAAAATGGACAGATACAGGACATTTGTCCAATACTCGATCAACTCATGGAGGATTTTCTGCTTCCAGCCGCTCCTTTTCCTTTTCTTATTCACATCCTTCATAAATCTCCTCCACTGCCCCAAAACGAGGGGACTAGATGGGCAGTTCAAATTCATTTCCCTCCGAGACGCCCACTTACCACAAACACGTCAACTGCGCTCATTGAACATTCTTCATTTGAAGCTTCGTTATAGCTGACCCTTTTACTTCAACCGTCTAAAGAGTCCTCCCTCACCTTGGCGATTCCTATCATGCATCTTTGCCTTGGACAATGCATAACAATCCCACTTTGTACACATCATTATCGTGCCTCCCGTCTCAGTCAGAGCGAAGAGGGAGATTCTTTCTTCTTTTTCCTTGCAGCCATTTTGTTCCTCATATCTTCACGCCGGCGCCCCTTTTTATACTCGGCCGCGATTGCATCCAGCATCTTCTGGGTCATCGCCTTTTCAACAAGCCTCCGTAAAGGCCGGTTGTCACCAGTCGATGTGCATCAGGAAAGCGAAATTGATCTACCTATTTGAGCGCTCACAAAGGACACACCTGGAACAGGTGGCATTTCCACGGCCTCAGATCGATGTACAGTCCGGAATCCCGTATCTCATCGCCACTCCTGTCGTAGGATTCGCCCGACAGGGCATCAACGAGGCGCCACGTCCTTCCTCTCAGTTCGTCCCACGGCACCTGGACGCGCGCTTGGGAGGTGATATCTGAGAAATTTATAACGATAAGGGAACGGTCCTCATCCTTGACCCAGCACCAGGCCAGCATATTCCAATAGCTCGGATTGTCGGGCCAGCCGCTCAATTCACAAAGTCGCCACCTACCATTCCGGAAAATCTCATGGTTGATCGCCTTCAGCAGTCTTTGGTAGAAGGCCTCGACTTCTTGGTCAACCTGCTCAGCCGGCCGCCGGCCTAGAAAGACAGGCAACCTGACCTTCCTGCCCTCGAATTGCCCCTCATGCAGCAGCTTTGCCCCGGTGAGCGTTAGGGTCGCCACTGCTGCTGAGCGATCTTTACCAGGTGGAAAAGTGGCTGCAGCTCTCGGCTCGTCATGGTTCTCGATGAAACGGACCATTCTCTCCTGGTAAGAAAAATCTGCCAGGAGGTGCTGCCGGATGCTTTCGGCATTGTCATGCTCGATCCGGTCATACAGTTTCTTGTCGTAGCAGTAGTCAAAACCCTGCTGCTGCAATTCCCACTCGAGGTCCCAGTAAGCCTCGGCAATAAATCTGAACTCCGGATGCCTTCCTTTGACTGCAGGGATGACCGTTGCCCAGTAATCATCAACCGGCTTTTCTCCTGCGCGGGCTCCCCAGGTCCGCTCAAAGATATTGTTCAGCATGAGCATGGCCATATCGCACCTAATGCCGTCGCACTGTTCAGCAATACCTGTGACCGTCTCGATCACCGCCTGGCGCAGACCGACATCGAAGGCGTTCAGTTGAAGCACATCTGCCCATGCCGGAAAGTATGGATCGCGACCACAGGCGAAGACTTTTCCGCGGGCCTCGAAGAAGGATGCCGGCTCCCTCCTCAGATCTTCAGCATCTCCGCGGATGAAATACTCAGGATGCTTGAAGACCCACAGGTGGTCAGGGGCCACATGGTTCGGCACAAAATCCAGGATGAGGCGAATGCCGAGCTTTGAGAGTGTTTCACGAGCTGACGCAAGCCCCCGGGGTCCGCCGAGGTGTTCGTCGACAACGTAATTGCGCACGCAATAGGGCGACCCCACATTGTCCTCTGGCGAAAAATCAGGAAGAGCCCGGCGGAAATCCTCGAGGTTTCCCTGATTCTGCATGGAGATTCCTATCCCGGCGGGGCTCCGCTCCCAGACACCCATGAACCATATAGCATCAAAGCCGAAGGAGGATAAGGAGGCCCATTCCTCTGGCGGCACGGTGGAAAGCGTGATGGGGCGATTGTATTTCCGGCTCAGCTCATGGAGCCAGACCCAAGTATTGATTTCGTAGATAACCGGGTTCTTCGCCCATGGTTTCATTTCTTCGCCTCACCTCCCGCCGTACCGCGGACGAACCCGACCGCCGCGCCCGCTTCCAGGAACCGCTTGGGATCCATAAGGCCGTAAAGCTGGATGGTCTTGGCCACGAGGCCGGTCCAGCCGGTCTGATGGCTCGCGCCCAATCCGGCGCCGTTGTCGCCGTGGAAGTACTCGTAGAAGAGGATGTGGTAGCGCCAATGGGGATCGACCTGGAACTTCTCCGTGCCGCCGTAAACAGGCCGCTTGCCCTGTTTATTCCTCAGAAAGATGCGGCTGAGGCGCTCCGCGATCTCCTTGCTCACCTCGAAGAGGTTCATCATTCTCCCTGACCCCGTGGGGCATTCGATTTTGAAGTTGTCGCCATGATAGAGGTAGAAGCTCAGGAGCGCCCGGAGGATCATCACGTTCACCGGCATCCAGACAGGTCCACGCCAGTTAGAATTGCCGCCGAACATGCCGGTGTTCGACTCGGCCGGCAGGTAGTCCACCCGGTACTCCTGGCCTTGCACATGGAAGACGAAAGGGTGCTACTCGTGGAACTTCGAGAGCGAGCGGATGCGAGTGGTGCTCATCCAGCCAACTGTCGCCGTCAAAGAAGAAGAACTGCTTGGACCAGAGCATGCCGGCAATGGCTTGGCGCATGACGTTGGCCGCGTCTTCACTCAACGATGGCGGCGTGACCGACTTGTAAAACTCATCAGCCTCACGAAGCCTGTCAGCGAAGACTGCATCAAATTGCTTGCCAAAGGGTTTGCCCTTCTGGGCCGGAGAACTGTTGGAGAGCCGCAGGCGAATCACTTCGGTCTGACCGGCGCCGACAGTGACCCGGTAGTGCGCCGCGACCTTGGTCCCCTGCTTGCCGGGATTCACCGCCTCCTGCCGGCCCAGGACCACACAGTCGTTGATGCCGTCCTTGACGTAAGGGCTCTCGTTCTTTTGCCCGGGGAAAAGCAGCGCGTGGTTTGTTTCGTTCTCGGTAAAGAGCAGCGGCACATCGCCTTCGCAGGAAAGGATGAATTCACCCAGCAGCGGATGGGCCGCCGCGACCGCGCTCGCGCCTGCCGGTGCCGTGATCTGCTTGAGGGTTGGTTTCTCGGGAGATCTGTTAGATTGGGCAATCCACGCCGACCAGTCGTTCCGGAACCACAGTGTCGGCAGGAGATGCAGCTCCGCAGCCTTCGGCCCGCGGTTGAAGGCCGTGATCCGTACGAGGATGTCTTCGGCATCACCCTTGGCGTACTCCACGAAGACGTCGAAATAGCGGTCGTCGTCGAAGACGCCGGTGTCGAGAAGTTCATACTCCATCTCGTTCCGGGTGCGACGACCGTTTGTCTCCACCAGGTCAGCATAGGGATAGGCAGCCTGGGGGTACTTGTAAAGATACTTCATGTACGAGTGAGTGGGAGTGCTGTCGAGGTAGAAGTAGTACTCCTTCACGTCCTCGCCGTGATTGCCTTGGCTGTTGGTGAGACCAAAGAGCCGCTCCTTCAGGATGGGGTCCTTCCCGTTCCAGAGGGCCAAGGCAAAGCAGAGGCGCTGCTTGTCATCGGAAATGCCGGCGATGCCGTCCTCGCCCCAGCGGTAGGCGCGCGAGCGGGCCTGCTCGTGGGTGAAGAAATTCCAGGCATCCCCATTCTCGCTATAGTCTTCTCGCACCGTTCCCCACTGCCGTTCGCTTAGGTAGGGTCCCCACTTTTTCCAAGGAATCTGCTGCGCTCGTGCCTCTTCGAGTCTTTTCTTCTCCGTGGTGCCATCCATGATTCGTTTCCTCCTTCTTGATCTGACACGCTAATAGCCCTCAGACTGTTTCTCACCCGCCCACTTACCCCAAAGATGTTTCCTGCCCATTATTTACAATTTCATTAAACTCCATACCCCGCAGTCTCTGCTGCGGGCACCTTACGTCGTCGGGGCCCAGGGCGTCGGAGATCCCTGGCGACCCACGGGGTCAATACCCCGTGGTGTCGCAGCCGTAGTTTATTTTATTTTATCAACGATTTCTTGCATGTCAATAAGCATATCTCCGAAATTTTGTCCTTCAACCCCGCCCATCTAACATGTAGTAAGGTCTCATGATTGAATAGACATTTTCATGAAAATCGCCCGCTGTCCGCGAATGAGGTCAACGATCTCAGAGGTGGTCGCTTCAGGGTGCTTTGATGAAGGCCCCTCTGTTAAAGCGACCCTTTATTATATGACTTGCTCGGGCAATGATTTCCGACAGAAAGTGACACAGCTCACAAGACGTATTCCCTAACAATGACCAAACTATGAGAGCAAGTTTAAATAATATCATTCCCGTTCTATCTGTTGACAAGTGAGAAATTTTTGATAGCATTTGAGTTGAAGAACAATGGTCAGGAAAAGAGCGCAATCGAGCTTGAGATTGTGGGTATAACGTGGAGCAATGTAACCAACTGTTGTGTCAGCGAGGAGATAACCTATGAACCTGAAGCAAATCATTATTCTGATCGTTGCTTGTATCGTTTCGGCACTGATTGTGCGTCACGACCTTCCGATTGAGTTTCCAGGAATAATCTTCAAGGTGTTTATGCTGTTTGTCAAATTATCCATAGTACTTGCCTTGACCATTTTTGCGTATATTTTTGCTGGCGTGAAGAAGAAGTCATCGTGAGGGATGCATGACACATCATGTTGACAGGAGGAAGGCATAAATGAAGCCATGTCCGAAACATCCGCTGATCTAATCAACATATGGGTCTGGCTGGGTGAGCTGAGCCGTAATAACCGGAAGTCGGTGGATCTCGCCACGGTTCCGGAGCAGAAGAGGGATGCCATCGCTGTTCATGGATTTGACGCTGTGTGCTTCATGCCAGGCCGGGATCGGGATCTCCATGCGAAACGCAGGGTTCCTCGAGAATTTCAAGAGGGCCCGCGGAAAATCATGCGTGAGGAGGACGGGCCCTACCAGGATCTTGACAAATTGCTTAAAAAGTTAAGCAGGGTTACAGCGGCATTTTGTCATTAGCCGCATAGCCGAGAAATACATGACCGAATTTATGAACCAGAGCACTAAGTAGAAATGGAGAAATCGAAATGATGAATCATCTAAAGCCATCCCTTTCCCTTCTTTACTACCCGCATGCGCTGGACCCTCATGAGGCTCGCGACTGTCTTCTCTGTCCTGTCAGCGCTAACCGGCTGCAAGAAGGAGGTCGCGCCCCAGGCGCGCCCGGCAACCCAGGTGTCGGTGATTAAGGTTGAACTCCGGGATACACCACTGGTGAGGCACAGTTTTGGGAAATGGGCAATATCGGCGCGGATCGATTTCTACGATTGAAGATCGACGGCACGCCCTTCTATGTAATCGGACGGGACGGGTATTTTGTCCATTGTCCGATCAGGATGGATGAGGTGCTGCTCGGACCCGGCCAGCGGGTTTCTGCAGTAGTTATCGGCGGCAAAGCCGGTCGGTATGAATTCAAATCAATCGAGTTCAAGTTTGACGAGCTCCAGCCGCCGCTGCCCCAAGTAAGCCTCGGAACGGTTATTTCACAAGGGCCATCTGCGGATGTTGCTGCAGCCGAGGCCGAGGTTAGTGCGCAACACGTGAATGGCAGCCTCTATGTGGACACTGTTCGCTCGAGCCCTATTGCACATCGGCGTACATTCACTTTTTCGCGCAACAAGGATAAAACAAAGTTCTTCATTAATCATCAGGTGTTCGATGAAGACCGCACGGACGTCAAGGTAAAACTGGGTGACACGGAAGAATGGACGATTCTAAACGAAGATTCCCAATATCACAATTTTCACATACATCAAACCGCATTTCTGGTGACTGAGGTCAATGGCAGCCCTGAGAATTTTGACGGTCTGCGCGACACGTTCAATCTTCCACCGATGAAGAACGGCAAACCTGGCGAGGCGAAGTTGATTATCCCATTTACCAACCCGGAAATTGTTGGCCGGTTCGAGTTGCACTGCCATGTCGTTAAGCATGAAGACAAAGGGATGATGCAGGCAATAGAAGTATCTCCCTAAGAAAGTTGGTCGGGAAACTGCAGTTCGCCACATTGAAGATGAACTGGAAGAAAAACTACTCGATTTCAGTCGGCATATGGAACCGTATAATATGGAAACTAAGAGAACAATATTTCAGAGTATCGTTATCACTTTTGCAGATATCGTTGAGAATTTGGCAAAGTTTCAGTGGTGTAAGATTGCCAAAGAATGATTTTCAATAAGCAATAGAAAGATTCAATTCATGGGAGAAGGAATAAAAGCTCCTGGAGCTGAGGTGGCTTACATTGCGAAAGCAAAAAAGTTCCTTAGGTCATAGAGTAGCCATAAGCTTCACATGAATAGGACGAATTGAACAAACGCAAATCTAGAAAGGACGTTGCGGGACGTTAATGAATTAGTTGACTTATTGTGATTTCCAACCAGCGGGTCGAGAGGCAAGCCCCTCACCCGCGCGTTAGACAAAGAGAATGGGAGCGCGTGTGTTCATGAAAGAGATGCAGATCAGCAAAGTATTCACGCTGATAGAACCAGGCCCAGTTGTCTTCGTTACGACAAATGATGAAAAAAAGAACAACATAATGACGATCTCGTGGACTATGGTGATGGACTTTACGCCGAAGTTTGCCATAACCACTGGGCCATGGAACTATTCCTATGCCGCACTTCGGACATCGAAGGAATGCGTAATTTCAATTCCCACTGTTGACCTGCTTGATAAGGTCGTCGGAGTGGGAACATGTTCCGGTGCCGACACAGACAAATTCGAAAAGTTCGGGCTAACTCCTGTGAAGGGAAAACATGTCAGATCGCCCTTGATTAAGGAATGCCTGGCTAATATCGAATGTAAAGTTATCGATATCGTCGAACAGCACAATATCGTTGTGCTTGAAGGCGTCGTTGCGTACTTTGACAATTCACGAAAAGAGAAGCGAACCATTCACGCAATTGGCGATGGAACGTTCGTAGTGGATGGGCGCAAGCTGAATCGAAGGGAAATGATGAAGTCCAAGCTTCCAGAGGGTGTCTAATTCTTTGTAGTCGGTATGAAATTATAAAAGTTATGACTTTAGCATGCCGACAATGTAAGCCGTGTTCGCCGAACTCGAAGATCATTCTCGTGCGTGGTCCGGAGGACGTTGTGACGGCGATCGAACGAGTGCTCGGAAAAAGCCTGCCGTCATGAATAAACACTGACCACCGCAACAACGCCTTGCAGCAGACGCTAAAGACGGCGCGCCGTTGAAAGCGGACGTTACACCAGCGTGAAACTGTTCATTAGGAGGAAGGAAGCTTGCGATGTAAATCCGTTTCTCATGAATGAGGATTTCGCCTCGTACTATAGTCCAAAAAGATACTTCGGAAGCCTCCCGAGAAATGTTTCAGGTCTTTCCTGAACATCTCTCCTATGGGGTCTGACATGATTGTGCCTAGTTCAACCGGAATTAATGAGTGAGCGAGACTTTCCATCTTGGACACTTGAAAGAAGACGGGTAACTGGTGTATCATAAGTGCATCACCAAGGAGGATTATCGCGATGCCTACAAAAAATCCGAGAGTCAACGTTGTACTTGAGAGGCCCTTATATGAAGACGTTGAACGTATTGCCGGGAGGGATGGAGTTTCTCTATCCTTGAAGGTCCGTGACCTCGTGAAGGAGGCTTTGGAAATTGAGGAGGACATTGCCCTTTCTCATTTGGCAGAAACCAGAGAAAAGTCTCTTAACAGGAAGAAGACTCTCAAGCATGATGAGGTGTGGTAACTTTGCCCTATGCTCTGAGATATCATCCGGACGTTCGTGATGTTGACATCCCACAACTCAATCAGACTTTGAGAAATCGTATCAAGAAAGCAATAGAGCAACGTCTCTCAATATCCCCACACCTGTACGGAGAACCTCTCAGGAAAACCCTCAAGGGATACTGGAAGCTACGAGTCGGTGATTACAGAGTGGTTTTTAAAATTGAAAACAATGAAGTATGGATATTCGCTATCATCAACAGAAAAGACGTCTACAAGAGGATTTATAAAAGGATTTGACGTTGTGAGAGCGCTCAACTCTTTCCTTGTACTATAGCTTCACGGAAACTTTCTATTGGCCATAGCTTACGACCGGAAATCAACGTTTTGTCGTTGACATTGCCCAACAAGCAGGGTATAAAATAGCCGATTATCTGAGGGTAGGCGCGAAATCATAAGGGAGAAACTTGGATAGCCATGATTGGACACTCCATGTTGAACAGAAAACTGGATAACATTACAAATGGAATATTATCCTGCCTGACAATTACAATAATCACGAAGTTACGATAACGTGACTTTCGCCAATAGACAGGCGCAAATGCGCAACATATTGTAAATAATAGAAGTTTCAGCTCTGCCCAAGCTTACCTAACTAAGATCGCATCAAAATATGTTTACTATGGCTAAAAATAAGGC
>JBEKCV010000124.1:0-9886 GCA_050014695.1 Thermodesulfovibrionales bacterium
TGAGCAAATAAGGGAATGACGGCGCACTTATAAAAACTTCAGAGGCATCAACGACGGACAGGTGCGCCTCGATTCGGCATCTCCGTGGCATTCCGACGGCTGGGGAGACAGTTTCAGTCAATTCCCCAGATCCTCTTCGCCGAAACTGAGGCCGTCACCCTCAGAAAATCCTCAAACTACCGGCATGTTTCAGTTTGGTGGTGGATTCTGGAACCTCCCTCGACTAGAATTCCTCAAGAAATAGGTGTATCCTTTCCCTCCCCCCTTTCGTCTACAAGGTTAAAAGGAGGCGACACATATGTTTCCCTGTTCAGGTTATGGTTACGGATTTTGGTGGATATTTCCGATCATCATAATCGCTATGATGGCCATTTGCTTCTTCATGATGAGAGGCCGCATGGGCTCGAAAATGTGCCGGCCGGGTTTTCGCAGTACAGGCGGCCGGGACGAAGACGCTTCAGAATCCGCATTGGACATACTCAACAAACGGTATGCTCGGGGAGAGATCAATAAGGAGGAGTATGATGAAAAAATCAGGGGCATAAGCCAGGGCAAGTGACTTTAATTTCATGAGAAACAGATTGTAAATCGGAATAATCAGAGGAGATATGAAATGGCTAAGGAAGAAAAGAAAGGAACTGAAGATAAGGCTAAAAAGCCCGATTTCGAATCTATTCCTGAGAACGGGCAGAAGATGCTTGGGAAAGCGAACAAATGCTGCGAGGGCGGATTCCCTAACTGTTCAATCATGATGAAAGTAACGGAATCAAGATTGCTACAAACCAAAAATAATAGAAGCTGATCGTGAAGGGGGTAGGAAATGAAAGAGTTAAACAACAGTTACAGTGTTCATATTTCAAAAACCGATAAGACCTGCCCTGTTGGAGAAAAGGTCGGCAGCAGAAATCTTGAAGAAGGGAAAATCCCGGTACTATCCTGTGAAGGGGGCTGTATACGGGGAGAGATCGCCCGTCTCGCAGCACACCTGGTCGCGAGGGAAGAGCCTTACCGGCGCGGCTGCCATGGAGAGCTTTTCACCGTTCCCAACTCGGCAATAGCACAGTGGATCAAGAAGTCGGGACAGATCGTGCTTATTGACGGTTGTTTCCTTCGATGTCACGGCAGGATCCTGGAAAACTTAGTCGGCAAGGAAAACCTTGTCCAGTTCGATGCCTTATCTTTTTATAGAAAGTATACAGACCGCTTTGATATTGACTCCGTCCCGGAGGAAGAACGGAAAGAGGCGGCGCGATTGGTGGCGGACACGGTCCTTGCTGAAATGAAAAAGAAGCCGGCCGAACACTTAAAGGAGGAAATAAGAAGTTAGACGGAGAGATCGAGAAAATCCTAAACACTTCGTATTCTCGTTTAGCATTAATGGTCGGCTAAACCTATTGATTTCGAATACGAAAGAAGAATCTTTTTGGGGACTTGCTTCAGGCTAAACGCATTTTCTTGGGTTAAATCAAAAAAAAAGTTTGTAAACCAATCCGGCGATACCTCCTGCCAATACGATCCAGGCAGAGTTAATCTTGAAGCGGAAAAGGACAAAGGCTGAAATCAGGGCAAGCACCAATGTGGGCAAGTCTGTTATCGCAGCCTGTCCAAGCTGCAGTGTGACCCCGGCCATAAGGCCAAGCGCACCCACATTGACCCCATCCAGAAAAGCGCTGGCCCATCGCGAGCTGCGCAGGATTCCAATAAAGGGAAAAAGTGCGGCGGCGAAGAAAAAAGAGGGAAGAAAGATTCCTACAGTCGCCAGCATAGCCCCTTGTAAACCTCCTAAGACGTAACCGATAAATGTGGCAGTTGTGAACACGGGTCCCGGCGTGAACTGTCCTATTGCCACGGCGTCGAGAATTTGATGGTCGCTGAGCCAGCGCAGGTTATAGACAAAATCATTCCGTAAAAATGCCAGAAGCACATAGCCTGAGCCAAAGACCACGGAACCGATTTTCAGAAAGGTTACGAACAGGGTTATCAGGGCAAATGGCACAAGGACCGATGCAGCACCACCACTCCCGCCCTGACGCCAACTCTGCCATCCATTTTTAATCGCCATAACCAGCAATCCGCTTCCAAAAATAAGCGCAACAGCACTGAAGCCTGCAAGGTACAAACCGAGGACCACCAAACCAGCACCTGCCAGCAACGCGTTTTTGACCGCGGTTCGGAGAAGCTTCCATAATGCTTGAACAATGATTGCAACAATAACGGGTTTGATTCCATACAATAGCCAGATAACCTGGGGTGTCGTCCCATATTCAACATAGGCCCATGCACACCCCAGCACGATGAGCATTGCCGGCAGGATAAAGCAAACCCCACCCGCAATGAGCCCCTTCCATCCAGCCCTTTCGTACCCGAGATAAATGGCCATTTCGGTTGAGCTAGGACCCGGAATCAGGTTGGCTGCTCCCAGAAGGTCTAGAAAGCGCTGTTCGCTTACCCACCCGCGCCGTCGGCAAGCTTCATCTTGCATCATTGCAATGTGCGCCGCAGGCCCGCCAAAGGCGATTGTCCCCAGCTTGAGAAAGAGTCTTACCACTTCGGCGACAGAACCCCTACTAGTCCCTTGATTTTTCACATCTGTGCTCGGTGCATTCATGCGCGCAAATGGATGAGAAATGCTGCCCAGAGTAATCCTATGTAGTAGGAGATTATAACGTCGCTTGGCCAGTGCGCTGCAAGGGCTACTCTCGCAAACCAGCCGACAACTATGAAAGCCGTGCATACAGTCAGAATAACGACGCGCAGTCCACCTGTGCCTTTTTCCGCCGCAAGAACCGCCAAAAAGCCGAATGTGGCGGCATACCTTAAGGCAAATAGGGATGGGAAACTATAACCAGTAAGCGGGCGGAAGACATGCACCAGGATGGCAGAAGGCCGTGGCCGCGCAACAATCGGGCCAAGCCATTTTCCCACGGCCAACATTCCCACAAAGCTGAGAATAGAAAGAAGCGCAGCATGCCACCCGGCCAGTCTCGAGGAAAAAAAGAAGATGAGCACCAGTATCAGAAGAACCCAAGGAAATTCGGCGGTTTTGGAAACGCCTTCGGCCCAATTCAGGTCCGGGGGGAGCAAAGATTGGACGCTTCTTTCCACAGCCACGTCTCCGGGAAAGTAGACATAATATTTCGCAGCGAATACAAGCAAGGCAGCAATAATGAATAGTGCAAACCAGATAGCATATTTAGTACTCATTTCGTCCCCCTCCTAACGGCAAAAAAGTAACTGATATGCAACATAGGCATTAAAGGTATTCATGTTTGTCCCGTGAAAATCACTCCCGTTGAAAAGAGGATATGGTGGGCTGCCGTGATATTGGTGAGCGCGCCGATATTAAATCCTGTCTCGCTCTCCCCACCTGCAGATTTGGCGGTAAAATTGAACATTTCTGCGCGGGCCGTTGACGAGATGGCACTGAGCATGACTGTCCCCATTGCAACAAGGGTCACGCACTTTCGGTCTGCTAAGTTACAGCACAGGATCAAAAACAATAACTTCATTGTTTATCCCTCGAAGAAGTTCTGTTATGAATTATATTTTCAATACTAGATCGGAACCAATAAATAATCAAACCCTAAATTCGACTGCCCTCACCTGTTTCCAACAACCTGTTTCCAACGACTTGACAACATAACCAAATCTGATAACATGTCTCTAATGTCAACGGGGGATGCCCTTATGAAAGCTTTGAACACGGCACTGATATAATAGATGGATTGCCGGAAGTAGTCACGGTATTATGACAACAGCTTTAAGACGCGCTTACCGGTTGACCGTATTGCCAGATGCCGCATTCGGGTCGCAAAGGAGAACACATCGATGTCTCTTGATCGCCGGCAATTTCTGAAGCTTGGTCTTTTGGCGACTGCCATTGGCGAGATGCCAGTGCTTTCGCGGGCCGCAACACAAAACAGCCCTGCCAGTTCCCAAGCAGATGTGTCTGCGCGTGCAGGCGATGCGGATTATACAATCCGCATTGGCACGGGGCTTGTCGAGCTTGCGCCTGATAAGATCGTATCCACTAAGACTTATAACGGCCAGTTTCCAGGACCGCTCCTGCGCCTTAAGGAAGGTCGGCGGGTCGTGGTGGATATCTATAATGATACCGATACACCGGAGCAGTTGCATTGGCATGGTCAGACCGTTCCGGTGGATGTGGACGGAGCTGCTGAGGAGGGGACGCCCTACATCCCCGCACGCGGCATGCGACGTATCGCCTTCATACCCGGCCCTGCAGGCTTCCGCTTCTATCATACTCATCTCGTACCTGGCTCGGACCTCACCAATGGGCAATACAATGGCCAGGTCGGTCCCGTCTACATTGAGCCGAAGCACGAGCCCGGGGCCTATGACCGCGAGGTATTTCTGACCCTTAAAGAGTTCGAACCGTTTTTCAGCCGCGGCGGCGACATGGCCCTGGACTTCCTTGCGCCAGCGACACGCGTCAAGACGCTGGAGGAGGCAGGGGAGTCAGCAATGCGCGCTTCCCTCGCCAAAGGCATGCCGCGTGGCTACGAGGTCGGCTATGACCTCTTTGCGATCAACGGTCGCATGCTTGGCCACGGCGAGCCGATAAGAGTCAAACGAGGCGAGCGCGTGTTGTTCCACGTTCTGAACGGCAGCGCAACAGAGATCCGCAGCCTGGCACTGCCGGGACACACGTTCAAGATCGTGGCGCTGGACGGCAATTCGGTACCTGCGAATATCGATGTTCCGGTTTTGTGGATCGGCACTGCGGAGCGCGTGTCCGCCATCGTCGAGATGAACCATCCGGGCATATGGGTGATGGGCGACCTTGATGACGACGATCGCAAGCGGGGCATGGGCGTGGTAGTAGAATATGCGGGGCAGCGTGGCAAACCGAAATGGATGAAGCCCAAGCCGTACCGTTGGGACTATACGCGGTTCGCCAAGCAGGACGCCTCTGTTCCGCCCCCCGACGAGGTGATCAAGATGACCTTTGCCAAGAACAACGCTGCCCTTCAAGGTTTTAACGGATGGACTATCAATGGCGTGGCGTTCTCAATGGAGAAGATGCAGCCGATGTTTCATTTGCGCCAGGGCAAACACTACCGCCTACACATGCGCAACGCCACTGACGACATCCATCCCATCCACCTACATCGTCACACCTTCGAGCTGACCAAGATAGCGGGCAAACCGACCGCTGGCGTAATGAAGGACGTTGCTATGCTAGGCGGCTACCAGGAGATGGAGGTCGACTTCACCGCCGATCAGCCTGGCCTGTCGCTCTTCCACTGCCACATGCAATTGCACATGGATTTCGGCTTCATGGCACTCTTCGACTGCGCATGAGAGAATGGTCCGATGCGTGATGGCATGCATTCGGTATCTGTGAACAAGATTATGGTACTAAACGAGAGGAGAGAACAGGAGTATTGTGAAATCGTCAGAAACGCCCACACCTATGCAAAGAGCGTAGAGCAGAGCAACGCATCGCACCACTTTGCTTCTCGGATATAGCGTCCACATAGCTGCCGACATCGCGAATGCGACGGTGGTATGAGAAGACGGCCACCCGAAAAGACTCCTCCCTTTAGGAATCCGAAATGAAACTCTCGGCTGGTATCAATCAGCGTGCGGGCGGAGTGTTCCATTTTTGCCGGACATCAGCGCATACCGGATCCAATTCCCATAGCCATAGGCTATGAGATTTCCTCCCCCCCCTTCCCTCCCAATTCTCTCAACACCCTCGACCTCCGGTCGGTACCGGGGCCGGAAAAATATGGCGGAGGTCGGGAGGGCAGGGAGAGGGCTTATTACAACAAGAATCGATGTGAAACTGCCACCAGTGTTGAGTCTGACGTATTTCCAAGATAAGATAATAGAAACACACTAAAAGACAAAAAAGGGGGAGGAACTATTAACTGGAACAAGATATGTCCTGATTGCGGAACCGAGTATCTCGCGCACATCGAGAAATGCGCTGATTGCGGCGCAGTCCTCCTCTTGCCCGAGGAGCACAAGAAAGCGCAGGAGGAAAAGAGACGGCTCATGGAGAAGACCATTGAGAACGAGGTCGTGGTCAGGGAAGGTGATCTGAATTGGCTGAGTGAACTGTATGCAGTCCTCATCGACGCCGGTATTTCCTGCACTGTCCGTTCAGAAGCAGGCTGCAAGAAAAGCTGCCGCTGCGATAAATGCCATTTGGTCGTATCGCCGGAGGACTTTGACCGGGCGCAGGAGCGCATTGAGAAATACTTCATGGAAATGCATCCTGAGATCCGCGCTTCCAACGAACTCGTCAGCGAGGGCAAATGCCCGGCCTGTGGTTCCTCTGTTGGCCCCGGCGATAGCAAGTGCCCCGATTGCGGTCTGATGCTCGTCATTATTGAGGAAGAGGGAGAGAAAACTTAACAGGTTGATTGAGAAATGAATAGGACAAGCGGAATTTTGGTGTCAGGTCTTAAAATATGATATTAGGGCTTGGGCGGGAGTTGCTGAAGATCTCATTCACCACGAGGTGAAGGACAAGGAGGAGCGAAGGGGTATTTTTAGACGTTTTTCGTTTGTAACCCACACCATGATCAATATCCTTTGAGACGTCCAAGAATACGATTGAGTAAGAATGGGATTGATCCGTCAACCCTGAAATAGGAGAGTATGCCTGAGACACCGAGTCAATGCCGCGTCCCCGCCGATTCCTCACACTGCTACCGCGCTGACGATGGCGGAAGCAAAGAGAGGAGTGGCGCTGACTTTTGGCGTAACGCCTGAGACTATCGAGATCACCAGTCGCCTAGAACGATTCTTTCCCCTGACGCTTTTTTGCCTGGAATCGAAATTTCGTATAGGAGGGATTCACGATGACGCCAGACATTCTTCGCAAGCTTGCAGTTGAACTCAACACAGGCATCACGACCGAGGTTCAAGTCGTCTACTTGCTGGCTGGAATTAGGAAGCTCATTGAGCGAGACAAAACCGAAGATCAATACCCCAGACTCAAGTTCCACTGTGATTGGGCACTTCACTCCAGCATGGACCGAGCGGCAGCGAAAGCAATCCTAAGGCAGTTCGACGCCGCACACCCGCTGCTTCTGGGCAACGTTGAACTGCACAACTTGCCCGCGCCGCTGAAGTCTGAAATTGATCGAATTTCCACGATGCACTCCTTCGAAGAGGAGCTTTCCAAATTTCTAGCGGCTTACGGTCTGCCCTTATTGACGCAGCATCGCTATGATGGATGGGTTCACTTTCTTCATCTCTATACCAAGGTGATTGAGGACATTCCCCTTGTCGTCGCCGTTCCAGCTATAAGGAAAAAACCAAAACAAGCTACGTCGGACACCGGCCCAAAGCATATCTCTCACGTGACGGTCAATCTTGAGCAGGCACGGGAAACTATCAAGCATGCGGGTGGCGAAGAACTACTCTTCAAGGTGACGTGGACGATTTACGACAAAAACGGGCAATCTGGCGATATTTTTATTCTCAACTCCTTCTCTCTACAGCCCTGAACAAAGGCCCCGCAGAAACCGGATTCTAGAATACGCTATTGTGCCGATCAGCGCCCGATGCGGCAAACACTCATCGGCCGTTCCTGATCCTCACGCACATCTAATCAAAGATGTTTATTCCCAGTTGTACCTTGCACAATAATCAGGATGCTTGTTAGTTTCGAGTACTGTGAGAATTCTTGAGTCGAGCTATATGAACTGAGAGAAGGGGAGAGACTGCTTTGAAGGTTCCGCAGATAAGCTTGACGTTATCAAGAAACGAGAACTGTTTTTATGATCAACTCCACCATCAACCCTTGCATGAAGCAGGCATCGCGTCTCTCACATCCCTTTAGAACTGAAATGCTATAATAATTTAATAATGTTTTAAGGAGGTGTCGGATGCCGAAGATTATTGCTCAAATTCCGGAAGATATTTTTCGAAATATCAATGAAGAAGTAAAGCTGGGAATTTTTTCTAATGCATCAGAAGCAGTCAATTCTGCACTCAAAAAGGCCTATGCCCGGAAGAGCAGGACATATCTCAAGTGGCTTATGAAAAAAGAAGGCCTGTCAGAAACTGAAATGCTTCAAGAACTTGAAAAGCTTCGCAAATGAGATATAAGGTTTTCCTGGATACTAATATTCTTCTCTCCGGCATATTCTTTGAAGGCAATGAATCCAAGATATTCGATATAGTAGAGGTAGAACTTGTTACGTGCGAAGATGTTGTTGATGAACTATATAAAGTCATAAACAAAAAACTTAAATATCTTAAAGACAGAACCCTAGAGATAGCACTTTCGGAAACAGAGCGGGCGTTAGGCGACGTCGCTATTCTTAAAAGACCAAAATATGCACAGAAAATCAAAGAAGCCGAAAGCCTAATAGCACATAAAAAAGATATCTTTATTCTTGCTGCCATACTTCATGAAAAGCCTGACTATTTCTTAACAGGCGACTCACACTTTTTTTCTACTAAGATTAAAAAAGTTGTCCATGTGTTAACTGCTAAAGAATTTCTCGACAAAATGAAGAGCAAATAAGATCTTGAATATTGCAACCTCTGTTCGTTGCCGATGAATGTTTCGATTGATATTCAACGCGAGAAAAACCTAAGCTTCAATATCCCCGCAAGCTAAGGCCAGCCTCCGCAGTTCCCATAGCCATAGGCTATCGGTTCCCCCCTTCCCTCCCGATCCTCTCAACCCCCTTGACCCTCTCAGTTTCCGGTCGGTGCCGGGGTCGGAAAATGTTGCGGAGGTCGGGAAGGTCGGGAGGGCTGGAAGAGGTGGGGGGGTCGGGGGAGGCGTGGAAGGGCCTATAGGCTATTGGGAACGGAGGTGGAATGGGGGAAGAACTAAAATGTTCTCTGACTTGTGTCCTGGGTTTTCACAAAATGCAATTTTCTTTCAGGGAAGATGCGATGAATTTAGATAATCTCATCTGATCTCGCTACTGACTTAGGGTTCAACTCAACACTTTCGGATGACTGGATCTGACGTTAGTTACTCCCCTGTCGATATGCCAACATCAATGTTAGAAATTTCGATTCCACCTGATAACAAAGAGGTATGAGCCGCCGTAACTGACTCGGACTTTGTCCCGAACTCCGCACATCTCAATCCAAAATAAAATCCATGCCATTCATCGTCCCGAGCTCACAACGAGCAATTGCCGGTATTATAATAGTTTCTATCGGAACTCAACGGACAGTTGGTCTCTTGCTCGAAAACAAAGTTTTGTCCCGAAGTACGCGCGATTATTGATATGTGAATAAGGCACTCTCATGATTTTTTCTATTCCCATCAGTTTACTTCCTTTCCGGCTCCAACATATTATGGTAGAAGTTGGATGTATCGGGCGGGTTCAGGTGATGTACCTAACAATCACGGCGCGCGGCAGTTTATGACTCAATGATTCAATTCATAGAGTTCAGCCGCGACGGCGCATGCCAGATGAAGCTTCGTATAAAGCTGCCGGATGGCTGGTCTCGCTGGTAATGAAAAGGACAATAGCTGGCGTGATGAATTGGTGGATTTCATCAAGCATGGATCTGGCAACTATAAGGAATTGTTCTTTCCGCTTCGGGCATCTCAATACCCCAGAGAGATATTTTCCCTAAAGAACCGCTGGTTCATTTTTTGAAGCATCGGGGCCATAAAAACTCCCACCGAGGAAAGCCCTTCATTCAATTGCTCATCCCCACTCTCTTAATTGCAAGAAGAACAATATTAACAATTATAATTTGACTTTGACAATGATTCGAATTCTTATTAAAGTATAAATAAGGTTCTTGACAGTACCGAGTTCTCCATCATTTTAGATGATCAGAGAGGCAACCGCCCTAATTTAAAATACCTTTAATCTATCCACTATACCCGCACATGCCGACCCGGGGGGAATTAACAACAGGCAAT
>JBEKCV010000125.1:0-9840 GCA_050014695.1 Thermodesulfovibrionales bacterium
CGCCTTATTTTTAGCCATAGTAAACATATTTTGATGCGATCTTAGTTAGGTAAGCTTGGGCAGAGCTGAAACTTCTATTATTTACAATATGTTGCGCATTTGCGCCTGTCTATTGGCGAAAGTCACGACAAAGAGAGGGCGATCATCGAATTATCTCAAAGGGTTGTCAACAAAGATGTGGAGATTGAGGGCCTCGAAAAGCTGAGCGACACCGAAATTATTGAGTATCTTTCGAGGATTCGGGGAGTCGGCAGGTGGTCCGCGGAGTATGTGCTCCTGAGAGGCCTGGGTAGGATCAATATGTTTCCTGGCGACGACGTCGGCGCTCAAAGCAGCCTTCAAAACTTTCTGGGTCTCGACGAAAGGCCTGACTACGAGCAGATAAAAAGGATCACCTCGCGGTGGCAGCCCTATGCCGGTTTCGTCTATTTCCATTTTCTCCTCGACAAACTGGCGACGAAGGGATATCTCCGGTGAAAGAACGGAAATGCGAACAGAAGACCATTGTGTTCACTGTCGGTCACGTGACGAGATCTGTCTCGGAGGTTATGGAAATTATGGGGGCGTACGGAATTAAGAAAGTAGTGGACGTCCGCACGATCCCGAAGTCGCGGCATAACTGTCAGCACTAGTTCTCAGGCAGGGTGAAACTGAAGGTGCTTCCTTTGTCCGGCTTGCTTTCGGCCCAGATCTTTCCGCCATGGGCCTCTATGATTGTCTTGGCGACGGACAATCCAAGGCCGGAACCCGTTCGATCGTCGTTCGCACGATAAAAGGCGTCGAAAATGAAGGGGATATGCTTATCCGGTATGCCGATACCGTTATCCTGAATTTGAAAGAGAATCTCCCCTCCTAAGCTTTGCACCCTGACTGTCACCGTGCCTCCGGCATTGGTGTAATTGATGGCATTATGAAGTAGATTCGCAATGACCCGCCGAATCATTCTCTTATCAGCCAGGACGACCGGCAAGGGCTCCTCAGAGAAAGAGCATGTGACGCTTACGTTTTTCCGAGCAGCGTCCAATCTTGCGCCCTCGATCTGCTTCAGTACTGCAGCCCTCATATCAAAGTCATCCTTTGCCGGCCGATATTCCTTGTTCTCGAATCGCGAAAACTCTATGAAGTCCTCCAGCAGATGCTCCGCTGTCGCCAGGCTTTCGTTTGCCGCCGCGAGATTGTCTTTCAAATTTGGCATTTTGCCCGATACGAGCCTCTTAAAAAACCATGATGAGAAGATGATAGCGTTTTTGATGTCGTGGGCGAACATAGAGAGAATGCTTTTGCGTTCCCTCTCGAGTCTTCTGATTTCTCTCAACTTATTCTCAAGTTCTGTCAATAGCCTTTGGCGTTCAATTGAATAGCGGAGTGCTTTCAAAAGCGAGGCACTGTCTACCTCTCCCTTCACGAGATAGTCTTGCGCTCCGCTGCGTACCGCCTGTACCGCAAGGGTTTGGTCGCTAAGTCCCGTCAGCACGATTACGGGAACGTTTGGATACTGAGCATGCAGCTGTAGAAAGGACTCAATACCTTTGCTTTCGGGGAGACCGAGATCCGTCACGATTACATCAAATGCTTCTGGCGCATGATACTCAAGAGCGGAAGACAGATTCGGCGACCAATGCACCTTAATCGTGATACTTCGTATATACTGCAACGACTCCAGGATTAGTTGAGCATCATTCGGGTCATCTTCGACCAACAAGACATTTATGTGTTCAGAATGTTCCATCACCTTTATTGCATCTATCTGAGCCATATGGTGTCCGCCATGCGCAAGGATGAGCTACGTCTCTGAGCAGCCCGCGCCATGGCACCTTCTCACATAGTATCCGGCCTTGCGGATGTTTTGGATCGGCATAATGGTTCAAATACAATGCGTTTCTCCGAACGTCTACTGCTAGATAAAAACCCTAACAGATCGTCTTATAACCGTTTCGGACCCCCTTCGGGGAGAGGACGAAGTGCCATACCTGAAGGCCGCGCGACCGGAAGGCGCCGGCACTGCTCAGCAAATAATACTTCCACATCCGGTAAAACCTTCCGTCATAACGATTTTTCATCTTGTCCCAATTGTTATGAAAGTTCCGGAACCATGAGGTGAGCGTCGCGTCATAATAAAAACCGAAGTTCTGCACATCCTCGACCGTGAACAGTCCTTCAAGGGCAATGCCGATCTGTTTCATCGATGGAATAAGCGAGTTCGGGAATATATACTTGTGCAACCAGGGATCACCCACGACACTTGAGACGCTGCTCCCTATGCAATGTAGCAGGAACAGCCCGTCATCTTTCAGGCACTGACGGACCTTCTCCATGAAAGTGCGATGATTCTTATATCCGACGTGTTCGAACATACCTACCGAGACGATGTGATCGAACCGTTCATCCATGTCCCTGTAATCCTGCAATCTGAGTTCCACAGGCAGCCCGCGGCAGAGTTCCTTCCCGAGCGAGAGTTGGTTCTTCGAGACGGTGATGCCAACTAATTCGGCCCCGTAGTTCTCTGCCGCATATTTTGCGAAGCTCCCCCAACCACACCCGATATCAAGGACCCGGTCGCCCGGTTTCAGGCCGAGTTTCCTGCAGATAAGTTCCAGCTTGGCTTCCTGTGCGGAATCAAGGTCCGTTGCGTTCTTCCAGTAGGCACAGCTGTAAACCATCCGCCTGTCGAGCATACTCCTGAAGAGTTCATTCCCCCTGTCGTAATGCCTTTCTCCTATCTGAAACGCCCGCGTTTTCCTTCCCTGATTGAATATTGCCCCACCGATTGCCTGGAGGAGGAGACGCCAATTCGTTCGTATCTTTTCTTCCGGCTTGATCGGCACGAGCTTCGCAAAGAACGTATCCAGCTCCTCGCACTCCCACCATTCGTCCATGTAAGACTCCCCCAGCCCCAGGCTTCCCTCCCTCAGGACCCGATGGTAAAATCGCTCGTCCGTGACCCGGATATCCCATGGCATGTCTCCATTGACGGTGATGCCGGCCTGAGACAGGATTTCCTGTATAGCGGCCTTGTACTCATATGCGGACGTTGCCTCTTTGTCCGGATGCCTATTTTGCAGTAAAGTGCTCGTCTTCACGAAGTGTCTCTCCTATCTCATGCAAGACCCATTCCTTCCATTCCGCACCCGAAAAATAGATATCGATACCTCTCCCTAAATTGACGCGACTTCGGTTGGTGCTTTGGGGTTGCCTGCTTTGAAATGCCCTCCTTCTGAACATCACTACTGAAATCATTCGAATTTGTCGACTGCTTTTATTAATCCATTGTTCCCTCCCTGGATAATGTCGGGGAAGCTCAATCTATTTCCAATATACCTCCTCGCGAAGCTTATCGCAAGTCTGAGATAGAAAGGTGACTACTTATGGGGCTTTTGTTTATTGGCGCGGGTACATAGGGCTGTGAACTGACTGGAGGAAGATTTTTCATGACAGCAGCCGATGCATTCACGGTCTGCGATATCCCTGTCGATTCCACTATCGGCTTACTCACGGCTGCCTCACCAGCTTTTGCCTTTTCCGATGCGGCACGTGCGGATTCCGCTATGCCCGACGCATTCTTCTGGCCGTTCCCAGCCGTTGAAGGACAGTCGAAGGTGTGATCGAATCAGGGATCAACTTACCTTTTTTGTTTTGGATAAGATGGGCCTGAGTGCCATTTTAGCCCGATAGGAAAAACATCCTTCTTTCCTGCCCGCGCGACTCAGAGCGCTTCGAGATTCTTAAGGGCGCCGACGAAATGATCGACCAAAATTGGATTGAAGTCCTTCCCCGCGCCTTCCTTGAGGAGATCAATGGTGGTACCGATATCAACCGGCGTCCTGTAGGGCCTCTCGGTCCGAAGCGAATCAAAGAAGTCGGCTATTGCAACCAGCTGGCTCACTATGTGCTGTCTTTCATTGCTCAGCTTTTTTTCAGGGTAGCCGCTGCCGTCCAGCTTCCGGTGATGTTCAAAGGCCGCGATCATGGCAAGCTTGGGAATGTCCGGGACCGCGGAGAGGTATCGCGCGCCATGGACCGGATGCAGTTTCATAACATGCCATTCTTCCAGGTCCAGCTCGGTCTGTTTAAGCAGTATCTCGGCAGGGACGAACACCTTCCCCACATCATGCAGGAGACCAGCCAGTCCCATGTCACCGGCAAGCTCCTCGTCCAAGTTCAGAGTTTCAGCCTGAAACAGGGTGAGGACTGAGACGTTGGCGGCATGAACGTAGGTGTATTCGTCGAATGTCTTCACGGGGCTTAATATCCTGAGGACATTGGCCTCCCGCTTCAAGGCGGACATCAGGCCGGTGACCGTCTCCTCCAACTGGCCTATATCCATCTTCGTATCCTCCGCAATATCGCGAAAAATCTCCCTGACCTTTGCAATATTGTCATCAATGAGCCCTCGCAAGCTGAACCTCTCAGCGCTCGTTCTCACCTCGATGATGCCGACCGATATGTGGGGGCTTCCGGGAAACGCCTCCCGTGCGGTCATGGAGGCAATGAATTGCCGCAACTCCTCCATTGTTACGCCCCTGCGGATCTCGATCTTCTCGATGCCCTTTCTCCTCAACCTCTTGAGGAAGTTGTCAAAATGAATGCCCTTCTCGGTAATCGGGTCATCGTTAAAGACGAGGCTGTTGCCGATCATGGTCATGCTGCATACTTCGCCCGCATAGAGGTCTTTCAGCAGGTCAAAGGCCCGGGCCGTGAATTCGTCGATGATCGGGTGCTTCCCCGCATAGAGTGCATAGTTGGCGAAGGCGGCCATGATGCAGGCAGCAAAATTGGAAATTTTGCTCTCAGACATGGTGCCCTCCGCCCGCCTTCAGGAGTTTTTCACTCAGCGCCCTGATATCCTTGTTTTTTGATTTCAAGCCGAGTTCCAGGAGCGGCTTTGCCTCCGGGAAAGGATAGTGATGGAGGCTCCGGAAGATGTCGACCTTGAGCCTCTCAAACTCGGCTCTATGCAGCAGTGCACGAGCTTTATAGAGAGCTTGAAGCGCTGGTAAGGCGCTAGGGTCGCCAATCTCGCCCAGCGCATGCACCACATCCAAGCGAGAGACAGACTGACTGCCGAATACGTCTTTGTGGCCGAGGAGTTCAAGAAGGTCGGGCAGCGCGCCTTTTACTTTATACGTACCAGCAAGCCGCACCGCTTTCTCCCTGAGGCCGGGGTCCTTACTGTGCAGATAGTTCCGGATATACGAGACAGAGTCCGGCGACCCGAAAGAGAGGAGTGCTTTCACAGCCTCGATGGCCACGCGCTCATCCGGATGCCTGGTAAACTGCCGTAACCGTTTGATGAACTTCTGCCCGCTGCATTCCCTGATCAGGAACAGCATGTTTCTGGTGACATACCATCGCCTATCGTCGAGCCTCTTTGCCGCCTCTGCTGCAACATCATCCCCAAGCATGCAGAGCACATCGATGAAGAACTTCCTGGTTGCCTGATTTTCTTCAGTGGAAAGCGCATCAAGGAAACCGGGGATCACGTGGTTCTTCAAGACTATCGCGAGGTTGGCGACACCCTCCCTGTTGTGCCGTCCCCAGATCCTGAAGGACTCCATCAGTCTGCCGAGGAACATCTCTGAACCGAAAAACCCTTTGATCATCTCCAATGCCTCTTTTCTGAAGATGCCGCTGCGGGCGCGGGTGTCTATGGTTTGGTAGATGTCGGCTATCTCAGAGAACCTTCCGGTCTCGACAAAGCCGTTAACCAGGGCGATGAGACTGGCAAGGAGCTTGCGGTATTCTTCCGGACTGTTCGATTCGAGGTCGAGGAGTTCGAATACAATCAGGGAAACAGTCTTGTCCACAACCTCGCCGGTACAGGCGTCCCCCAGCTCCTGGGTTACGGTGTCGCTCCTGACCGCAGGGCCTGCCATCATCTTCTGGAGTTCTTTGCGGTAGCCCATATCCACAAACGCGCTGTCATGGTCTTTCTTGAATACGGCCACCATACCCTTGTCCACCTCTATATCGTCCATATGGCATATCCCGCTTCCGCGTATCTCGGCAAAGATATCGGACTCGGTCGCCTGTAGCCGATCCACCAAGTTTTTCAGCCTGTCAGGGATCAGGTGAGACTGTTCTTCGAAAATCTTCATCATAGTCTGGACATCATCGACAGCAAGATCCCTGAGCATTTTTTCCACATCCTTCATATCCATCGTAGAAAAGGCCAGCGCCCTCGTCAGGAACTGCTGTTTTACGTCAGGGTCGAGTCGGTCGACCATGGCGAGGAATCTGCCGAACAATACCGCCCGCCGTTTTTTCTCGGCGGTTCCTCCCATGTATGAACTGATCACTGCATCATAGGCTTTTTCCGAGCCGTCGCCCGGCATATTCCTGTTCACAAAATCGGACATCTCCCCCGGGGTAACCGAGGCGATTATGTCATTCATGTCGTCGGTGGTGAGCCTGCCGTCAAGCAGAGCCGAGATATAGTCAGTCCAGAAGGAATGATCAGCGGAGTCCTTCCGGAGAATGCCCTGGACAAATCTGATCTTGGAAAGGTCCAGGGGTGAGAGCCGTATATTTCTGAGATTCCTCTGCTCGGCAAGTTCAACGAGGGCCGTCCCCATGAGTGTATCCCGCTCGGTGAACAGCTCGTGAAAACTGAAGAGGTCTTCAATCGTGAGGGTGCTGTCCAGGGTTATAGACGTTATGCCCTTGCCGCTCAGCCCGAGAGCGAATTCCCTCAGCACCGGACTTTTCTTATCCAGAATCGTCTCATCGATCATGATCGAGTCTCTCGCTATGCCGAGGGTAATGCTGCCCCTTGATTCGAATAGCTTCTGCAGAAAACGCAGGGCCTTGCCAGTGGAATCCTTTGTCTGCGGATGGTTTCGAGGATAGAGGCCGACATTCCGCCGGGAGATGTTCAGCTCCTTGATGGCATCAACCAGGGGGGCTGGATCAAAGGCATCTGGCGGAGATTTCTCCGCAGGGGTCCCCGTTTCCATCCCTAGCTCCGTATGGCTGCAGGCTGCAACATACTACCAGTTTATAAGAATCCCCATTTTTTGTCATCCCCGAACTTGTCCCGGCCCTGCCGGGGGCAGGGCGAGACTATCAAGAAGTGGCCTGTCTGCCATTCCTTTTCCTTCGCAAGCACTCGCTCGTCAAACAGATGACAGTGTTGGTAGCGGTCTCTTAGCTGTCCCGCCCCTTGGGTCGTGGGTTCTTCACACGCCCTGCGTCTTCAAAAGCGTCCTTCCCCCGCATTCGGTCTTGCATTAGCGGAACAACCACCGGTGACTTGACCGTATGATAAATTGCCGTATTGCCTTTATTGACTTTCACGACCTGCAGGTCTCCGTAACAAGAGCATAGCATCTTCTGAAGATCCCGGCCTTCCGCGTTCTCGAAGAATGGAATGCATCGCCGGGTATCGAAGGCTGAAGTCAAAATGTGAACACCGTTGAATCAGCAGCCAAACTAATCAGCACCTTTGCCGTTTCGAACCGAGCTGATTCGACTATATCATCCTGTGCCATATGTCGAATATCTGCGCACGGAGTGCAGACCATGATCGGCACCTGTGCTTGTATAAGATATTCCAGTAAAACCTTCAGTTCGTCTCCGGTCGGAGATTTTATGTTATCGACCATACCAATGTTTGCAACCATTACCCCATCATCCACTAAGAAGATATTGACCTCGTGGCCTCCCTCCTTAGCGACTTTCGCCAAGTGAATACAACGAGTTGCCCTAACAGGATCATCCAAGCCCCTCGTGAGAACGAACAGAAATTTTGCCATATCAGCCTCCTTAGTTGCTTCTATATGTAGTCATAATAGTATCACATTGTATGGTATTCAACACAGCCGATGCGAACCTCGGGATCCGTGCTGGTGGCATGCCAGACACTATTTTCTATTGTAACAACATAGATGTGCTGGAAGAGCAGGTCGCAAAGTATCCTCTCCGTTGACATAGGTGATAGAGACTTCTGTTGTTACCGAGGAAGATATCTTTCGAAGCTTTCAGCGGATAGATTTGTAAGGCGAGATTTTCTGGAAGCGTGAGTTGCCGAGAATTATCGGCTATACTTTTCACCGGACATCTGACTTGAGAACCGCAGAGCACAGCCAATAACAACCGTTTTGCGATAACCTGTGTATTCGAGATTTCTGATTAAAGAGCGGTTGAGAACACTCGTTATCACGATGGCCGAGTTACTCCATAAAACGTTTAATATCTAGCAAATATTGTTGTCAAACGGTTTTTTCAAAAAAAGACTTTTCAAACAAAAAGTGCTAAAATCAGTTTAATATCGTTGAGTTCGACATCACTTACATAGATATGAGAAGGAGTCGTCTATGCCAAGAAAGACAAAGTCCGAAGCAAAGAAGATCTGGACGGCATCATTTGGGAAAGTGCCGACCGGAATAAACGTCATTACCGATCGCAAGCGGGCGGAAGTCAGGATTTCCCGATTGAATCGGTTGTATTCAGTCCTGAGTAAAGTGAACGAGACCATCGTTCGCATCCATGATTCTCAAGAACTGTTCGACCGGGTGTGCCGCATAGCTGTTGAAGACGGACTATTCAAGATGGCATGGATTGGTCTGGTCGATCCGGATTCGCGAATAATCAAACCAACCGCCAGCTACGGGGACACGGATGGTTATCTTAACGATGTGAAGGTTTATGCAGCCGATGTGCCCGAAGGTAAAGGGCCTACGGGTAGTGCAGTTTTCGAGGGTAAGCACTCAATTTCAGGCGACATAGAGAATGATCCTCGCATGCTTCCGTGGCGCGAGAAAGCCCTTCGGCACGGGCTCCGTTCTTCCGCAGCCTTCCCCATCCATGCTGGCTCCTCTGTCATCGGAGCATTAACTGTCTATTCACACGAGCCGCAGTTCTTCACCGATGAGGAAATACAGCTTCTCACATCTTTGGCGGAGGATGTCTCTTTTGCAATGGATTTTATGGCCAATGAGAAAAAGCGGCTGGAGGCTGAGGAGGCGCTTCGGATAATCAACGCAGAACTCGAACAGAGGATTGCCGGACGCACGACTGACCTTGAAGCTGCCAACAAGGAACTTGAAGCTTTCAGCTATTCAGTCTCTCATGATCTTCGCGCTCCTCTCCGGCATGTGGCTGGCTTTGTAGGACTGCTGCAAAAAAGATTAAAGAGTCACCCGGATGAAAAGACTCATCAATACATGAATGCAATATCCGAGGCCTCAAACAGAATGGGGAACCTTATTGATGATCTCCTGAACTTTTCACGCATCGGGCGTGAGCCGATGCGGAAGAAAAAGGTCAATTTGAACTCCCTTGTAAAAGGAGTGGTGCAGGAAATGCAAGAACAGCTGAAGGAACGGAAGATCACATGGGAGATCGAAGAGCTGCCTGACATCCTCGGTGACGAATCCCTGGTAAGACTTGTGATGGTCAACCTCCTCTCCAATGCAGTCAAGTTCACAAGTACTCGGCCGCAGTCTGAAATCAAGATAGAATGCAAAGATGAGAGAGATACATTCACCTGCTCTGTTAAGGACAATGGTGTCGGGTTTGACATGCAATATGTAGATAAACTTTTCGGTGTCTTTCAGCGTCTGCATACACAGGACGAATTTGAAGGAACGGGCATCGGCCTTGCAAATGTCCAGCGCATCATTGCCCGCCATGGTGGGAGAGTGTGGGCCGAAGCTGCTGTGGGGCAGGGCGCAACATTTTATTTTACTCTTCCAAAAGCAAAGGAGGTATAAAACGAGGGATTCGAGAAATAGCATTTTGGTAGCCGTGACGCCGAGGCATACTGCACAGCCGGATCGGGGAGATATTGATTTTTCATTCTTCGATCCTTTTTTTGTCTCACCCACTGCTATTTTGCACCCT
>JBEKCV010000126.1:0-9832 GCA_050014695.1 Thermodesulfovibrionales bacterium
CACCGACTACTATTCATTAGTTGCAAAGTGGATTGACTCCGCAGTTCGGGGAAAATGTGTCAAAATCGCTTTGTCAATAACATATTAGAAGCCAACACGATTGAGGAGTCAGCCCACTGTGATAGTTTTTCCCAATATAAAATACCCGCGGGTATCAAATACGCCCCAAAGTTAACGCGAAAAACGACAGGCATCATCTCCCCTCGCTAATCAACACTTTTTTTCAAAGGAGACTTATCGCTGATTTCGGTTAAAACGTATCACCTTGTTAGCACAAACAACAGATAGTTTTTTGTTTCCCAAGCTTAATTCTACCTGTTTGAGGCTTCCGTCTTAAATCCTATTTGGACAAGTCTGACGGGAATGTGAACCAAGGACTAATCGATACAGAGTAAAAACTAGCTAGCCACTGCAATTCTCTTCGACACCATCTTTTTTTAAAAGCTTGTTTTTTTATGCTAGATTTACTAAAATTTGAAATTACAAAGTGAAACATATAATCTGCGTTTCATCTTTCGTATTTTCAGAACCCGGGAGGCGAATATGCAATATCTGGATTATCGTTGCATCGACGGACTTTCACATGAAGCATTTCAAAAGCAGCACCCCTATCCATGGATCAACATTAAAGACATCTTAACACCTGAGGGATTCGATTTGCTCCGCACCACCATTCCTGATTTTTCTTTGTTCGAAAAAAAGGTCGGAGTTAAAAGAGCCCATGGCCAAGGCTACCATGACCGGGCTATTTTGCATTACAGGCCTGGTGTGCCACTGTCAAAACCATGGCTGGAATTTATCGGGGAGATACAGGGAAAAAACTATGAATCCTTTGTCCGCAGGATGCTCGGGCTTGATGCCGGCAAGCAAATTATTATTACAATGGAGTGGTACTATGGATGGCAGGGTTGTGGCGTTTCCCCCCATTGCGACGCCCGGCGCAAGCTGGCGACCCATATTTTTTATTTTAATACTGAAGAAGACTGGAAAGCTGAATGGCAAGGCAAAATTCTGATTATGGACGATGGCGGGCGTTTCAAAGCCCATTCCGCCCCTGAGTTTGATGACCTGCAAGTTGCAGCTTCGTTGGATCCGCGGGGTAATGGCAGCCTGCTTTTCATGAGAACCGAGCATTCCTGGCATGGAGTGCGCCCCTTGCAATCTCCACCTGACCATCTGCGCAAGCTATTTATCATAACCATCAACGCGCCCACTTTCCAGGTATGGTGGAGGAAAGTGCGCGGCAAAGACCCTGATGGCTACCGGTTTGAGCCGTACCAGAAACCTGCGGCAGAACAGAAGGTCGAAGTTTGATGTACCTCATGGACTCAAGTTCCATGATTGTTTCAGAGGCCGATCCGAATTTGTTCAGCGGCTCAGGGCACTCAATCATAAATTTGGGTGACGCAGTACAGGTAGTGCTGATGCTATCTCCCCACGGACGAGGTTCCTTTCCCGAACAAGCGCAGCAGGCGTTGTCTGCCGTGGATGCAGTGTTAACGAAACTACCGCAGACGATGACTATCACTTTGTTGACTGTCTTCTTGCGTAACCCTTGTGATCGGGTGAATTGCGAACAAATTCTTGCTGATTACTTTGGCTCAAAATTGCCGGTCATTAATTTCGTAATACAGCCACCGTGCTGCGGTTCGGCTCTTTCCTTAGAAGCGTGGGGAATAGGAGGGAATTCCGTTCAGGTCGAATACCGCAGCTCGCAGGCGCTAGCAGTTTCCTACGATGACACCATCCGTTCTATCTATTGCGCCGGGATCAAGCCTGCTGACTCTGTAAGGGGCGTTTATGCACAGACCGTCGATGCTCTGCAGCGAATGGATGAAGTGCTGAATCAAGCGGGCAGCAGATTCGAGCACGTTGTTCGCACCTGGCTTTATTTGGAAGGCATCACGGAAAACGAAGAAGACAAGCAACGCTACAAAGAGCTGAACCGTGCCAGAGCCGACTATTACAACAATATTCGCTTTTGTTCTTCACTGGTTAAAAATGATATAGTTGACAAGGTTTATCCGTCTAGCACTTGCATTGGCACTGCCGAAACTGGTCTTCTGCTTAGTTGCCTAACCTTAGAAACACAACGCGAGGATGTCTTTCTTGTGCAGCTTGAAAATCCTGCACAAACACCTGCCTACGACTACCCGCCGATAGTTTCTTTCCAAAGTCCCAAGTTTTCACGCGCGATGGCACTGGTAATCGGGGATTACATAACGACCTGGATTTCAGGTACTGCCAGCATTGTGAATTTCGAAAGTCTTCATCTGGACGACATTGAGAAACAAACCCAACAGACCATCGATAACATCGAGAGGCTCATTTCACCCGAAAACTTTGCTTCACATGGCGTTAAGGGTGCAGGCGCGAGCCTTCATGATTTAGCTCAAGTGCGCGTATATCTCAAGCGGCCGCATGACTTCGCTGGATGCAAAGCTGTCTGCGAGCGTCGTTTCGGTTCCGTGCCTATCATTTATAGCATCGCTGATGTTTGCAGGCCGGAACTGCTAGTTGAAATCGAAGGCGCAGCTTTTTCTAGGTACTGGAGAACTCCTAAATCCTAACAAGCACCGATTAGGGAAAATCTGTCACTTTTTATAATGCCTGCTTACACAAGATTACTGGAGGGAGACATTTTTCCCGAAATTGCAGCAAGGGTGTTGAGTACGGGACGTTATTGGTAAGGAGAATTTGAGTCTTTCCCTTGCAAATCCGCACAGCGTCGGCTTGGGGAAAACTCTCGGTTATTAGAAGTACGGCGCAAAGAAGGGCAGCATTTTCCAAAAGTATGCCGCATAAAGTTGCTACACCGCCAACCTGTTGACTTCAGGAAGGATCTGATGGTGCCGCTGTGGGCACGCCAGTTGCGTCAATTTTACGTGTTATGCCCCGTAATCTACCGGCAATAACATGTGATGGCCCGCTCCACCAAGATTCGATCAGTTTTTGGACTTCTTACTGAACTAAACACCGACAGCATTTTCGCGGAGGTGCGGATTTTGTCCCGAAGTTTGTGAAGCCCAGCATTTCCTAACCTACTGTCTCGTCCGATAGGTTATCCGACTGTTCAGGTTCCACGGTGCGAAATGCCAATTGTAACCTTGTCTGCTATTCAATAAATATCGGCAGATTATTTTTGTCGAGAAATTTGGTCGGAGTCCACCAAGTAACCCGCGCTATAAGTGCCGCAAGAAAAATGAAGATTATTAAAATAATCTGACATTCCAGGGCCTCCTTGCCAACGTCGTATCACTTAACATAAAAGAACGCCTTGGATGTCCCGGCATCTTGCGCAGCGGAAACCCCATAGCCTTAAAAGAGAAACAGTACCAAAACAAAAAGAGTCAAAGTCTGTGTGGTCCGGTCCTTCATATAGTTCACAGCTCATTCCTCCTCAATTATCAAATCGTCTTTAATATTGATGCATCCAATCACGCTCTGGGCTGCGGGACATCCTTCGATGTATGAAGAAAAGGCAGCCCTTGCTTCGCCGACTTTCTCCTTTGCAACTTTCAGGTGATAGGTGACGAGGATCCGGGTGATTTTCAGAATATTATTTACGTTCTCAATGATGCCTTCCACTTCCGCCCAGTAGCGGTCTTTGGATGTGTATATCTTTTTTCCGGCCAGCACCGCGGCCAGTGTTCCCATCATTCAGGCAGCGGTTGCGGCCACAATATGATCGAGTGTGGCGGCGTGTTCTTTATCGGTGTCGACCTTATAAAAGTGTTTTATCCCTCCATGGACACCATAATAAACCGGCTCATCAAAACCTTCGATGACGGCCTTCCTGGTAGGACCTTTTTCTCTCTCGATCCTTATGCGCGATGTGTGGACTATCTCTCCCATAACTCCTCCTTGCCTTACGGCATTGCTGCTTTCTAAAAAAGTATCACTGTGCTGACTGAATGTAAAGCAAGTCGAATTATGCCGCCTATCAATGTCTATTCAATAAGCGATGCACAACATCCTTGAAATGCCGCAGATCAAGAGGCTCAGTTTCAATAGGTACCTGAGTAAGGTCGAAACAAGCAATGGTTTCCTCATCGGTTAATGGATCCAAGCCTGCATCAATAATGAGTATTCGTTCATATCTTCCCAAGCTGACCCGCACATCTACTTCATCCCACCCAAGTCCTTTCATGATGGACGGCCATGCCCTGACCCATCCAGGAGTCATGATCATCGTGCGCTCATTCTCCACTTCAGTTGCCCTGTCTCCTAAAAAAGCTTCAATACAGTTTCTGACTGAGAGTGTTTCGACGCCGTGCTCTTTTGACAAAAGGGGCATTTCCGGATGACAGCTCGTGCCATAAAGTATTCTAATGTCGGTCCTGGGCCTGTTTGTCGACAGCAACGCATCCTTTAGCCCCTCTTCCAAATGGTGCAAGTTACAGTGCAGTGCAGCCTCAAGCCAAATGATCTTAATCTCTGAATCTTCCGGAAGTGCAGCCTTGAGTTCCTTCTCGAATATTTTACACGCTACTAACACCTTAGTTTTCATAACTCACCCCTCCAGGAATCGACCTCCGGTTGTTCCTTAATTAACTTTAACGAATTCGGCGAGAACTGTCGGTAGCACAGCCTACAAGGCTGCATACGGATATTCTGCTCTGGTTAAGCAGAGGCTCTGCAAAGAAGAAGGCTTGTCGTGGTTGTTATTTGCAAAACAGGAAATCTATGGCGCGAACAGTTTATTTTCTTTTTTATCCTTAATTTACAAGTATCAATTTTCTGCCCTGCTGAATGATCCTGCCTGACTCCTTCAAGTTCTTCATGGCTCGAGTGATGCTTACCCTATGG
Source organism: Thermodesulfovibrionales bacterium (assembly GCA_050014695.1). GTDB lineage: Bacteria > Nitrospirota > Thermodesulfovibrionia > Thermodesulfovibrionales > UBA9159 > UBA9159. The sequence continues at coordinate 4,810 of JBEKCV010000126.1, forward strand.
GCGCCCACGAGAAAGCTGAGTTCTTCATGGGTCAGTGGGAACTGGATAGACGTTTCCTTCAGGCTCTTTACCCCATGTTCGCGGGCTACTGTGATCAGCACCCGGTAAAGGCGCTCCTCCAGGTTGGAGGTGGTCATCGTTTCCGCCCTGCTCGTCAACCACTCGATGCGCCGCGACAGGTTCTTAATCACCTGAAGTCCAATGTTTGGGTATCCGAGAATCAGCTCCTCAAAACCCTGGCGCGTGAAGCCGCAGGCGAGGGAGTCTTCGATGCAGGTGGCGGTAAGGGGATAATCGAACTCCTCGTTCAGGACCTGCTCGCCAAGAAAATCGCCTGCCTTACGGATGTCGAGGGTAAGCTCGTTGCCCTTCTCATTGAGTTTGCTCAGCTTAACCCGTCCGGCCTTGATCAGGAACATCTCGATGCCGGGTGCCCCCTGCATGAAGATGGCCTGTCCCCTCTTGAATTGCCTTCGTCGGGCAGCGGCAACGAGGGCCTCCAGTTCAGGCGGCCGCAGGTGCTCAAACATCCATAGATGGCCGATGCAGGTAGCAGCATGCGGCGTTCCTTTGCCGGCAAGGTCATTGCAGATACATCCCATGCGAGGGTATTGCCTCCTTTGGTCACATAATAAAGCGGGGAGATGCAGTAACTGAATTCTACTATGTCCCCCCTCTTTACACAAATCCCTTACTGCTTTTTGCAGCATTACTTTTTCTTTTCGTCTGCAAGGGTGGCCTTTTTGCCGCAAATGTCGCACTTACCATCCTCGGTGATACAAGGCTGCTTAGGAGCCTCCCCCCACATAACCCGCATTTTGGCATATCTTTTCACCTCCTTTCTGAATACATACTTGGTTGTTACTTTAATTTACTTTAACAATTCCGCCGGGAACTGTCGGTAGCATAGGCTACAAGGCTGCTTGTAGATGCTTTACTTTTGTTGCACAGAAACAAGAATATGTCTCATCCGTGCAGCAACTTCCTTTTCATGGGCATTGGTTTATAACAATGAATCAATTTGCTCAACTTTCATAACCGTCACAAATTGTAACTCTCCAAGCTGCTTGGGAAATACTTCTCTCAGTTTTTCAGAAATTGTTCCCTGACGCTCGATATTGGCAGTGCCGCTCAAACGGAACCCCTTGTTCCCTTTTTCCGCAACGAGCGCAATTTGAATCTTACCGTTGTTCGCAATGTTCTTGCTCGTAGTGCCCTGTCTCCAGCCGAAAAAAGCCAGTGTTTCATCATCAATAAAGAACCCTTTGCCGACAACGATGATGTGCGGCCCGTCGTCTCCCTGTGTAACCAGTGGCACAAAAGGCATCTTCTCAAGCATTTCCCTGATTTCGCTATTCATTTTCATGTAGTTCCTCCTTGAGACCAGAATGTGTTGTTGATTGGGACTTTGCCCTTTCAAAGGTATTATACCTCGGTTCACTATCAGCCTTCTGTAGCGCATGCTACAACAAAAAACGCGTCAATCGTAGACGGTGCAAATGTCAGCGACTTCGGTGCCACAGGGTCGCTTGACAACGCGTCGTTATCTGATATGTTTTGATTGAGATATCTTTTTTTAGAAACACAAGATTTTGATCGGCGGTGCCTGCATGGCCGCCGCCAAGGTCTCAACAACTGACCGGGGAGGAGACGAAGAGCTATGACACTGCAAGAGAAGCTGGATGCCTTAAAGGCTGAAATTGAATCGGGCGCTCCGCCACACAACATTGCGCCGGACTGCCGCCAATTCGTTCTTCGTGATAAATACACTTGTGCGTGATTCAGGACAAACCGTGATCTTCTGTAAAGATTGATCCTTTGAGCGTTAGATGCCAAAAGAAACTGACACCGCCGGATTTTTCGGTCACCGCTGAGACCGACAAAAAACGGGCTATCAGGCTTCTGTCTGACGGCGCGGGCTACGGGACGAAGTCCTCGTAAGTTGCAGAATTGTGAAACTAATAGTTAGTCGGTGCACTCCTCGCCGAACGCTGACAATACTGGCTCGCCTCTTTTTGGGCCAGAGCAAATATAAGGTTACTTTTGGAATTTCGCACGATTGGAACTGGGGTGGCAAAATGCCCTCAATGCATCCTTTGGTCTCAAGCGCGTCGCAGCCCGTCAAAGTACGGGGCGAAGTCTTTAGTAACGAAAATATGCGTCTGCTGCGGAGTACGAAGAAGCGTCATTCTGCAACTTCGCTGCAGAATGTACCTGAACGCAAAACTCTCCACCCAGTTCGGGCACTTACTAGAGCACCCATCCACATAATTACAAGAGGCACAGCGACAATATTTCGCCTTCTATGGAGACTTTCAAGTTGCACTTCCCTCGATTCATAATTATTGTAGGAAAAGAAATGATTACTAAAATAAATACTCGATACACCAACCATCAGGCAGCCTACAAACAACAGTAACCACTTAATTCGGGTCTTCTTATCTCCTCGCACTATCTCTTCTTCTTCCATATTGTTATTCTTGATCACGCATAGGGTCTATTGATTTACAGTGGAGGAACTGTTGTAAACTTATTGACTTCTTCTTCTCTCGATAGCAGTCTGAACAGTTCCCTGGCTAAATCCTGTTAATATTGTTCCCTCCACATCGATGACCGGCACGGCTCTTCTGCGACTCTTATCCACCATCTCATTCCATTTCGTTTTGTCTTTGTCCACGTTGTATTCGATCAGGTTCACGCCTGATGATGCGAGATAGGCTCTCGCACTTTTGCAGATGGGTCACCAATCTGTGGCGTAAAGGATGACCGTGATATCTCTTAAATCTCTCTTCTGCTGAATGTCCTTCACGGCCTTCGCCGGCGGATTCTTAATATCCAGTTTTTCTATTCGATCGATTCTTAACTTCTTTAGCTTGGCGTTAACGCCTGGTGGCGGAGCATTTGAATAGATCGTCTGACCATTTTCGTCAGTCCATTGATACACCTCAGAAAGTGCAGGCGAGAAACAGACACAGAATTGAGCGGCTGCTATAAGAAGAGGCAGGACGAAGAGTCTGCGGTTGCATATTCCCAAGATCATTCCCGTTCTGCTCATCCCTTTATTCTGAGGCCCTCGACCCGTTGTCATAGTTGAAAATATCATACGTGACGATTGTCTTAAAGTGCAAGGATAAGAACTGTCTACCAAAATTGCGTCAATCCTTTTGTTGTTGAGGTTTTCCAGATATGAAAGCCCCGGTAAATCTTCACTGCGGTTTACCCGTTCCTCGGCCTTGTAAGCTTCGTGTAATTAAAAGCCTTAGAAGAGGAAGAAGCCAGGAAGCTCCGTGTTTGTTTGAATCAAGAATTTAGAACGGCATGACTTATGGTGAGAAGGACTTAAAAATAACCGTTGAAATCGTGAACCATGGCAAAGAAAGATATATTGCAAGTTTGGACAACAATGTTGCGTCGATGAACTTACAGAAATATTTATATACCTGTGAGACAAAAATATAAGCCATCATGGCCTGGTATATTGCAGCAATTAAGAGGCGAGGAACTTTTACTGTAACTGGGTAATCTATAAAAGCATTACCCCCAATGATCAATAAAGTGCCACCCGTGATCGAAAAACAGACCAGGAAATGTATTAGGAGAAAGAGAATTAGGAATCTGTCCATCATTGTAAAAGGTAAACGTCCAAAAGATGCAATCCCCCTAATTGCCAATTGTACTCTTCAGTCTTAAAGATTATATCATATGCGCAGACTACAGGAAGAAAGGTTGCGACGGACAGTCGTTTCACATAAACGCGCATTTTATCCCGTACTATGGTCAAAAAAGATCTGACAGAGGCACCGGACAATTTTTTTTAATTCTTCCTGTACTCGAAACTGTCAGGAATTTGCCAGTGGTGCGACTTTCTTTTTGAAACAAACGCTGGATACCGACGTGGCCTATCAAGAGTACGTGTGGAAGTCGACATAATCAACGAGCCGAGTCAAGCGTGACTGGCTATCCGCTGTGAGCCGTCTCAAAGGCGGCCTTCACTATAGGTTTTTACTAAAATCTCCCAGCTTCTTGCTCAGTCTCAAGCTTTTCCTGGTGCGCAATATAATCCTTCACTTTTTCCAGGTCAAAGCCTACCGTTGATACGGCATAGCCCCGCGCCCACAGATTCTCGCCGCTGAAATTCTGCTGCTTCCCTGCAAACTGCCGAGCCACTGCTATGGCGCTTTTGCCTTTCATATACCCTATCACTTCCGATACAGCATATTTCGGCGGGATCGAAATACACATGTGCACATGATCTGCGGCCCTATGTCCCGATATGATTTCACAGCCTCTTTGCTTTGCCAATTCGTGAAACACCCCCTTCAGGTATTTCCGAATCTTTCCGAACAATGTCTTCTTCCTGAATTTCGGCACAAACACTATGTGATACTTACAATCATATCGTGTTTGTGCTAAGCTCTGATAACTATCCATTTATTCCTCCTGAGAGACCTTGACTCCGTCAAGCCTCTCAGGAGGAATAGCTTACTTAATACTGTAAGGTCAAACCTTCTTAAGTCCACTGGTCAAACCAGTGGCTTACCTATCAAAGAGTTAATCTTATTACTATCCGTGACGAAAGACGCCTGTTTTAGGAGCCGCAGCCACCTTTCCAAGAAACCTCCTTCCCTGTGTCATTAGGAAACGCTCTCATTAGCAGATGATTCATTGCATTCTGAATAATCTGTGATAAAATATACTTGAGAGCAGAAGCGTCCGACAGTTTTTTGCGTAATGGTATATAACTTATTGAAAGCATAACATAAAAATGACATCCGCACCTGTTATCGACTTGAAATATTTTCTGCCAATGCGTCATCGTTTCGGGGACGCCCGAAAGGAGACGACAAATGTATTCTGGCAAACTGATATTTTCACAAGTGATGGACTTTATGCCCGTTCACACATTTCGCCGTTGCGTTGCTCGATATCAAGGAGACCGAAATACCAGAAGCTTCACATGTCTCGATCACTATCTCTGTATGGCCTTTGCTCAGTTGACATACCGAGAAAGCCTCCGCGATAT
>JBEKCV010000127.1:0-9822 GCA_050014695.1 Thermodesulfovibrionales bacterium
AACTCTTACTCATGGGTATGATCCTCCTTATCTCTCTTTGAGAGGTTTGTAAATCCTTGAGGATTATACCCTGTTTCATATTTACAGAATTCATCTTACACTATCCCGAAGAAACCGGTCTAACCGCATTTGAGGCTTCCTTTTTCTGGACTTATAGAGGGAGTTCGTTGATTGAGTGCAATTAAAGGGTTTTGTAGAACCGATTGATAAATTATAGAATTTTAAACTAATCTATAAGAAGGAATATGATAAACAACATTGAGATAAAAGGAAAAGATCGTAAAGATTTGAGAGTTGCGGGATATTTATTCTCGTATTTGGTTATTCTGTTTTGGGGCATGGCGATTGTCAAGTGGCAAGTCCCGCCATATGAGGTTTACGTCTGGGGAAAACGTGTCCTCGGATTGCCCCGCTACCTGGGGCCTGATGCTGAGCTCTCGAGGCGCTTTGCATTTGTAGATCCTTTAGTTGAGGCAAAAAACCAGATCGACGCACCAATACAAAATATGCAGCAAGTACATGAACGGGTCAGAAAGCTCGAACTGGATGTCAGCCGTTTTTACAACGCCTTCGAGAAATTGCATGTTCTGAATACATCTTTCTTGAAGCCGAATGTATTTTCGCTTGATTTCGAACTTGGTCGCCAATACACTACGTATTGTTACTTTGAGAAGAGCCTTTCCGGAAGCAGCCATACGGCCATACTTTTAATCCCAGGCAGTGGCTACAACCAGTCTAGTGCCATACTGCCCGGCGGCTTGCGAAATTACCACGATGGACTTTACCAAGTGGCTAGGAACCATGGTGATGTTTTTGTCTACATTAAACCAAACGAAGATATCCGGGCTATCCACAATGGTGAGCACAAACTGTCTTATGATTTTATCACTAACACCTTGATCAGCCACGGCGGGTCCTATTCGGCGTATTACGTTGTGGAAACGATGGCGATCACGAAATTTTTAGAGAAGAAATATGAACGCGTTATTGTTGCGGGGGTTTCTCAGGGCGCATCGGCTGCATTATTGAATGGGATACAATCGTGGCCGGATTCTGTAATATCCATTGCCGCCGGTTATTATCCTTCAGACAATTACGCCTACCATTCCTCACCATTTAATATTATGATTCCCGGGCTTAGCATTACTGTTAAGCCTGCTACAATTCTCAACTCAATAAGGATTCACTCAACCCGTTGGCTATTTACCCTTGGTAAACTTGACGTAGGTGGTGCGCGGGTGGCTTATGAAGAAGATCAATTGTCTCGATATTTTAATAAAGTTGAGCAGGTAACCATAGAAAAACATAGCAATAGTCATGACGTACCAGGCCCGTTGATTGATGATTACTTGAGCAAGCTGCCCATGTGGCGGACGAAGGGGAATTTACGGTGATATTTTGTTGTTGCCGATCGGGCACCTCAGGATGAAGATACTTCACCTCATCCCTAGTCTTAGCGGCGGTGGGGCGGAGCGACAGCTTAGTTATCTAGCACCCGAGTTGGCTCGTATTGGTCATGCTGTTGATATTGCCTATTCTAAGGAAGGTCCTCACAAACCCGAACTGCCAAGTGTTGTGCTGCACCAGCTCAAGACACGATCCAATTACAACCCATACTTGCTCTGGCAATTGGTTCGAATTATTCGATGCAGCAAGCCGGACATTATCCATACATGGATTCTACAAATGGATATCCTAGGTGGAATGGCGGCAAGAGTCACCGGGCGCCCCTGGATATTTCGTGAACCGAGTTCCGCTGCGGCCTATTTGCCGACGTGGAAAAATCGTTTGAGAGTTTGGATAGGTTCTAGTGCACGTGCCATTGTATCGAATTCTTCAGGTGGTGACGAATACTGGAAAACGCACTTACCATATAGTCGCCGTTATGTCGTGCCGAACGGATTGCCGGTGAAGGAAATCGACAGGATTGCGGCGGCTTTGCCGCCCAGATTTCCAAAGCCGGATGCACCCATTGTGCTTTATGTCGGTCGACTAACGTCGGATGGTAGTGCCACCAAGAATGTGAAAGCTTTTTTAGAGGCACTGACTTGCGTCAGGCAACAACAAACCGTGTTGGGTATTTTGTGCGGGGAAGGATCCCAGCGATCTGAATTGAAGGCGTTGAGACACAAGCTGGGGCTGGACGCGGATGTCCATTTTACAGGTTATTTACCGGCCGCATCGGTTTGGGCACTGATGAAAAAGACATCCGTTTTTGTATCGCTCAGTGCGTATGAAGGATGCCCAAATACGGTCATGGAGGCCATAGCGTGTGGTTGCCCGCTCGTACTCTCAGATATCCCTGCGCACCGTGAGATTATTGATGAGAGTTGCGCGCTTTTTGTTGATCCATCTAATATTCAGAAGGTGGCCGACACAATTGTGCAGGTTTTGTGTAATGCGCATGGCTCAAAAGGTCGTGCTCTGATCGCTAAGCAGAAAACTCAAAAATGGTCCATAGCCGAAATGGCCCAGAATTGGGAAAAAGTATACAAGGCGCTTATATGAATTTGGATGCCGAAAAGTATCTGTGCGCGATCTGCGGCGATCACTTCATTCTCGCTAACGGAGTGCGTCAGGAAGATGGTTGTGTGATCGATGGGGAACTTGTATGCCACACCTGCGGCATGCATTACCCAATTTTAGGTGGGCTACCGCGATTCGTTCCTGCTGAGAACTATGCGGGTTCTTTTGGCTATCAGTGGAACATCCACCGTGAAACGCAATTGGACAGCTATACGGGTTTGCCTATCTCGCGGAACCGTCTATTTACCGTTACGGGCTGGCCCGAACATATGGAGGGAGAGCGAATATTGGAGGCTGGCTCTGGCGCGGGTCGCTTTACGGAGGTGCTCGTGCAGACGGGCGCTGATGTCTTTTCCTTCGATTACTCCAATGCTGTAGAAGCCAACAGAATAAATAACGGCGACATGCCGAATCTACATCTTTTCCAAGGTGATATATTTAATATCCCGCTTCCTAAAGATTCGTTCAATAAAGTCATTTGTCTCGGTGTACTGCAGCATACTCCTGATCCGGCTACGGCCTTTGCCTCCCTAACACGCTATGTGAAACCGGGCGGGATGCTCGTAATAGATATATACCGTAACAACCTGTCTTCGCTCCTGCACTGGAAATATGTGCTGCGACCGATCACAAAGCGGATGAATCAACAATCCCTCTACCGGATTATCGAAAAAGCGGTCCCGCCTCTGGTATCGCTCTCTGCCTTTCTTCGTTTGATTTTCGGCCGGGCGGGTATGCGGCTTGTTCCAATATTGCAGTACGAGCATTGGGGATTGACGCCAGACTTGAACCGCCTGTGGGCAATCCTGGACACATTCGACATGTATTCCCCGGTCCACGATCACCCTCAGTCACTGATTACGGTACGAAATTGGTACGAAAAGGCCGGTTTTACGGAAGTTGATGTTCGTCCCGGACCTAACGGTGTGGTCGCGCGTGGGATCAAACCTCTGAAATAAAATGGAGTATGTGACGATTATATGTGTGGAATTGCTGGCATAAGCGGACTCAAGCACCCCAACCTGCGCGAAATAGCGGCAGAAATGAATGCCACGCTTCGCCATCGCGGGCCTGATGACGCCGGTCTCTGGGAGACTCCGGATGGATCGATGGTGCTTGCCCACCGGCGTCTTGCCATCATCGATCTTTCGGAAGCTGGACATCAGCCGATGCACTATCTGAACGGCAGACTTGCGATCGTATTTAACGGTGAAATCTACAACTTCAAGGAACTGCGCGTAAAGCTGGCGAGGGCGGGATACCCGTTCCGGACGCAGAGCGATACGGAAGTAATTCTTGCAGCTTATCTCCACTGGGGAGAAAACTTCGTCGAGCAGCTAAACGGGATGTTTGCTTTCGCTATTTATGACGATGAGAAAGACTGGCTTTTTCTTGCCCGTGACAGGGCAGGTGAAAAGCCTCTTTTTTATTGGCACTCAGCCGAGGTTTTTGTATTCGCATCAGAACTCAAGGCATTAATGAAATGCCCTGTCATACCACGCCGACTTGATCTTCAGGCAATGAATTTCTTTCTGGCCTACGGCTACGTGCCGAGAGAGATGTGCATTCTTGATGGAGTGAAAAAGCTGCAGCCTGGACACATTCTCACCTTTAACAAGCGTCAGAATCAACTCCAGAGCCGAGCCTACTGGGCATTACCGTTGCCGGTGGATCATTCGGCCCCGGATATCCCTAAGCTTGTTGACGAACTGGAAAAGCTCCTCACCGATGCCGTGCAACGTCAGCTTGTGGCCGATGTTCCGGTTGGGGTTCTTCTGAGTGGCGGGGTCGATTCCAGCATTATAACAGCTCTTGCTAGCCAGATTTCGAGTCGTCCGGTCAAGACCTTTACCATTTCGTTTCCCGACCATGCCGATTACAATGAGTCAAGCTATGCACAGATAGTGGCTGACCATTTTGGGACGGAACACACGGTTCTGCCTGCAGAATCGGCCTCATTCGAACTGTTGCCTGAATTGGCCCGCCAGTATGACGAACCGTTGGCTGATTCTTCGATGATTCCAACCTATATTCTCTCCAGGCTTATCAGGCAGCAGGCAACCGTTGCGATTGGAGGCGATGGGGGGGACGAACTGTTTGGGGGATACCAGCACTACAGCTGGTTGTTGCGACAGGAACAGCTGCGAAGATATGTGCCGGAGCTTTTCAGAGGTATCGTGACAGGAGCCGCTCAGCATTTGCTGCCCATCGGTTTCAGGGGTCGCTGCTATCTGCTGGGGGCTGCGGGTTCGATCGAAAGAAGTTTTTCATTCGTGAATCAGTTTTTTGATTTACGTCTCCGCCAACGCCTTTTTACTCCACTCCAGGCATGTGCCCCGATTGAACTTGAATGGCCTGAGCGTTACAAGGGGCAGATAGGAGCTCCTGGTGAAAGTACCGTTCAAAAAGCCACAGCTGTCGATTTCATGACGTATCTTCCGGACGATATCCTCGTAAAGGTAGACCGGGCGAGCATGCTCACCTCTCTCGAAGTACGCGCACCTTTCCTCGATTATCGGATCATTGATTTTGCATTTTCGCGCGTTCCTGACACTTTGAAGATCAACGGAAACCAGCGGAAGATTCTCCCCAAGCTATTAGCAAAAAAATTACTTCCAAAGGAGCTTGATATCAATCGGAAACAAGGGTTTGCGATCCCCCTCTTCAGTTGGTTCAAGGGAAAATGGGGGCATTACATAAAATCCGTGATTCTTGCTTCTGATATGTGCTTCGACAGGGACGTGGTGTTAGATCTTCTTCGCAATCAGGAGCGGGGGCTCGCCAATTCCCAAAGAATATTTGCTCTTACTATATTCGAGTTATGGCGTAAGGAATACGGGATAACATGGTGAAGAAGCGAATTGAAAGCTGGTGATGAAAATAATCAGACAAAGGGATGAAGAAACAACTGCGGCAAATGAAGAAAGATGGTTTTCTTGGCTCCGGAAGTCAAAGATGGGTGCGAATGCATCCGGACTGAGCAAGCTCGATTACTTATCAATGGGGAAGTAAGTCTGCAATTTGGTTTGAGGAGGCAAGAATCATGAACTATCAAAAGTATTATTATCCCGAAAGTCAATTTGGCGGCTTTACTGATATTGATGGAACGATAGCTTTTTTTTCTCGAGTAAATGAATTGGTTCAGCCTTCATTTACTATTATAGATTTCGGATGTGGCAGGGGGGCTTATAAAGATGATTCAATAAATTTGAGGCGCAATTTAAGGATTTTGGGGGGTAAAGCGAAAGAAGTGATAGGAATTGATATTGATCGTGCCGCAGAGGTCAATCCATTTATTGATAGATTTATTCTAAGTGATCACACAAATTTAAGCGTTGATGACGAGTCAATTGATATGATCATATGCGACAATGTAATGGAGCATCTGGATAATCCAGAACTATTCTTCGCGGAAGCGAAAAGGGTTCTCAAGGTGAATGGTTATTTATGTATTCGTACTCCCAATGTATACAATTATATAGCGTTGATGTCGAAAATTATTCCTAAAAGATACCATTTGAATGTTCTTTCTGTTACTCAAAAAGTCAGAAAATGTGAAGATGTTTTCGAGGCTTACTATAAATGTAATAGTGTAAATAAAATTTGCACAGCAATGGACAAGTATGGCTTCGATTCAGTTGTATATGGCTATGAGGCAGAGCCGTCCTATTTGTCTTGTTCGAAATTGGCATATTTTTTTGGAGTGTTGCACCAAAGATATGCTCCATCTTTTTGCAGGGCCACAATTTTTGCGTTCGGGAAAAAGCGGAGCTGAAAAATATTCCAAACGAATTTTTCAACTCTTGTAGGCTTGAATTTATTATCATAATGATTAAAAAAACTGATCAGGTCTTATTGGGATAAAGATGAAGAGGAACTGTCAAATTTTCCAGTTATGCTCTATTAAGGCCTTTGCTAAGGGAGTGGCAAGCTTTGTTCCAGGAATAAACCTATTGAAACAAAGAGAGGGAGGTGGCGCTAATTTAGCGCGCTACTGCTATTCGGTCTGGCTCCGTCATCTTGTTCTTGCCCATCGACACGGGATGCAGAATATACCCCGTGTCGTTGCCGAGTTAGGCCCTGGTGATTCCCTCGGCATAGGCATGGCGGCTCTTCTATCGGGATGTGAGCGTTATCATGCGTTTGACGTGGTGCACTTCATTCGCCATAAGCAGAATTTCACCATGCTCGAAGAGCTTATAGAACTTTTTCAGCAGCGCGCACCAATACCGGACGAACAGGAGTTCCCCCATCTTTATCCGCGTTTGGCTGACTATGCGTTTCCTAGTGAAATTCTTCATGACCACGCTTTGCATGATGCCTTGGCGCCAGATCGTGTCGAGACAATTCGAGATGCCCTCAGCAGCTTGGGCAATGGTGAAAAACAGATTGTCATTTTCTATTCGGTACCGTGGGACAGTTCGACGGCTATTCAGGAAGAATCTGTGGACATGATCATCTCCCAGGCAGTCCTGGAGCATGTCGACAGGCTAGCTGACGCTTATGCTTTTATGTATCGCTGGTTACGCCCGGGCGGTTTCATATCCCATGAAATCGATTTCAAATCGCACGGTATTTCACAGATATGGAACGGACATTGGAGTTACGGAAATCTTGTCTGGCGCATTATTCGCGGCAAACGTGCCTATCTGCTGAACCGGGAACCGTGTTCCACTCATGAGAAATACGCCAAACATGCTGGTTTTATAATAGATTATATTCAGAGGGAGTACCAATCTAACGGCGTGGCTCGGGAACAGTTGCCTCCTCTTTACAGAGGGCTTTCCGGGGATGATCTGATTACAAGTTCAGCATATTTTTTTGCCAACAAGGGAAAGCATGGAACTCAAAATTCCTGAAGTTCGCGTTCTGATAACCGGTGGTTCGGGATTTATTGGGACAAATCTGGTGGATTTCTTTGTCCAGAAAGGAATAGAGGTATGCAACATTGATAACTCCCCGCCATTAAATCCCAAGCATGTAGCCTACTGGTATCGACAAGATATCCTCGATGGCAAAGGGCTCCTAATGGCGTTCAAAAAATTTGTTCCAACCTATGTGGTTCACCTGGCGGCAAGAACCGATATTTACGAGGCCAATTCAATCGAAGATTATGCTGCAAATACCGTTGGGACACAAAATGTGTTGCTTGCGGTCTCGCAAACACCGAGTATACATCGTATAATCATTGCTTCGAGCATGCTTGTCTGCCGCGTCGGATATGCCCCGAAATCAGATACGGATTATTCTCCCCCTAACCTTTACGGTCAGAGCAAGGTATTTACCGAAACCATTACTCGCGATTTTAATCTGGAAGCGCCGTGGACAATAATTAGGCCGACTACAATTTGGGGGCCTTGGAGCATTCGTTACCGAGATGAATTTTTCAGTGTACTTCGCAAGGGTTGGTATATTCATCCGGGGAAAAAACGGATAATGAAAACATATGGGTATGTGGGAAATGTGGTGCATCAGATCAATGCAATTCTTCATGCCCCGATGCCCCAGGTAAATGGCAAAACATTTTATGTCGGTGATCCACCTCTGGACTTGCGAGAATGGGTGGATGGGTTTTCATTGCTCATACGGGGTCAAAGTGTGCGTGAGGCTCCCTTGGCATTCATGCGTCTGCTGGCCTGGATCGGAGATCTGCTTGGAAAATGCGGCATCCGCTTCCCACTGACAGGTTTCAGGCTTGGTAATATGACAGCGGACAACGTGCTTGATATGAGTCCAATCCTCCACATTGCCGGAGTCGGGTTTTACACCCTTGCCAACGGAATCGAAGAGACAGTGCTCTGGCTCAACGATGAGGTGGCAGAAAAGCCTTCATGAAGATTGCCCATGTACTGAGTCATATAGCAGAAGTTCATGCGGGGGTGCCGATTGCAACCTGCAAACTCGGTTGTGCCCTTGTTAGGTTAGGAGTCGACATTTCTTTCTGGACGACTGGGAATCAGGACGAAGCCGTGTCTCTCGAAAGCACCGGGATCGTAGCGCACGTATTCCCGAGGAAATGGCCCCAGGGGTGGCGTTACTCACCTGATTTGACATATGAATTCAACCACAAAATCAGTGAGGTTGATTTGGTTCACATTCACGAAGTATGGAACTACCCGCAACTGGCCACTGCACAAGCGGCAATCCGGCACAAAATCCCGTATATTTGGGCTCCACGGGCATCCTTAGAACCTTGGCGCATGCGCTACAAGGGGCGGAAAAAACTTTTGTACTTTAAGCTGCTCTGCGAAAGAATTATGAATCATGCCGTCTGCATGCATGCTGTTTCCGATGCGGAAATAGAGGGGTTCCGGCAGCTGGGGTTTTGTGGTACTGCTGTTGTGGTGAACAATGGCATAGAACCTGAGGAGTTTCGTAATTTGCCGGATCCTGAGGAAGCGGATCAATTGTGGCCGAAAATGAAAAACAAGCGTGTTGTACTCTTCTTGTCACGTATCAGCCCCGAGAAGGGGATCGATCAGTTGATACCCGCCTGGGAGTGGATTTCAAAGAAGGATTGTTATTCTGATGCCTTATTGGTGCTTGCCGGACCCGACGATAGGGGGTATAGGAGACAGGTTAAGGAGATGCTGAAGCGATTCAATTTGACTGATCGAGTCCTTCTGCTTGGCATGGTGAGTGGGAGAGACAAATTGGCACTGATTTCCCGTGCTGACATCAATACCCTCCCATCTTACAGTGAAGGCTTCAGCAATTCTATACTTGAAAACCTCGCCGCAGCGAAGCCGGTGCTGATAACTCCGGGTTGTAATTTTCCCGAAGTTATCTCCGCCGATGCAGGAGTGTGTGTCGAGCCTATACCTGAACATATCGAAGAGGGATTGAGACGTTTGCTCGATATGTCCAAAGCAGAGTTGGAGGCAATGGGACAGCGTGGCATGCAGTTGATTCACGAGCACTACACCTGGGAGATTTCGGCGAGGAAGCTTATAACCGTATATCAGGCGATTCTTGAAGGGAGAGCCATTCCTGAACACCCCGTGCCCATTCCAATCGGTCCCGACGGCAAGGCGCTACTCAATGAATTGGCCAAGAACACGCAGAGTTAGACAAGCACTTAAGAGACAGAAGTAAGGACATTTTATTTTTATGAGGGAAAAAGAGCGCCAATTTGCCCCCAGGGATATTTTCGAAAGAACCCTCGAATAAGGAAGATGCCCCTGTGAGTTGTTGAAGTAGGAAGCGACCCCCGATTAGAATTGATTACCAGATCAAAACCTAAAAGGAGGTCGTTTCCATGAAGAGAAGATATCGGAATATGCAAAAAAAGGCAAA
>JBEKCV010000128.1:0-9735 GCA_050014695.1 Thermodesulfovibrionales bacterium
GGGTTCTTAGAGAATCTTGGAGGGTCTTACAGCGACTTGTAGAAAAAGGCTCGTATTTTCAAATGGTTGGACAGTTTAAATGCAATTGCCCCTTAAACTCCTGTTAGAAAATTTGCGGCAGCATGGAAATCATGTGAGACATTTCACCCAATCTCCCTTACTCTAAATATTGCCCTTTCCAAAGCATAACAGTCACTTTTTTTCGTGTTTCAGGGAGGCCCCTTGCCTCTCAACTCCATCGACAATACATCCCGATCAGTGCGCACGCAGGGATTCAACAAGACTTGCCAGATTTTGCGGATTCACGTGAATGGCACCGCCTCGTGGACTGTCAATGTCCGCGATGAGAAAAAATGCGATAGACAGAACAAGCGGCAGAACCAGAAGCAGGGTGCCTTCCGCTTTGACGTTGCGCGCACCATAGCCGACCAAGACGTTGCAGCAGATGGCGATCGCCGCCATCAGAGCCCACGCCGCAATTGGGATTCGGTTCCACCAGGCAGCCTGCGTGTATCCCTGGGAGTTCAATACATCGTTCATTCCCGAAGCGGCAAGGGCGACAATGGGCGTCGGCTGCACCACAACGGGAGCCAGGACCGCAGACCATAACTCGGTCTGCAATTGAGCAGTGCGGGCATTGATCTGCCGAAGCTGTTGCGCGTCGCGGGTCAGATAGAACAAAACACGCTGATCTAGGTAGTTCCTCAGCAGCGCACGCACCTTCGCCGCATCGGCGGCAGGCAGCAGGTCTGCCCGCACGTATTCGGTGCCAATCGCGTTGGCCTCTGCCTCCTCGTAGCTTTTGCGTTGATCGTACCGGCTGGTGGCCATCGAAAAACTAAATCCGATGATGAGTCCGAGCAGTGTTAGCGAAGCGGCCAGGATAACGCCGAAGTCTTCGCGCGTGTCCTTTTCCAGCTTCCGCTGCCTCGCCAAAAAGGACGCCCCGATCCGCGCCGAGAGCCACAGCACGAAAAAGGAGATCCCGAAAACCAGCAGTGGTTGATCCGTTGCGTTGTTCACTCGCTATAGCTCCTCTCGTGAAGTGATCAATCTACCGCATTTTCCGAACGGACGAACCGAATCGGACTGTGCACAGCGACTCTGAGAGCTCCCCCTCCAGGACAGCGCGGGCTGCCACGGTGTGTCACCAGGCGACCTCTTAATAGCAGTTCATGCCGAGATGAGACGTCTGCCGTCGGGTCGCCGCCTAACCTTATCTTTTATCTTTCTTCAATGTTGCAGCGTTATATTCTCAAGAAACGCTCGATGTCAATCACTCGAATTGCCTCATCGGAAATCGATACAAAAGTGAATCGTTGCCTCAAATAGAAAATCGATACGAAAATTTGAGAAAATATCCTCCTGTGGGGAGAGCAACAGGAGGGAGAAATGAGGTTAACGATGAAGGGACGGAAGAAGGCAGCGGCAATCATCGCGCCACGATATCAGAAAGCGCGGAAGAAGGACAAAGGGATTATGCTGGGTGAGTTCATTGAGCTTACGGGGTATGGCCGGCGTTATGCCTCCTATGTACTGAGGAGCCATGGCAAGAAGGTACGGATAAGTGAGAAGAAGGTTCTTGTCGGGGATGTCAGAAAGAGGGCACGGGCAAAGAGATCGCGGACGTATGACGATGCAGTGGTGGAAGTCTTGAAGAAGGTCTGGTACATCATGGACTGCATCTGCGGCAAGAGACTTGCGCCGGTTCTGAAAGAGGTGGTTTCCCGTCTCCAGCGATATCGTGAGATCAGGGTCGACCCTGAGGTGAGGAAGAAGCTCGTGAAGATGAGTGCGGCAACGATAGACCGGTTACTGGCAAAGGAGCGGAGGAAGCAGACAATCAAGGGCAGGTCGAATACGAAGCCAGGGACGTTATTGAAGCACCAGATTCCGATACGGACCTTTTCTGACTGGAATGAGCAGAGGCCGGGATTTACCGAGATCGATCTGGTAGGGCACGACGGGGGAGATGCCCATGGGGAGTTTGCCCAGACCCTGGATGTTACCGATGTCTGCACCACCTGGACCGAGACCGAGGCAGTCAGGAACAAGGCAAGCGATGGGTCTTTGATGCACTGATGGATATACGGCAGCGTCTTCCCTTTGATCTGTTGGGAATTGATTCGGACAGCGGCAGTGAGTTTATTAACGACCATCTCTTCCGGTACTGCGGGCAAGAGCGTATCACCTTCACCCGGGCGAGGAGTTACCGGAAAAACGATAATTGTTTTGTGGAGCAGAAGAATTACTCGGTGGTAAGAAGGGCTGTGGGATATCTCAGATATGACACAGAAGAAGAACTGCTCACCCTCAATGAGCTTTACCAGTACCTCTGACTCTACACCAACTTCTTCCAGCCCACAATGAAACTTCTCGAGAAAACACGGATCGGCAGCAAGGTTATCAAAAAGTATGACAAGCCAAAGACTCCTTACCGGAGGGTGCTCGCATCACCGCACGTCTCTGACAACGGGAAGGAAGTCTTGAAAGGGCAGTATGCCAAGCTCAACCCTGCCCAGCTGAAACGACAGATCACGAGGTTGCAGCAGAAACTGCTGCGCCTCAACACCCTGAAACAGTCTCTGAAGAAAAGAAACGTCGCATGACGGGGGATATCAGGGTATGGACGGTCACGAGAAAATCCATTGTGGGCCACTTGGTGAAGCCATCTTCCCCAAGATTCCCTCTCAGTGGTAAACTTACACTTATTTCGTATCGTTTTTCTGATGAGGCAACGGGTCACTTTGGCCAAGATTTTGCTGATCTTAGGGGCTTGCGATAGAGCAGCGATTCCGTAACAAAGCTTTCCAAGTCTGCTAACCCGCTGTAAATAGAACAACTATCGAGAGCAGGTCGCCATAAAGCAAATTCGCATTCGAAATAATGCTCGACTTTTATCTCATTTCTTATATAATTAGCTATAAAAGGTAAGGAGGCGCTGTCATGAAACCCCGGAATTCCCTTTCGCAAAAGGAGCGAAGCGCACGCTCACGGGCAACAAAACTGATCCATGATTCGCCGTTTGTTGTCGGAAGCCTCGTGGAGATGGCCAACACGTGTGGAAAGCCCCACTGCAAATGTACAAGGGGCGAGAAACATAAATCCTGGTGCCTTGCAGTGCGGGACCAGGGAAAGAGAAAGATGCTCCATGTGCCGCATGAGTTGGAAAACGAGGTCTTTGAGTGGGTGAATACCTATCGAGAACTTCGAAAGCACATGGAGACCATTTCACACGCAACCGTGGAGCGTATTGCTCGGTTTAAAAAGACCGAAAAGGAGTAGAGTATTCTTTGAAGAGTATTGAGGTATGCCGAGAAGGTGTATGACCTGAAGGGACAGTTGCAAGACCTTCTGGACGGACGATGTTGCATAAGCCGGGTAGCAAAGCTTGCCGCAATGAACTCTGCCGCTCGCTATCTCGAAGAGGAGCTCTTCCCTGCAGACGTCGGCCACAACACACACTGCAGGAAATTCTTCCAGTCCGCGCTCCCTTGCCATCTCCCGGAATACTCCGGCATACTCAGGCCTCTTCACAAAAACAGTGGCAGCTACAATGTCTCCGAGGTCCACTCCTCCGTTGCCTAAGAGTTCTTCGATCTTCTCAAAAGTGCAGTTGATCTGGCCGCAGATGTCACCAACGAATTGGCTCTTCCCCCGTTGGTCGATTGATGCGGTGCCTGAGACCTCAATCAGAGAAACGTCAGGATACTGAATCAGTGCGCCCCGGGAAAAGGCCGAGCCGTAACGAAAGGCATCTAGCTGTGCCGTATTGGTCAGCTGTTTTACCGTAGGACGATTGCCGGGTTCTCCTATTATCGCGATGAGGTCCATCGTTGCCACTGCGCCCGAATGCGTATAACCCCTGATCCCCGTGCTTGCCGGAAGGAGAAGATCCCCGTCGCCGGGACCAGGCATAATGCCCAACTCCCCGTACTTTTCATTCCTGACCTTATTGAATGAGGCGTACCAGTCCAGGATGTCTGAGAGATAAAACCATGTCCTCACTACGTCACCATATAATGCACCGTTGTCACGGAGTATGCGCTCAGCCCAATCAAGCATTTGACGTACATGGAGGGACCTGTTTCCATTCTCTCCTGAACTGCATTGCTTCCCGCTTATGTTCTGGAGTACGAGATAGGTGGAACCATGCCTTCTCCATCCGCGTCCGCAGGGGTCTTCTCCGTCCATGATTGTCCAGATATCGTCCGGACTGCTTGAAGAAACGGCATGGATGATCGTGCCTGTTAACCCTTCACCCCAGGGGGGATTGCCCTGTATATAGGTGACTGGATTATCCGGAGGAATACCGCAAGTCCGGAGCGCACGATGCCGTGCCGCCATGACAGATGGTTCCACGGACAGGCTGCCGAAAATGCGTTCGTGAACCATCTCAAGGCCGTCCTCCCTGAGAATTCCTGCGATCTGGATATAGGACTCCCAGGCAGCTTGCGCAGCATCTGCGGGAGATCGTACCGATGAGACTAGAAATGCCTGACCGCATCCCACCCGTGTCACGTGGAGCTTCGTCGCATTTTGTTCACAGATGACCGACTTATTGTTCATAACTTTTTACCCGCATATTGCCTTCTCTTCCTCTGTTATGACGCGAGAGCATCGGGAGAGACAAATTCCCCTGCCAAAGCCTCCTCAATCGAACAGACATATTTAGCAAATTACACGGTCAGTGTAGAAAGAAGGGGAGTTTTAATCCCTATGCTACATCTCAACATACTTTTGGCAAGAAAACAACTGGGAAAATTACGAGTTTCCCGGATTTTTCTTGAAAGTCCCGTTTCTTCGTACGGTACCGAGGTCCATGAGAACGTTTATTCTCTAAAGATATGGAACAAAATTGTAATATTCTTAAGTTTGCTCGGCTAGCGTTGCCGCTCAGTTATCTTTTATCATGGGTGAGGACACTTGTCAATCAAAGGAGCACCTGCCACTCTCTATCAGAGACCAATTACAGACCCTATCATTTTTCAAGCTATCGCACCGCTCCACATCCTAATGTTTCGTTGCCTTCCTGAAAGAACCGTGGGATAATTATGTCAAAGGACATAATCCTGTGTAAGACCTATTTTTCAGGAGACATTTGCCCTTCTCCAGGGAGAAAGGATTCTGTGAACGAAGCTCCTGCTAATCACATCTATGTTTTCTATGGAGCGGATTTCTCGATCATGGGCTGCGCGCCGAAGGGGACAGGGAACTCTATTCGGCTGCAGACACAGGATTCATCAGCCGCAATGTGTATCTCTATTGTGCTTCCGATGTCGACCGTTGTGCGTGGTTCAATATGATATGCAAACACTGGCGAGGACGATGAAGTTCCGACCTGATCAGGAGATCATTCTGGCACAATCGTAGAATATGCCAAAAAATAACGGTTGCTTCTGGTAGTCAGTTGACGTCACGCACGGAGTGTTTAGATGGCGAAGAAATCTTTACCGTTGTCTAAGGTCTATTGCCTGCTCGAACCAGGACCGGTCGTTATGGTTACGACCGCCGGCAAGATGAAGATGAATATCATGACCATGTCCTGGCACACGATGATCGATTTTAATCCGCCGATAGTCGATTGCGTGATAAGCAACCGGAACTATACTTTCGGCATATTGAAGACGACCAAGAACTGCGTGATTAACATTCCAACGGTGGAACTGGTGGAAAAAGTGGTGGGCTGCGGGAACACCTCCGGCGGCAAAATTGACAAGTTCAAAACCTTTCCTCTCACTCCGGCGGCCGCATCATGCGTTAAAGCCCCCCTCATTGATGAGTGCTATGCCAATCTTGAGTGCAAGGTCGTCGATGCACGCATGGTGACGAAATATAATTTCTTCATCCTCGAAGTACTCAAAGCATGGACCGACCCCTCCAGAATAGACCCGCGGACGATACATCATCTCGGAAGAGGCGTTTTTATGGTTGCCGGCGAGGTGATTAAGTTGCCTTCAAAAATGAAATAGCTGCGCCTGAGTATCATAGAGAGAGCACCTCCCAAGCATATGAGTCAGCGGTATACTCGAGATGGGAGAAAGATACTTAACCCTTAAGGAGATGCCTTATGACAGTATACGCGTCTTAACAAACACGAGTGGGATCTTACCTTATGTTTGGTTACACCAGAAACTCACGTGCGGCTTAAAATATAGGCGGTGAGGAGTACTGGACCTCTCGGCAAGGTTTTCAAGACGGCCATCCTTGAGGGTTATCCACCGCCTTCTGCAGTCATTCCTGGTATTCCTTCATAAATCAGTTACCTTAGTCAGTTTTTTTCTGACATGGGCATATCTCCTTTCTTATTGTCCTTGCACGAACAAGAAAAAGATTTTATGCCACCTACACTTTTTTGCGCTTTACTTCCAGGCTCCTTTTTGCAATAATATATTTCCTTTTTGCAGATCCTTTTGCTGAGCGAAATGGCTGTTCTAGATGCCCTGCAGACAAGGGAATCACGCTCGGGTGATGAAAAGAGTTGAGATCAGTAACCTGATTAAGTATTCATAACTTTCATCTCCAGAAACAGAGAACTGTATTTGAGGAAACACACAGGTCAGTCGGAGAGTGGATTAACTCATGCATACGGTTGAGTATATTTCGGATACCAGAAATGATCTCATGTATTCAGTAAGACGACACCGAATTTGTGAGAGGGGAATCCTCACTGTGTGCGTCGCTCTGCTGGTGTTTGTGCTTGTTCCGGCTATGAGCTGGGGAGGCGAGACACTCGAGCGCATTCGATCAAAAGGAGTCCTCCGCTGCGGTGTTAGCGAGAGTCTGATGGGATTTTCCATGAAGGACAAAAACGGACGCTGGTCAGGATTTGAGGCAGATTTCTGCCGGGCGGCAGCGGCGGCGGTTCTGGGAAGTCCTGAAAAGGTCGCCTTTGTGCCATTGTCTGCACCTGCCCGCTTTCCCGCGCTCATATCAGGTGATGTAGACCTTCTTTTGTGCGACACAACGTGGACGTTGGAGCGTGAAGCGCTGCTGGATGTAGCATTTGCTGGCACGCTTTATTATGACGGACAGGCTTTCATGGTGCCTGTGAAGAGCAAAGCCCGCAGGGTCTCCGAGCTCAATGGCGCCACGATCTGCGTTGTGAAGGGGACTACACACGTGGAGGGCCTGTCTGACTATTTTGGGCAGCACGGACTTCGTTACACGCCTCTTCTCCTTGAACACTCCTCTGAAGTGGAAGATGCCTTTTATGGCGGTCGATGTCTGGCCTACACTGCCGACAAGTCAGGTCTGGCGGCGGTGAGGATCGAATCCCCCGGGGGAGCAAAACAATTCGTCATCCTGCCTGATGTCATTTCGAAGGAACCTCTGGGTCCGGTCGTGAAGCGAGGTGATGAGGAATGGCTCATGATAGTGAAATGGGTGGTCTTCACCCTCATTGAGGCGGAGGAACTCGGCATAACCAGGGATAACGTACTCACGGCAAAAAAGGCGGCGACCGGTTCGGACGTCTGGCGCTTCCTAGACGGAAGCACGAGATTCGGAAAGGCGCTTGGCACCTCGCCCGACTGGACGGTGCAGGTGATCGAGAGTGTGGGCAACTATGGTGAGATGTTTGAGCGAAATTTAGGCGCGCTTGAGCTTGATCGGGGACTGAACCGCCTCTGGACCGAAGGAGGATTGATGTATGCGCCGCCATTCAGGTAATCCCCACTCCGCTTGGGCTTATGGCTTTTCAATGAGTTGGGCCACGGGCACCGGGGCCGTGCGTGTTCTATTGTTCCTTATCTTTATCCCGCATTTGTCTGGCCCGGAGCACGTCGATGTCTGATCTTCAGATCACCATTACGCTCATTGTGTTCTGCGGAGTCATCGTAGTGATCGCCCTTGACCTGATTGACATGGCACTCGCCGCGATGCTGGGGGTGTGCGTCTTGCTCATGGCGGGCATCTTTACCGAGGAAGACGCAAGAGCTGTTCTTGAGAAAGCGGGCGGCCCGCTGGCGTTGCTCTTCGGCGGCATGGTAGTTGCCCGAGCGCTTGTGCCAACAGGTTTATTTGATTTCGTAGGCACCAGGTTTCTGCTCTTGACCAAAGGAAGCGGCAAGCGGTACATCTTCGGACTCTTCATTCTTATCGCTCCACTGTGCGCATTTCTGCCGAATGCTACCACGGTGATCCTGCTCGGCCCGATCATCATTCGTGTCGCTATTGCATTGGAAATAGACTTCGTCGGCCCTATGGTGTTGACGGCTATTATAAGCAACTCGGCCGGCCTGCTCACCCTCGTCGGCGACCCGGCAACATTCCTGATCGGCAGTTCAATCGGGTTAACGTTTGTGCAGTATCTGAAGAAGGTGAGCATAGGTGGACTGCTGTCGCTGCTGGTGCTCGTTCCGCTTATGCCGCTGGTAATGCGTGACGTATGGAGAGTTCAACGGGTTCTGCCTTCCACCCTGGAGCTGAAGCCGCTTCAGAGACCCATTTTTCTTGCGTGCTTACTAGGGGTCCTTGCCACAATGATCCTGCTCTTCCTGTTCGGTGATCAATTGCCGATTCATATCGCTCCCCCCTCGGTCTCGATTATCGCCGCCTCGCTTGCCCTGTTGGCAATCTTTGGCGCTCATGTTGAACCGGTCGACAAAGTGCTGAAGGATATCGATTGGAAGACGCTGATATTCATCACCTGCCTCTTCTGCCTCGTGCAGGCGCTCGCCAAAACAGGCATACAAGAGGGCCTGTCCCGCCACCTCTTCACCTGGTTTGGCACAGACATTCTCCTCGTGGCGTTGACGATGCTGGCTTTTGTGAGCTTTTCCTCAAGTCTTATAGCCAACATTCCTGTGGTCGCCGCGATGTTGCTTCTGGTCAAGGGCTATCTGGTGGTGGCCGAATTTGTGCCTGAGTATGCGCTGAGTGCGGCTTTTAAGGATTGGCCTTCTGCAACCATTCCCGTGTTCGTGGCGATGATGTTTGGGGGAACCTTAGGGGGCAACGCCACCCTTATCGGCGCTTCGGCGAATGTGGTGAGCGCTGGCATCTGTGCGGCGCAGGGAAAGCGGGTCAAATTCGTCACATTCCTTCGCTACGGCGTGCCGCTCACTCTTTGTCAACTGACAGTTTCAGCGCTCTATGTCTGGTGGCTGAACACAACAGTTGGAAACTAAGGATGCGACTCTGAGAGGGATTCCCTTAAGGCCTTCATCAACCGCACTGACCTTTCTGAATCGCCAAGCGATTCCGGAACCTATGGTGGGCGATATCTGAAAGTGACCTAAAAATGATACGGCCCAGGCCCACTCCAATTTGCCGGCATTTTTCGGAAGATTCCTGCAACCCTGGCAAGGGAAACATCGGCTTCACCCCGAACCATGCACTGAGATGTTCTTCCTGCTATACGTAACAAAACCTGCTTGTTCTTTTAGTTTCAGTTAGTTATAAGGAACTGTATAATCTAAAACAGAGTAATTTTTGACTATGAGTGTGTCATGAGACTGACAGTATTTTCAGCTTTTCCACAGGAACTAAAGGGAACAGATTGAGGCTTAAAAGCGGGCTTTCTTCTCATATCGCCCTCCTATACGTTGCTTAGAAATATAATCGGTTCTGTTGCAAAAATAAGTTTTGGACAAGAGAATCCGTTCTTAACCCATTTTCCGCAGTTGTAGCTCAATATCTACCAAGAATTCATATGAGCGATAAGCAATGCTGCATCCATCCGTAGTCAGCAAGCGCCTTATTCTGAAAAGTGCGTGTAGTGCAGAAAACCCT
>JBEKCV010000129.1:0-9725 GCA_050014695.1 Thermodesulfovibrionales bacterium
GGCATTTCCCCGGCTGCGGAGAACGGTTCAGTTGATTCTTGGGGTTCTCTTCGCCGAAACTGAGGCCGTGACTGTTAGAAAATCCTCAAACCACCGGCTTGTCTCAGTTTGATGGTGGATTCTGGGTATCTGCCCGAACTTGACAGAAAGGACCTGAACTACTATTTCACCCATAGCCTTAATGACTATGAGGCAGAAGGACTTGAACCGAATATCCCTCGTTTGAAGCATAGGATTGAGACCTTCAAGAAATTATCTGACATCATAGGCAAGAAAAAGGTCATATGGAGATTTGATCCCCTGATTCTGTCCGAGACAATTACCACAGACAGGCTCCTTGAGAAGATCCACGGCGTCGGCGCCAAGATACACAAGCATACAGAGAAATTAACCATCAGCTTCATTGACATCAAGCGTTACAAGAAAGTCTCTCGGAATCTCACGGCTGCGGGGTTCAAAGACTGCAGGGAATTCACCCTTGAGGACATGAGAGATATTGCCAAGGGGCTGAAGGAAATGAACAGAGAATGGAACCTTCAGATAGCAACCTGTGCCGAGGCTACAGACTTTTCAGAATACGGTATTGTCCGTAACAAGTGCATAGATGATGACTTGCTGATATGTTTATTCAGCCAGGATAAGGAATTGATGGATTTTCTGGGTTATGTCCCCCCTGAAAGCGGAGTATTGCCTTCCATAGATGCAAGAGGGAAAAAGACAAGAGTCCTGAAAGACCTGGGACAACGCAAAGACTGTGGGTGCATTCCCTCAAAGGACATCGGGCAATATGACACCTGCATCCACGGTTGTGTTTATTGTTACGCAAATGCCTCATCGAGAATCGCACAGATGAATTTCAAAAGGCACAGAAGCCGTAAGGAATATCCTGAGGCTATTTCGTGAGGTTTAGGTTTGTATTGCGATAGTCAAAGACGATCCCCGTTCCCCCGTGGGATATTTGTTCCGGGGGGATTTTCTTTAGGCAACAGAGAACAGCCACACCTCCTTCATTTGTGTCAAAATAAACAAAAACGACGATGCAGCCCAAGGCTTGGCAATAAACAACAATTAAAACCCATTGCGCAGCAAGTGGCAATCCGCCAATATGCGAAAAACCAGATCCCCCAATAATGGCTATTATTAATAAAATCATCTAAGGTAATAAGTTACAATTGAAGTAAAAATACAGTGGAAAAGGAAAGGAGTACTGCGATGACTTTCGAAATGGTTAAGAGTTTCATGAAAGAAGTCGGATGGGGATTTCTTGGTACAAGTGACGGCAATAAAGTAGGGGTTCGACCTATGGGAAGCTGCGTCTGGATGGGCAATGAACTGTGGGCTGCAACTACTGGCGGTACAGAGAAAATCATACAACTTAGAAAAATCCCCTATGCGGAATACTGTTTCAGCGACAGGGAAGGGAAGCACGTTAGAATTGAGGGTCCTTGCATCATTAGTACCAATAATGATGATAAATGGAAACTGTATGAAGCCGTTCCAGTTCTTAAAAACTATATTAAAGATCCAGCCGAACCTCAATATGTTGTGATTCGAATGAAACCCAAACGCATCCGATTAATGGCTGAAGCTGGCAAGGGATATGAAGATATAGAAGTGCCCAAATGATGCCTTATATATCTCTTTCACAGATTAATGCCAAGACTTCACCCTGGCTGAGGGCGTGGAGGGGGTTGACACTCATGACTGTCACACCCTCAGTCTAGTAACATAAAGCCCATATGAATAAGATTTCCAAGGCAATAAGATATAAGTCAATAGGCCTAATTCACTCTCCCTTTAAAGACATCAAGGGGATGCCTATACAACCACCCGGGGCAAGAGGAATCCAGGGAACTGTTGAGGTGGAAAAAAAATATCTTAAAGGGCTAAAAGACCTTGACGGTTTCTCATATATTATTTTGATTTACCAGTTTCACCTCTCTCAAGGGTACTCATTGGAGGTTAAGCCATTTATGGATGAAAGTCTGCGTGGGCTATTTTCTACAAGAGCACCCAAACGTCCAAATCCCATAGGTATATCTGTAGTCAGACTTTTAAGGGTTGAAGGCTGTACGCTCTACATCGAAGATGTTGATATTGTTGATGGAACGCCTCTGCTAGACATAAAGCCCTATGTCCCAGGATTTGATGTGAGAAAAACAAAGAAAATAGGTTGGTTAACGAAAAAAGCTGATAAGGTATGCAAAATGAAAGCCGATGAAAGATTCAGGTGATTATCAGGGAAAAACTCGATAAATCACCGACAAAAAGATGACAATGTCCTAAATAAAAATACAGACAAAATATGGAGTTCAGACGGGGGAGCACGAAATTGTGATTTAAAAAAACGTCGCTTCCGGGTTTAGTGTAATCACCCCCAATATGTTGTATCATACGTTCTCTGCTCTCGGGTGAAGGTCAAGACCGCCGCAATGGAAATAAATTGCCACTTTGTAGTGTTCGCGATTGCGATAGCCACATGCCATAGGCTTAATCATCTGAATTTTGCTGTTGATCCCCTCAGACGTCGCATTTGTGATACGATGCTTGAAGTAGATCAGAAGATTGTCAAGATGCTCCTTCAGCGTCTTGGCCGCAGCAATGATTGGCTCCAGCCGAAAGTGCGTCGCCCAGAAGTACCACGCATTGAAGTATTTCTCCGCGCATTTCTTATATGCATATGACCAAAACTCCCGTATGGCTTCCTTGATCGCCCACGCACGACTTGTCTTGAGTTCTGCGTTCTTCAGTCCCGCAAACTCCTCACGGCGCCATTCCGGCACGTTGTCTTCATTCCATAGCCACAGACAGTTCGTTCCCTTTAACCGAAAATCACCTCGTGCAGCAAGCACTTTATGTTCGCTCCGCCGCACCTTGTCCAGCGCCTTCGTTACCTGGGTCATTGCATGATACCTATCAAAAACTATCTTCTGGTCAGCATCGGGCACACAACCCCTTGTCGCCACAATATAAGGATCCCACATATCCATGGCGACGGCCTTAATCTCTGACAAGTCTTCCTCGCTGAACTGACGGTAGTAGCTCTCCAGGCTCTTTTGCTCTCGGTTATCCACCACGTATTCGACCGTTCCTCGATCAAGATCACTCACGATAGTCTCGTAGTTGTGCCCCTTGCCAACCGACTTCTCGTCAATACCGATACGAGCAGGAACTCTTTTTTCTGTCGAGTGAAGGGGCTTGACAATGGACATGAACGATAAACGATTCATCCCTGACGACGGGCAACTGACCGATAAGGGAATTATTGATGAGATGTTGCAGCATGACCAAATCATCGATAAACAACTGATAACGGCTGGGATCAATCAGATGAAGCCTGGTGGGCGACAAGAATCCATCTTTGTTGAGAGGTCAGAAAACAACAAGAAGTGCAATACCTTGGGGTCTGGGTATGCATTAGACAGTTTTCTAGTTGAGGCTTCGGTAGATGCTTTAGGCTTCCTCCTTGTTGCTGGAGGCTTGCTCACCACATCTGACTCCCACTCTCTAACCTATTGACTTGGTTCTAAGCCTTAACCCATCCCAAGGCATTCACTTCTTCTGATACCACCGTAGCAGTATTTGATAGGGTTGTCAAGTTTTTTTTGGAGAACCGTTCTTCTTAATTAGTTGGGCAAGGAACGCGGGCGAAAAGGAATTTAGGAGGGCCCCTATATTTCATCGATGGTATCAAAGATCGAATTATACAAAAAGTTGAAAAACGTGTTGCAAATCACGGAAATTGTTACGCTTGTGCTCCATAGTATAACTAATATGCCAGCCTTTAATCATTGTCTGCTGTGCACCGAATCTTCGGCAAAAGAGCGAACTTTCAGAAAAGTTGAGGGACAGAGGTTACTGTTAAAAACTGATTATGTGGAGGAAAAATGACGGCGCTACTAGGTATTTTAGCGATTCTGATTCTTTATTTGGTTCTGTAGGTATACAGTACGCTGAGATAGACATTGAATTCTCTGGCTCTTGTTGTTTATTGTGTCTTTTATTGACCTTCCGTCAAGACAGTTTAAAAAAGTGGTGTTTGCTCTTCCCCATTCTCAGCTGTTTGCAGGTCTTGAGACATACTGCTTGAGACTTTTACGTCCCAAACCTTTCTGCTGAGAACAGAAAGAGCAAGACCACCACTTTGGCAGGCCACTCTTACTTCACTTATACGCCTATTCTGAGTGGTTGTCAAGGAAGGCGGGGGAACTTTTTTTGTTGTGTCAAGGCAACTTTTTTTGTTGGAAGTCCACTCGTTGGTGGTCCTACTTCATCTTTTCCTTCAATGCTTTCCCCGCCGTGAACTTTAAGGTGCCTTGTAAGCAGGTATTTCTAGGCTGCCCCAGAATCGCAGGTGCCCTTTGATATTGCCATCCTCGATCTCACGGTAAAGGGGGGCATGGGGGGAGAGGAGGCTGTCAAGAGATTAAAGGAAATTGATACTGATATAAAAGTCATAGTGTCGAGTGGTTATGCAGAAAACCCTGTGGTTTTCCGGCTATAAGGAGCATGGCTTCGTTGCGTTCCTCAATAAGCTATACCAGATCGATGCGCTAAATGACATCTTGAACCATGTGTTGGGATGATAGATGAAGGGAAATGTCTGCCTCGTGCCCATGCGACACCCTGCATCCTTTGTGGGAAGTCTGCTCTACACCCTTTTGAGAGAAGCTTTTTTGAGTAAATCTGTTTAAGGTGACCCCCTCGAAATTTATAAGCTCTTGCCGGAGAAAAATTGCGGTGAATGTCCTCCGAAGACCTGCATGGCATTGGCGATGTATCTCACTAATAACTCAGCTGACCTCGAAGCGTGCAGACATATTGATTCGGAAAATCGTGCCGCAATAGAATCGAGGCTCACACAAAATGACTGGCGTGATGAGCTTATTACATCCCTCTCGGGGGAAGTCTCAAAGCTGAGCTTTGATGCTATAGCTGGAGACTTGGGCGGTCATATAAGGGATGGTAAGCTCGTGATACGATGCATCAGGCTCGATTATAGCCTCGGGAGAGACCGGATCATCAGCCCTGATACCGGCAATAAATGGACCAAGATACTCCTCTTCCATTACGTCAGAACCAGGGCGCAGGAGAGTTCACCGGCCGATGGATATCCTTTCCTGAGCTCAAAGGTGGTTTTGTGAAGACGTCTTCCTTTCCTCAGGGATTGCGAGGAGCCCGTAAGACAGCTCATGGATCAGAACCCAGAGGGGGTAACCGTAATCTTAAATCGTTTAGGCGGTAATTCAGTAAGCGGATATCCAACTGACGCAGCATGGGCCATAGACCTGTTCCCAAAAGTGAGGAGTCTCATCCTTTATCGCTCAGGGGATGAAGAATTCCCTTCATCGCTTACTATCTTGGGTGACAGTGTTACTGGACGGTTTCTCGATGTCGAGTCGATAGTCTTTCTCCGCGAAGGACTCGTACACACCATAACGGGAATGCTCAGGGAGTATTCCCATGTCCGAGCTCATCAAAAAAACGAAGTATCTTTTCCTTTATCTCGTCCCTTGCCCTCCTGAACTCATTCATGATCTGTTTGTCCGAGCCAACCGTGCCGACAGGGTCTTTTATGGGCCAGTGAAGTCGGCTCGTCTCAGGCGGAGTCCATGGACAAGACTCCTCAGCGTTGTCGCAGAGGGTTATGACGATGTCCATTGTCTTTAAAAGTGCGCTATCGATCTCCTTTGATTTCTGATTTGAGATGTCGATCCCTATCTCCTTCATTACCGATATGGCTCGCGGATGGACACCGGCAGCGATAAGTCCTGCACTATGAACTTCTATCATCCCTTTTCCGAATTCCCTTGCAAGGCCTTCGGCCATCTGGCTACGACAGGAATTTGCGGTGCAGAGAAACATTATTTTCAAATTCTTCTCCTGGTTGTAAAAAAGATCGATGCGGGCGCCTTCCTGAGATTTCAACATCCTTTGATCATGATATCCGTTGCAGCTTTCGGTGTCGCTCCATATGACATCAGGCTCAGGCTATTTTGTAGCCACCCGTTACCTCCGCTCTCGCCCCGCATTTAGTAACCACCCGCGTTTTTTCATTCCCCGTGAGTTGCTCCTGAAAGCACACCAAGAATTTGACCGAATTGGTACAATTATGATAGCATAATATACTATATTTGAAGCAAAAGTGGAGGTTGCCCATGCCAATTTACGAATATGTCTGCAATATGTGCAGCAATACCTTTTCGTTGCTACAAAAGGTTGGCTCGTCTGAAAAGAGTAATGTTTGTCCTGGGTGTGGATCAAAAGATCTGAGAAGGAAGCTTTCATCGTTCAGTTGCTCGAGTTCGGGAAACGGGTTCTCACCCTCCTCGCCCTCTTCCGGTTTCAACCGCGGAGGTTGAGGCGTCTCGTCCTGCTGAACCGTGGGTTCAGACAAGCGCACGATATTTTCCATCGCAGCAGTAAATCAATCAGGAGAGAATAAGAAAGGCGAGGTGTCGAACTCGCCTTTCTTTGTTCATGCAAGATGAGTTTCGAGGCACGCGGTAGGTAGGTGATTGTCGTTTCTGTCCTTGTCCGAGCTGGAGGGGTGTCTCATTGATTCAGGGCAGGCAAAAGAATTAAAATCTCTCGCGCTCTCTCTCAGTCAAGAGCTGACAGAAAATATCCTGAAAAAGGGATTGCGAGTAGTCGTATATGCCTCACGGTACAATTGCGGTGGTGTTGCGCATGGTTCAGAGGAGAAAGAATGAGTTTTTTTAACAGGCTGAAAGAGGGACTATCGAAGACACGAAAAGGTCTTATAGAAAAGGTTGAGACAGTATTCAAGGGGCGGAAGATCGATGATGAGACCCTCGAAGAGCTGGAAGAGGCTCTTATCAGCGCAGATGTCGGTCTTAAGGCGTCCACAGAGATCGTCGAGTTTCTCAGGGAGAGGGCAAAAAAGGGTGAGATAAACAGTGTGCAAAATGTCAGAGACTATCTGAAAAAAGAGATGTCAGCGATGCTCGGCCCTTCCCAGCCGCTCATTTTGTCAGGCGAGAGGCCGTTTGTCATTCTCGCTGTTGGCGTGAACGGGGTCGGAAAGACAACGACCATCGGCAAGCTCTCAGGAAGGTTTATTTCCGGAGGGAAATCGGTGCTCATTGCTGCTGCTGATACCTTCAGGGCAGCTGCCATTGAGCAGATTGAGATATGGGCAAAGAGGACGGGCGCCCAGATCGTGAGGCACCAGAGCGGTTCAGATCCCGCTGCGGTCGCCTATGACGCAATAGATGCCGCGAGGGCCCGGAACATTGATGTTGTGATCGTGGATACCGCAGGAAGGCTGCATACGAAAAGCCCCCTGATGGAAGAGCTAAAGAAGGTGCGGCGCATTATTGACAAGGCATTGCCTGGTGCTCCCCACGAGACGCTCCTTGTCGTTGATGCAACAACAGGCCAGAATGCCCTGAGGCAGGCCGCAATGTTCCATGCCGCTGTTGGGGTGACCGGTATTGCCCTCGCGAAGCTTGACGGCACAGCAAAGGGTGGAATTGTATTCGCTATCCACAAGGAACTCGGCATCCCAATCCGACTTATCGGTCTTGGTGAAGGGGTTGAGGATCTGCGGGATTTTGATTCTGTTGAATTTCTGGAGGCGCTTTTTTCATAAAGTCGATCCAGATGGGAAGGGCGGCACTCGCCCCGGTCTCCTTTGTTCCCAGGGTTGTGTGGTTGTCCCTTCCGACCCACACTCCAACCACGAGCTCGTCGTCAAAGCCGATGAACCATGCGTCTGAATAATCGTTGGTGGTTCCTGTTTTCCCGTAGATCATTCGCTTGATCTCCTTTGCCCTCTGGGCCGTACCCTCTTCTATGACTGCCCGGAGCAGGATCTTCAGTTCATGAACATCCGCATCCGGCAAGAGTTCGGAAATCTCGGGCTTCGGCTCTTCCAGGAGAACGCCCTCTCTGGTGAGAATCCTGACGTATAACAGAGGCTTGGCATATTCCCCCGAGACAAACGTGTGATAGGCTGACACCATCTCCATGAGCGTGACATCCGATGCCCCAAGTGCTATGGGAAGATAAGGCTCGAGCTTACTCGTTATGCCGAGACTCTGGGCAGTATCAATAATACTCTCTATTCCCAATCGGTCGGCGAGGCGCACGGTCGCGACATTTAATGATTTGGCGAGGGCAGTCTTTAAGGTAACCATCCCATGGTATTTGCCGTCATAGTTTTTCGGGGCCCAGCGCTGTCCCGGTCGAGCACCCTTAAAAGAAATCGGGGCATCAAGGATTAGATCATTCGCGGTCATGCCGTTTGTGATTGCGGTTAAGTAAACGATCGGCTTGAATGCCGAACCCGGCTGACGTAAGGCCTGGGTTGCCCGATTGAACTGGTTTATCCAGAAATCAGTACCCCCGACCATCGCTCGTATAGCTCCGGTCCGTATGTCCATCGCTATGAATGCTGCCTGAACACCATGGTTGACGCGTTTTTCCAGGGTCATGATTCCCTTTGTGACCGCTTCCTCTGCGGCTTTCTGCATCCGGGAGTCTATGGTCGAATAAATCCTGTATCCCGCGGTATACAGGTCATTGTTGTATTTCAACTCGAGATCATGCCGTAGCATTTCAATGAAATAGGGCGACTCGTATTTCCGGAAATGGGGTGTTACCGGGAGTTCTTCTTGCTCCGCCTTCTCATACTCCGCCCTGCTTATGAATTTGTAATTGAGCATATTTTTCAGCACAGCAGACCTTCTTTCCAATGCCTTCTCCGGATTCTTGAAGGGAGAATAAAGAGAGGGGGCTTTCGGAAGCGATGCAAGGAGGGCAGCCTCTCCGATGGTCAGATCATTTGTGGATTTATTGAAATATGTCTGGGAGGCGGCTTCTATCCCGTAAGCCCTCGTCCCGAAATATGCCTGATTCAAGTACAGCCCGATAATCTCGTCCTTTGTGTAGAGCTTTTCCATCTGGATGGAAAGCGCCAGCTCCTTTATCTTTCTCCTCATGCTTCGCTCCGGCTTGAGAAAGAGCATCTTCGTAAGCTGTTGTGTTATGGTGCTTCCGCCCTGGGCAATACTCCTCGTCCTGATATCCTGGTAGAGGGCCCTTACAATACCAATGAAATCGACGCCGGAGTGCGTATAGAATCTGACATCCTCAATGGCTATGAACGCCTTTTTCACGCGTTCAGGAATTTTGTAATAAGGCAGAAACGTCCTCCGCTCCAGATAGAACTCTGCGAGGACCGCTCTGTCAGAGGAATACACCAGTGATGACTCAACAGGAGGATATTCCTCGAGGGATCTGATTGCCGGAAGATCAGAGAGGTTCCAGTAGACAAAACCGCCCGCAATGCCGGTCAAAATGGAAAAAAAGAAAAGAACCATCAGGAGGGTTTTAGCGGAGAATAGCCTATGACGGGGTTTGGCGCCGATTCGCGCCCCGGTGGTAATGGTTTTGTCTCCTCTTCCTTCTCTCATGTATCATTATTATAACGTTTTTGGGGTCTCATCTAAAAGGTGTCGAATTGCGCCGCGTAAAATGTAACTCTATGAAGAATCATTGGGACATTTATAAAGTAACCCTGATAACGAGGTACTCAGAGACCGAAACAGGAGGGTTACATGAGCAGGAGAGCGATCAAGGAATATTTCAAAGCGATATACGCGCGATATCGGAAAGCTTCAAAAGGAATAAAGCAGATCATTTTAAACGAATGTTGTTCCAATACTGGGTACAACCGGAAGTATGCTATTCGGAAATTA
>JBEKCV010000130.1:0-9469 GCA_050014695.1 Thermodesulfovibrionales bacterium
AGGTGTGGCGAGAAAAGAGGGATATGTGCAGATTGCCGATATCTTCGAGGAGACCTCCAATCAGGAGAAGGAGCATGCCAAGCGTTTTTTCAAGTTCCTCGATGGTGGCGATTTAGAGATTATGGCCTCTTTTCCAGCGGGGAAAATCGGCACTACAGCCGAAAACCTTCTTGCTTCCGCGATGGGAGAATATGAGGAGCAAAACGACCTTTATCCCTCCTTCGCTGCCATTGCCAAAGAGGAGGGTTTTCCTCAGATCGCCGAAGTATGGGGCTTCATTTCCGTGGCCGAGAAGCAGCACGAAAAACGTTACCGCGAGCTGTTGGCCAATGTGGAGAGTGGCATGGTCTTCAAGCGTAACGAAGATAGCGTCTGGCGCTGCCGCAACTGCGGCTATCTGCACTCACACAAAGAAGCCCCCCAGACGTGCCCGGCCTGTGTCCATCCACAGGCGTACTTCGAGCTGCTGGGCGAGAACTGGTAGAACAGCTTGCAAGAGCAGGAAAGAGCAATTCCTGATGAGAAGAACCGGAAAGTACCCGGTCTTTCCGAAAAAGAAAGCGCTTAAATCTTTTTGACCCGTTATCTGCATCCTGGGAGGAATCCGGGGAAAATTAAAAAAACTGATCGAAAAAGTGCTGACTTCAATATCACTTTTATTGATTAGTAGGTTACTCGGAGTTCAGACAGTTAAAACCTTTGAGAAGAGATGCCCAGGGTGCGGAAACGAGTTCCAGGTCTCTCGGAAATAGATTGGCGGTCCCGCTGTCGCAGGGGATGTCATCACCCTCAAGAGTCCACGATAGCCTGAAAAAACACTTTAGTGTGTGGATGATCCTTCCGATAACCACATTGCAATACTAGTCGGACAGGTTCTGCTTAAGCGTATATATCACGAAAGTCTCGGAAGGCTGATGCACTCTATTACACGTTCAAATCGAAGAACGAGGAAGGAATTGAAAGAGAGCTTCAGGGTGGGCATTCAGGAACTCGTTGCTCAACACCGGAAGCTTCTCGACTTGATCAACAAAATGGACGATTTGGCTGATGCGCGAAATACAGTGAAAACAACCAAGACGAAGAACGAGGAATGACTCGCCAAGATTATTTGTCGAGGTCGGTGAGGGAGAGCAGATGATGGATGCAAGGATTATTAACCCCTTTCTTGCGGCGGCCATTCATGTACTGAAAACGATGGCTCAAGTTGACGCCAAACCCGGGAAGCCCTTTCTCAAGACGGATGATCTCGCTATTGGGGATGTTTCCGCGATCATCGGGGTCACCGGCGCAGCCCAAGGGTCTATGGCTTTGATTTTCACTGAGCAGTGTATCAATCACGTTGCATCGAACCTCTTAGGAGCGCCTTTCACTCAAGTGAACCATGAGGTGAGAGACGCCGTAGGGGAACTTACCAACATGATCTGCGGAGATGCCAGAAGGCGCCTCGCCGAGGATGGATTCGTTCTCCAGGCAGGAATACCCACAATAGTTTCGGGAAAGGGCCACTCGGTAGGCCATATTGCAAACGGACCACGCCTTGCCGTTCCTTTCGAAACGTCTCAGGGTAGTTTCATGGTAGAGGTGGCGTTCAGCGGATCCAAATGATACAGGTTCAGATATTTCGGAAGTAGATTGGTGATGCCCGCTCTGTTTCAACGGAATGCCATCACCCAGATGCCTCAGCTACTCTGGATTCAACTGTTAAAGGGACATCCGGCAAAAATTCCCGTCTTCTACAGGTTTTTCCAAGACGACCTGATCCCCATATCGACCAAGCCGCCTTTTGCCTGAACTATGATCTCCTCATGCGTGAGCGATCTGAGGATCATGTCCTCTCTGTTTATCAATAAACAAGGCCAGCGCCAACGTAATCCATCACAAGGGAGATCGTGCCATGATTGTTCAAGACCCACGAGCAAAGGCGAAGTGTCCGATGTGTCGAAGCGAGAATGTGGAATCCAAGCTTTCCCTTACCGCCATCGTCGCATGGGTAGGGAGATTACTCTGAGTCCTGACAGTCAAGATTTATCAGAAACGGTACTTCTCCGATCTAGAAAAAGGAGAGGCGTGCGGAACTGCTTCTTTCTCCCTCCCCCATCATAGAGCCGGAAGTCCTGTTTTCTTCAGTTAGCAATGATTCGCCGCTCAACTGCGTCCGCGGAGGATAGGCATGACCAGAGGGTTTCACGACTCGGCAAAATTCGCGCAAAACGAACCTAAGCCGCAGAAAACCCCTCTTCGATAGTTTTTTCCAGCTTCCGAGCAAATTCCATCTCCGGAATTTCAGGACTGAAGTTGATGACGACAGAAGCCGCAATAACACTGATACGAATACTACTAACGTTATCCACTGACTCTAAAAGGTATTGCAGGCGATTCGCATAACTCTCGTCCCACCCCAGGCGCGGTATTCCCATCCTGATGCGTCCACGTGTATGGTGAAGCACTGTCGCAAGGGTTGCCGCCGAGGGGAGGGGCTGGTCAGAAGATCCTCTGAGCCGTGCTCTTCTACGCGACCCGATAGAAACGCGAAACCCTTCCATGCCTTCCAGGTAGGTGAGCAGATCAACCAGGAGGTTCTGCAAGACTGCCAACCGTTCGAACCCTTCCAGCACCTCAGGTCGATCAGCCCGATCGATGGCGGCCAGAGTACTGCGGACGGCCCTGCTCTGAAACAACGGAGCGTGTTTGCTTGATTTGTCAATCATCTCTTCTTGAAACTGAAAGAGCGTTATGGACTCGAATGTGGGGATGAGGGCCGTTAAATCCCCTTCGCGCCGTACAACGGCTCCGCCGAGAGACACTCTCTCGTCAATAGTGAAGCGGAAGGCATCCCCGGAAAACTTGCTGCGATTCTCGAAGGTTTCCCCTATCGTTCGGACAAGTTCTATCACTCTGGGATCATTCGTGTAAGGACCGTACCGATAGTTACGCTGCGCCCACCCAAAATACTGGCTGAAGCGGTAGAGGATTTCAATCGCATAGGGAGAGCCAAATTTATACTCCTCAGGGTACTCCTTCTTATAAAAAGCCAGTTCGTCTTCTTCGAGCATACTGTAGAGCCGCATTTGCAGTTCTTCCGCGGCCAACATCAAGGAATTCACAAAGAGAGCAGACTCCTGGTCCCGCTTGAGCTGCCTTTCCTTTTGCTGTTCATCTCTCCAGGTCCAGACGGACCAGACCGACGCGACTAACGCTGATACGACGGGAAAAATTAACGCTGGATTCATGACCATCCTCCCGCGGGACAAAATTAGACCATATCCTTATTTATGGCATATCACCGGCTTTTTCAGTCTCCATTCTTGCAACATTAAGGAGAACAAAATAAAAATACGAGAACAGCAGATATTCCAAACAAGGATAGCACAGAAGGGCTAAAGACGATACCACCGGTTGGGGATGCAGAGGAGTCTGTCAAAAGTAAGTAAGAACATTATGTAAGAAGAGGCTGGCTTTGTCTATTTCTCTGTCCATGTCTCCCCAATCGTGACCTCGACTTCAACCGGTACTCTGGCTAGATAAGCTTTGCCTGCCTGGATCATGATCTTTTTGAGAATCACGGAGAATTCCCCTGCAAACGTATCTGGGACTTCGAGAGTTATCTCGTCGTGCACCGTTCCGATAATCCAAACTCCGGTATTCCGCAATCTTTGAGGGAGCAATGCCAGTGCTTTCTTTGTGATATCTGCGGCCGTTCATTGAACCTGCGTGTTGAAGACTGAGTCCTGAGACTGCCAAAAACCGGTCCGCTCGACAGATGTATCACTTGCATGTTTGATTGGGAAATCGTAAAATTTTGCGGGCCTTTAGGTTGTTCCAGGAGTTTTTCGGGCAGAATTCAACTCTAGAATGCGGGGCGGTATCTGTTGCTGACAGCCAAGTTGAAGCACTAGTCAGGATGAAGAAGGGAGGTCTAAAATGAGCTGGAAAGAAGCATACAAGAAAAAGTTGGTCTCTGTCGAGGATGCGGCCGCTGTTATAAAATCGAATGATCGCATCTGGTGTAGTCCTGTCTGCAGCGCACCTTTTGATTTGGTTAATGCCATCTGTAAGAGAAAGGATGAATTGAAGAATGTGAGTATGTTTTCGGCCCTGGTCTTATATCCATTTGAGTATTTCAAGGCTGAATACAAGGGACATATCAGTCACACGTCGTTATTCCTGGGGCCGGTAGAGAGAAAAATGTTCTCAGAGGGCAACATCGAGATCCTCTCCTACCAGTTTGCCCATTCGGACTGGCTCACAGAAAATATCATAAAGCCCACCGTGTTCATCGCGGAGGTCGCTCCACCGGACCAGAACGGAAATTTCAGCTTTGGGGCGGTTGGGGCCTTTAACGGGCACACCGCAGCCGGGTGCGCGGACAGGATTATCCTGCAGGTCAACAGCGAACAGCCTTTCGTTTACGGATCTAAGGAAGCTTTTATCAACATCGAGGACGTTGATTATATCTGCGAGCAAGACCATAAGATCGCCGAACTGCCCAAGATCCCGATTACGGATGTGGAAAAAACCATTGCGAATAAGATCGTTTCTTTCATTGAGAACGGCTCCACGTTTCAGATCGGCGTTGGCGGCCTGAGCAATGCCATCGGTTTTTTCCTGGAACACCACAAAGACCTGGGAATCCACACGGAAATGCTGGTCGATTCAATGGTAACCCTTGCGGAGAAGGGCATTGTGACGGGCAAAAACAAGACTCTCTACCCGGGTGAGATTACCTGCAGTTTCGGTATCGGCGCTCGCAAGCTCTACGATTTCATGAATAAAAACAAATCTCTTAAGGCATACCCTATTTCCTATATTGCCGATGAGAATGTTATTGCCAGGAACAACCAGTTCGTCGCCATTAACAACGCCATCATGTGCGATCTATCGGGGCAGGTTTGCGCTGAGTCCATCGGCTTCTCGCAGTTCAGCTGTACGGGCGGGCAAGTGAACTTTGTCCGGGGGGCAAGAATGTCCCCTGGTGGAAAATCCTTTCTCGTTCTCGAATCGACGACGAAAAAGGCCGACGGCGCCATGATATCGAAAATAGTGACAGCATTTCCGCCAGGTGCAGTCGTTACAACGCCTCGATCCGACGTGGATTACATCGTCACGGAATACGGCGCTGCCCACCTGAGGGGCAAGACGATACCGGCAAGAGTGAAGGAAATGATCAACATTGCCCATCCCGATTTCAGAGAACAACTGATGAAAGAGGCAAAAGAGAATAAATTATTGATCGATT
This sequence comes from Thermodesulfovibrionales bacterium, assembly GCA_050014695.1. GTDB lineage: Bacteria > Nitrospirota > Thermodesulfovibrionia > Thermodesulfovibrionales > UBA9159 > UBA9159. Next base: position 5,237 of record JBEKCV010000130.1, read on the forward strand.
AAAAGAGTTGTCCGGTCTGAATGTCATCCCCTGCTTACGGGAAGCCGTTCTTATCCCCCTCTGCGCCGGGGATGACATAACCCTCGCACTGCCCTCATCATTCTACGGACTCAGGACTCACATCTCGCGAGTTTTCTCCCGATATGCAGTTGGCTTGCCGGAACCGCGAGTGCACTCTTAGGTGGATTTTCATCCACATGAATTATCCTGAATAATGCATGCTTATGGCAAAACCCATGCTGGTGACCCTTCCTTTTACCTTGCTGCTTTTGGACTACTGGCCTCTGAAGCGCTTCCAACAAAAAAACCCATTCGGGAAATTCGTATCGAGGTCACAAAGCCTGTATCTGCTAATAAAAGAAAAGGGAAATCGAGCAGAAATCACGCCTCCGGATCTGAGCCGAGGCGGGTTGTGCATTGAGTATCGTTGCCGTCTCTTCTGTTTTTTTTCCGAACTTCGAGAATTATTTCGTCGTGCACCGTTCCAATGATCCTGGAGCCAGTATCCACCGATCTTTGAGGGAGTAGAGCAGACCAGCTCCATTGTCATATCCCTTGCGTGTTCCATTGGTACATAGGATAATCGAACGAGCGTTGAGGGTGTCCAAGATGATGTTGTGGACTGACCGCAGTTTTGAAATTGAGACACTTTATTTCTTCCGGAGGAGGATAATTTTGGATATCCCAAATCTCGGAGCAGATCGAAAAAGAGATCTTTTTGAGGTCCTCGTCTTCCTTTTTTTTATGGTGCCTTCGATGATAATCTCCTTTTTTACTTTAGAAGGCGGAAACCCACACTTTCCGATTTTGTCATGCTCACTCATTTTCAATGACCTTGCCTATATAAGCCTGATCGCCTTCTTTCTATGGCGAAACGGCGAACCCTTCACAAACATTGGGTGGAAATTCGATGGAATGGTAAAAGAAGCCGCCCTGGGCGTCGGGTTATTCCTGCCCTTGATGGTTTGCGTGTCGTTGATAGAAAAAGGTTTCCAACACCTTGGATTCTCGTCCCAGATGAACCATCTGCCTAAATTTCTGGTCTTCAATGGTCCTGAGGAAATCTTGCTGGTCTGCGTCCTGATAATAGTAGTTGCGATAGCAGAGGAGACGATTTTTAGGGGCTACCTTATGCTTCGCTTTAGCCGCCTCACAGGCAGCCTCTCAGCTTCAGTCATAATCTCATCGGTTTTATTTTCCCTGGGACATGGGTATGAGGGACTCGCTACTATGGTAACCATCTGGATCTCAGGCATGATTGTGGCCCTGATTTATGTCTGGAGAAAAAGTTTGGTAGCGCCCATAGTGATCCATCTACTTATAGATTTATACCCGCTAGTTTTGATGCCCCTAGCCGGACTCCAATGAGACTCAATTGTGTATCATGAATTATCTCATCTGTAGGAGAAGGCTTTTGCCTCAGCCACCCTGATCTCCGCGATAAACTGGACCTCTGGGATAATCCGCTCCAATGCTGCCTCCATCGACTCCTTCACAATCGTCAGCACCTGATCCTCTATGCCATCTTTGGCCGCGACAATTATCTCGTCGTGTTGGGTATGAACAATACGTGCATCAAGACCGTTCAATTTCTCGGGAATATGGATCAACGCCAATTTAAGACCATCAGCTCCGTTTGTTTGAACCGGAAAATTGAATAGAGATGCGTGTGCCATATATCTCCAATGAGAATTCTCAGGCTTGTCCCTGTTTTGACTTACGCTGTCTGCTTCTATCAATGTCCCTCCAATCGAGATTTCCACTTCAATAAAACTGGAAAGACCGACCAACGATGCTTCATTTCTGCTCCAACTATTGCCTGATACACCCTATGTTATTGCCCATCAATTGAAAAGGTTGTTATCGCGACTCCAGTCGGGATTGCGGAGAGGAGCTATCAATTACGGGGCTTGTGGTGCATCCTGCAGGCGTCCAGAACGACCCCATTTGGTTATCACTTGCGCGTTTTGATTTGGATATTATAGTATGATTTGTGCACTATTTGGCGTTCCAAAAGCGTTTTTGGATGGAATGCGATCCCCAAGAGCCTCTGCATCCAGTTAAGAGTCAAGGAGACTATAGAAAGAGACCAAAGGGAGCGCAAGTGTGCGATTTTAGGAGTTATATAGCCTGAACCATTGCTGTCGCAACATGTGTTATACGATTTAATGTAATAGTAAGGGGTCCACTGCGGATCAATCTAATTATTCATTATACCTTAAAATCAAGGCAGAAAAGGACGTTAGGTTATGAGCTACATTGACCGCAATCTTATGGATGGTGAGCACATAGTATATCGCGCCAAGTTGCACTGGGTAATTTTCATTTGGCCAATAGTTTGGTTCATAGTTGCACTAGCGTTTTACGGTGTAGGTGTCAATATTAAAGAAGCCACTGTAAGGACGTTTATAGTAGCAATTGCCGGTATGTTTATTTTAAGTGCAATAATAACATTTATTCGTCCATTAATTCAGTATGTAACATCTGAATTCGGGATAACCAACAGGCGTGTTATTGTGAAAATTGGCTTATTTCGTAGAACGTCCCTTGAGGTACTGCTCAACAAGATTGAAGGTATTCAGGTTAACCAAAGTATATTAGGTAGACTTGTGGGATTTGGCTCTATCACAGTAACCGGTACAGGAGGCACAAAAGACCCCTTTCATAATATAGCTGGTCCTTTTGAATTTAGAAAACAAGCACAAGAGCAAATTGCTTCTGTCCAAGCTTTAGAAAATAGATAATTGACCATCAGAGGATCTGGGTATTTATTGAATCATCATTCTCAAAATCTCAAGATACCGTCGTCGTCATCGTATACGGGATTCTTGTCTTCAAAGTGGTCGCATGAACGTGTTTCTGTGATCAAATAGCTGCGCCCATAACAACAGACTTCCTTAGGGGGGAACAGAATGGCTTCAAGACAAGCGGGTTATAAGACAAGAATGCTGGCGGCGTTAATGATGATCTTCGCTTTGTGGGCGACGGTTGCTGTCGCTGGGGTGAAGGAGGATTTCTTCGAAGCAGCAAAGCGCGGTGATCTGCCTGCCGTTAAACGCTTCATTGCCAATGGGGCCGATGTCAATGCAAAGGACAAGAACGGCAGAGTCGCGTTGACAACTGCCTCCTTCAATGGCCACAAAGAAATCGTGCGGGTACTGCTCGCCAAGGGGGCCGATCTCAATGCAAAGGTGGGTGAGTCTGCTGCAACTGCGTTGATACTGGCCTCTCAGAACGGCCACAAAGAGGTCGTGCAGTTGCTGCTAGATAAGGGGGCCGACGCCAATGCAAAGGACATTAAAGGCAAAACGGCGCTTATTCTTGCCTCTATGGGAGGCCACAAAGAAGTCGTGCGGGTACTGCTCGCCAAGGGGGCCGATGTCAATGCAAAGATGAATAACGGCAAAACAGCGTTGATGGCTGCCTCTGCGTTTGGCCACAAAGAGATAAAGAAACTGCTTATCAAGGCAGGAGCAAAAGAATAAAAACATTAAACACTTTGGATCAAAGTGTTTAATCATGCCTGTGGCGGGTCGCCAACTCTCAGATGGAAGCCAGAATGTGAAATCCCAGCTATCCTTTACCAATATCGTCGCATGGGTGGGGAGGATTCTGGGAGTCCCGACGGTTAAGATTTTTGAGAAGAGGTGCTCGGAGTGCGGTAAGGAGTTTCAGATATTTCGGAAATAGCTCGCAGGTCGTGCTCAAATCCCGTGTCACTGTGTTCCCTCAATGCTGTCCCAACCCTATTGGAAAGCGTGCCCATTGAAATCACAAAGGTTGGCCTTCGGACCTTGACTCTGAATTATTTCCGTCTCGGGCACTGTGGATTCAACCCTTTCAAGCTTGGACGATTAATGCGGCGTGAAGAACGCTTAATGACATCTAAGAGCTATGGATAGAAGCTCGATAGGTAGGAACAAAAAAAGACGACAGTCAGGCTGGATCAAAAAGAGCACAATGCGGATTGCGAGGTAATCAGCCCTTTGGATTACGGGATTGGGTTTCATTGAAAGTAAAATGATCGATGAACTCCTGGAGCATGATCAGGTGCTTGACAGACAGGTTTTTGAACTCCACTCCGCAGCGCCTGGTGATGATCTGTTCCCAAGCGCCTGCAGGGACTTCCTTATCGTATACAATTCTGCATTGAACCCTATCCAGGTGAATGAATCGGTCGTTTTTACCGAATATTTTTATTTCGGAGCACCCTTTAGCATCCTCTTTTGTAGA
>JBEKCV010000131.1:0-9462 GCA_050014695.1 Thermodesulfovibrionales bacterium
GTACGGATAGCGCCGGTAATCCTGTTTATGTAGAGGGGCTGAGGGGTGAAGTCGAGCGTGATGTTGTATGCTATTACCTTGCAATTCTGGCATACCTTGATACACTTGAGGCTCCCTCTGATCAACGGTTCGAGAGACGCACCGGTCAATGGTATGATTTGATGGCCCGTTTCAAAGAACAGCTTTCCGAAATGAAAAAGGAAGCATATCTTACGTACAAGAGTCGGGACTGGCAAAATCAGCAAAAACTTCAAGGTGATTTGAACAGGTAAGAGATATGCACCGGAGTCATTATCTTTCTAAGGGGTGTTTATCCGTGATCGAAGAAAAGAGCAATGCTCACAGTGGAACGCACTTACTCGTCTTCGCAGCAGCGCTCGTTATCATCGTGGGAAGCATCAATCAGGCAGAGCCTGTCCCGGCTTCATTCCTCGTCGCTGTTTTCCTATCCGTCATCGAGACGCAGCTGGTACGCTGGCTCGCGCGGAAACATATTTCTTCTGCTGTCGCTTTATTGTTCTCCCCACGATCCTCTGCTGATTTATGTTTGAGAAAAAGTGGGATTTGTTGCATCATCTCTTTTTAGAATGAAGGCGTCAAAGAAGAAACAACGTTTTATTGACAGGGCACAAAAAACGCGTGCTCTTTGAAGGATTCGCTGAGAGCAGGTTTTATTCTTGTTAATAGGTAAACTTGACTAAGGAGGAAGAAGACGAAAAGATTACTGATTGTTTTAGCGGAATTCACTCGATTAAAGGAGGACGCATGATTTCAAAAATTCTTGTTCCAACAGACGGGTCAAAGGCAGCTCAGAAGGCAGCCATGTATGCGGTTGATCTCGCGAAACAGTTGAAAGCCTCGGTAATTATTTCGAGCGTTATTGATAAGCGCTCATTTATGGGCCAGACAGTTCCCGCCAGGGAGACTGCAAGGCATGTTACAGAGCCTATCGAGGATTATCTGAGAGAGGCTGCGGAAGGGTATGCCCAAGAAATAAAGGCGCTCTGCGATAAAAATGGAGTACGATCAAAGACTCTTATAACAGCAGGGCATCCTGTTGAAGATATTGTGAAAGAGGCTGCGAGGGCAAAGGTAGATCTCATTATTATGGGTTCTCACGGGAAAAGCGCTTTGGCAGTTGCTGTCCTCGGCAGCGTTGCCTATGGCGTAATCCACAAAGAAACAAAAATCCCAGTACTCATTGTGAAGAGTTGATGAAGGGGAGCCTTTCAGGCTTTTGATGCCTGATAAACTGTCTGTATGTAAGGACGCCTTTGACGCGCATACGTTTGCTCATATAGGAATGTGAGTTATTATTGACATCGCACATCGAAATAGTTGGGAATATATATCCAAAGGAGAACGCTATGAAAACAACAGCAGGTTTGTGGATTGACCATAGGAAGGCTATTGTAGTGGCTGTTACGGATAAAGGGGAAGAGATAAGGCTAATCATATCGAAGGTCGACAAACAGCTTCGCCGTTCCGGTGATTCCCCTCTTAAGGGTCCCTATGACCCTCTGCAAGTACCGGCGGCTGATAGCCGCCAGAAAACGCTTACGGGACATCTCAACATTTACTACGATGCGGTAATTGCGTCTATTCGCGATGCGGAATCCATTCTGATATTTGGTCCCGGCGACGCAAAGGGCGAACTGAAAAAACGTCTTAAAAAATACAATCTCGGTGGACGAATCGTAGGGATTGAGACAGTCGACAAGATGACGGACCGTCAGATTGCGGCGAAAGTTCGTAAGTACTTTCAGAAATAGTGGCTGGCGCGGTAATCCTGACAGCCGATGATGTGAGAAAGTAAAATGATACGGGGCACTCCATGAAAGCACTACTCATTTATCCTGAATTCCCGGATACCTTCTGGAGTTTCAGGTATGCCCTGAAATTCATTCACAGAAAGGCGAGCAGTCCACCCCTCGGATTGCTGACCATAGCAGCGATGCTTCCTGAAGAGTGGGAGATACGACTGATCGATATGAACGTGGAAAGACTGTTTGACGATGACGTGAGGGGGGCTGACCTCGTTTTTGTAAGCGCAATGACCGTTCAGAAAGAATCGGTACGAGGAGTGATTCAGAGATGCAAAACCGCCGGCGTCAGGATTGTCGCCGGCGGCCCTCTTTTCACGACCGAATATGAGGCGTTCGGGGAGGTAGACCATCTGGTGCTGAACGAGGCCGAAGTCACCCTGCCCCGTTTCCTGGAAGATTTTCGTAATGGCGTTGCCGGCCATTTCTATACGACCGATCAGTGGGCGGACATACGGAAGACACCCATCCCGCTCTGGGGGCTTATTAATGCGCGGCACTATGCCTCAATCAATATCCAGTATTCCCGAGGCTGCCCCTTCAACTGTGAGTTTTGTGACATTACCCTGCTCTGCGGACGTACACCTCGCACCAAGGACAGAGACCAGCTTATCAGGGAGATCGAGAGTGTTTACGCGTCAGGGTTCAGGGGCCAGGTTTTCTTTGTTGACGACAATTTTATCGGGAACAAGAACAAGCTGAAGGAGGAGATCCTCCCTGCCATCATCGAATGGATGGAACGGAGAAGGCATCCCTTCACCTTCAATACGCAGGCATCCATAGAACTGTCCGATCATAAAGATCTGATGCAGCTGATGGTAGGAGCAGGATTCGATGTCGTCTTCATCGGCATCGAGACCCCCCATGAGCAGAGCCTGGCGGAATGCAGCAAATTCCAGAACAAGAACCGCGACCTTCTCGCCAGTATCAGGAATATCCAGAAGTCTGGCCTCGAGGTGCAGGGAGGATTCATTGTCGGTTTCGACAACGACCCCCCTACGATTTTCGACACCCAGATCAGATTCATCCAGGCAAGCGGGGTCGTCACGGCCATGGTCGGCATTCTCATCGCCCTTCCGGGCACGCGGCTTTACGAGAGACTCAAACAGGAACGGCGGCTGCTAAAGGAGACCTCGGGGAACAATACGGATTTCTCGACAAATATTATTCCCAAGATGGACTATAACCTGCTGATCAACGGCTACAAAAGGGTCCTTAGAACCCTGTATTCGCCAAGACACTACTATGAACGGGTCAGAACATTTCTTAGGGAATATGTCCCCCCGCAGAAAAAGATGTTTCATTTTCGTTTCAACTACATCGCCGCATTCATCAGGTCTATAATCGTTCTGGGGATCATCGGGAAAGAGAGGTTCCATTATTGGAGGCTTCTGTTCTGGACCATCTTCAGTCGTCCCCGCCTCTTTCCTCAGGCCATTACCCTCTCGATCTACGGGTTTCATTTCCGAAAGGTTTTTGAGAAACGCATTGGGTTAGAAGAATAATGCGGCATCTTTGGAGCGGTCTCAAAAGGTTACCCCCGGGGGAATTGGACCCACTCAAATGTTAAGGTGTTTCAGGATTCTCCAATAAAGGCACGGAAGCACGCCCTGCAAGGACATAAGTTTTTCAGTGTCTTATGGAGATTTTTGGGAATGAATACTATTGCGCTTTCAAATAACCGCAACGACGCTCAATGACTACTTCAAAAAAACACGGGCAGACAAGATACTATTCAACGTACTATTCAATGAAACGATATCATAAGGCTTGGTGAGACATGCCTCGAATCCTAGTGTCTTATGTTCGGCCAACGCAGAACTTTCAGCATATCCGCTCGACACAATTGCCCTGATGTTAGGATCAATTGCAAGAAGTTCTCTTAGCGTCTCTTCTCCGCCCATGCCCCCGCGAATCGTAAGGTCCAGGATAACAACGTCAAACTGTCTCTCTTGCAGCAACGACTCACGAAACTTGTCTATGGCCTCCTCCCCGTTTACGGCAAATTCAACCTCATGCCCAAGCAATCTGATCATTTCCTCAGCGATATTCCTGATGAGCTCCTCGTCGTCCATCACGAGAATACGGCCTTTTCTGACAGCCTGGACGTTTTCAGCAACAGTTACTGCCGAAGTTTCCACAGCATCTACCGCAGGAAGATAGACAAAAAATGTAGTGCCTTCAGCAAGTTTCGACTTTACGTCGATCAATCCACCGTGGCTCTTTATGATGGAATAGGATGTCGCAAGCCCCAAGCCGCTGCCCTTAGCCTTTGTCGTGAAATAGGGGTCAAAAATCTTCGGCAAGTACTGCTCGGGTATTCCTATTCCTCTGTCCTTTATAGATAATTCGACATAATCTCCCTTATTCAGTACTGAAGAAAGCCCTTTCTGACGGGAACTGAAGTTCTTAGCCGTGATGGTTATTGTGCCACCCAGTGGCATGGCCTGTTCCGCATTCAGTACAAGGTTCTGGATTACCTGGCCAATTTGTCCCGCGTCCGCCTCGACCATCCGAAGCTCTTCGTCAACCCGGATCCTGTGATCTATCCGGGAGCCACTCAACGCAAACTTCACCGCGTTCTCGATTATGGGCCTAAGCTCAATCTTCTTTCTCACAGGCTTCCCACCCTTTGAGAACGTAAGAAGCTGGGCTGTGAGATTAACCGACATATGAAGCGCCTTCTCTGCCGCCTCGAGCATATCGAGACTTTTCTGCCTGTGATCAATGTTCATCTTCGCCATCGACATATAGCCGAACACTCCCTGCAGCAAGTTGTTGAAATCGTGAGCAATCCCCCCTGCCATGGTCCCGATTGCCTCAAGCTTCTGGGTTTTTAGCTGTTCCTCTTCAAGGAGATGTTTTTCGGTTATGTTGTTGATTGTCTCGATCACGGATATCACAGCGCCCGCACTGTCCTTTATCGGAAAGGCCTTCGTCTCAACATACAGAATAGAACCTTTAGGGTCCGGATGTTTGTGGAGCGCAGCATGGGGCTCTCCTGTCTCGAAGACATGACGGACAGAGCATTCCTCGCCCTCCTCATAGCACGCTCTGAGCTTTTTATGCGACATCTCGTAGCAGTGCCGGCCAATGACCGAATCAGATGACTCACCAACCTGACCGCAGTAAGCCTTGTTTGTGCTCAGTATGCGGAATTCCTTGTCGACGACGATGAAGCCCTCGTCCACAGTGTCGAGGATGTTCCGGACAAACTCTTCGCTCTGCCGGATCTTTTCCTCAGCCTGCTTGCGTTTGGTGATGTCTGTCTGGATTGAAACGTAGACTTCTCCGTGCACCGGATGATGCAACACCGATATGGAGGCATGGCCCCAGAAGGTGCTCCCGTCCTTTCTGATGTTGAACACCTCGCCGCGCCAAGTCCCGGTCTCCTTCAAGGTGTTCTCGATCTGGCTTGCCATCTGCACGGGGTCCCCCGCAGTCGGGGCATTGATAGCGGAAACGTGTTTTCCGTTCATCTCACCGGGATCGTACCCGAACATGTCCTCCATCCTCGGGTTAGCGTAAACGATTCTCAGGTCCTTTGCACTGACGAGGTAGATGCCTTCAGAGATGTTTCTGGCGATCTCGCCCTGGAGGCGCATCTCGCCCTCTATCCGCCTGCGCCCGGTAATATCGCGCACTATCGCGATCATGTATTCTCCGCCGTCCAGAGATACATAACTCACATTGGCTTCGACGGGAAAGGTAGTTCCGTCTTTTCTCCTATGCACACCTTCTGCCAGGAGAGAGCCTTTTCGTTTCACTTCACTTGCATGCCCTAGCCACGAAAGATTGTCGGCAATGGACGTTTCAATGTCCATAACGCCTATTCTAAGGAGTTCTTCACGGTCATATCCCAAACTGGAGCATGCCTTGTCATTCACGTCCAGGAAGCGGCCGGTTTGGGGGTCATTCACGAATATGGCTTCGCCTGACCTGTTCAGTAGATTTCTGAAAAGTTCCACCTCCTGTTCTGCCCGCTTGCGCTGGGTAATATCGCGTGATACACCCATGACAAATCCTATTTGGCCATGCTTATCCTTTATGGGCACTAATCTGGTGTCTATCCATAACTGCGCTTCAGCAAAACTTAAATTTTCCTCCGTGAAAAAAGCTTCGCCTGATTCGAACACATACTTGATCGCACGGCTCTGTAATTCGTATGCCGAGGGAGGGAAAAGTTCCTTGAGATGTTTTGCTTTGATTTCTTCCACTGAAGCACCAAAAAATGCCGCGCCAAAGACGTTGACATATCGGACACGGTGTCCTCTATCGATCAGAAATATTGCGTCATGAGAAGATTCAGCTAGTGCTCGGTACAGATTTTCGTCGTCTGGAAAAGCCTCACATCCTTCTTCAGGCCCCTTTAGCATTTTATCTCCCAAGAAAAGATTACGCCGACACAACCATATTATATATTATAAGTATAAAGATATATGTTTTATTAGTGCAATCATAATCTTAAGTAGTAACCGCGCCATCACACTATCAAAACAAGATCAGGAATGGGTATTTGACTCTGAGCCCGGGTATAGTCAGTCTTGTCATGTTGCCCCCTTCCGGACATCCTAAGCTATCTTAATCTGTATAAGCCTTTATCAGGAGAGAAAACAGGTACCTGTTTCATCGTGTAGAGGGAGCTTTTTTGCTCATGCCCAAACCTCCGTCATAAACGTGTCAAGGTTTTACACGACCCCATGATTGACCACGTCAGTACCCAACATTTGTTTCCGAAAGCATCTCTCACCTGGGGTAGAAAAGCGACAGTTTCAGTAGAGGAAGAACATCGCATTTCACATTGGCCTCTTTGAAGTGCAGAGGAAGCCGTGTTGGCTTGCGGATGTTATATTTTGACCAGATCGAATACCAGCTTGATAGCCGCTCCGATCAGCGCAGCTTCTTCTTTGCTCATCTCGCCCAAGCTCCCGCGTCTTTCCGTCATTCTCCTGAAACGCGTGAAGTCCGTCGGCAGTGCCTCGGTCTCTATCAAAAACGCGATCCCCTGAATAATCTCGCCTATTCTTTCTGGAGATTTTGCATCTCCTTCCAGTTTGGCGAAATAATGAACCTTGATTTTCGCTCTGGTAGTGTCGTATTCCACGTCCTTGACGCGATGAAGCGCGAGAATTGCGTAATCGCCAAGGGCTTGCCAGAATAATTCGTCGTACCCTTGCCAATTTGGCAGCGAGTAGCGCAGTAACGCGGGCCGTTTCCTTCCTATCTGCCGGATGCATTTTTCGAGCGTGACAACCGAATCCCCGACCTGGTTCTTGTCTATCTGATCCAGCATCTCATAGAGCTTACGCCGCTGTTGTTTCCGCAGGAGTTTCTCGACCTGCTCCAATACGCTGCCCTGGCCAGGGTGCGCGCCTAATTTACCTATGACGTCGTTCGTTGATTTATCCATGACATATCTCCCCGGATGCTTTCCGACTTTATCGAGTCGGCATTACTGCCCTTCAGCATCAACGCCGGAGCAGCTGTCTTTTTTGTCGCTTCGTTGATGAACAGGGGAGCAACAGCGGTCCCGATCGAAATTGCCAGGTCAAAGGGATTAAGCGGGCTCATTCCCAGGAAGCTTCCGAGGCCCGGGACGATTAAGGTAAGGGATTGCACCCCCAGCGAGCCTGTCAGGGCGATGGTGAGATATTTGTTCGGTGCGAGCCGCTCAGCGTCAAAGATGCTGTGAGTCTCGGAACGGTGGCTGATGGCGTGCAGGAGCCCAGCCATGGCAAAGTTCGTGAAGGCCATCGTACTGGCTTGGGGCCCCTGCCCGTAGCGCAGGACACCGTAGCCGTATGCCGCCAGCGTCCCTGCCGAGATGGTGGAAGCCTCGAAGAGGAGCCTTTTGAAGTCTGCCGTCTTAATGAGCGGTTCCTCGGGATTGCGGGGAGGCCGCAGGAGCACATCCGGCTCCGGCGGTTCCTGGGCAAGGGCCAGGCCGGGAAAGATGTCCTGCATGATGTTGATCCAGAGAAGCTGCATGACGTTGAACGGTTGTCCCATACCGGTGGCAAGCGCGGTGAACATGATCATGATCTCGCTCGTGTTCTTCGAAAGCATGTACCGAACCGATTTTCGTAAATTATTGTAGATCGTCCGCCCCTGGCTTATGGCCACGACCATGGTCTCGAGGTTGTCATCTTCCAAGATCACGTCCGCAACCTCCCGCGCCACGTCGGTACCCGTGTTCCCAAGGGCAATTCCGATATTGGCCGCTTTGAGTGCCGGCGCGTCGTTAATGCCGTCGCCCGTCATACCAATGACCTTTCCCACTGCCTGGAGCGCCTGAACAACCTGGAGCTTGTTGGCCGGGCTCACCCGGGCGAAGACATGGACCTTCCCGGCAAGTGCCGTCATGACCTCGGGCTCAATATGCGATAGGTGGGTGGTGTCCAGGATCTTCAGTTCCTCGCCATTGCCCAGATTGAGTTCCTTACCAATTGCATAGGCCGTGGAGCTCTGGTCTCCGGTAATCATGACCGTATCAATCCCGGCTTGGTGGAACGTATGGATGAGATTCTTGACGCCGCTCCTGACCACATCCGCCATGCCGACGAGGCCGACCCAGATGAGTCCTTGCTGGATGATCTCATGGCTGTGCACAATGTCTCCGTTGGTCACCGCGTATGCTATGGCTAGCACACGGAGCGCATCACTGGCCATCCGTCTGTTTTCCGCTTCAAAGACCTCGCGGGCATCGTCGTCCAACTCCAGTTGCTGACCGTCCTTGACATACCATTTGCAGAGTGACAGCACGTCGGTCGGGCTGCCCTTGAGAGACATCAGCGTCTGGCGGTCATTCGAATGGTGTACGGTGCTCATATACTGCCGGTCTTCCGATCGGTGGTTCAGCTTCACGATGGGGTGCTGGGCCCGGAGAGCATTGACATCCACACCGACGCTGAGCGCAAGGTTCACGAGGGCGTTTTCCGTCGAAGATCCCTCGACCAGGTAGTTTCCTTCCTGTCCTGATACAATCGATTCATTACAGAGCGCGGACAGATGGAGCAGACGGAGGAGGTCCTCGTTCGTATAGGGATTTATGTTTTTCCCTTCCGCCATGATCCTGCAATCGACGACATCGAGACGGCGCATACCGGCATGCATCTGGACCACCGACATCTTGTTCATGGTGATGGTGCCGGTCTTGTCAAGACAGATGATTTCGACCGAGCCGAGCGTTTCGACGGCGTCAAGGTGACGGATGAGCACTTTCAGGTCCCGCATGCGCCTGATGCCGAGGGCAAGGGTCGTCGTCGCAACGGTCGGAAGCCCTTCGGGCACCGCGGCCACGGCAAGGGCAATAGAGGCCTTCAGCATCTGGAGAAAACCGTAACCGCGCAGGAGACCTACGATGAACACGATGCCGCTTACGATGCAGGTGATATAAGCCAGTTGGCCCCCCAGGTGATCCAACTGCCGTTCCAAAGGCGTGTCGGGCGGCCGCGCCTCGCTCACCAGGGTCTGGATCTTCCCGACCTCGGTAAAGCGCCCTGTCGCCACCACGATAGCAAGGCCCTGTCCCCCCGTGACCAGAGTACCCATATACACCATATTGATTCGGTCGGCAAGGGGGATGTCCGGCTCAGACAGTTCGTCGGTGATTTTCATGACCGGCATGCTCTCGCCCGTC
>JBEKCV010000132.1:0-8862 GCA_050014695.1 Thermodesulfovibrionales bacterium
AAAGCGTTCTGCCCTGAGCAGCAAGCGCAGCCTCCCCATACTCAAAACCAAACCTCATGAGCCTGTCCCTGTGCTCTACCACCACGGTGCGGCTCGCGGGATTCCTTAAGATCTTGAGCATTGCCCGACGATGCCCGTTCAAACCCGACCCGATCTCCTTCACGACGTCGCTACTATGAGCTGCCTGGATGCCGCAAACTCACTCAGCCGGGCTATCTGCCGGTCAAGGTCCGCCTCTTGCTCAGCGCTCGATACCCTGGCGTACAAAACCGTGCCGCCTTCCGTGACAGAAGTAGAGGGATGCTCTATCACGGTTCCGGTCGGCAGTTGCTCCACAGGTATAGGCAACTGCCCCAGCTTCCACATCCGCCACGCGCTCTTGTACGATATCCCCTGCTGCTTTGCCCATACGCTTAATTTCATGGCTATATATTCGCATCTATTGCCATAGAAATGTCAACTGTTGTCAACCCATGAGCAGTGTCCCATAGAGGTTCTTATGCTGCGGATTTAATCTTTTCGATGAATATGCTCCTTAGAGATCAACGACATTGGGGGATAATGTGTCAATAAATGTCTTGAGCCTCAGCTTATCCTCTCCCGCCATCTGCATGAACTCCACTCCGACGCTGTGTCGATGGCCCGTTTCAGCTGGTAGCTCCAAGCAGAAGACAACTCTTCCTTCACAATCAATAGAACTCCCGTCTTCAGAAATGACAAGTTCTATTGGGAATACTGTATCCACAGAGGGTTTCAGCTCTGTCTCTATCCGCACGCCCCCAAGGCTGACATCCTTGACCACACAGGTTTCCAGGTAGTTGAGCACTTGTTTGTCACGCGGGTGAATTCTAACTCTGACGCCGCTCAGCCGGTGCTCTTTCAATTCAGTCATTTTTTCTTTAATGAACTTTCGAATCTCTTCGGCAGTGTCCGTCAGAAGATCTCTGAATTCAATGCCCGCTGTGTATATTGGCATAATCTGCTCTTCCGCGATCTTTTTGCTGCCAGTCAAGTTTTCCCATGCGATGACGCCTTTGACGGATAGCACCCGCGGGCTATGCCCAAATGTGAAAATATATTCACGACCTATTGAGAAGCGAGTTGTGCTTCTAATGGAGGCGCCCTGTGTGCTTATATCAATGACCTCGATATCAGCGTTCCACATTGTTTTTGCGAAGATCCCCATGCCCTCGACGACATATCTGGTATGTTTTCTTGCTTCAGTCATGTTTTCCCTTTCGGTACGTGTGAAATCATCGTTCATTTAATAAGACAATTGAGATATTATTTCAAATCTTCCCATATAAGTCCAGTAACCAGTGGAGATAAAGGAGCGTTGCGTTTGCAGGAACGGAATCCCTCTGTGCTGATTTCACTGCAAAAGGAGAGGGTTTTTCCGCAGTCTTCATACTCAGTAGCGCACGTTCATTGCCGGAATTAATCGTTGATGAGTTGACATCATGTTCTGTCTCAAAAAGGGATTGAAGATGCCGTGAGCAATAAAAGTTGGAGATCAGGTTGAAAGGCGAATTTCGGCAGCCATAAGAATTAAGAATATGAATTCCCAGCCAGCGAGGCTCGATAGAAACATCTTGACTTTTTCCTCCGCAAACAATAAAATTTGGCAGATAACCGAAAGGGGCATAGCCTTTTTTTATTACAGAGTTATGAGGGGTTTATCCCTCAGAGGGAAGGAATCATGGGACATAAACTTCTCCTTGCTGATGACAGCATCACGATTCAGAAAGTCGTCGAGCTCGTCCTTGCGAGTGAGGGCTTCGAAATTATGGCCGCTAATAATGGTGATGAGGCATTGTCTGCCCTCCCTTCATTTAAGCCCGACCTTGTCCTTGCTGACATCGCGATGCCCGTTATGAATGGTTATCAGCTTTGTGAGATGATTAAGAGGAATCCCGATACAAGAAATATTCCCGTCATCATGCTGGCTGGTGCGTTTGAGCCGATCGATGAAAATCTTGCGAGGGATGTCGGAGCGGATGATTATATCGTTAAACCCTTTGAGTCGCAGGAATTGATAAACAAGGTTAACGCCGTTCTTGCAAACAGTGCAATGATAAAGGAAGCTCCTGCGAAGGCAGAGGTGACCGAGCCACTGGAAACCCTTGTCTCAGAGGAATCCCTTTGGGAGATGGAGGAGATTGCAGCCGAGCCCGTTGCTGAGGAAGGGCTCGTGGCAGAAACGCTTTTGGAAGAAGAGTTAAGTCTTGAGGAGGCGTTCGAACCGGTTGAAGAAGAGGGTAGCCTCGAAATGGCTACCGAATGTCCCGTCATCGAAAAACCAGTTGCTATCGAAAAACCAGTTGCTATCGAAAAACCAGTTGCTATCGAAAAACCAGTTGCTATCGAAAAACCAGTTGCTGAAGAGGTGGCACCGAAACCGCGTCTCACCGAGGCAGCCTTGCCGCAGGTAGAACTGCCATCCAGAGAAGAATTGACTGCGATCTTTAAGAGCGCTGTTTGTGAAAAAATTGCTTCAGTGGTTTCTTCCGTTGACGTAAAAGATGTGATGCTTGCTACCATAACGTCTTCGATTAAGGATTCCGCAGAGAAGGTTTTATGGGAGATCGCCCCGCCGCTCATCGAGAAACTTCATAGGGAAATGCTCCAAGGGGTCTTTGCCTCTCTCTCTAAGGAGGTTGAAAAGGTTCTCTGGGAGACTGTTCCTGACCTTGCGGAGACCATGATCTCGAAGGAGATAGAAAAGATTAGGTCTGGGATGTAAAGAAGAATTTATAAAGGATGAAGGTTGAACGGAGGGTAAGGATCAAAGCATGCAATGGATTGTCAACCTTCTTCCGTTGTCCGTGAGCACTTTTCCATGATCCTCGAAGCGTATTCTTCATCAGTTTCATTGTAACCGTTCTTATCATTAATTTATCGTGAAATGACCGAATTAGAAAAGGCTTATGACCCTAAGGGGATAGAAGAGAAGTGGTATGCCGTATGGCTGGAAAGAGGGTACTTTAGTCCCGATCTTTCTGTGGGAAAGCCTTATTCAATAGTTATCCCGCCTCCCAACGTGACTGGCTCTCTCCATATGGGCCATGCCCTGAATGTGACATTACAGGACATTCTCATCCGATGGAAACGTATGCTCGGCTATAAAGCTCTCTGGCTTCCCGGCACAGACCATGCCGGAATTGCAACGCAGAACGTAGTGGAAAGGGAACTTTCGAAGGAGAAGCTCGACAGGCATAAACTGGGAAGAGATTCTTTTATCCAGAGGATATGGACATGGAAAAGGGAGTATGGCGGCAGGATTATCCATCAGTTGAAAAGACTGGGCGCCTCCTGTGATTGGTCGAGGGAGAGGTTTACGCTGGACGAGGGGCTCTCGAGAGCGGTACGGGAGGTCTTTGTTAGGCTCTATGAAGAGGGACTCATCTATCGCGACATCAGGCTCATCAACTGGTGTCCCCGTTGTCATACCGCTCTGTCCGATCTGGAGGTGGAGCATGAAGAGATAGAGGGCGCTCTCTTCTATATCCGATACCCCCTTTCTGAACGCAGGGAGCACATAGTCGTGGCAACGACACGGCCTGAGACTATGCTGGGAGATACTGCCGTGGCCGTTAATCCCGCTGATGATCGATATAAGAAAAGTATAGGTAAAATGATTCATCTCCCCTTGACCGAAAGAAACATACCTATAGTGGCAGACTCCTCCGTGGATCCTTCCTTTGGCACCGGCGCTGTCAAAGTTACCCCCGCTCATGATTTTAATGATGAAGCGATCGCAAAACGCCAGAGCCCTCCGTTACCGTCCATAACCGTGATTGACGACAATGGAATGATGACCGATGATGCAGGCAGTGCTTATTCTGGTATGGATAGATACGAGTGCAGGAAGAAAGTCGTTGATAATCTCAAGGCTGCGGGCCTCCTGGAGAAGGAAGAAAAATACCGTCACTCAGTCGGACACTGTTATCGATGTAAGACAATTATTGAACCTTTGTCTACTCCCCAATGGTACGTCACAGTCAAACCCCTTGCTGCTGAGGCGATCTCTGCGGTCAGGGACGGAAAGATAAGAATAGTTCCGGGAACATGGGAAAATACGTACTTTTCCTGGATGGAGAACATCAGGGACTGGTGCATATCCAGACAGATATGGTGGGGACATAGGATTCCGGTATGGTACTGCGATCCATGCGGAGAGATTTTGGTATCGAGAGAAACACCGCGGTCCTGCAAGAAGTGCGGTAATGCTTCATTGAGGCAGGACGAGGACGTTCTCGATACATGGTTTTCTTCGGCTCTTTGGCCGTTTTCCACGCTGGGATGGCCGGATGAAACTGATGACCTCAAGACCTTTTACCCTACCAGTGTGCTTGTGACCGCTTTTGATATCCTGTTTTTCTGGGTCGCGAGGATGATCATGATGGGACTGAAGTTTATGGGAGATGTGCCCTTCCGCGATGTTTACATCCACGCCCTTGTCAGAGACGCAAAGGGAGAAAAGATGTCCAAATCAAAAGGGAATGTCGTTGATCCCATTATCATGATCGACAAATACGGGGCAGATGCCTTCAGGTTTTCCCTCGCGGCCTTTGCGGGCCAGGGGAGGGATATACGCTTTTCTGAGGACCGCGTTGAAGGATACCGGTATTTTGTAAATAAATTGTGGAATGCATCACGATTTGTCATCATGAATGCAAGACCAGTCTGCGGCCAGCAGCCTGCGGCTGGCCGTCCAGGACATGACCTTGCCAGCAGATGGATTATGAGCAGACTTGCGGTTACGGCCAATGAGATCAATACCGCCCTTGAGGAGTACCGCTTCAATGATGCTGCTAGCAGTATCTATCAGTTTATCTGGCATGAGTTCTGCGACTGGTACATAGAGATGTCAAAGCATGTCCTGTACAGTGAGACAGCAGATAAATCCGGTACCATAGTATGCCTTCTTACGGTGCTCGTCAAGTCTCTTCGCATGCTTCATCCCTTTATGCCTTTTGTTACCGAGGAGATATGGCAAAATATAAAGGGATATACGACAGACGGTGGCGACAGCATCGTTCTTTCTCCATATCCTTCGGATCTCCCCAGAGACAATCAGTCGGAAGAAGAGATGTCCTATGTGATGGAGGCTGTTGCGGGCATACGGAATATCAGAGGAGAAATGAATGTCTCGCCCGCCTTGGAGGTGAGGGTTTTCATAAAGGTCTTTACAGACCTTGCAGCTGAAGTCTTGAAGAACAATATCTCCCTTTTCGAGAGGCTCGCAAAGGCCAGAGATATCATGATTGGAAAGGAAATAGAGAGACCGAAGGGATCCGCCACAACGGTAAAGGAATCCTTCGAAATATACGTCCCGCTGGAGGGACTTTTGAATATTCCTGCGGAAATTGATAGACTGGTGAAAGAGAAGAACAAGATAGAAGAGTCTTTGATCCTGCTCGACAGGAAGCTGCTGAATGAAGATTTTTTAAAGCGGGCTCCCGATGAGATCATCGAAAAAGAGCGGGCTAAGTATCAGGAGCTTGTCCGGAGGGGTGAGAGGGTCGAAGACAGCATTAACCGATTAAGAGAAGCGGGGGTGGACAATGGCTAATGGGAATGTGCGCGAAATGGAGAATGAAGATCTCGAATTTATCGAGGCTGAGTTTGTGACGATCAAGCAGAGCACCGTCAGGTCAGTAGAGGGGGGCCACGTGGAGCTTCAGCAGGTGGGCGCCTTAAGCATTGACGGGGAACGGGTTGAAATGGCACAGAGTGCATCCACGCTCATTCGCGGTGAGGAGGTTAGCCTCAACCAGAGTATAAGCCTTATTACTGCCGGGGATTCGGCCAAGTTGCAGTACTCGTTTTCTGCTCTCTCCGTGTCAAAGGAACTTACCTCGGTGAGCGAGAGTGCCGTCGGCATTATGGGCGCCAAGAATCTGAAGGCGGAAAACACCGCCGCCCTCGTGCTGATCGCCAATAACATACAAGGAGAAGTGACTACACTTCTCGATTGGCGCTCAGCCTTGGCCCTCGGGGCAGTGCTCGGAGGCGTATTTGGTATTATTTCCATCTTCAGGAGTCGATAAGAACGGTGAAAAAAAATAACCCCAGGCTACCGGAAGCCTGAAGTCAACCGTTTCCAAGGACTTCCGACGGTGGACCAGCGACCGAGGAAAATGCATATGCCGCTTCATGTCACCAATGTCATCCGTCTGGCCCTCGATGAGGATGTCGGCCAGTGCGATATCACAACCACGCTTTTCATCCCTGAAGACCACATATCAAAGGCATTACTTGTAGCGAAGGGGAGCTTTATTGTCGCAGGGATGCCTTTTGCCCGGGAAGCATTCGATATCTTCGACGGGGAGACCGAGTACCAGGTCTTGTGCGGGGATGGCTCAAAGGCGAAAAAAGGCGATATCATAGCTGAAATCTCTGGCAGGACGAGGACGCTCCTCGCCTGTGAAAGGGTTGCTCTCAACATACTCCAAAGGCTTTCCGGCATCGCCACTCTCACCAACGATTTTGTTGCCCGGGTGAAAAATCTTGATGTGAAGATTCTGGATACGAGAAAAACGACTCCAGGGTTGAGGTTCATGGAAAAGTATGCGGTAAGGGTTGGCGGCGGCGTCAACCATAGGTTCGGTCTCTACGACGGCATTCTCATAAAGGACAATCATATAGTGGCAGCAGGAAGCATAACCAATGCTGTCAAGGCTGCTAAAAAGGCCTCTTACCTCTCGAAGATAGAGGTGGAGGTGGAGAACCTCAAGGACCTCCAGGAGGCGTTAAAAGCGGGCGCTGACATCGTTATGCTGGATAATATGTCCCTTGAGGATATGAAAAATGCCACGCGGATCGCCAAAGGGAAAGCCCTTATCGAGGCGTCTGGCAATGTGACTATCGACAATGTCAGGGCTGTTGCCTCGACCGGCGTTCATTTCATATCCATCGGGGCTCTCACCCATTCTGCACCAGCGGCCGACATCAGCATGAAGATCCTCGGCGCATCATCCCCCCGAGGGGTGAAAAAAAAAGCAAATGCATCGTATCTGAATAGAGTAGGCCGATAGCCGGGATGCGCGAGAAGATCGTACCGGACCCCTTTTCCCATGAAGTGCAATACTACTACTACTATGATGAATGAGATTTCTTGGGGAAATAACCCGCGATGAAGAAAGATCTTTAGCAAACCTCCTTAAACGCTTCCATCGACTCTTTCTCGATGACACCGGGAAGGGATCGGTATTTGGGCGAGAAATGCATCACTACCAGGTTCTTGACCTTTGCCTTCCGCGCGATCCCTCCTGCGATCTTCGCGGTAAGGTGGTGCCTCTCACGGGCCCGCTCAACATCCTCATGGAGGAAATACGCTTCGCAGTATAGGGTGTCCGAGCCGTTGACAAAGTCTATGACCTTAACAATATTTTCTTCCCCTGGAGATATGTCTGTTATATAAGAGACCTTCTGTCCGTCGGTAATCTTTGCAACGGGGACAAGGTCAGAGAATTTGAATATCCTGCCGTTGATTGGCAGTGGCGTATCCGGCTCCGCTTTGCTCCGAATCATCCTCTTTAAGTCTCCCAGCCATGGTCCAACAGGAAGATCCATATCGTTTAAGGCTGCCTTGTCAATGTTTATGTGAAAATCTTCTTCAAGGGAGAAGCCGAGACAGGGCGTTCCATGCGAGAGATTGATCGCCTTTACGGCAAACGGAGGCTCTTTTAATGCTATCTCATCGAACGGCTTTATGCTTCTGTCGACTCTCTTGAACCTCTTTTCAGCCCAAAAACTGGAATGTCTGATTTCTCTTTCAGTGACACTAAAGACCTCAATTTTCATCGGGTATTCCTCTATCACGTTCCACGTGTAACCCCTGAGTTTGCCCTCGACGCACTCGATGATATTTTCTGGTCCATAAACCGTTAGTGGCGCATCGCGGCGCAACAATGCCCTGAGAAGGGTATCAAACCCTATGAAATGGTCGATGTGCGTGTGAGTCACAAACACATCTGATATCTTCATGAGGTCGGCAGGCTTCAGCCTGTCTAAATGTCCTGCGTCGAAGAGGAACGACCGTCTCTCGCGGACTATCCGGACATAGAGGCAGGGATCCTCATGGGGAGCGTTAACGAGTCTATGATGGAATGAGGGCTTCATATATAGGCATACGTGTCACCATTGTTCGCTAAAGGTCGCAGTTCACATCGACAACGGTGAATCCTTCCCGCCATTACGGGACGGGGTTTCCTCGGCCTCTGAGATAAATTATATCATGATTATGGGGTCTTGCTTTCTCAATAATAGATTGTTAAGTGCAACATTATGAAAGCATGAAAGAAAGTCTTTGCACCAGGCACCTCTTGAGTGAACTCGGTGTTCCTTTTGTTGACCTCGGTAAGACCGCTTCTTGTCCTCAAGGATCCGGTGACTGGAAAGCAACCTCTTGAGGATCGACCCATGGAAGCGACCCCTGTCCGCTGACGAAAACCCTGTGTTCATGCGTGACCCCTGTTGTAATAAAAGAGAATCTAAAGATTCATACGCGCATCCGAACCTGAAGCTTTCGGACTTCGTAAACAATCTCAAGACCGCTTCCTCCCGCCGGATAAAAAATCGCTCTGAAGAAGAGGTGCGCAAAATTCTACGGGAAACCTGCCTTCTGGCATAGGTCTTCCTGTATTCTACCGGTCGGCAGCGCTCCACTTTCCAACCTGAAACACTCTATAGAGAACTGCGGGGCCCCGAGGTTGGAGAATGCAGCGCCTCAACGATTCCGCGATAAGCCTTAGCTAACCGATATAAGTATCCCTGGATATTACCTTTTCGAGTTTTCGGCAGTAGCCTAGCAAATTCGCATTCATTTTTTTCTTGACAGTTGCCTTCATATCTGAT
>JBEKCV010000133.1:0-8730 GCA_050014695.1 Thermodesulfovibrionales bacterium
GGAAACGGGGCGCCAATGGGCGGAGGTGTGTTTCGTGCCCAATAAGATAGGGCATAGTAAGAATGGGCCTGCATATCGGTACCTCGCAACCCGTGAGGAGTTGAAGCAGGCGGAGTTGCCGGGAGTGCAGAAGAGTGATGAAGAATATCTCTTTCCGGTCATGCGGCTGAAGGGTCAACGGTACAAGGTGTTCGGGATCGTGACGAATATGGATTGGGCCGGGCAGGAACTTATCCCGTGGCTTTATGAGAGATGCGGCAAGAGTGAGGAAGCGCATTCGGCAATGAAGAGTGATTTTGCGGGAGGCCGATTTCCCTCGGGCGATTTCGGAGAGAACGCGGCCTAGTGGGGAATCATGGTACTTGCGTACAATCTCAATGCCCTTATGAAGAGGCTGGTTCCAGAGTAGTTGCATCGTGACGCCCTTTTTTCGAAGCTCACGGTGGATTTCATCCATGGCAGGCAGTGCACGGGAATTGATGGGCTTTCGGGATGTCTCGGGAGCATTAAGTATCTCCTCAAGTGCCCTGTCATCGAGATCCTCCGGCAGAGGCCACGACAGCCCTGCAGCCTTTGCTTTTTGCAGATATTTACCGACAGTGCTATGGGATAGACTGCAACTGCGACCTATTTGTCGTTTCTTCAGGCCAAGGCCGAAGTGTAGCCTCAAAATCTCTCGTATGTTTCGCATGGATATCCTTTCTGTAGGCATCGTTCCTCCTTGAGACAGATTTAAGAAGAAACAATGCACTATTCAGCTAGAGATTATCCAGCGTCACTCATGCGTTCGCCAAGGCAGGTTTGACTGCTCGTTTCGCTATCGCGACCACCTCTTTCGGAGATCCCGTAAAAATGGTCGCGATCAGACCGAAACAAGTGGACGCGATGGTCCGAAATAGCTGGTCGCGTTCCCCCGAAATGACTGGTTGAGATGGTCCGAAATTCGCATCAGTTGGTCGGAAACAGAAATGAGGCGGATCACCATAGGGCTGACTTTCCGCAAAACTGCTCGAAAAATCAATCGCTTAAGTGGTATGATAGGTTGACATCCGGCTATTCTACCACAAATCGCCGACCCCCGACTTCTTAACGCTCTCCAACTTCAACCTTATGTAAACGCCTGACCCACCAAATATTTTCGTCAAACAAATATTCGTCTGAAGAGCAAACACCGAGCAGCCCGGATTTGTGTATCAGCGAATCTTGCATCACAATATATTGAGGTCCAGCCGAGAGGCTAAATTAAAACCGTAGGTTTCTGTTCATATGCGCCCGCTGGTCCATTAAAGTCTTTTTATCAATATATCGATATGTATAGAATATAGAGAGAATACTCTTGTGTATGGATGTGCGCCTCACAGGGCTGCTGACTTGCGGATCAATAAGTTTAGGAGGTTATGGTTGTGTTTAACAACATAAAACTCGGAAAGAGGTTGGGATTAGGCTTCGGCCTTCTTATCGTACTCATTTTAGCTATCGCAGGCGCCAGCGTAAACGGGCTCAAGAACGTGGGCGGATATCTGCATGAAGTTATCGATGAACGGGCTCAGATAGATAAGCTGTTAGTGGACACGATGGATGAGATCAATGTTGTTGCACGGTCTTCTTTTGGCGTCCTCCTGGCTGACAATAAAAGTGATATTAAGCAGGAACTGGCAAGAGTATCCAAGGCTATGCAGGACATCGATGAGAATGTTGATAAAATAAGCAATATGATTCATTCTTCGGAAGAAAAGGAATTACTGAATACCTTTTTTAAGGCAAAGGAACCATACGATTCAGCGATGAAACAGTTTGTCACTTTGATGAGAGAAGGCAATAAAGAAACAGCTAAAAAGCTCAGGTTAGGAGACATACGAAAACTTCAGCGTGAAAGCTATATGCCAGCCATAGAAAACTTGCTGAGTCACGAACAAAAACTCACAAAGGAGGCTGGAATCAATGCTGAAAAAGCGCAGGTTACAGCTCTCACGACAGTTTTTGTCTGCGCAGTGATTGCTCTAATACTGGCTATTCTTTTTACCTTTCTTATTACGGTGAGCATTACGAGACCGTTGAAAGAAGGAGTGGGAGTGATGGAGCAGCTATCCAAGGGTAATCTTGCCGTGGACATTAACATAAGGAGCCACGACGAAGTAGGTCAGCTTCTCGATGCAATGAAAGTGACGATAGAAAACCTGAAGGCGACAATTACGGCCATCCAGTCTTCGGCACAGAGCGTCGCATCTGCTAGTGAAGAGCTCAGCGCAAGCTCCGGACAGATGTCAAGAGGAGTGGCAGAACAGTCAGGAAGGTCCGCGCAAATCGCTACCTCTTCATCCGAAATGTCTCAGACTATCCTCGATATAGCCAAAAATGCCGCAGACATAGCATCCTCCGCCAAGGAGGCATCAGTAAGAGCAAAGGATGGAAAGGCCATTGTGAACGAGTCTGCAGCAGAGGTGAATGAAATCGCAAATAGTGTCAGTAAATCTGCTAGACTCATCACCTCTCTCGGTGAGCGCTCAAAACAGATTGGGGAGATCATCAATGTGATTAAGGATATCGCAGACCAGACGAACCTTCTTGCCCTCAATGCTGCCATTGAGGCAGCGAGGGCTGGCGAGCAGGGACGGGGATTTGCCGTAGTGGCCGATGAAGTACGCAAACTTGCAGAAAGAACGACAAAGGCAACATCAGAGATAGGTGGAATGATCGGGGCAATTCAAAATGAGGTGGGCATCGCTGTAAATTCCATGGATGAAGCAAACAACCGCGTGGAATTAGGCGTTCAGGGTGTCACGAAAGCAGGAGAATCCCTGAATACCATTGTTGCCAGTGTAGATAGTTTGCAATCCATGGTTCAGCAAATAGCCACAGCGACTGATGAGATGTCAACGGTTTCCGAGACAATTAACTGCGACATTGAGACAATCGCAAAAGTTTCACAGGACACCTCGTCAGGTTCGGGACAAATAGCTGCATCTGCTTCTGACCTGGCAAGGCTATCTTCCGATCTTCAGCGGGTCGTCGGACAGTTTAGAATGAAACAACTAGTACGATCTACATAAAAAAAGATCACAAAACTAAGGCACCCAATGTTATACTTATTTAACTATACCTTTTTGTTCTTTTGTGCAAAAACCCCCAAAATGGCCGCATAGCTCCCCCGGTTTTTTTCGGTCTCCAAATAGCCGTGCAGACGAGACATGGCATCCCGATGGCGTATGCTGTGTCTTTATCCCTTGCAGAAACTCCTAGTCGATTATACCCAAAAGTACGCTTTCACCTGACTGAAGCAATGTCTGTAGAAGATGAAGGTCGTTCCCAGAGAAGAAGCTCTTTGTCACACCGCCACAGGCGACCACTGTTGATATTAAAATTGCCTCCCTGTGCGTCCAGGATTTCTTTTATGGCGAACTCGGCCAAGGAGCAATCACGCAATTTTGGCTTGGGAAAAGGCGTGCCGTTCGCCCCGGCTAAGCTGTGCACAATTGGAAGATGGGGTTCTATGCACAAATCCCCGAAATGTTAGATAGGCTACCCGCAGGACGCCGAGTAAGTTGGAAAGTCAGCCAATCGAGCGAGTATGTTGGCGATGTCCAGCGGTTTCTTCTGGGCCGTGAATTCAAATCTACCAGCCAAATTGTTCTCGGCAATGATCCTCTTATTTCCTAATGATACTGTACTTCATTAAAACCAGGGGTCTGGATTAATAAACACTATTGCAGTATAATTCACGAATCGTTGCCACGCTCCAAGCAGGGCAGGCATTATTTATAAGGGAAAACAGAATGGGAACGATTCATACATTGCTGCTGCGGCTAAGGCTTAATCGTCAATTTATTGAGGATCTTATGTTAGCCGAGGTACCGTGTTTTGCGATGGGGTTAGTTGAGGAACGAAAAAAACCGTGTGCTTTTTTGGCGCTTCGCACTGCTGAGACTATCCCCTCCGACGTATCCCATGGCGGATTCAACTTCGGCCATTCTGTGCTTGGCACTTCAGAATTCCAAGTCCTTCACTTCGCTTTTGAGTTCTACAATTTCAAAACCTATAACGTCCTCGTCAATCCGAATAATTTCCTCGTTCAAACAGTGTTGAGCATGATGATTGAGAGCGGTGAATATTTTTTCTTTGCAGTCAGCCCAGCCAGATCAGTAACCGCGTTCAAGTCTGAAATTCAACAAGACAATCTGTCAGGGATAAAGGCACATTTACACTGTATCAAAGGTTCAAAAACAACGGCTCGTCAATATGCGAGAGCAATATCTGACTTTGCGAAACATTCTGAGCCAGCAGGGACAATGCTGAATTGGGTCTGTCGAGACAATGTTAAGTATCTGGACTTGACTGGCGATATAATTGAATTAAATCCAGCTAAAAAAAGCACTTTAAATAGGACCAGCAGGGGCTAGTTCTCAGTTCAAAAATTTTGACATGAGGGCAGCACGCTGTGACAGTGACGTAATAAAAGCTCATAGTCCGTTTGCTCCTCAGACCTTTTTAACAATCCTCCTCATTCTTAAACTTCTTCTGAAAAAGCAGAAACTTTATTTCCTGATATTTTGGCTTGCCTCCGTTCTATCCCCAGGGGCAAGCAGATGATAACTATTTTAAACTCTTTTTCTTGTATATTTGATAAGCTTATCAATCAATATATTGCCGGGAGCGGGAAATATGTGCGATTTCCTGATGCCTCGATATATGGCCGACCATAGTCTGAGAAGAATACGATATTGAAGGCTTTCTCAACCAGAATCACTATCCTCAGCGCAGACAAGATCGAGGATCTTTATGGATTACCCAGGTTCTCCGAGGAGGAACGTGGAGTATACTTCGCGATGGACCCGGCGGAACAAAGCATTGCCCTTAGTAACCGGTCATTGGAATCGAAGCTAATGTTTATTCTTCAACTGGGATACTTCAAGGCCAAGAAGCTGTTTTTTTCGCCATCTTACGATGATATCAGAGAGGACATCCAATTTATCGGAAACAGATATTTTGCCGGGATATCTCTTCCCGTGGATATTGAAATCAACAGATTCATGCGGTGGGATCAGCAGCAAAGAATTCTCCGCCTCTGCGGATACCACAATTATAATGTCTCCTTGAAAGTTAATATCGCGGAAAAGGCCCGACAAAGCGTCCGGCTTTCCGCGAAACCCATCTTCATATTTGATGAACTGATTGGCTATCTTGAGAAATCGAAAGTGGTGCTCCCCGCGTATAGCTCTATGCAGGACATCGTAAGCAAAGCCATCCTGGAAGAGAGGGATCGTCTCTCGATAATGGCTGAGAAACACATAACAAGGGAAGTCAACAAAGCACTCCAAGAACTCATCACCGCAGAAGAGAGCTCCTATCTCCTCACGTCACTAAAAAAAGAGCCCAAGGATTTTCAATACAAACAGATATCCCGCGAGATTGATAGACAGAAAACCTTAAAGCCGCTTTATGATTTCGCAAAAGATTTTTTGCCACGTTTGGATATCTCGTTCGATAATATCAAGTATTACGCTTCTCTGGTGGATTATTATAGCGTCTTCAGAATTCAGAGACTTTATAAGCGGATCGCGAACGTCTACCTTCTCTGTTTCATATATCACCGTTATCAGCGAATCAATGACAATCTGGTCAATGCGCTTATTTATCATGTGAGAAAATTCACCAATCTTGTAAGGTTAACAGCAAAATCCACTATCTACGATTTAAAAATAGAAGGCAATAGCCAGATGGCAAAAGCCAGCAAGGTTCTTAATCTATTTGTTGATGACAAAATACCTGACGATACTGCATTTGGGGAAGTCAAGAAACGGGCATTCAGTATCCTGGCAAAAGACAAATTCACATTAGTGACCCAGTATATCTCAAAGGCCGAATTCAACGAGACTGCATTTGAATGGAAAGAGGTAGAGTCATTGGCGCGAGAATTCAAGAAAAATCTGCGCCAGTTATTGCTGAACCTTCAATTACAAAGTACTGGTAGGAATGACCCACTCATGGAAGCAGTGGATTTTCTAAGAATGAACATCGGCAATAAGAGAAGCCTGAGCACGATAAAATCGGATCTTTTCCCTCAAGCGTTCATTGGCAACAAATTGAGGCGTTATATCATTCAGAAAAATAGGAGCGAAAAGCATTGTCCCAATAAGGTCATGGAAGTCAGCCCCGACCGGTATGAATTTTTGGTCTATTCACTGGTGCGGCAGCGCCTGGAATCAGGAGATATCTTTGTTAGCGATAGCGTACGGTTCCGAAGTTTCGAGGATGATTTAATTGATGAGAAGCGTTGGAAGGACAAAGAAACGCTTATTCAGAAACTGGATCTGCCAGTCTTATCAAAACCAATTGAAGTAACTCTTTTTGAGCTTAAGAACCAACTAGAGACGCTGCTGGTAGAAGTCAATCAGCGAATCAAAGAAGGCAAGAACGAAGGAATCAAGATTACCGGCAAGGGTAGTCATGTTACGTGGAGTTTGCCTTATAAGAAGCCGGAGGATACGACGAACCATCCACTATTTGGACAAATGCCGCAAATTGAAGTCAGGGATCTGTTGGCTTTTGTTGATTCTGAATGCGGGTTCATGAGCACCTTCACCCATATCTTGGATCGGTATGTCAAAACTGAAGCGGATGACGACGCAATTGCTGGCGCAGTAATCGCTCTTGCGACTAACAAAGGCCTTTATAAGATGGCGGAGAGTTCAGATTTGACGTATCAATTGTTGTTCTCGGCTGCAAGAAATTACTTGAGACTGGAAACCTTAAGCAATGCAAACGATAAGATCAGTAATTCATTATGTCGTTTGCCGATTTTTCAATACTTTAACATTGAGGAAGAAATCATTCATTCCAGCAGCGATGGCCAGAAATTCGAAACTCAGATCAGTACGATCAATGCCCGGTACTCACCGAAATATTTTGGCCTTAAGAAAGGAGTGACTTGTTACACGATGGTTGCCAACAACGTTCCGGTTCACTCAAAGATTATTGGCGCCAATGAGCATGAAAGTCATTATGTCTTTGATATCGTTTACAACAATACATCAGACATTCAGTCCGACCGCCACTCCGTTGATACTCATGGGACCAACAATGTCAACTTCCTAATTCTCAATGCCTTTGGCTACGACTTTGCACCTCGTTATAGAGATATCAGCAGCAAGTCAGAAACAATTTGTGGTTTCAATAGCCTCAGAGAGTACAAGAGCTTGATGCTGAAGCCGGCAAAAAGAGTCAATGAGAAGCTCGTCATAATGGAATGGCCAAACATTCAGAAGATTTTGGTATCATTGGGATTGAAGAATACAACGCAAAGCGTAATTATCAGCAAACTGAGCTCATATGCTCGGAAGAACCGTACGAAAAAGGCCATGTGGGAACTCGACAACATTCACAGAAGCATCTATCTATTGAAGTATGTGGACGATATGTTGCTCAGGCAGAATGTGCAAAAAGCGCTGAACCGTGGCGAGTCCTATCATCAGTTACGCCGTGCCGTTTTCCATGAGCATTCCGGAAAATTCCGAGTAGAGACTGAGGAGGAACAACAGGTCTGGAGTGAGTGCTCAAGGCTGGTTGCCAACGCCATCATATATTATAATGTATATCTTCTTTCCAAGATGCTCACACAATTGGAGAAAGAAGGGAAATTAGACTTAATTGAGTGGCTCAAAAGAATATCACCTATAGCATGGATTCACATCAATTTGGCGGGAAGATTTGAATTCACGGCACAGAAGAAACCGCCGGACATCGCAAATATGCTCGCTCGATTGGCTGACTTTCTAAGTCACGTGGCGTCCTGCGGGTAGCCTATCTAACATTTCGGGGATTTGTGCATAGAACCCCATACTCTGCGTAACCAGTCTGTGTGACCGGCAAATCGACTGACATAGGCAATTTCCGACACAGTGTCTCGGAAATTACAGTACCATCTGATTTCTGATACAGTGTCTCGGAAATTAAATTTGGAAACTCCAAATAAAATCTACGGAACACCTCCAGATTATCAACAGAGTATCCGCCTCCATACTCCTTTTTCAGTTGAAAGGAAATTTCTGCAAGAACTTGGCTACCGTACTTAGCCCGCTTGCTCCCCGATTGATCCTCTAGCACGATCTCCCTCCCTATCAACCAGTTAGCAGCCACCTGTGTCGTATTGACAGTTCGTACAACGTTATTCCGTGCCGATTCCAGAATCTGGCGGATACGATCATAAAGCGGTAGCTCTTTCTTGGGCGGCATAGTCATAAATTTCTCTTCATTGCCACTCCGCCTATCTTTATTCCCATGAGTGCTCCCATTCTCTATACAAAACTGAGAATATTCTATCGAATGTTTCGTCAAATAGTTTACTTCAATCGATTCCTTTTTTGCTCCTATCCTCTTATCTTTTTTCTTTTAATCTTGTCTCCAAAGTTGCGGCCTTCTTCTCCGCCTCGTTCCGGTCTTTTAATGCGGAATCAAGCATGGATCGCAATCTGTCATTTTTCAGGAGCATTCCCCCACTTGTTTTTCAGGAGCATTCCGCCAAGTGTAGCATTCTATCCTCGATTTTTTAGCATATCGGACTGACCATAATCAACCTTATGCTTTTCCTTTTCTTCTGGGGTCTTTTTTCCTTCTGTAGCTTTCCCCCTCGACAATCAGTTGATGTGCGTTGTGAGCGATACGATCGAGAGCCGAGTTCGCCATGATCGGATCGTCGAAGAGCGCCATCCATTCGTGGACGTCGCGATTTCCGGT
>JBEKCV010000134.1:0-8710 GCA_050014695.1 Thermodesulfovibrionales bacterium
CAAATTGGAAAGAGACCAGTTGAATCTTGAACGAAGCTGTAGATAGCGGAGAATGAGCATGGCTATTATTTAACTTATTGATTTAAAAAAATGGTAGGCGATGCTGGTTTCGAACCAGTAATTAACCCTCATAGAATGGCTCTACAAGCCGCTCAAAAAAATTGCAGTGACGGTATAGTGACGGTTCTTTAATTTACCTTATACCTTTCACTTCCAGCTCGGTCATTAGGGTTGACGGTAATACGATTTTCACGCTGGGTGAATATTTCTTGTGGTGTTTCAGCACCCTTATTAATTTTTTGTCACCCGTAAGAAAGTAATCTACCTTCGCCGATTCCGCAGAATAAATATGATATGCGTCTAAAAGCTGATTCTCGTTTATTCCATTCTTACCCTGATAAGCCCCGCATGCAACCTGTAATTCTTTAAATCTCTCGATATTTACTCTTTTGAGAAAAGATATTAAAACCTTTTTCCCACCCACTGTCCTAGAATAATTAAATGGTGGAGCAACATGCGTGATCGGAACGTTATCAAAACAGCTCGGGCCGCTGCCGAACGAGCCAGGAATATTCCAATATTCTTCAAATACTTCTATAGATGTCATTAGTTCTATTTTTTCATTTCTTGCCAGTTCAGCGATGGGCCGTAACAGCATTATTTCTTTTTTCATCTTTACGTCAAGCTTGGCATTAGGAAGGTACGTAAAAAAGCAAAATGCATCAAATTCAACATCCTTGCCGCCCCACTCAATTTTTGCCCTATTGGGTAGCAATCTAGGAACTCTGTCAAATGAATACTTCCATATACTTGTTTCGAAAAAAATCTTCGGAATAGTCATAATGGGTTTACTCACATAGCTATCTGGAATTTGCAATATAGTATCGCCCTCTGTGTCGATTAGAAGTTATGAAAAGTTTACAAGAATAAATTCTTCTGTAAAAGCGATCAGACTCTTGACTTCTAGAGTATCAATTTTATCCCACTCAGCGTGAAATGCTTTATTTCTCAGCGTGATATACGAACTCGAAATTTTTGCCTGCGGCCCTTTAAGGACTTCTTTTAATTTCAGAGCATTTATTACCTCGCTCATTTCCTTATTCTCTAACTCTAAACCATTAATAGTCCCAAATTTCTTCAGCGCATCTTCTATTGCCGCCGAAGCTAAAACAGCGGCGACATCTTTATAATTATTCTCAATGGCATTCTTAGCCATATTGATAAAATCTCCGAAGAATTCGCCAGTTATTCTTCTTTCAAGTGAAGGGACTAAATTTCTATTAATTTCACCCTTAAGACTCTTTAATACGCCTATTGCCATGTAAAGTTTTGTATACCAGTCAAGTTTTTGATCACCAATCGACAGTGCCTTCAACTGAGGACTATTTTCTCCGTAAACCAATTCCATAAGCGTAATAGTTCCTGAATAGATCTCATGTGTCGTCGTCGGGTCATTTGTTGATAGACTTTCTTTCGACAACAGCTCGTCAATTCTACTGATTATAGACTCGTTCTCTATTAACATAAAATAGTACTTCTTTCAAACAAACTAAATACTTTTTCACAAAAGTCCATCAGGAATTACAATCGTAGCTTGTATCTTTCTAAGCTTTTCGATACGCACTTTTTCAGCGTAAATTTCAGTAGTCGCAACATTGCTGTGTCCTGTAAGCTTCGACGTGTTGTAAATATCGCCTGATTCGCTTGCAGCATGAGACACAGAAGCATGCTTGACCCCATTATAGAGCGTAATATTGAGCCCTGCCTTTTTCGCTGCCTCGTTCCAAATTTCCCTGAGCTTGGCATCTCCCCAGCGAATGCCCTTCCAGGTAAATGTAAACTCATCAGGCATCCTGGAAATACAAAGAGCACGTAGCTTCTCTCTCAAAGCAGGGTGAATCGGAATTATATAGGGCTTCTTGCTTTTTGTAGTTGAAAGTTGATTCCCAGAGAAGCCCAGCTCAATAGTAACAGTATCCTTTGCGAAATCGAAATGTCTCGCCTGTAAAGCCCTTGCATCGGCAGGTCTGCAGAGATGTGTCAACAAGAACAGGTAAATGACCCTGGATTCCTCTTCAACATTCCCAATTATCTTCAAGCTCTCCGATACCTCAGGGATGTTCTTCTGCTTCTTATTGACCTCGATTTTCGGCATTGAGAGTTTGGAAGGAGCGAGCCCGATGCTATGGTTGTAATTGATGAGGGAGAGTAGGACCCCGACAATATTCTTGATGCTCTTCCCACCCAAGCCTCTCTCTGCCATATTCGGCAAAGCCTCTACAAAGAGACTAATATCACTTTGTTTGATATCTCTGATGTCCCGTGACGCCCTGAAGTGTTTGAAAACATATTTCTTTGCAAAAGTGAGCTGGTACAGGTATTTCCTATTCTTGTGCCTCTTAACAAACTCTTTCCATCGGGGCTCAAGGTAATAGTTCTCTCTCTCCTTCCTGATATAGAGAGTCGGATTGAACGTATGGTTCTCGATATCAAGGTTTATCTGTTTAAGCAAGGACCGTGAGGAAGAGTAACTGTCAAGGACATTATCGTACTTGTCGCTAAATATTCTGTACCTTTGCCCTTTATACCACAGGTCTACGAAGAACTTCCGTGGAACCGTTCCGTGCTCTTTACAGATATAGCCGAGCTTCGACACTTCCTCGAAAGGTTTATTGCATTTATCGCACTTACTATGGATGGTGATAGGCCGGATCGTTCCTCTCATCTTCTCCTCAGCATCCTGAATGCTTAGAAGATAAGAAATAGCCTGGACATTTGTCAAGGTGGTCACAGGCCCTTTATCCTTCTCAATCTCAATACGTGCAGAACATTAATATTTGTTAACATCCATGAATCCCTTTTCCCCCCGACTTTTCCGACATATCTAATCCTCTTTGATGTCAGCATTTGTCAACTGGACTCACTATTTTGAGAATTTTCAGAATATGCTTATCCGGTTGACCTCACCAAAACTTTCTATACCCCTATATGTTGTGTTCGAAGGCATGGGAGCCATTTCAACAAAAACGGTGGAAACGCTTTTGAGGTTGGAACTCTCATGCCCTGTCTTAATTTCTTTGTGATAATCCTCGGACTGTGATATCATGAGCTTGCGGTGGAAACGCATCCCTCATTATGTTTTTCGTTAGGAGTGACAGATAAAAAAATACCAGAATATTTAACGTCAACGCTCATTGATTCAGGCTTTCCTCTTTGTTCTATTGGCTTTAAAGCTCCCGAAAGTTCCGAAATTATTTCTTGCAAAATATCACCTCGTATTCTTAACAGGAGTCTATCTTCTCCTGTTCTGGAATTATCAAAAATTTCAAATCCTTCTTGTCTCATAAAAATATCCTTTCTTTTGGAGGTTCATAATGGAAATCAAAAAAGTAAAATGGCGTAAGCGTATTGGGCAAACTATTGTACTGCCTCATCAAGAGAAAGATTCTTTTAATTGGACTACTGCGCCGATTGACATAAACACGCATGGTTACGGTGTCCGTGAAGACGACAATGCCACATATTATTTCACAATAAAAGACAAACAAAAGATCGACGGCAAAGACAAATTTATTGCTGTTATCGACACTTTCTCTCCTGCTCGAAAAGAATCTTCCGAGATGAAATTGGCTATCGGTGATTCTGTTTGTATTGAGGAAGATGAAATTAAAGGAACAACAACAATGAAAACCTCTTAACAAAGGGGTCAAGCCGAATGGAATTAGCCGGGTGACGAGCCGAGCGTTTCCAGACTTAGAATTCATAAATTAACAGCATGAAAGCCGAACAACCCCACAAGGAGGTCTTGCCAATGGTTGATGACCGTCGTTCCTTTGACATTACTGAATCGCAACTGCAATCAACAAGAAATGACTTACACAGACAAGGACTCCGATAATTCCCCCAAGTTTACGTGTAGACCGTATACTAAGCTCCGCGCAGTTCACTTCCATAAGTTTGTTTTTCGCGTGTTTTGCGTATAATTGCATGGCCGCCTATCCTCTATGTCCTTCACTTCGTCAATGGTTTTCGCTCCTGCAATCATTCAACAAACATCGTCGTACTTCACTAATTCATATATTTCAGCCATTATTTACTCCCTAACACACAAAAAACCACAGAATGCAAGGTGAAAAAAGGTGGTCCCTTCATTATTCCTTTTCATTGTGCTTGACCTTCTCTATGGTGGACATGGGAAATACTTCTTTCACCATGTGTATGCCCTTCAGGGCTTCTTTCGGCAGCTTCTTGAGCTTCGCTATATCCTGCTTGGTATAAATAGCCTCAGTGACGCCATGCTCTCTCATGGCCTTCATGTCTTCCGGAGCATAGACAACCCACAGGAAAGCTTCAAGGATCTCTGAATAGATCCGGTACGCCGTTCTTTCGCTCGGTACTATCTTCCCCTCATTGAGGAGTGCCAACGCCTTCTCTTTTGGAAGGGTCACAATCTGCCCCGGAATTATCGCAAGCTCGCCCCGGCTTGTCTGGGCTCTGAATCCCTCGACCACTCGGTATTTCATCTCCCCGCCTCCGACACATCCAATATTTCGATCACCTCTTCCTCTTCTGGTTTTTCGTCCAAGATGGCCACATTACTCCGAAGACGGTCATTATTTATATTGACCATGTTCGATATTGCTTGACCATCTTCGTGCGGAAGGGACCATTTCCAACCCTCTTTAAACAGTCCCTTCTTTGAAACAACACTGAGGAGTTTCTTTGCCCTGTGCAGGGTTTTTTCAGCTATGCCTGCTTTTTTGGCCTCCCGAATTATCTCATTCGCCTGAACGGGACCACTTGCAAGAATATCCAGAATAAAGTCTTTCGCCTCGTCAATAGCCGTCCTCTCTTCCGGCGTAGAGGGCAGGGCAAGCAGACTGTCAGCCGTATGAATTGTAACGCCACCCCAGACAATGCGCGGTATTCCTCTGCAATCCTCAATAGCGTATGATAGGGACGCCGGTAGCGGTGCGAGGTTGGACTTAACGCCAGCAAGAATGCGCCTGTTCTCGTCCTCCGGATCTTTCGCAATGAGGAGCCCAACACGCGCAAGCCCAATAAAGCCTATAGATCCGCCGCCCCTATAAAGGCTCTGGGATGAAGATGACTTATTGAGATGTCTCACGGCGAGTACAGCGATCTTCTCTTCTTCAGCCATTCGAACGAGAGGCGAGAGGGCTCCTCTTATGTCTTGGTCTTTCCAGGAATTGGTTGTGCTCCCGAGATAGCCCGTAAGTGGATCCATGACGACGAATTTGGCATTGGCAGACTTACACGCTCGAGCAATATAATCTACATCTTCGACTGTCGGAATGCGAAGGTTTCCAGAGCTGTCCGGCACACCCTGCAAAACCCTAATCTTGGTTTTATCCCCGCCTGCAACTTCAATCCGTGGGACGATAGTGTCCGCGAGCCCATCTTCGAGAGTCATTATTATTGTCCCGCATTGTATAGCGTCAGTTTCGTCCGGCATTTTCTTGCCGATCGAACACCGCGCAGCCAGATCCAGTGTACAGAGTGATTTCCCGAGGCCGGGATCACCGTCGAGGAGATTAATCTTCCCAAGCGCAATGTATCGGTTCCAAAGCCACTCGACCGGTTCAGGTTTCACTGTCTCAAGCCGGATGAGTCCGGGCAGATCTTCTTCAGCCTTCGGCAAGGGTGCTGCCGCCGCCTGAATGTAACGCCCCACCGCGTCAAGCCCTTCCAAATTGTAGAGGTCATTGAAATCTGTGGGTTTTGTTGTGGTGTCCTGAAAGGAGGGCATTGCAAGAAGCGCCCCAGCTTCCCGCGCTGCCGCCGTCGCCTTCGTTAGCCCAGGATTGCTGTCCTCCCATTGGTCATCGTCTGCGCATACAACTAATGCCCGATCCGGCATTTTTTTCCGCAACTTCTGCGCAACCTGACCCAGGTTTCCAGCGTCGAACGCAACTGCCACACTATGTCCGGTGG
Organism: Thermodesulfovibrionales bacterium; assembly: GCA_050014695.1. Lineage (GTDB taxonomy): Bacteria > Nitrospirota > Thermodesulfovibrionia > Thermodesulfovibrionales > UBA9159 > UBA9159. The sequence continues at coordinate 5,956 of JBEKCV010000134.1, forward strand.
CTTCATTCACAGTTACGCCAGTGGCGTATCCTTCACAGATCAGGACAGGACCAGTCTTATCTCCGGGTATCCAGCAAAAATTACCGGCTTTAAGGGTCCCGATCTTGAAGCACTTACTTCCGTCAGGGTATACAAATTGAAGGCCGTGGAGTGTCCCTGCGTAGTCCCTCACCGGTATCATAAGCGTGTTGCTCAGCTGCTTTATGCCGGCAGGTTTAATACCCTTTGCTAAAATGTAGGGGTGGTTCGGGTCAAAAGCGCGGCCCTTGTCCCAAAGCTCTTTTGATGCCTTCCGACATACTGCGTGTACCCGCGCCTGCTCCTCGTCACGTTGCTTGCGTATAGCCTCCATATGCGCCGCATAATTGGCTTTCTCTTCTGCTGTAAGGCTTTGATATTCTCTACTACTCCATGTCTCTGAGACTCCGCGCTTCCAACAGCCAAAAGCTCCTGCCGGATAGCCGTCATGGAACACATACCACCCGTTTTTACTCCCTGGTTTATCTCCTGAGATATTAAACCGGTGAAGTCTTCCGTCCGTTATGATCTTCGCCGGCGGTTCAATTCCGGCGTTCCTTATTGCCTGCGCAAACTCCTCATACGACGTATTTCTACGCAAACTGTCAATATTCTTTTTCCGCCGATCTGGCATATGCCCTTATAGACACAAAAAACCACAGGAGAGCCTCCGCGGTGACAATGCCGTACCGCATTTAAGCCGTAAACTCCTGTGATTCTCACTGTTGATAAAGGATTTTCTTGTCATTTTTGAGCTTTTTACAAATCCCCTCGAAAATCATCCTAAAGCCGAGGCCTCGCTATCTTTCGGCCAAAAAAAAAACTGGAAACGGCCCATATTTTCCGTTTTCCAGTTTCCCAATATTCCACTTCGCGGCTTCTTAGTGCCGCATGTTACTCAACTTTTCTATATATATCATAAAGAAAAACTTCTTGTCAATAAAAATCTAATCTTGTAATCTTTGTCAAAAAATCGAAGCCAAACACGTACTCACAGAGAGCCCGTGCCTCATTATACCCTTTCAAGCGCTCACGCCTATTGCAGAGTTTTGTGGACTTCACCGACGGAGTCCACACGTTTCAATTTATGGCAATAGAAGGGATTTCCGAAAGCATTACGCATGTAACGGTAAGAAAGTGAGCCCGGCGCGACTGCGAACCCCTGCGCGGTACCATTCGTTGGTTAGCCTACCTTACCGGGCACATCGGGTCTCAGGACGAAATCATTTTTTCGCTCTGGCATCGGTAAGATGGAGCCTCGCTGAAGCTTGTTGGTCAACTCAAGTGGAATGCTCTGACTCAACTCCACGAATGCGACATGGGAGTAATGCAGCAAAAGGGCGCCAGCAAGACTGTACATCTGATACGTGGCTCCATCAGACAGTGAGATTGGTACCTTTGTGTCATCCAACAGAAAATGTGCTGCCGCGTTACGCATTTCAGACGTTTTCTTCCAAAAGTCCTCAACGTTCTTCAAACCCGTCAGGAACTCATTACGAATCCCAAACTGCTTCAGCCATTCCAGATCCAGCTGTGGGGGTTTGGGGAGAGGCACCGACACGCCAAGGCGTTCACCAAGCTGCCGAAGCGTCATTCGAAGGGGCTGAAGACCTTCGTACAGGCGGTATGCGCACAGCAATCGGTAGTAAGGGCTAACTGTCGTGATCGCCTCTCGAACGAGCGCTTCGTATGGCGCGAGAAATGGGTACTGGTGAATGCCGCCAAGCGGCCCCCACCGAATACCATTAGTGAAAGGAAGGATGAGCTGCTGGCACAGCGGTTTTTCATCTCCCGCAACGTAGAGGTCGAGCCGTCGAATCGTGAGGGGCAGCCACATATTCCGCATCATCGAATCAAGAAGCTGTGAGACTGCAGTCCTGGCTGCCCAGAAGCAGTTGCTCGGAAACCTACTTTGCACAGCTACTTCAATATACTCAAGCGAGCCATCGGAACCAGCACCAACCAGATCAAAGAAGACAGCGTTCCTCCCCCCATGGTGAAGGTAGATGCTTGTCTTTCGGTCGTTGACGGCAACATTGTGATAAGACGGGCGCTCGAGGATCTCAGCCATACTGCCGCTAAGCGGAACATGGTCAGAGAGCAATGCCCGAACGACGAAGGAGCATTCTACTCCCGCGCGCTCTATTCGCGCGAGTTCATCAACGCGAGACTCTCGAACGACCACCCCCAAGGAGCAGGGCAGCGGTTCCTTGGGATCAGCAAGCACCCATCTATCTGGCTTTGAAACACTCATGGCTTTTTCATATCAAACAAAAGATTGAACTAAGCCGACCAGGCACAAACGCTAGCCTCACAACGTACTAGGCTTATGCTCGGTCGGCTTAAATGATTTTATGCACTTTCTACTTTTGAACTGGCAGGCCAGTTTTCCCTAGAGTATTGAATAAATTTCCCAACATATTTTATATGGCTGAGAAGTAATGAATAAAAAAGCTCTAGACAGCCATAAGTTTCATTTAGAAACTCTTGCAGTTCCAATTTATTTTTCTTTAGCTCATCTGCATGAGCTGATTTATTTCTAAGTTTTACCCATGTTTGAATTAAATCATGTGGAATTCGGTTTTCTTTAGCTAGAGCATATAACGCTCCCTTGGGAGATGCAAGCTTTGCATTTTCAAGCGGAATATGTCAATGATTTTGAGACACTCCTCGTCCGCATTTAGTGTATTTTTTCCTCACTCTCTGGTATCAGTTTCGGTTTGTTAATCCAAACAGC
>JBEKCV010000135.1:0-8611 GCA_050014695.1 Thermodesulfovibrionales bacterium
GCAGATGATAACTGACATGGATAACCTGGATTGCAAAGAGCATTTTTACTTGTCCAAAAGCTTTATTTTATGCGGACTAACTATGCAGCTTTAGGATATTTTGGACAGCAATGATTTGGATGTAATAGTTTCACAAATGGACTTAATATGGAATTGATAAGTAGATTTCATTAGCGCAGCAAGGCGTCCACCCATAAATGAGCGCATATGATGTTCAAATTATGCCTCAAGCTCAGAAAGACCTGGATACTTTGTCCGGAAAATCCGACGAGAGATCAGATGCCAACTCCAGACACAATAGTGGCCCGGAATATCATCATCGCCGTGATCGTGGTCGCGATTCTCTTTGTTCTGCTTGTTAGCGCAAGGTAAGCCTCGGCATCAGAGTAACACGGTGGAGAGTGGAGAGCTTATTGCCGACGGGAAGGAGAGGTGAAAGCACTTTTGCCGTGGAGAAGTGGAGGCAATGTGCTGAGGTGAGGTAGGGGCAGGGGGGAGGATGTGGCGAAACTAAGGATTTCCGGTTGTTTCTGTAAGTCCTTTTTTCAATGTTTCAACCTGATGAAGGGTCTCCTCGAACCTGTCTTCAAACCTCAGCGATCCTTTGACCATGTCGGTGATCAGCTTGTATTGGGACTGCTCGCCTGTCTCGCTGTCAAGGATTGCCTTCACGATGCTCAGTGTTTCAATATCAGCGATCTTAGCCATGTCTCTTCCGAGCAATCTGATAGTGGCATTCCTGGTATCAAATTTCTCTTCTTGCAGAAGGTCTTGCTCTTTGTCATAAAGCCTGTCAAAGTTGCCTGCGTCTTCGTATTTCTGCATGATCAGCAGCAGATCCTCGGCGTCTTTTGGACGCTCAGGATATTTCTCCCTCCACGATACAATCTTCATTAGAGCGAGACCTGGGAGAGAAGGTAATTTAATGTCGAGTTCAGGAATCGTGCTTAACCTTACCGTGATTGAGTATTCATAAGCCTCTTTGAAGCCTATCATACTCATGAAGATTTCATGCTCTGGAGGCCAGGCAATTCTTCGGTTCTCGTCTGTTATAAGGCCGAACGGGACGATATCAATGAGAACAGAATCGAAGTGATAACGCTGACGCTGCCTTTCATCTGGTAAGAACCTTCCTGTTGCCTTCAAGGCTTCCGTAAGTTTATTAAACTGCTCTCAGTCGGCAACTTCCACGCCCAGATCAATATCCGACGTCATCCTTTGGGACTCTATCCCGTAGCAGTGTTTGAGAAGAAAGTCCCTCGCCGAGGCGCCAACGACAAAGAAGGGAATGCCTTGAGAGTCGGCGATACCCTTCACAACTGAGAGGGTTGCGACAGTCTGTTGATCAATCTTCCCTGATAAGTCGAACAATATGTTGCTCATAGATCATTTTTGCTGTTTCGAGATTTCGCTGATTGCCTGTTGCCAGAAGGTCGGCGTAAACGAGAAGCGGGGGAACCATATCTTGGGGTTGTTGATCCACTGTCGGCTTCCAGAATCTCTCCAGGATTTCAACGTCTCCTGTAATGTCTGTCTTGAGTCGGTTTGCAACAAGAAACTGATCAAGATACTGCGCCGCCGCATAAATCGTTATCAGTTCAGGCTTGAGATAGCGTGTCATTTTTTCGGCTGCTACCTCCCCGCCCCACTGTGCCCTGAGGGGGTCCAGCTTCTTCTGTTGCCACCAGCCAGGCTCGCCCCTGTAACGCCCCAAAATCTGTTTAGGCCTTAGCTGCTCCGGATATGCGGTCACCCATCGGTGCAGGAGGGTTTCTTTCTGTGTCAGTTTCAGTCCGCGCTTGCCCATATCAATGATAAAGGCAAGCTCTTTCAGTTCTTTTATTATCCAATCGACAGTCCCAAGTGCCACGCCTGCGGCGGCAGCGATTTCCCGGTAGGTCATGTTTTCCATGCCTGGATTGCAGATGAAGCCAAAAATCATTCTGAGACCTGTAGCTTTAAACGCCCTTTTGACAGCGACTTGGCCTATAGTTTCCGTGGGCCTGTTTCCTTTTATGAAGATGTAGACCGGGGGCTGATTAATGAATGCGTTGCCTGCGGTATCGATAAATTCGATATTGTTCTTCCTCAGTTCCTCTGCCATCTCATTATTCACGTGCCTTGCTATCAAGAAAGCAGGGTACTGGAGTTCCCCTCTGTTCAGAAGCAGCAAGAGTTTTTGTGTTTTGGTTACGGTGACCTTTATTTCGGCGTAATATCTCAGTTCCTTGCCATGCACAACCATTCGTATGAGCCGGTCTGGTCGGAGGCCATGTTTGTATGCAGGCTCTATTTCTAACGTCTCGATTCCGTTTTGCAGCGGAACGTTGTTCTTTAGCGCCTCAGCAGCAAGTTGAAAGATCTCTTCTTCAATATTCTTTTTGATCTTATTCATGGGTTTGTTCATTTTTTTATGATGTTCATTTATAAAGAACATAACAAAAATTTGAACTAAAGTCAAGTGCCCATAAATTCAATGAGGTTACAGTGTAATATTACCACAATAATTCAGTATGTTACAAGGCAAGAATATAGTTTGTTCATTATTTTACTATGTTCATTAACAGCGAACAAATCCATCAAATGAACACCAGGCGGTTTCAACTTGCTGAAGAAGGACATGGTCCGTTTGAGCGTCATTGCTGAGGAAGAGAACCCTGAACAGCCATTCATACTCCTAGGCATAGCGCCAGGCAGGATGCTAAGAACCTCTCGGACGAATTTGGTCAACCAGATAAAGAACCGAACCTGGAAAATGGAAGGCTGCCCGCGATAAAACTCGTTTCAATTTCCTGAATATGTTTTTTTCCATTTGTACTCCTCAGAATCGAAAAAACAGAGCTGACGTTGAGTACTCACAGTAACCAACGCGGGATCCGATTTCCGATAACTGAGGAGTACGCCCCATAACTTTATGAATCCCCCCTGGTGTCCGGCATATAGTCTTGCGTCGAGAAGATTATGGTGTCCACTTTCGCGGGTGTGGACTTTCGAAAGTAACCGTCACAGAACATGGCCTCAATAGAAGTGACCCAGTATTGTCAGCGATCGGCGGCAAGTACACCGACAAACCAACACTGTCACTATTTTGACGAGAGCAGAAGTTCTGATAAAAACATTCAGTCCTCCGATACAGTTGCTCATGAAGAGTACATGTCGAACCTCGCACATGAGCGAGATTAGGTGGGCGGGACTCCCTTCTTTCCTCCACACCTTTGAACCCTGTCACTACTCTGGAGACTTTAACTTGAAAGTCATGCCTTACGGACGGAAAAGCCACAAGATAAGTCACACCTGTGTAGCATGACTTGGCATGTCATACATTTGAATTACACAATCATGAGCCTTCATATTTGCAAAGTGGATTGTCATCTGTTATATTCGGGGTAGATAGAAACGATTCCGATAAAGCCAAACCCTCCGTGAGGCGGATCTTAAATTGATAAGATGGCCGAGCTGCCGAAAGATAAGCCTTTGGTATGTTAGGCCATGCTTTTTGGGCAAGATGATATAAGGGCCACGAAGGAGGTGAGGTGATATGATATAAGGTGAAGGTAACAGCCCTACCGGTCGCAGTTTCCAAAACGAAAAAGGAGGACATATGACAAGAATAACTATAGTATTCATTATCGGTATATGCCTCACAGTATTTATCATTGCAGGATTTCCACGAACTGATGATGCCGCAACAATTTATGGCTGTTATCAGAAGTACAGTGGAATACTTCGAATAGTGAGCGGTCCTGGTCAGTGCGATCTTAAGCATGAAAACCCAATCTTATGGGATCAGGTAGGACCTCAGGGAGCAGCGGGACCGAAGGGTGATCCAGGGGTGCCAGGCCCGCCCGGACCGTCTGGTTCAATTGACGTGACAAAGTTTTATTATAATCAATGTTCTGACCGACCTTGCGGCTGTACAGGACTGAACGACATATTAATCTCAGGCGGAGCCTACTGCCCCACGGGAGGCTCTTACCCCACCTTGAATTTCCTAACATACTCCGCCGCCACCAGTTTCTCCGTGGGTACGTACATATGGATGGCTTCTTGTATGGACGCAGCCGGTAACACATACCAGGCGGGAATAGAGGTATTATGTTTAAAGCCATGATCAATGGTGCAAACCCAGCCTCGACGTCCGAATTCTCAAAAGCAGACAAAGTAATCCCTGTGCTGAAGTTACGGACTCGCACAAATAACATCCTTGATTGAAGTCAGCTATAACCCACATATACCACCGCCGCACGTCCAATCCAAGCCGGCGGGAGCTGAAAGGCTCCCCCGGTTCTTAATCATAAAGCTGGACAGCACGTGCAAAGAACCGCTCAATATTTTTTGTAGCCACGCCAGTCCTTCTGGACTAAAGTGGTATCTCAGAAAATCAAATCCCTTTTCGATTCGACCGATAATGGTCTTGTCCTGGTGCTTTTCCAGTTTCAGGTCATTGAACGTCTGGTTCAGAACACTGATTGCCTCTCTCAACTTCCACCGTGTCGGCGCAAGGATCAGGCTGTCGTCCATATATCTAAAGTACTTTACATCTATGTTCTCGATTTTTTTATCAAGGTCAAGGAGATAGAAGACACCAAGAAACGGCGAAAGGGAAGAACCGCTCGATATCTCTTTTTTTACATCCTGAGTTATTTGCGGTGTCTGTGGCCTCGGTCGGCTCATGGCCAGCGTTCAGTACTACATGTACCCCACACCAGCCATAGCTGAAACGATCATCAATTTCCAAAAAAAAGTCGCACCAGTGGCAAATTCCTGACAGTTTCGGTTACAGGAAGGAAGCTTGCGATGCAAGTCCGTTTCTCATGAATGAGGATTTCACCCCGTACTATGGCCAAAAAAATCCTTCGGAAGCATCCTGAGACAAGTTTCGACTGCTTCCTGTAATCCACTTTGACGGAATCGGTTCGGAGACCGTTAGGTACTTTTGAAACTCGACACTGACACACATTTCCAATGATCTGCAAACTCGATCTTCTTGCGGCAATAAGGACAAAAGGCTGATGTGACGATATTGCGTGTCTTGATATCTATGCACTTTTTTCTTTCCATGGTTGTCATTTTTTGCTATATTTCTAGGAACGAGCTCGGAAACAGGAACTTCGTATAATACTTGTTAGAGCAATGAAAATTAATATTAAACATCTGAGCGCATTCTCAATTCTTGTGGTAATGCTATGCATGCTGAGTGGCGAATTATCAGCCACAGTAGTTGGAGTCAACCTGATTAACTTACAACGCTAACAACCTCATGCACGGGATCGGCAGGGAACCTCCCCGTGATTCGTGCGTTAAGCATACATAAGGACATGAAATTGAAAGATCTAAATAGGTTGCCAATAGTAATTATCGTATCGCTTTGTTTCCTATCAACTCTTGCCGTGCCACTCCAAGCTGGTGATAAAAAAACAGTATTTAGTCTGCGTGATTGGATGGCAAAGGACGACGATTTTAAGCATAAACTCGTAAAAGCATATATCAACGCAGCCAACGAAGATAATGTAAAAATGCGTTTATCTGTCGATTATTACGTGAAAGAAATTGACCTATTGATTCAACAGTCGATTAAAAACGGAGAGCAAGCCGGCCTCGACAATTCTTTTGGCATAGCGCTCAAAACCATTGCTATCATGGAAGGGGACTTTGACAATGGAAAGAATAAATTAGAATTGGCAAAAGAGTTTATGGGACCAATAGTGTTTGAAGATTTTATGAAACGACATCCTGATAAATATAAGAAATTACGGCAAGACAGTGAAGGCAATAAATAACAATAATGCTTAACAATAAAATCGAGGCGACAGGGAATAGCCTTTGATGTTTTTTCAAAAGGTGGTTGCCCTGCGCCTTATTTATCTCGTTAGACAAAGGGTGAAAACATGGAAGGGTTCACTTGAGGTTATGAGACATCAATTGCTACTATTGTTGCTCACACTTGTCGGCATCTCCTCCGCTGCCTGTTCAACTTTACATAGGGTAGAGTTTTTGGAAGCTGAAATTACTGATACAGGATGGAAACGATCATCCGTACCAGACGCAATGAAAAGTTATGAGTACCGGTATGAAAACGTCATTATGGTTCTGTGTCCAATCGGACGTGGAGCGGACATTCTTTCGGTGGGGCCTCTTCTTGCTCCCCTTATACCAGTTCCAGGAGAAGGTTCCCGGCGAAAGCACAGCCAGCTAGATTTTAGTATTGAAGTTGTAATAGAAAGCTCAGATGCCGTGACAAGTATTGATCTTTCCAAGGTTCGAGTTGAGCTGCCGGGAGGGAGATCATTGGAGCCAATAGATGTTTCTTCAGAGCGACCGACGCACAAATTTCCAGATGTCTGTAATTATCTTGGTGATTTTAAGAAACTACCTATACAAGAGTATGAGGTATCTTATGACAGAAGATATATTGACATTCACTTTCTTGTCCCTCACTGGGATGTAGAAGAATGCATCATCGATTTGGGTACCATTATGGTTAACGGTAAAGGTATAAAGTTGCCATCGCTTAAATTCCACAAAGGATCTGGGATTCGTTATAGACCTATCATTCTTCCCTTGCCGAGTTGATTTTGCTGATGCTGCGCCTCACCTGCGTATTTCTCCCGCAACTCTACACTGACGCAGAGTCTTAAAAAGTATCTAGTAGTCGGTGAAGTCAATGCAAAACTTTTTGCAGCACATGTTTTGTTGCTTCTTGGGGGGTCTTGCAGAGAAATGTTACAACTAGTATTCCGCGTTTGGAGAAGTCAACCTTTTCGCTACGCAGTGATGCGGGCGCTGTCACCTCACTAACCGGAGTATGTTAGTGGGCGTACTAAACAGTTATGAAAAGCTGAAATTCGCGAGGAGTACAAGGAAGGAAAGCGAAGGGGTATCCTCTCGAACAGTCAGCATTGTTTTCTAAGGCGATCTATTCGCCTACTTTCTTCGGGTGGTATTTGCGGCATGCTACTTCTAGTTGTCCGGTTGGCGAAGCCTTCATTTTCAGCGGCGGTGAATTTCTGTCTGTTTGAATCATCCACATCCCCACCCATCCTCCGCCAAAAGGTACAACGAATGGTACTATGCTCCTTATGTTAGCCTGCGACGAAATTAAATCTGCATCATCTGTGCGACGGTTCGTTATCAAAAGGAAACGATCCCCCTCCTCAACATTATTTTCAAAAAATACCGTATTTAAGCCTTCTCCTGAAGACGAAGTACGGAGAACGAATGCCGAGTTAGGCAATACACGCAGAGTCTTGTAATCCTTGTCCAATAATTCTATTTTGGGGTACATTATGGCTGGATCCTGGACTGTACCAGTCTTATAACTCGTAACACTTATAGAATAAGATCCGCCTGACGTAGGGAGGGCAAAACCTTTAGCGAAGCACCTCTTATCGCCTTCTTGAAAGACCGTTGCTTGCTCGTCGAATGCAAATGCCACGACTTCGTCAAATGTCAAGGGATCGTAGGTAAGCCTATCAGAAGAATTAACTACCTTCTCACTGCTGGCCAGCAACTGTTCCCCTCTGCTTACGTGATTTGTCCCAGTTGTTGCGCAACCGAACCCAAATAGAACCAACATGAATAACAGTTCAGTTTTTTTGAACATAGTTGTTCATCTTGCCAAATCTTGAGCAATCCGCTTTGCAACCAACGGGAGGCCCTCCTTCAAGCCTGCCAACGCCAAATCCGGATTTTCTTTAAGTGTCGCGAAGTTCTTAAAAAAGTACTTTTGATTTGCTGTTATGCTTATGGCTTGTCCATGGGGAGGCTCATATCCATAAGCTATGATGTCTTGATAGAGGATCTCATTCGTTCCTTTCTTTACAAGTCGAACCGCGGAGCGCACGACGGGAATATAATCTGCTGAGGAAGAAGCACATTGATAACCCACTCCAATACCCAAATCCAGATAGGCATCCACGTCTTTGTCCAGTGAATCATATTTCTCCAGAAATGCCGGTTTTTGGCGTTCCGGCTTAATGATTTTAACGATGTAACCGGCATTCTGGAGTTCAGCCTGTAATAGAGATTGAAATTCGTCGGAAGCGTTGAAATTGCGTGCTTTCATTAGTTCTGTGAACTGATTAGTCTTGGTTTGAATGTCGGTGGCAGCTATTATCCCTCCGATAAGCCCAAAGCTTTGGCCGATGTGTCCGCTATTCGCAACGAAATACTCACCAGTGTGAGCGGGTTCCAGGAGACCGATCATTTTCATTTCTTCGTTAGGACCTTTATTGAAGGCTTGCTTATGAACACTGGCACACCCGCCCAGCATTACAGCCATCAAGAGTCCAGCACAGAAAAAATGGAAAAATGTCTTAGCATGCATGTTAGAATACCTCCCTTTGTTGTTAAGCAGTTCGCATTAAAGGCATTACCAGGACGCTATTATTTAGCTAACTTAATTCAGTTATATAATACCTGAATCTTGCACTGTAAAAAGATAGACCATTCGGGTTACCCTGTAGATAAAGGATTCGACCAAAAATCTTTTACTACAGGAGGTAACCCAAATGGTTAACAGACAAAATAAGGTACCGCGGGAAGGCGTATCGGTCAAGGGGAAACTGGATGCCCTGCGAAAGCCATAAAAATCGGGCCTTCGACGGCATAT
>JBEKCV010000136.1:0-8486 GCA_050014695.1 Thermodesulfovibrionales bacterium
CGGGGCAGGGGCCACTACCACGAACATCAGCGGCACTGACTATAATTCCAGCGTTAATGATTCCTGGTCATGGCTGATTTATGCGGACTATGCCGCCCAAGCCGTCCCGACAGTTCCCTCTGGCGAAACGGTTTATAGCTCCTATACCAATACGATGCTTACGGCAGCGGTGATCGAGAACAACAGCGTCACAGCGACAGCGGGAACCGCTGTAACGATAAAGACCTCAACGCCGACCTCAGGAGTTGATCTAGCGTGGCTCGCCTTTGAGATGGTACCAGTGAGCACATCCCCCGTAGCGGTCAATGATTCGTATAGCACCACGGAAAATACGACTTTGAATGAGGCTGCCCCAGGGGTGCTGAGCAACGATACCGATCCCCAAGGGTTGCCCCTGACGGCAGAACTGGTGAGTAGCCCGTCCCATGGAACTCTCACGCTCAATAGTAACGGATCTTTCACCTATATACCGGCCTCGAATTATGTGGGAAGCGACAGCTTTACTTACATGGCGAACGATGGGACATACAGTAGTAATGTCGCAACGGTCACTATTGGTGTGTCGCCTACACTGGTCTCCGTAGCTTTAAACCCAACCAGTGTCTCGGGCGGATCTACTGCTCAGGGCACGGTAACGTTGAGCGGTCCCGCTCCGAGCGGAGGCGCAGTAGTGTCGCTGTCGAGTAGCGACTCATCGGTGGCTAGCGTCCCGCCAAACGTTACGGTGCCGAGCGGCAACAAGAGCGCGAATTTCTCGGTAAATACGGACTCGGTATCGATCTTGACTATTCTGACTATCTCTGCTTCTTATGGTGGAGTTATCGAATCCTCGCTTCTTACTGTCACCGTCAGTAATCCCGTGCCGACAACGACAAGCCTGAGTCCGGCCTCTGCGACCGCGGGCGGAACCGCATTTACGCTCACTGTCAATGGAACAGGCTTTGTTTCCGGCTCGACAGTAAACTGGAAAGGATCGGGCCGTACGACGACGTATGTCTCTCCGACCCAGGTGACAGCGGCAATAACGGCAGCGGACATAGCGTCGGGAGGGACGGCCGCGGTGACCGTGGTGAACGCCACCCCTGGCGGCGGCACCTCCAACGCCCAGACCTTTACGATCATCGGGTTAGCCCTTGACTCATCGACTCCGGCCGCGGTAAAGACCAATACGCAGACTCTCACCACTGCCAGTTTTACCCCACCCGCCGGATCAGTGTTGTATATCTGCGTCATGCTGAATAGTAATGCCTCACCTGCTACGGATCAAAATTATGTAAATAAAATCACGGATAATCTGGGTACGCATCTAACCTATACGCTTCAAAAACAGTATGGGACCGCGAGTGCTAACAGTGCGATCGTTTACTTATATACAGCTTCCGTATCCACTTCGCAGGCGATGACGGTAAGCATCACCCAAGGAGCTACGGATAGTTCTATAAGTAACGCGATGGTACAAGTACTGGTTATCACCGGCGCAAATGCCTCTTCTCCCGTGGGGAAAACGGCCGGGGCAGGGGCCACTACCACGAACATCAGCGGCACTGACTATAATTCCAGCGTTAATGATTCCTGGTCATGGCTGATTTATGCGGACTATGCCGCCCAAGCCGTCCCGACAGTTCCCTCTGGTGAAACGGTTTATAGCTCGTATACCAATACGATGCTTACGGCAGCGGTGATCGAGAACAACAGCGTCACAGCGACAGCGGGAACCGCTGTAACGATAAAGACCTCAACGCCGACCTCAGGAGTTGATCTGGCGTGGCTCGCCTTTGAGATAATACCCTGATCGGCGACGAACGGAAACATCACGGCAACATCGGCAGCGGATCATCGTATATTCCAATTCAGGTTTCCCCTATATAGATCGCCGCCACTTGCGTCTCTTCACTGCCTTTTCAAAGTGTATCTGCGTGAAAAACGATAGAATTTGACTGAAAATACTGGTAAACTTATTTATACTGCCCTCCGATCTCGGTTTTATTTTCGCTCAATACAACACCTGGGTCGAGGGTTTGAATGAAAACCTCTCTTGAACAAGAGTGCTAAACATCATGAGGTGATAAGATGGAAAAATTCAGAGGTGTGACCGTTGTGAAGAAGGCGAACATTTATTTTGATGGAAAGGTGACAAGCAGGACGCTCCTGTTCAGTGATGGCTCCGAGAAGACGCTCGGCGTGATGCTTCCCGGAGAATATGAGTTCAATACCGGAGACAGGGAACTCATGGAGATCTTTTCAGGAGAACTGGAGGTGTTTCTTCCCGGTGAAGCCGGCTGGAGAAAGGTAGAGGAAGGGATGTCCTTCGAGGTGCCCGCCAATGCTAAATTCAAGCTCAGGGTGAAGACGCTGGCGGATTACTGCTGTTCATTTATCAAGCATCACTCTGCCAAAAGCTCGTGAAACTAAGGATGGGGGAGTTCGCGGTCCACTCACCTGACAGGACAATTACTTTATCCGGTATTTCTTGATCTTTGCCCTGAGGGTATTCCTGTTGATGCCCAGGATTCTTGCCGTTTTCAGCTGGTTTCCGTCCGTCTCGTCGAGCACGATTGTGATGATCGCCTTCTCGACTTCGGAAACAACGGTCTCATAGAGATTAGAGTGCTCAAGCTTTGCCATGTCCTTGAGATAGCGCTTCAGCTTTTCTTCGAGAAACTCCTTAATGGTGCAAGGGCCCGCATCTTCAAGGAAGAGGTCTCGTTTCTCTATGATCGCTCCATTTGAGAGGACACATGCCCTCTTGATTGCATTTTCGAGCTCCCGAACATTGCCTGGCCAATCATGCTTAAGCATGAGTTCCCTCGCCTCCTTCGAAAGCTCTTTTTTTCCTGTTGCCAGCTTCCGTTCGGCTTCCTTCAGGAAGTGTTTTGCCAGCAGCGGGATGTCTTCCCGCCGCTCTCTCAATGACGGAAGTTTTATCTGCACTACATTGAATCTGTAGTAGAGATCATCCCTGAACGTTCCTTTGCTCACCGCGTCCCTGAGGTTCCGGTTTGTCGCTCCGATGATTCTCACGTTGGCTTCCACGACCCTGTTGCTCCCCAGGGGGCTGAATTTCCGGTCCTGCATAAACCGTAAGAGCTTTGCCTGGAGGTTCATATCCAGTTCGGAGATCTCATCGAGGAACAGCGAGCCGGCGTTTGTAGACTCGATTTTCCCGGTGTGTTTGTCTTTTGCGCCGGTGAAGGCCCCCTTGTCCCAGCCGAAGAGTTCAGCCTCGAGAAGGTCCTTCGGAAGAGAGGCTGAGTTTATGGCGACAAAAGGGCCTGTCCTGCGGTTGCTGTTAAAGTGTATTGCCTTTGCCACAAGCTCCTTGCCTGAGCCGCTCTCACCCGTGATGAGGACCGTGATATCCTTGGACGCAACTCTTCCAATGTCTTTGAAGACCTTAAACATCTTCTCGCTCTTTCCCACGATCATCGGTTCTTCAGCCTCAGCAGTGACACTCCTGAGTGTATTCAGCTCCTCCCGCATAGCCACATCCTTGAACGCCTTCTCGACGATGATCTTGAGCTCTTCTATATCGAAGGGTTTCTCTATGTAATCATATGCGCCTTCCTTCATAGCTTCAATGGTGCTTTGCATCTTCCCGTGCGCTGTCATCATGATCACAACGGCGTCACGATATGAGGATTTTATTTCCTTGAGAGCATCAAGGCCGTTGCCGTCGGGAAGAACGATATCAAGAAGGATGAGTTGCGATCCATCCCGCACGGCCTTCAGTCCCGGAGACAGCCGCGAATAGGATTTTATCGTATACCCCAAAGACTCAAGGGCCTTTTTTACGACCCAGGTGATGGATTCATCATCGTCGATTATCAGTATCTCTTTTTCCATATACGCGGGTTTGCGCCGTCCTCATCTGTTGCAGGGTTTTCTTGTTCTTCAGCTCTCACAAAAAAAGATGGGTTATAGTGCGCCTTTTCACCCATCCTCTGCGTCTCTTTGCACAATGCATCGTGCGACGCCGGGGGAAAAGACTCCCTGTGCCGGGTCTCCACTTCTCTTTTCAGTTATCGAGTTGCAAATATTGTGCTACATATCGGCAAAGGGGATATAAATGTGGAATACGGTCCCTTTCCCGGTTCCTGACGGACTTTCGACCCTGATAAAACCGCCGTGGTCTTTTACGATCTTTTTCGAAAGTGACAGGCCGAGCCCGGTCCCCCTTTTCTTTTTCGTATAAAAGGGAAGGAATATCTTCTGCATCTCATTCTTTGGTATGCCCTTTCCTATATCACTAACGGATATTACCGCCCATCGCCTTACCTGCCCGTGCTGGACTACATATTCATTCGACGGCTTTGTCGTTATGCTCAGACTCCCCCCCCTGGGCATCGCTTCGATGGCATTTTTTATGATATTCACAAAAACCTGGAACAACTTGCCTTCGTCCCCGACGAGCCTTGGGAGACTCGGGTCGTAAAACCTTTGGACGGATATGTTACCATTTTTGCGGGATATATTCATGATCGAAATCGCCTTCTCGATCACCTCGTGGATATTGATCGGATGAAGCACGGGCCTTCTGCTCATCGTGAGATAACTCTGGAGGACCGAGTTGAGGCGGTCTGTTTCCCGTATGATGAGGTTTAAGTATTCACTATCGCCGGAATGAACGCCTGGCAGGAGCGCCTCGCCGGGCCCTCCATTCAGAGTGCGCTTCTTCAGAAGCTGGGCGGCTCCTTTTATACTCCCGAGGGGGTTTTTGATTTCGTGAGCTATGGAGCCAAGGAGATACACCAGCGAGTCAAAGGAAGCATCCTCTTTTTCGACGATAGGGAGGTTTTCACGGATAGAAAGGAGAACCCCTTCATTCCTGTTATCAACAAAAAAAGGCGATATGCGGAAGTCCATCTGCGCTATGCCGTTGATCTTCACTTCGACCTCTTTGGCGCTGAATGACCGTGATTCCTTGATCGCCTTTCGTGTGAGTTTTACAATCGCCTTGGCATCGGGGAATAGTTCGCCGAGACGTTTCCCCACGATCTCCCGATAGCCTTTCCGGAGAAGCTCTTCTCCTGTTTTGTTTACGAACAGTATCAATGTCTTTTTGTCGAGAAGCAAAATGGCGTCTTCGAGGCTGTTGATCAACGCCACCGGGTCCTTGAGAAGTCTCGGGGACTGTCTGTCCAGGGTCGCAAAAGACAAGCCTTGCTTCTCCGGCGAAAGATTGCGGGCGCGCCGCTTCAGATCTTTGCCCGATTGCATCCTGCCTGCTGTAGCTGGGTTATTGGTAAGGGTTTTCAGAGAATGTGCCAACTTTAATTTCTTCCCCCTCAGGGGGTGACGGAGAGGAACAATTTCTCATGATATTGTCTTTCAGTGCTCTTCCGGTGCGTGTTCGAACGGCTCAACAGAGTCATGCCTTACGGAATAACCTTGTTTAATTGATACTCGACGATGCCTGACGCACCGGCACTCTTCAGTTTCGGTATCAGGTCCCGAACGATCCTTTCGTCGGTCACCACATCGATGGCATACCAAGCGGTATCGGAGAGGGAGGAGACCGTTGGAGAGTGCATGGCCGAAAGCAGGCTCAAAATCCTCTTGAAAGACTTCTGAGGAACGTTCATCTTGAGACCGACCTTCTCCTCGGCAGCGAGGGCGCCTCTCAACAGTAAGGCGATGTTCTGCATCTTCTGTCTTTTCCACTGGCTTTGCCAGGCCTTGCTATTGGCTATGAACCGTGTTGTCGACTCGATCATGGTCTCTACAATCCTCAGATTATTCGCCCGCAAAGACGTCCCGGTCTCCGTGAGTTCGACGATGGCGTCGGCAAGAAAAGGCGGCTTGATCTCGGTCGCTCCCCACGAAAAATCAACCTGAGCCTTGATCCCCTTTGATCTCAGGTATCTTTTGGTAAAGCCCACCAGTTCTGTGGCTATGCGCTTGCCTTGAAGATCCTTCAGAGACCTTATCTTCGAGTCCTCAGGAACGGCGACAACCCACCGAACCGGCTTGAACCCTTCTTTTGCATACCTCAACTCCGCAATCTCAACCACCTCCGCATTCTGCTCGAGAACCCAGTCATGGCCGGTCAGCCCACAGTCGAGGTGGCCGTCTTCGACGTACCGCGCCATCTCCTGGGCCCGTATGAGCATGGATTGTACTTCAAGGTCATCAAAGACAGGATAATAGGAACGGGTCGAAACACTTATCTGATACCCCGCCTTTTTAAAAAGGCGCAACGTTGATTCTTGAAGACTCCCCTTCGGAAGACCAAGTTTCAGGATATTTTTCTTGTTGTTCATGCGTTTAGTACCTCCTCGGGCAGTCCGATCCTTCCGAGCACCGCGGATGCCGCTGCAACTGCCGGATTAGACAAATAGACTTCACTCTCAGGGTGTCCCATCCTTCCGACAAAATTCCTG
The DNA here is from genome assembly GCA_050014695.1 of Thermodesulfovibrionales bacterium. Taxonomy (GTDB): domain Bacteria; phylum Nitrospirota; class Thermodesulfovibrionia; order Thermodesulfovibrionales; family UBA9159; genus UBA9159. The sequence continues at coordinate 6,381 of JBEKCV010000136.1, forward strand.
TTTGTGGTCGCCAACGCCCTTTCTCCCTTTGCGAGTATCCCCATATGTCCGCCCAGGCAGGGCCCGCACGTGGGCGTCGAGAAGACGGCTTCCGCGTCGACGAATATTTCGGCCAGGCCTTCTTTCAAGGCTTCTTTATAGATCTGTTGTGTCGCCGGTATGACGATCAAACGCACATTCGGATTTACTTTTTTCCCCTTGATCACCTGCGCGGCCTCCCTGAGGTCTTCGATTCTTCCATTGGTGCACGAGCCAATGACCACCTGGTCAATCGTGGTCCGGGAGAGTTCGGCGGCCGGCTTCGTGTTCGAAGGCAGATGAGGACATGATACCGTCAGCGGAATCTTCGAACAATCGTATTCCCTGACCTCGACGTACCGGGCATCGACATCCGAGTTGTAAAACTGAAACGGCCTCTTTGCTCTCCCTTTTACGTATGAGTCAGTGACCGCATCAGGGACGATAATGCCGCTTTTCCCGCCCGCCTCTATCGCCATATTACAGATGGTAAGCCTCCCGGCCATGGGAAGCCTTTGTATGGTCTCGCCTTCAAATTCCATGGCACGGTATAATGCGCCGTCCACACCGATATCGCCTATCGTGTGCAGTATCAGGTCCTTTCCGCCGACCCATGGATTGAGTTTTCCGTGATAGACGAATTTCATTGACTCGGGCACCTTAAACCAGCATTCCCCCGTCGCCATCGCTGCGGCCACGTCAGTGGAGCCGACCCCCGTTGCGAAGGCACCCAGGGCTCCGTACGTGCACGTATGGCTGTCAGCGCCGATGACGAGATCCCCGGGAACCACCAACCCCTGTTCGGGTAAGAGCGCATGTTCGATACCCATTCTTCCGACTTCGAAATAGAGGCCAAGATGGTATTCCTTTGAGAAATTTCTCAGCATCTGACACTGCTCCGCTGCCTTTATGTCTTTCTGGGGTGCAAAGTGATCCGGAATGAGAGCTATCCGGTCCTTATCAAAGACATCCTTTGCACCTATCTTTTTAAATTCCTGTATCGCGATGGGAGCGGTGATGTCATTGGCGAGGATGAGATCAACCCTCGCATTGATCAGTTCACCGGGAGAGACCTCCTTTTTCCCTGCGTGTGCGGCCATTATCTTCTCTGTGATGGTCATAAGCCCTCCCGTAAGAAAATTGAAAAACTATTATATCTTTCTTGAAGTCGGATTGACAAGGGAGGCGAGTCATCTGCAGCGCCGAAGCAAGGTGAGTGAAAGCGTTGGCGTTACCCTGAAGCAGGAAGGAACAATGAGAAAAAGGAGCCCTCGTATCCACGAGGACTCCTTGAACGCTGTTTCTTACATATGGTGATGCATATGCTCGGGAGCCGGTGCCTCCTCTTGTTCCACGGAAGGCTGCATCTCCGTTTCCTCCGCCTCACCGCAGTGATGCATCATCTCCCCTTTCTCCATCATGGGGCCTTTCTCCTCCATCTCTTTCATTTTTTTTCTCTGTTCAGGTGTTAACTGAGCCTTGATTTCTTCCTTTGCCTTTATGTGCGAGAGCTGGATATCCGTCCTCATAGCGTCTATCTGCTTCAGTTTCGCCTCGACTGCCGTCATATCTACCGGATCTTTCTCAAGAAGGTCTTTCAGCTCGATCCGAGCAATTTCCTGATCTGCCTTTTTCCTGATCGTTGCTTTCATTACCCGTTGTTTAATCTCCCTCACCGCCTCTTTCTGCTTTTCATCGAGGCCAAGATGAGCGAGACATTTCCAGGTATGGTGGCCGGCGCCCATCATCCCCTCTTCCATTTCATCCCCCATCATGCCACCCATCATGGGCATGTCGCCCTCTTGCATCTCCCCGCTCATTTTGCCCATACAACCGCACGTCTGGGCATCTGAAGCGTATACCCCTAACAGTAAGAGAAACAACCCAGATAAAACTACGACTGTAAAATTTCTCATCCTACACACCTCCCCTTATTTTATTCTTTCATTATCGCACACGAAGAGAGAAAGTCAAGGACATGGCGACACCCAGAATCCACCACCAAACTGAAACATGCCGGTAGTTTGAGGATTTTCTGAGGGTGACGGCCTCAGTTTCGGCGAAGAGGATCCGGGGAATTGACTGAAA
>JBEKCV010000137.1:0-8282 GCA_050014695.1 Thermodesulfovibrionales bacterium
GGGGAAAGGACACCAGTCGACGTCGGGGATGCTGTAGCTTCATGCTCGTATAGATGCAGCGAGAGCCCCGAAAAGACCGCTGTCACCATAAGAAGAACCCCCTCCCTTTAGGGATGGGGAGGTTCAGTTGGTACGGGGCTTATGGTTACACAAAAGAGGCGGGATTGGAGAGGGGCTTACGAGGTGTCGCTTCTTATATTGCAGGTGCGGAAGGAGCGCAGAATATCATGAGAGTCATTATCGGCAGAGAGTTACTGGGGAACGAGTTTACCTCGCTCTGAGACCTGCCTGCTTTCTTGATTTTTCCCTGAGACCACGGCACCATGCCCGAGCTTAAAGAGAGGCAAGATTTTCCACCTGAGAGGACAGTGAGGAAGTCGTAAGAGAGGCGCTACAGAAGCTGCTATGGTTGATCGGTCAATGCGTTATAGAATGCTCTTTTCATTATTCTCTCCTGGGTTTGCTTTACACGCAGAACGGTAAAATCGTATAATATTTTTTCCTGAGTGGTAACGTCGAAAAATATCCTGACTCATCTATGGCTTTGGGAGGACAACGAGTGAACATAATCGTCTGCATCAAACAGGTTCCCGATACCGCTGAGGTAAAGATCAACCCTGAGACCAATACTCTTGTGAGGGATGGAGTCCCCAGCATCATCAATCCCTATGATCTTCATGCGATCGAGGCATCTCTCCGGATTAAAGACAGCCTTGGAGCAAAGGTCACCGTGCTCACCATGGGACCACCACAGGCGGAGGGTGCTTTGAGGGATGCCATAGCCATGGGTGCTGATGATGGCGTACTGCTAACTGACAGGGCGTTTGCAGGATCCGACACATGGGCGACATCATACACGCTTTCCAAGGCTATCGAAAAACTCGGTGCAGACATTACCATCTGCGGGAAACAAGCGATCGATGGTGATACGGCACAGGTTGGGCCGGAGACTGCTGAGTTCCTGAATATCCCGCACATCTCATATGTGAGAAGGATAGAGGAAGTCAAACCGGATTTGATACGGGTACAGCGGTTGATGGATGACGGATATGACATCGTGGAATCATCGCTTCCTGTGTTGCTCACGGTAGTAAAGGAAATCAATGATCCGAGATTGCCGTCTCTGAAGGGCAAGATGGCGGCCAAGAAGGCTGAGATCAAAAAGTGGTCGTCGGCTGATATCGGCGCTGATGCAGATAAGATCGGTTTAAAAGGTTCCCCGACGCAGGTAAGAAACATCTTTGCCCCGCAGGCGAAAAAGGATAGGAAAATGATCGAGGGGACCCTTGAAGAGCAGGTAGAGGGTTTGTTGCAAGAACTGAGGAATTTGAAATGCGTATAGTCGTCACTGCTGATAAATGCACTGGCTGTGAGACCTGTATCGATTCCTGTCCGTTTACCTCTATCGCGATGATAGAGGGGAAGGCTTTCATCACGGAATATTGCCAGCTGTGCCGGGCTTGCCTCAATGCGTGCCCTGAGGGCGCCATTAGCGAGATTCTCGATGTCGGCGAATCGCCTGCTCGGGAAACCGGACACACCGATGAGTCTGCGGGTGTGTGGGTTTTTGCCGAGCAGAGGGACGGAAAGGTGGTTCCGGTGGTGTATGAGCTTTTGGGCGCTGGCAGAAGGCTTGCGGATGTTCGTCACACGCATCTCTCTGCTGTTCTCTTCGGTGCATCCGAGTCGGAAGCGGGGGAACTCATTCGCTGGGGTGCCAACAGGGTCTATCTTTGTGATGATCCAATTTTTGAGGGCTTCAATGATGAACCCTACGCAGGTTTGTTCTCTTTACTGGTGAAGGAGCATCGTCCTGAAATCGTTCTGGCGGGAGCGACTCCTATCGGCCGCTCGTTCTTTCCGAGAGTCGCATCACGACTTCGAACGGGACTTACTGCTGATTGCACATCCCTTGATATCGACCCGGAGACTGGCAACCTCCTGCAAATAAGGCCCGCCTTTGGCGGCAATATTATGGCTGCGATCCTCTGCCCGGACAACAAGCCTCAGATGGCTACGGTGAGACCAAGGGTGATGAAACGCGATCGGTATGAGGAAAGCAGGCAAGGCGACATCATCCATGTTGATGCAGAAGGGTTATCCTCGCGCACAAGGGTTTTAGAGACGGTAAAAGAAGTCTCTGAAATAGCCGTCAATCTCCAGGATGCGGCTATCATCGTATCAGGAGGAAGAGGGCTCGGCGACCAAAAGGGATTTAGACTCCTGAGCGAGTTGGCAGGAGTTCTCGGCGCTGCTCTCGGCGCCTCCAGGGCGGCAGTCGATGAGGGCTGGATTCCGTATAGCCACCAAGTGGGCCAGACGGGGAAAACCGTTTGCCCGAACATCTATATGGCCTGCGGGATCTCAGGTGCTGTCCAGCATCTCGTGGGAATGCAGTCCTCCGATATCATCATCGCCATAAACAAAAATCCCGAGGCACCCATATTCAATGTTGCCTCATACGGAATCGTCGGCGATGTGTATGAGATCGTGCCAATGCTGATAAAGAGAATAAAGGAGATGAAAGGTGCTTAACCACCCCTGTATGTCAACCCAAGGACAGACTGCTCAATATATGCTTATGAACGACAGGATTCATGCATGGCTCATTGCAATCCGTGCATCGTGAACCTTTTGCCTGAGATCGTCAAAATGTTTTTCCGTTTACGCTGGCATATCGGAATCCATCGCATTGCGGTCCTTTGCAACCGAGCCGCCTCCCCTTCCTGCGCGGCACTTTCTCTCGTGCATGCGGTGGCGGAGCACCCTTCATGAGAGTTGCCTTTGTCTTCCCCGGTCAGGGTTCGCATTATGTCGGCATGGGCGCGGAGATCTATGAGAATTACCACGAGGCGAGGGATATCTTTCAGGAGGCATCAGATGCGCTCGGGTATGACCTTGTCCGGTTATGCTTTCGCGGTCCGAAGGAGGAGTTAAACAAAACGTACAGGACGCAGCCCGGTATCTTGACCGTAAGTAGCGCGATTCACAGGGTATTATTGTCAAAGGGGATAAAGCCATCGGTCGTTGCAGGGCATAGCCTCGGTGAGTATTCCGCCCTTGTGGCAGCGGAGGTCCTTTCATTTCATGACGCCGTGAAACTTACGGAAAAGAGGGGACAGTTTATGCAGGATGCTGTGCCGGAGGGCAGGGGACGTATGGCGGCTATCCTTGGGCTGAGCAGGAATGAGATTGATGAGATATGCCTTTCTCTCCAATCGGGATATGCAGCACCTGCAAACTATAATTGTCCCGGGCAGATAGTAATTGCCGGCGAAAGGGCTGCTGTTGGAGAGGCCATCAAACGTGCCAAAGAGTCGGGAGCAAGGGCAGTGCCTCTTGCAGTCAGCGTTCCGTCCCACTGCACCTTGATGGCCGACGCCTCGAGTCGGCTTGCGGAAGAACTGAATGAGATAGAATTTAAAAACCCGGCAGTCCCTCTCGTAAACAATGCTGATGCCATATTCCTTAATGCCGTCGACAGCATCAAGGCATCCCTTGTGCGTCAGCTCAACAGTCCGCTGCTCTGGGAGGATTCCATAAAGACTGTTGTGGATTCAGGAATAGAGATGTTCATTGAAGTCGGCCCTGGCAAGGTGCTTTCAGGACTTATTAAAAGGATAGAGCCTTCGGTCCGGGTCTTTCACGTTGAGGATATCGAGAGCCTCGATAAAACGCTAGGCGCGCTGCAGTAAACACGCAAACACAATGCCAAACATTCATGCGTGGCACTTCGCTGGAGTAAAGAGCCCGGTGCTGAGATATCTGTCTCCCCTGTCAGGGAATATCACAATCGACTTTTTCCCCTTACCAAGCCTAGCGGCAATCTGCAGAGCCGCCCACATTGCTGCTCCGGATGATGTTCCGGCAAGGATACCTTCCCGTAAGGCAAGATCCCTCGCGGTCTCTTCTGCGTCCTCGTCTGTGACGGGAATGACCTCATCGTAAATTTTTGTATTCAGAATACCCGGGAAAAATCCGGCACCGATGCCTGCAATCCTATGTTTGCCGGGGGTTCCCCCCGAAAGGATCGGTGAACCAGCGGGCTCAACGGCGACAATCAAAACACTCGGCTTGTGTTTTCTGAATACTTCTCCGTTTCCCGTTATGGTGCCGCCTGTCCCAACTCCGGCAATAAAGGCATCCGGAACACCGCCAAGGTCGTTCATGATCTCAACTGCAGTTGTCTTTCTGTGGGCATCTGGGTTTGCAGCGTTTTCAAACTGTAGGGGCATAAAGTAGCTGGGGTTTTCCCTCAGTATCATCTCCGCCCTTTCCCAGGCGCCCATCATGCCCTCTTCACCGTGGGTTGTAACAAGTTCAGCCCCGTATGCCTGAAGCAGCAATCTTCGTTCGATAGACATGGTTTCCGACATGGTGAGTATGAGGCGGTATCCTTTTACGGCTGCAACGAGTGCGAGGCCTATGCCGGTGTTGCCGCTTGTCGGTTCAATAATGGTCCCACCGGGTCTCAATGTCCCTTCTCTTTCTGCGGCCTCGATCATGGAGAGGGCAACCCTGTCTTTCACGGATCCGCCGGGATTGTGGCCTTCGAGTTTTGCCCAGATTTCGGCGCTGCCGTCTGCAACCATCCGCGTAATCCTTACGAGAGGCGTATTGCCGATGAGGTTCAATATATTTCTGTAGGCCATGCTTATTCTGCAGTGAGAAATCGGTCTCTCAGTATATCACGAACGCAGTTTCAGGGAGCGATGTTCGTCTATCCCGTGTCTATCCCGAATGCTACGCACTATGGGTAACTGCCAGGGCTGACGGGCTGAAGGACCGGTCCCGCATCGACAGGTAAAGACCGAGATGGCCGTCTTCATTGAAACCAAAAGTCAGTGTTTGGTTGATGAGGACAGAAATCGTATAAGCCAGGTCCTCCAGTTTCACCTTCAGAGAGTCGAATGTCCTCTCCTCCAGGTCGTAAAGCTCAAGGATATCGATAATGTCCTGCAGTTCACCGGTATTGTATGATTCCAGGAGGACCTGATCCGGACAAAAATAGGTCTCGGCCTTTACCCGGTTCCCGGCGTTTTTGATCTGATGTTTCAGCCTTTCTAAACAGAGTCCGTAAATCTTTATTGCATCATCCATGTTCGCATCTCTCCTTATCGTAGAGTTTGACACTGAAGGTAAAGCAATCCACATGCCAAAGGTTACCCCGTTGAAAAATAAGGACACAAGAAAGGAGACATCCGTTTCGATGGCTAATAACTAAACACTATGGCTATAAATTATACAGACAAAGGGAACAGAGAGGAATCTCCTGCTACCGCTCGGAAAACGCAGGGCAGCTTGATCGAACAGGCAGCAAGTTCTTAGCAGATCAGTTAGGTGGTAGGTTTTTTTGCCGGAATACGCAACAGTCAAGGCAGAGAAAAAAGAGAATCAGAAATTATGGATATCGTTTCTCAATCAACTTGCGGGTGCCAAATAGAATCCATTCCCTTGGACGCAAAGGTTAAGACTTCCCCTCTATTCAATCGAGGCTTCAGAAGCTAGACTGCAATTTCGCCGATCTCGCCTGTCCTTATCCTCATGGCGTTGTCCATGGAGGAGACAAATATCTTACCGTCTCCAATCTCGCCCGTGGACACGGCCTCGCGAATAGTTTTCATAATTCCGTCAACCTCTTTATCTTTTACAATGAATACTAACCGCTTTTTCGCCACGAAAGGCACTCTATGCATTACGCCGCGAACCCTACGTTCAGTGCCCTTTTGGCTCCCGTGACCCTCAACGTCGGAAATTGTGACGCCCGAATAGCCCACTTTGTCCAAAATGGCGCATACCTGGGTTACCATGGTGGGGCGTATTATTGCCTCGATCCTTTTCATAGTGATCTCCTTTCAGATTAACTTTGATTGATGGTGCGTTAAATAGCAAAAAACCTGCCATCTCATAATTAGTTGAATTTAAAAACTACCTACCTTTTTGTTCCCGACAATTTAGAACAAAGTTGTTCTTCCCCGACAATACTGTGTGGCGGCAGTATTTCTCTTCGAGACAGGTGAAGCTTGCAGTGCGCAGAAGGGTGCCACAATGCAAGTCAGCGAAACAACATTGGGACACACTTTGGCAAGGTGGGGCGCTCAGCCACCTTGTCGGCTGAACGCCTTCTTGGAATGGCCATCTTTTGCTGTTTCTTTGCTTCCTCAATCTCCAACATCGCCAAATATCGTTTAGCTTCTCATCAAAAAAAGGACCCGTTAGGGTCAGCGTAGCTCCTTCCTGTGGCAAAAGCCATTAGTTCATAACGGAAATATGCTGAATTCAGATGCTATTAGACAGTGTGACCAGAAATTGCTAGGATTGATTCAGGGAAGATTTCATGGAGAACAAAACAAGGGGAATGGAACTATTTGCAAAGCGCGTTCTACGCACTGTGATTATAGGCATCTTGGAGGGCCGACCGGCTTTCCTGAGACTTTAGCGCGCATGGAGAAACTATGGAGATAAGCGAAGCCACCGAAGACGATATTACGGGACTGTGTGAGCTCTTGGAGTTGTTGTTCTCACAGGAAGCCGAGTTCCGGCCAGACCGCTCCCTACAATCAACTGGGTTACAGCAAATAATTGACTTTCCTGAACGTGGTCGGGTCCTGGTTCTTCGTGAGGGGGCTTGTCTTATCGGCATGGTCAATTTGCTGTTTACGATCAGCACCGACCTTGGTGGTCGAGTTGCGCTTCTGGAAGATATGATCGTGCATCCTGAATACCGAGGAAAGGGGGCTGGATCGGAGTTACTGAAGGCCGCCATTCATGTGGCCAAGGCTTCCGGCTGCCGCCGCATCACACTTCTTACCGATCGAACAAACGAGTCGGCGCAACAATTCTATGAACAGCACGGGTTCAATATTTCAGAGATGGTTCCAATGAGGTTGTTGATTAAACAGTGATCCAACAGTGGCTCTTGGCATTCGAGTCGATTTCCGATAAAAAAGTCACCCACCTCCAAAGAATGTAAAGGTTGCGCCCCTGGCATAAAGGTGCTAAGATGCAGTCATGAATTAAGCAAGTGGCAATACTTCTCGGAAACGCGGAAGAACGAGTTGAAAGATTCAAAGTATTTGCCGTGCGGGGGAATGCAGTTGCCATGGCTGTCGGCATAATAACTGGCTCGGCCTTCGGATCCATAGTCAACGCACCCGTGGCTGATGTCATTACGCCTCCTGCCGATATCGCAGCTATGGAGCAACGCACGAAACTCGGCTGCGAGGGCGTTTGCTCGGACCATGTGGCCCGTTATGACGAGTTAGGTTTGAACACTATGCCAAGATTAATAACTTTTCGGCGTGATATCTTGCATCAGCCGGATGAGGAGGTCTCAGTATGAAACGACGGGAGTTTCTCAAGATTGCGGCTGTCACCGCAGCCACGGTGACAGTCCCTCCGCTTCATGCGGAAACAGTTTCCGACACCCCCACTGTCAAGAGTTATCATGAAATCGGGAAGACCGGGTTGAAGATGAGCGATATTTCCTTCGGTGCCGGAAAACTTTCGGCCTCCTCGATGGTTCTCCGGGCTGTGGACAGCGGCATCAACTATTTTGACACCGCCCCGGATTACGGCCAATCTGAAAAGACGATCGGCGAAGCCATGGGCAAGATTCAGAGAGACAAGGTCATCATGACCTCGAAATTCTGTAACCCCCAGCTTCATCCCGGTCATCTCCCTCTGGGTTCGAAGAAGAAAGATTACCTGGCCGCGGTCGAGGGAAGCCTCTCGAGGATGAAGACCGATTACCTCGATTTCTGTTTGGTACACGCCATAGGTGATATGAGCAAAGACCTGGAAGCCGAGAAAGCAAGGCTCCTCAATGAGGAGATGTTCGAGGCCGCGGCTGAACTGAAGAAGGCGGGGAAGATCCGTTTTCTCGGCGCCTCTTCTCACGGGCCGAACAATATGGAGGAACTCCTGATGACTGCGGTCAAGTCAGGCCGTTTTGATGTGATCCAGCCGTCCTTCAACTTCATGAAGTTTCCGAAGCTGCCCGAGGTTATGAAGGAGGCCCACAGCAGGGGGGTGGGCGTGATCGCCATGAAGACCCTGGCCGGTGCAAAGGACATGAATGTAGAAGAGAAGGGAGAGGAGTTCTCCCATGCGGCATTCAAGTGGGTGCTAAAGCACCCGGAGGTGGACGGCCTGGTCGTCACCATGAAGACGGCTGCTGATATCGAGCTCTATCTGAAGGCCTCGGGGGGAGAATTCACCGCCGCGGATCAGGATGTCCTCGATCGGTATGCCCGTTTGTATGGCAGCGAATACTGCAGGAC
>JBEKCV010000138.1:0-8251 GCA_050014695.1 Thermodesulfovibrionales bacterium
CGGTCTTTTCGTGATAGCGTTGCCTCTTTTGCCGTCACTGTACATACCGGCAGTCGGGGAAAACGTCTTTGCTGAAAGGTATCTGTACCTGCCCTCCTTCGGCTTTGTAGTGCTCATAGCCCTGGCACTTTCACGGGCCAAGGCCGTTAACCCCGGACTCGCTTCCGGCCTGGTTATGATTTCGCTCGTAGTGGTGATGGTCTATTCCGTAGGGACAGTGAACAGAAATGCCGACTGGAGAGATGATGTAACCCTTTTTACCGATACGCTGAGGAAATCCCCGGATGCGGCATTGCCCCATAATAGTCTTGGAGCCGCCTATGTAAAGCAGAACCGCCTTGATGAGGCAGTGCATGAATTCATCACCGTATTGAAGCTTAAGCCTGACTTTGCCGATGCCCACTATAATCTTGGAACCACCTATGTAAAGCAGAACCGCCTTGATGAGGCGGTAAATGAATTCATTGCTGCGTTAAAGCTCAAGCCTGACTATGCTAAAGCCCATTATAATCTTGGAACCACCTATGTAAAGCAGAACCGCCTTGATGAGGCGGTAAATGAATTCATTGCTGCGTTAAAGCTCAAGCCTGACTATGCTAAAGCCCATTATAATCTGGGAACCGCATATCTAAACCAAAACCGCCTTAATGAAGCCATTATCGAATATAACGATGCCTTAAGCCTGAAGCCTGACTATGCAGAGGCCCATAATAATCTTGGAACTGCATATTTAAAGCAGAACCGTCTTGATGAGGCGGTAAATGAATTCATCATTACTGTGAAGGTCAACCCTGATTTTGCAGAGGCCCATTATAATCTTGGAACTGCATATGCAAAGCAGAACCACCTTAATGAGGCAGTAAATGAATTCATCATCGCATTGAATCTCAAGCCTGGCTATGCAGAGGCCCATTATAATCTGGGAACCGCATATCTAAATCAGAATCGCCTTAATAAGGCAGTAAATGAATTCATCACTGCGTTGAATCTCAGGCCTGACTATGTGGAGGCGCGTAATAATCTCGAAATCTGTTATGAAAGGATGAAAATGACGAAACCACGGATAGAAGGAAAGCCCTGAGGCCTTTTTCGGTTTGCCGGAAAGGCTTCGCTATTTCCCGCTATCGCCTGAAAAAAAGTTCGGGGAACCTTGTGGTTTTTGAATGTCCTTGACAGAGGATGTCATTTTCCTTGACGAAATGTTCCAGACATGGTATTCTATAAATAGAATTTTGGAAGTTTTTGCCGTTTATGAGGCCACAAAGACTTTTGACTTTGTGGCCTTTTTTTGCTCAGACCTTCTGACATTCTAATTTAGAGAAAAGGAGGTGCTGCAATGACCAAAGGAAAAGTAAAATGGTTCAACGATGCCAAAGGCTTCGGCTTTATTACGAGAGATGACGGTTCCGATGTCTTTGTCCATCATGCTTCGATTGAGAGCAATGGGTTAAAGACCCTTGCCGAAGGCGACATGGTGAACTTTGATATTGAAACGGGCCCGAAAGGTCCCAAGGCGATCAACGTGGTTAAACTGTAACAGCCTGATAAGTCCCTCCGCTATGCGGGGGGGCTTCATTTGGAAGGTGAAATAATGACCTATCGTGAAAAGTGCGATGCAAGGTTGGAAAGAATTCAGCAGAAGCATGACGCGGGCCTTATTTCCAGGCGCTTCCCTGACGTTTCCAGCATAGTCGTTGACATGGAACACCACAGAAAAGGAATAATAGGGAATCGGTTATTGAGGACTCTCAATTTTTCCTCAGAGAGTTATGCCTATTTTCACGTTGAATGTCTGAATAGAGACTGCAAAGATTGTACAGGGGGGTTTGATTTGGACCAAGTCGTTGCTGGGATGATCAGAAGCCATTCATCATCGAGAGAGGGGGAGTTGGATTGTCAGGGAAATGGTCTCACTTCCAGTCATGTGAACATTAGCTATAAAGTTACTATACAGTACAATGAAAATTAAAAAAACGTACGAAGTATCCGGCGATTGCAGGATCACGATTTATCCGTCGTTATATGAGAAAAAAGAGAAACGCAAGATTAATTTTTTTCTAAAACATTTACTACAGTTTTTCCGTCGATAGCCAAGCCATGTTCTCAAGAGCCCTGCCGCTTTGCCCCATCCCTTAGAGATAACGAGGTCTTGCTCTGCCGGAAAAAAACTGTTCGCTCATTTGTTATCGCGGCATTCAGGTAATAAGTCCTGATACCCTACTACAGAAAGAAGGCTACATGAGTTTTAATACGTTCAATCTCCATCCGCGGATTGCGGCCGGCGTTAAGGCGCTTGGCTATGACAAACCAACCCCTATCCAATGCCAGGCTATCCCGCCTGTCCTCCAGGGACACGACCTTATGGGCCTCGCCCAGACCGGAACGGGCAAAACTGCGGTTTTTGTGCTGCCGATTCTCGAGCGCCTGATGAAGGGACCGCGCGGCACAGTCCGCGCCCTCGTCATCGCCCCTACCCGGGAACTGGCAGAGCAGATCCATCAGGCGATCGGCAGCATGGGACGGCAGACTGGCCTCCGGAGCGTAACCGTCTACGGAGGCGTGAGCGCAAATCTGCAGATACAAAAATTACGCTCAGGAGTCGAGATCGTTGTTGCTTGTCCCGGCCGTCTGCTCGATCACATCCGTCAGGGGACGATCAACCTGTCGCATCTGGAAATGCTCGTGCTGGACGAGGCAGACCGTATGTTCGACATGGGATTCCTGCCTGATATCAGGGAGATCATCAGGCACGTGCCGGTTAAGCGCCAAACACTGGTGTTTTCCGCTACCATGCCCGATGATATCCAGCGGCTGGTCCGCGAAGTCCTTCACGCTCCGGTCATCGTGCAAATCGATCCCGGCGTACCGGTCGACGCTGTTGCTCACGCGCTGTACCCAGTCGATCAGCACCTCAAGACCGAGCTTCTCCTCGGACTGCTGCGTCATACGGACACAGAGTCGGTCCTGATCTTCACGCGCACCAAGCACCGCGCCAAGCGCGTAGGGCAGCAACTGGAAAGGGCCGGCTACCGGGCCGCATCGCTGCAGGGTAATCTGTCACAGAACAAGCGGCAGGCGGCGCTCGACGGATTCCGTGACGGTTCTTACCAGATCCTTGTTGCGACCGACATCGCAGCCCGTGGCATCGATATCTCAAGCATATCTCACGTCATCAACTATGATATGCCCGACACCACCGATGCATACACACACCGGATCGGCCGAACCGGCCGCGCCGCGAAGACCGGTGATGCCTTCACGTTCAACGTCCGTGAGGACGAGGACATGGTTCGCAACATCGAGCGCGTTCTCGGTGAAAAAATAGAACGTCGCACTCTGAACGGCTTCGACTATAAAAAGGCGGCCCCGGCTCGCGATACTGAGTTTGCCCGCCCACCTCGCAATTCACCACGCGGCAGACGGCAGAATAAACCGGAAGCATCCGAGACCCGTACCGCGACACACCAAAAAAAAATGCACCGAAGCGAAAGTTCGGAATCGCGGAAGCCCGTGCAGCGCGGGAGCGCCCATCGTCATTCCATCCCGCAGCAACGCTCCGGCTCAACGGGCCACGGGAACCACGCCCGCAAACCTGCCACCTCTCGCTGAACACACTATGGTGATGCACTGCGAATGGCGTCAAACCGGTTTTTGTCATCTTCAGCTCGAGCCGGTATCCAGTCCGTACTATGCTGGATTCTCGCCCCTGGCCAGCACTCAAACGGGTTAGTCGAGCAGAAAGGTGGCCATGAGGTGGCCCGCGTTCGTGGGAACGACTGCTTCGGAATAAGGCAGGAGACCTCAAACGTGAAGAAGAGCAACAAAACCGTTCTCGGGTGCCTCACTCATTTGCGGGCCATCCCCAGAAAAGACCTGACACAAAAGTGCGCAGTCTGCGAGCCATCGTTGCGCTCTGAAGTGTTCAGCGGCAGCGACCGGATTGAGCAGCATGGCAAGACCTCGGCTTCTTACACAGGTTGAGCTCAGGACATGCTCCGGAACAGCTTGTGGAGCGGCTGCCTGAGAATAAAGGCATCCTGACCGGAACCTGCCAGCGGAGGCGGTCAAGACAGACCGCTGGATTACGCCAACCGGTGAATGGCTACTCGATCACTGCTATTTGACCTTGGAGGCTCTTCGGCAAATGAGCCGTCGGTTTCTTTACTTGCCCATCTATGCACGATCATGCTGATAACGGCGATTTTTACCGGGAGCTTATTGTTGGTGTCGCATGCCGGTGGGTTACATGGTTGGTATCCGTTCTCTCCTGTGCGCCAGTCAGCTGGCCGTGGCGAACTGGCTTGCTGCATTACTGGTTGACCGCACCCGCTTCCGCGGGTGGACTTCTCCAAGGACATCCCTCGTGAATCTCACACTCTGGTCGTGGGCGCGACTATGCTTATAAGTACCCAGAACATCGAGAGATTGCGATAGGTATCAACAAAACAGCTGAAGTTTTCCGCATCTGGTCACCATTTTTTCGTCAACAACGTGGAAGCTGTCTTTAGCGGCATGTGGGCTTGGAGAGTGATTTCGGCTCGATCTACACGATAAGTGCGAATGTCTGGGGTGTTCTCGCCGATGACCGTTTCTTCATCGGCAAAAATGTTTCCGCGATGCCTCTGCAAATGACGACATGCATTACGGGTACGCCATGCTGCAGTTCAACCTTGACAAGACAACGCTGAAGGCTCCTACAATATATAATGGAGAAAATAAGGCGGTGAGTGGAATAGGAATAAATCCGAAGTGCTATGATACAGTTATGTATGAGTTACTTTTTGTCAGAACATGTCGATATCGATTTCGGCAGCAAGGCGGGTTTAACCGAGCCTAGGGAAGACTATTCAGTTCTTGCGGACATCACATGGGGGAGCTAGATGCATATCCCTGATGGATACTTAAGTCCTCAAACGTATGTGCCTCTCTACGGGGCAACCTTTGTCTTTTGGTCGATTGCCCTTAAGAAGTTAAAGAAAGAGCTCTCCACGAAACATATCCCTTATCTGGCGATGGCAGCGGCTTTTTCGTTTCTTATCATGATGTTTAATGTTCCTATTCCTGGTGGTACTACAGGCCATGCGGTCGGCGCTGGAATTATCGCTATCCTATTGGGGCCGTGGACAGCAGTAATAGCGGTGTCTGTAAGCCTGATCGTTCAGGCGATAGTGTTTGGCGATGGCGGGATAACCGCAATAGGCGCCAACTGTTTCAATATGGCGGTGGTAATGCCGTTCGTATCTTATGGGGTGTTTAAACTTGTAAGAGGAAATTCTGTCGGGAGCGCCAGGCTATATATTGCCGCCTTTCTTTCCGGGTACGTTGGGCTTTCTGTTGCCGCGATAGTTACGGGATTTGAATTCGGGATTCAACCCTTGATCGCCATTGGACCGGACGGGAGACCTCTCTACGCGCCTTACCCCCTGTCGGTGGCCGTTCCTGCCATGGCAGTGGAGCATATGCTGTTATTCAGCGTTGTTGAAGGTGTGGTCACGGTTTTGCTATTCAAGTATTTTGCCAAACATGAGCCCGATTTGATCTATGCTCTGATAGTGAAGAAGGTATGAAATGACAAGATCTCAGAAGAAACTCTGGATAGGTCTTTTTATCCTGGCGCTCCTTACTCCCTTCGGGGTCATCCTCCCCGAAAAATTTAAAGCAGGCGGCGCCTGGGGTGAATGGGGACCGGCAGAACTCGGAAAGCTTATCGGGTATGTGCCGCAAGGATTAAGAAAATTAGCCAATCTATGGAAGGCCCCTGTTCCTGACTACCGCTTCCGCAGTGAAGGCGCATCCATGACGATCCGGATAGTATCGTATATCGCTTCAGCGCTGATCGGCATATTCGCTGCCGGCCTTGCGATTCATGTGATTTCAAGGTTAATATCAAAAAATGAAAAATAAGGTCCCCTCATTCCTGTTAGAAAGGCCTCCCGCCGAGTCGTTTAACCGGAGCAGGGGTAGCCTGAGAACGCCCTTCATCGAGAAGGGCATGGATCATTTGGCGTATGTCATCAAAACGGGGTACGTGCAATGGGAAACTGCTTCAAGGGATAATTTTTTTCAGAGGATCGACGGGAGGGTAAAAGTCCTTTTCCTCCTCTTCTACGTAATCATCGTGAGCCTGAAAAAAGACATCCTATCGGAACTCTTTATCGGCTCCTTCGTTTTCGTTCTCACGTTGGTATCAGGCCTGAATGTTTTCAGTCTCTATAGGCGGGTCCTCTTCTGGGGCTTTATTTTCGGTTTTCTCATTGCCCTTCCCTCTGCCTTCAATGTGATCACCAGGGGAGAAATTATCTTTCCGATACTTCGCCTTTCGAGGCCCTACAGTTTCTGGTTTTACCAAATACCCGAAGAAATCGGCCTTACCAGGGGTGGGGTGTATGGGGTCATGATGCTTACATCAAGGGTTATGAACTCTCTGGCCCTCTCATTCTTCGTTTTATATACAACGCCTTTCGCCGAGATCGTCAAGGCACTGAAGGTACTGAAGGTCCCGGACAGCTTTCTCATGATCATAACCATTTCTTACAAGTACATGTTCCTATTTGCAAAGACGGCTGAAGATATGCACCTAGCGAAAAAGAGCAGATTGGTCGGTCAGGTCAGCAATGCAGACGCGAGAAGATGGATCGCTGGAAGGATCGGGCTCATACTTAAGAAGACCAGGATGCGGTGTGAAGAGGTTTTCGAAGCCATGCTCGGCAGGGGCTTCTCCGATGACATAAAGATCTACGCGTCCAAGAAGCTCCGTGCAAGGGATTGGTTCACAGGGGTCACTTTTTTCCTGGTCGGGGTTCTATTTCTGTGGATGTGAGCGGGCTTGTGGCAGACATCATACGCCTTGAAGGGATAAGTTACAGTTACTTCGATAAGATCCCTGCTGTTTGTGATATCAGTCTCGATATCAAAGAGGGAGAGAGCTTCGCCATCATCGGTGCGAACGGCAGCGGCAAGTCCACCCTCTTGCAGATCATGAATGGCCTGATACAACAGGCGAGCGGAAAATTTTTTTTTCGCGGGCATGAGGTCACGAAACAAACCCTCAAGGACAAGGGTTTTTTGCAGTTTTTCAGAAAAAGGGTTGGTTATGTATTTCAGGATTCTGATATACAGCTGTTCTGCCCGACAGTTCTGGATGAGCTTATTTACGGGCCTCTCCAACTGGAAATGAATGAAAAGGCGGCTTTGGATAGGGCTTTTGAGGTCATGCAGATGCTGAATATAGAAAAGCTGAAAGACAGATCTTCTTACATGCTTTCCGGAGGGGAGAAAAAGAGGGTCGCGATCGGTTCTGTTTTAACCATAAACCCCGAGGTACTGCTCCTTGATGAGCCGACGAATGGCCTTGACCCGAGAACCCAATGTTTTCTTTTTGAGCTTATGCTTGCCTTGAGCGAAGCCGGCAAGACCTTGGTGATAGCCACCCATGACCTTTCACTCGTTAATGAGTTACATACGAAGGTTGCTCTGCTGTCCGAAGAACATCGTATCGAAAAGGTCGGCGATTCCAATGACATCTTAAAAGACGAAGATCTCTTGCGCAAGGTAAACCTCATTCATGAGCATATGCACCAGCATGGGCGGGAAGCTCACAAACACCGACATTCTCATTATTTCTTTCATGAGCATGGAAATGGGGGAGACGTGTGAACGAGCTTGAAAACGAAAAGACCGTTGTCGCTGACCGAAAGCTTTGCAGCACGCACGCCCCTCGCTTCAGCCATGGGGATAGTGCTGTAACTGTTGTTGTAATTAGACATCTGTAAGTTGTATAATGAAACGGTGGAGTACAAGAGCAACAACAATGTTGTCTACTCTTGCAAGTACCATGTGGTGTGGTGCCCCAAATACCGTCGCCCGGTGCTCACAGGGAAGGTTGAAACCGACCTAAAGCGCATTATTCATTGTGTAGCGCAGGAGAGACATGCCGAGATCATTGAGCTGGAGGTTATGCCGGACCACGTGCATCTATTGGTTGAAGTGGATCCGCAGTACGGTATACACAGGCTGGTCAAGCAGATGAAGGGCAGGAGCTCCAGGATACTGAGGGACAAGCACAAGTGGCTTAAGAGCCGCATCCCGAGCTTATGGACCAACAGTTATTTCATTTCAACCGTCGGCGGTGCGCCACTGAAGGTCATCAAACAGTACATCGAATCCCAGAAGGAGGTCTGAAATGGCAAGAGACACAACTCCCAGTTTTATTGTCGAACTGCGTCTCGGAACCTCTTCTAAGGATGAGACG
>JBEKCV010000139.1:0-8060 GCA_050014695.1 Thermodesulfovibrionales bacterium
AAAGCTTGCGTTCAGGGAATATCCCCTTGGCGCTCTGCAGCGCTTTCTTTCTGCAGAGCCTGTCAAGTTCAAAAACCAATTCCATCTCCGTTGCGACATCAAATAACAAATAAGGAAATTCGTATTCCGTTCCCACAGGTCCACGACTCAGGGCCTCGTAGCCAATGATTTCATTGTGCGCCAGGTCCACGATTGGCTGGAAAACCGTATGAATACTTTCCTTTAATATCAGCTCCTGCAGTTTTTCCTTGTTCCTCATCATCCCCTTGAATATCTGATAATTGGCCATTAATTTAGCATCATCGATGAGCTTGTTGATAAGCCTCTCATCCCTGATTAAGGGGTTACGGATGATAACAGCATAGCCCACACTTATCTTTGGTCTTGCCCTCAGGTAGGGGAAGGTCACCGAGAAAATGCTTTCGTTCAGAATAAGAGAAAGCCTTTCGCAGAGCGATTCGAGATCTGACGGATAAAAGGCTTTTTCCTCTCGTTTCTTCGAAAGGAAAATAATAAACTCATCGTTTGATCCCGTGGAGACGATAAAATCGCCTTGCCTTATATGGATGCTTTTTATATTTACGATAACCTCATGGACTTTTTTCAAAACATCGAGATACACTTTCTTGCCAAACTGTCTTTCTATCTTATTGATCGCAGAACAGTTTATATAGAGCGCTGAAAGAGAAAGGTTGTTGACAAGGACGGCGTTTATATCATCGATTGCTTCTTGATACGTGGGAATTCTTCGCTGATCTATGGATGATTTTCGCATGCCCTATTTTACCAATTGCGATGAGATTTGCAATATAAAATATCGTTGTCATGAATTCCGGGGTGATTCCTTCGGGGCTCCGGTAACACCCTTTCAGAAAAACGGGCATGAGGTGTCGGCATGATTCACCGTTGCTCCCTCTTCGCACTCACTCCTGTCCGCAGCAAGACATACTTCACCCGGGAAGGGATACTCTGTGACAGAGAAGCGATGCTTGTTTTACCCTGGGGCCAGAGCAAGACAACCGCAAATGAACCTGACCGGATAGCGAGATGCGCGCCAGCAAGGGACATTACACGGCATGGGAAACGCGCAAGGATTAGCCCGCATCTCGGAGAGTGGACATATCCTAACCCGGGTAACGATGTACGAACCTGACAAGCATTTTTCCGTATTTAATCCGTGGGAACAATTTCTGCTTTCATCATCATCTCTACCATAAAATCATAAACATTATTGAAAAAATCAAACGTAATACTGTCGGAGATTTCTTCGATTTCCGCACCAATCAAATATTCCCCGTTGTGGTTCGCACAGTATTTAATCCTTACCGTAAAGAAGGCTTCTTTCTCTGCCATGTGAGTAGTATGGAGCAAGCATTCTTTGATAGCATCAATATCAAGCGGTTCGGGGCTCTTAAACTGCATGCCGCCCTGACTAAAGTTTGTGAGGAGGACCGACACAAAAGAGCCCGAAATATTTATCTTCATAACGATATACTTATGATAAACCTCCGGCAAAGGGTATCTCGTCTGTTTTCTCTTTTCCGGTACGTTTGTCTCATAGGCGAGTAAACTCGGCACCCGAAGATCATGAGCTACTTGCAGGAATTTCACCCAGTTGAGTAACTCTCTCATATTTCTTAGAGCTTCATCGAAAAACTGGCGGGATTCATCACGCTGATTTTTCTCAGCCGCTGATTCCACGATAACCAAGATACCGGAAATCTTATTTATGACCATGTCGGAAAGGCATAAAATCTGATTCTGGTTTTTTATAAAGCAATCCTCACTCATGGTGCCACATATACGCCTGCACCGTTCACTCAACCTCGCCGCCATATAGTAAACACCTCCTTTCCCAGATCCTGGCCTGGCAATCGTACAAAGATGATCCATTTTTTGCGGCGAAACGGGAATCCGCCAGTCTGAAAGTTAGCAACGAACCGTGCCATTTGCTGCGGAATGAGTAGACAGCTCAGACCGTAGTGTTCCTGCACCCCGACTGTCTGATTCCCACACCGTATAATCCGCCTTATTCCCGGTAAGGATGTTCGGGATGTGTTCATATCAGGGGGGGCTGATTTTCACGAGTTATTTTTTTCTTGAATTGGATACCCACAAAATACCTATCCTCTCTATTTTTGTTATATATCACAAATCCTTCAATCAATCGAATCAGTTTTTATTTCCTCTATTCGAGCGGATTAAAACTAACTCCTGCTAAAAAAATATTACTATGGAGTGGTGTTACCCAACGGATTGTTGCTTTTTTAGTAGAAGAAATGTGGGGAATTCTGCTCTTGATTATTATCTCTTGCCCTTCGCTGAGGCTTCTGTGACTGGTATGCATGCATAAGCCAGACCGACTTATATTGACGGCAACAGCCCTGTGATTTTCATGGAGCGCACCAGGGCAACAATAAATTATCTGCTCATGAAAGAGGTGTCGTTTATGGCGCCTTATCTTACTATAAGGTTGCATGGTCATATCCAAAATAAAGGATTACCATTGATAGACAGGTCTCCTCCTTTTTTTTTTGGCTGTTCACTGTACGGAGCAGCCGTCACACCGCTCCATCATCTTGCCCCTTTCAGTTCCCTCCTGTTGCCAGGGGAAAAAGCCGATCCGCCAGCACTCTGTTTTTCCTGTTCTCCTATGCCGGCAGCATTGGGTCTCAACTCAATGAGCCTCGGATACATCATGGCAACAACGCAACTGAACAGGTGAATCGATGCGATAACCATTAACATTCTTTCATGTAAGCAACAGCCATGCCAATCATGAATCCTCTTTAAATCCGGCAAAAACAGTAAGATGTGCAGGCATGGGATAGGCAACGGGTTCCGCGGTTTAAACCCCGTCGCGGCTGCTTCCAACAGGAGAAGATGCGATAACCGCCTGATTATACAGAGATTTAAGTAGCTATGGAATTCGTGCCATGCTTTTCCCTGGCTCGCCTTATTCCTGAAAGACTGATGGCGGGCATGTCAAAGTGTTGTCACCCATTTTGACATGCTTCCTGACTGTCTCCAATCCCAGCTCCCCTATCATATTCATTTTCCTTGTGACAAATTCTCTTGAAACTCGGTCTCTGTATGTATGAGAGACGTTTCAGCACAACGCTGAAACGAAGGGAAGGGTGATGAGAAAGGGCCGGTTGCTTCTGGCTGACAGCCACCAGAACATGCTTGCAGGACTAAGGGATCTCCTGAAGAGCGAGTTCGAGAGTGTTTTTATGGTGGCCGATGAGGCATCTCTGATTGAGGGCGCTGAAAAGCTCGAACCCGATATCACGGTGGCAGACCTCTCCTTACCGGTCAGGAAAGAGATCAACATCGTACGGCGACTGAAAAAAGCTTTTCCTCAGATCAGACTCATTATCCTCAGTGTTCATGACGAGTGGACGGCCGTAAGGGAGTGTCTTGAAGCGGGAGCCGCAGGCTTTGTCCTCAAGCGGACGGCGGTGACTGACCTTGTCCCCGCAATTGAAGCCGTCCTCAAAGGCGAGATCTATGTATCGCCGTTAACTCTGCCGGGCACTGAAAAAGACGGTGAGAATGCCCACAGAGTCAGACGGGACTGACTGACCAGAGTTACGGGGTAAGGGAGGAGCGATTTTTATCGGTTTCATGCTTACGTGACTGATATCGAAATGAAACACTCCGATCAAAACTCTTGCCTCTTCCTTTCCGTTTCGTGAAGACAACAGTAAATCAAGTGGTGAGCAAACGGCTCGTGAAAAAACAGCTGATGCGGTGGGCAAAACAGGGCGCCCGTCAGCTCTCTCAGGTCCGCACCAAGCTTCTGAACGAAGAACGGTACGACACATTACGGTGCTGGTACGCGGCCATGCTTGTGCTATCCGCGGCGGCCACCGCCTAGCCCCCGGTTTTTTTCACTCTCCACTGTTCCCCAGTTCCATGGTATAAAGTTGCCGGACATTACATTTTTTGATAGACTTTCTGAAAAGTAATGAAACACTTTCCATTAATTCACTTTATCAAGAAAAATGTATCGGGGGTTAAAGACTGTTCCCATATTGATAGCCAAATGTAAAAATATATAGTCATGAAGTTAAGTGCATTGGCACAACATCAGGGGATATCTTATAAGACGGCGTGGCGGCTGTGAAGCTGAAGCAGTTGCCTATCAGCAGAGCAGTTGCCGACGGGAACAGTAATAGTGCATCTCCTGCCTTTCCTCTAGAGGGAGGCACAGCCTTATTCGCCAGAGTATCAAGTATTGATCAGAAGGCCGATTTTGAGCGGCAAATTGCCCGTCACAGCGAGTATGCGGCATTGCGTCGTCTGACAGGAGTGGACGGAGGAAAAGAGATTGGCTCAGGGCTGAGCGGGCATTGCCGGGCTCCGCTCAGGATACTGAGGAATCCCGCTGTCCGGACGGTGGTTGTGGAACACAGAGAGAGACTCATGAGGGTTGGCTTAGAGTAGGTGGAGGCCGCACGTTCGGCCCAAGGGAGAACGCCCACCATGATTGAGCCTGATGAAAGAAGGATGCCATTGTCCGGGACCTCCGAGAAGCTATGGTATCACTGCAAGGGGTTCGGCGAAAAGCAGGGCGAAGCGTGCGCTTCAGGCAGCAACCGGTGAGTGACTTAAAAGCGTCTACGAGGGCACTTGACAAATTCAGGAAAGTTCTTATAAATAAAGCATGAGTGAATCGATACGAACGTACCAGACACGCCCGGAACTCATTGAGGATCAGGCCGATCTGCTCGCTGCCTACGGTGCTCTTTACGGCCGGGTTGAGAGAACGCTGTTTGCTCGAATCCAGGCAGGCGAGGGTCTGAATGCTCTGAAGAGGGATTTCCAGAAGCGTTTCGGAATCACGGCAAGGCAGTTCAATGCGGTCCGCATAGGACTAGGCGGTAAGAGCAAATCCATCAAAGAGCGGCAGCCTGAGCTTATTGATGCGCGGAAGGGACAGATCAAGCGGGCAAGACAGGTCCTGAAGCGTACCACCAAGCTTGAGGTCCTGCACCAAAAGAAACGCCGCCTTGCCCTGCTGAAACAGGAGCTCGCTCAACTCCAACAGGATAGAGACAACGGCACAATTCGTCTTTGCTTTGGCTCAAAGAAGTTGTTTCGCTCGCAATTTTACCCTGAACAAAACGGGTATGCTTCTCATGAGGAGTGGCTGTCTGCCTGGCAAGCGGCCAGAAACAGCCAGTTCTTTGTGTTGGGCTCGAAAGACGAGACCGCAGGGTGTCAGGGGTGTGTGGCAACGGTTGCCGACGACGGAAGCATAACGCTTCGTCTGAGATTGCCAAACGCTTTTCCGGGGCAATACACGGTCATCCCGGGCCTTTGATTTGCCTATGGACACGACGCCATTGGCCGGAACCTTTCTGATAAGAAGGCTGAGTGGCAGGCAATCAGCGAGATTCCGGTATGCGAATCGTCATTAGTATTGTTCGAATGACGTCGTGGAATAGTTGTCCATGGTTTTAGGAACGGTGATTAGTATGGCAGAAGTCTATCATGCACTTGGGTTGAATATGCACCAGCCTCTTGGGAATCTCCTGGCACTGCACAATTCCAGTGAAAGGTGGGAAGCCAGACAGATCCTCTGGTGCTATGACCGGGTAACCCGCATGCTGGAGGGATATGAAGACATAGCAAGACTGCACATGAGCCTTTCAGGAACTCTCCTGAAACAGCTTGAAGACCCTGCTATCAGGGACACTTTTCATGATGTTGTTGATATTGAGGATTTCCTTGCCAGATACAGGCGGTCAAATATCGAATTTGTTGGAACAGGGCTGTACCATCCCGTGTATCCCCTAATCCCGCAATCTGACTGGGATGCCCAGACATCATGGTGGAAAGGTCTGGGACAACATCTCCTCGGCCGTGATAGTTTTCAGGGCTTTTGGCCTCCTGAGATGGGATTTTGCATGGAGATGATACCCATGCTGAAACGCCATGGGTACAAATATGTGCTCGTTGATTGCTGGTATATTAAGCCGAAACGGGAGATGCGCTGGGAAGAGTTGCGTTATCGGCCGTACATCGCCCGTTATGGCGGTGAGGAGGTAATCGTAGTGCCAAGGGACCGGGAGTTATCTGATGCCCAGGAATCAGGCCTCGATCCCGGCTGGTTCCAGCATGAGGTGTATGAAAGGACGAAATGGTGCGACTTCCCCGCATTAGTAACAACATGGACAGACGGAGAAAACGGGGGATGGTTCCGAACAACGCACATAGAAAGCGGTTTCTGGGGATACTTCTACCACACCATCCTGAACCGCTATAGGGAAGGGACCCTTGGCTTCATTCCCATCCATATCAGTGAATACCTCAATAAATTCCCTCCAACTGAAGAAGTGGAGGTACATCGTGGTGCCTGGAATACAGGACATCATTGGGGTGGCGACTTTACCCAGTGGACAGGATCGCTCCTCCAGAAGAGGGGTTTGGAAGAAGTGAAAAATGCCAGCGCCTATTATCAGAAGGTAAAACGTGTCTTTGACGAACGGCATCACGCAACTTACAATCCGGAGGAGATACGGCACCTTATTACAAAGGCATATGATCATATCCTGGTTGCGGAGACGAGCTGTAACTTCTACTGGGGAAGCAGATGGGTGCATATTTCCTTTGATGACCTCGAAAAAGCCTATTATCTTTTAGACAGGGCGATGGAGCAATTATAGCGAAAGAGACTGAAGTGCTCTGGCGACCATGCAGCGAAAGATTCCTTCTGATGGAAACTTTTCAGGAGGCCCGAAGGAATTATCCCGGAATTCGCGCACATGGATATTTTATATTGCAAATCTCATGGTAATTGGTAAAATAGGGCATGCGAAAATTATCCATAGATGACCGAAGAATTCCCACGTATCAAGAAACGATCGATGATATAAACGACGTTTTTATCAATAACGTTTCTCTTTCAGCGCTCTATATAAACTGTTCTGCGATCAATAAGATAGAAAGACAGTTCGGCAAGAAAGTGTATCTCGATGTCTTGAAAAAAATCCATGAGGTTATTGTAAGTATAAAAGGCAAACATATGAGGCAAGGCGATTTTGTCGTCTCCACGGGATCAAACGATGAGTTTATTATTTTCCTTTCGAAGAAACGGGAGGATATGACCTTTTATCCGTCAGATCTCGAATCGCTCTGCGAAAGGCTCACCATTATTCTGAACGAAAACCTGTTCTCGGTAACCTTCCCCTACCTGAGGGCAAGACCAAAGATAAGTGTGGGCTATGCCGTTATCATCCGTAACCCCTTAATCAGGGATGAGAGGCTTATCAACAAGCTCATCGATGATGCTAAAACGATGGCTAATTATCAGATATTCAAGGGGATGATGAGGAACAAGGAAAAACTGCAGGAGCTGATATTAAAGGAAAGTATTCATACGGTTTTCCAGCCAATCGTGGACCTGGTGCACAATGAAATCATTGGCTACGAGGCCCTGAGTCGTGGACCTGTGGGAACGGAATACGAATTTCCCTATTTGTTGTTTGATGTCGCAACGGAGACGGAATTGGTTTTTGAACTTGACAGGCTCTGCAGAAAGAAAGCGCTGCAGAGCGCCAAGGGGATATTCCCTGAACGCAAGCTTTTTATGAATTGTGTTGCGTCAGCGGTTCATGACCCCGAATTTAAGGATTCCTTCCTGATATCACTTCTCGAGGAATTGAAGCTCGATCCCAACAATATCGTTCTTGAGGTTACGGAGAAAGAGGCTATCGACAACTACGATGTCTTCAGAGAAGCTGTGAAATACTATTCAGACCTTGGTTTTGCAATAGCCGTTGACGACACCGGAACAGGGTACTCGAGCCTCGAAACGGTCATTGAGTTGAAACCCCAGTACATAAAGATTGATATTTCAATAGTGCGGGGAATAGACAAAAATGTGCTTAAGCAGCAACTCATTAAGGCTATGGTAGGTCTCTCACTTGAAATTGATTCAGTGGTGATCGCTGAAGGCATTGAAACAAAAGAAGAGTTGATAACGTTAAAGCAGTTAGGGGTTCATGTTGGTCAGGGATACCTCTTTGCGAAGCCGGGCCCTGCATTTCCCG
>JBEKCV010000140.1:0-7909 GCA_050014695.1 Thermodesulfovibrionales bacterium
GATCACACTGCCAGGTTGCGCCGCCTTGCAGAGGAGCGCAGTGGAGAAAGTGCAACCGAAACCGCTCGAACAATGGCGGAACAAGATTACCAGAGGCTGGTTCACGAATTGCAAGTTCACCAGATCGAATTGGAGATTCAGAACGAAGAGCTGCGTACTGCCCAGGGACAACTCGGCGAATCGTTGGCAAAATACGCCGATCTCTATGACTTTGCGCCGGTCGGCTACCTCACTTCGAATAGAGATGGTCTCATCCTGGAAGCAAACCTCACCTTTGCCGCTCAGCTTGGTATTGAAAGAGGCCGCCTGATCGACACCCCTCTTTGGCTCTACGCAGCAGCGCCGGACAGAGGCATGTTGCGGGCGCACCTCGACCGGGTTTTTAAAAGCAACGAACAGGGAACCTGTGAGCTAAGACTGCAAAGACCGAGCGGGCCGGAACTTTATGTGCAGTTAGACAGTATCATGGTGCTGACAGTCGATGGGGCCGAGTTATGCAGGACTTCGGTAACGGATATATGCAACGCTTATGTAGCATGCAACACTTCTTCTACTCAAATCCACGATCTTCGATAGGTCTCACCTTGCCATAAGAGCGTATACGTATTATCAAAATTGTAAATGTGCCGCCTCTCGATCTATCGGGTATGGAATTTGCTCAGCTTTATGCGAGCGAGAAAAGGTGGCTCCGGAATTAGATCCGCCTGAATACCTGATGAGCAGAAAGGTGGTCGAAGCTTTATTTTCCCCTATGTAGGCAACGGCAGGGAGAGTGGCTAAGTGACCGTGATCTCCACTGTCGTATTCATGGAATAACGGTGATCGCTAACCATCATCTCATCTATCGCCTCATCCCCTCAGTGGCTGCAAGATGGGGTGCAAACTAACTGTAGGAAGGCAAACCATCATGAAACGGATCGGAATTATTCTCGGCGGCGGGATTCTCCTGGTAATCGTGCTCTTCGTATGGTGGGTCTTCAGTCGCCCCGAACGCGGTACGACCGGCTCGGTCAGTACGCATTTTCGCTTGCTCGGACCCAACGACAAGATCGTGATCGATGGCTTCGACGATCCCAAAGTCCAGGGCGTCGCCTGTCACATCTCCCGTGCTCAAACGGGAGGGATGAAGGGCGAATTGGGCGTGGCGGAGGACACGAGTGACGCAAGCATCGCCTGTCGTCAGGTCGGCCCGATCAAGATCGTAGGTGAGTTCAAGGACGGCGAGCGCGTTTTCGATGAGCACCGCAGCCTCGTGTTCAAGAAGCTTCAGGTAGTCCGGTTCTTCGACCGCGAGCGCAATGTGCTGGTTTACGTGGCTTATAGCGACCGGGTTATCGAGGGTAGCCCGAAGAACAGCATCAGCACGGTGCCTATCATGGGATGGCCGCCGCCATAGATTCGAACTTCGCGGCATGGGCGGTGACAGATCGTTCGGAGCGGAGGAGAACCTTCCGGCGAGCGATCATGCCCAGCAGATCACAACGAACGATTAATCCTTCTTTGTCATTCCGGCCTCCGCCGGTGAGACGAGTGTGCCCCACCACAACCCCGTTGAGAGCTAAAATGATGCTTCCTCTCTACATATATGAATACCCAAGATAATAATCCAATCCACCCTATACTTTCAGACGACTGTTCCCAACTCAATTCGCCAACGCAACCGACATCACTCATCAAGGGAGGTCAAACCATGATTATTCAAGATCCACGAATAAAAACAAAGTGTCTGGAATGTGGAAGCGAGAATGTGGAATCCAAGCTATCATTTGCCAACATGGTCGCATGGGTGGGCGGGATTCTCGGAGTCCCGACGGTGAAGATTTTCGAGAAACAGTGTGCGAAGTGCGGTAATGAGTTTCAGGTGTTTAGGAAATGAGCCAGACCGACCCAAGCCTCTTCATTCCTGTTTCCAACCCTTGCTCGATTCACCTCTTCACTCTAATATCCATCAATTGAAAGAGTTGTCCTCGGAATTCGAATCAGCATTGAGCGGAGGAGTTATCAACTGTAGGGATTGTGGTGTGTTTCGGAAGTGTCAAAACCGGTCCCGTTGACCTTCCTCTTGCGTTTTTTATTCGTATATGGGACGGTTCTATTGGCCTACAAGGTGTCATTTTTGCGATATATCCGTATTCAGGAGAAGACGACGTGGAAGATAAACCTATTAATCTTACTGAGAAGACAAATCAGCAGAGTCTCTATGCGCTCGATGGCCTGAATTTCTTTCTTGCTGATGTTCGTGGAGGCGTCGGACCATTTCTGGTGATTTATCTACTAGCCGTTCTCCACTGGAACCCTGCTAAAATTGGGGTAGTCATGTCCGTGATGGGAATTGCCAATCTCCTTGCAGACGCCCCATGTGGAGCATTGGTCGATGCCGTCAAAAAGAAGCGCCTCTTGATCGTTGCCGCCGCCTTGTTAATGGGCGTTAGCTGCATTTCTATAACCATTTTCCCAAAGTTTTATTGTATCAGTGCGGCGCAGATCGTCAACGGGGTCGTATCTGCTCTTTTTGGTCCTGCTATAGCCGCTATCACGTTGGGCATCGTTGGTCACCAAAAGTTCGCAATTCGGGTCGGACGCAACGAAGTCTTCAATCATGCGGGAAATGTTGCAACTGCTCTATTGGCCGGTATAGTCGGATATCTCTTGGGACAAGAGTGGATTTTCTACCTTGTCGCGATTATTGCGTTTGCCAGTGCCGTGTCCGTGCTTTTGATTAGAGACGATGACATCGATTACCTCCGATCTCGAGGGGGGGCCATAAAGATAACACCCGACGGGGTGGTTGCTTTGAGTATAAGAGCTTTGTTCGCTGACCGGAAGATCTTGATCTTTGTCGTCGCGGTGACTTTGTTTCATTTCGCTAATGCGGCAATGCTCCCTTTGGCAGGAGAATTGCTCACACGGAATCACGAAACCTTTGCTTCCCTCAATATGTCGGCATGCATCGTAGCCGCTCAAATGGTTATGATTCCAGTGGCTTTCTTATCCGGGAAATGGGGCAACACGTGGGGCCGGAAACCCGTTTTTTTGATAGGTTTTATAATTTTGCCTATTCGAGGCTTTCTATATATCCTGAGTGACAACCCCATCTTCATTGTTTGCGTGCAATTGCTTGATGGGATCGGGGCAGGAATTTTCGGAGTGTTGTCACTCGTTGTGGTAGCCGATCTCACCCAGGGGACAGGGCGATACAATCTCGTGTTGGGAGCGATTGCCACTGCTCTTAGCATTGGGGCCTCGCTCAGCAACGTGGTATCAGGCTATATTGTGAATGCTTGGGGCTACAATGCAGGTTTTCTGTTTCTCGCCGCTGTCGCCGCAGTGGCTCTAACAATCTACGGCTTGATGATGCCTGAGACCAAGGGACTTCAGCCGATTTCAGCGGCATCCCTTCCGGAAAAGACGAAGAAAAATTCAGCTTAGAGCATATCAACCAAGCTTTCGTTGTCAGCTCGTAATGGCTGTCGGAGAATAGGGCGGTGGATTTAAGGGAGGGCGAAAATGAGCCTTGAGATAATCGCAGCCGTCATCTTTTTTATGACATACGCCGGGATTGCATTGGGTAGCATCCCAGGACTAGCGATAGACAGGACAGGAATTGCGTTGCTCGGAGCTATCGCCATACTGATAACGGGGACTCTCAGCGAAAATGAAGCATTGAAAGCAATAAATACCCCTACAATATTGCTGCTCTATTCACTCATGGTTTTGTCCGCCCAATTCACTTTGGGCGGATTCTATACAAAAGTTGCCTTGGGCATAGTAAGATTTGTGACAAAGCCGGAAGTGTTCCTTTTTGCGCTCATTTTCTCTTCGGCTCTTCTCTCGGCAGTGGTTGCCAATGATATAGTCTGCCTCGCCTTCACTCCCGTAATTTGTGTGTCAGCAATCAGAGCGTCCTTGAATCCGATCCCTTTTGTGCTCGCACTTTCCTGTGCAAGCAACATTGGCTCTGCAGCAACCATCATGGGCAACCCTCAAAATATGTTGATCGGTCAGGTTGGGGGGCTTCATTTCCTCGGATTTGTGTTGTGGTGCGTACCGCCAACCATAATTTCCCTTGTAGCGCTTTACTTGATAGTATTGGTTATGTACCGGGGGAAATGGCGGGGCGAGTCGGTTATGTTGAGCAAGAATGCCGAAGAATGGCCCAAATACGATTTCCGTCAATCAGCCAAGGCACTGGTACTCACAACAGTGCTGATCGTGCTGTTCTTTACCAGTATTCCAAGAGAAGTCTCGGCCGTGACCATCGCAGGCATAATCCTGTGCAGTAGAAAAATGACGACCCGCTCCATTCTCAGCCTTGTGGACTGGCATCTCATCACCCTATTTTGTGCTCTATTCATTGTTGTTCAAGGGGTCGTCAAGTATGGAATTCCACAATCAGGGGTTCAGTTCCTTGGGACTTTGGGGTATGACATCAACCATCCTCTTGTGCTCTCCTCCGTAACATTGTTTCTCAGCAATGTGGTGAGCAATGTTCCGGCTGTGATGCTTCTGCTCAAGAACATCGACGTGGGGCATACGACGAACCTCTACCTGCTTGCACTCGTGAGCAGCTATGCCGGTAACCTTTTTATAATAGGCAGCATTGCTAACCTCATCATGATCGAACAGGCCAGGCGCTACAACATTTCTGTCAGCTTTTGGTCACATGCAAGAGTCGGAATCCCGGTTACTGTGGCTTCCATTATTGTAGTTCTTGGGTGGGCTTTCTTGGTTGGATAGGATCGTTTTCGTTTGATCAGGTTTCCAGGTGTCTCTCGGTATCGGGATAGCCGTTCTCTGTTGGCTGCCGCTAAGTCCGTCTCTGCCCGCCCGCCTTCTGCTATACCAGTCTTCTCTTCCAGGCCAACCCAATTAACAGTGTGACTGAACGGCTTTACCCGCGTCAATTTAAAGTGTAAGGCATCTCTCCTGATGGTTGACTTCACAACCACCCAATCAACCTTTCCATCTCCGTCACATTTGTGAACCTTCATGGCTGCCCATCCGGACCTCACGCATCCGATCCATGATCCCGCTATCTGCCAATGATCTCACATTGGTCAGCGCCAAAGTAAATTGAAAGCCGATCCTCTTTTCGAAGACTCACTGGAGCAGACCCTTTCCGACCGCTGAAATGATGCTTCCTCTCTACATATATGAATACCCAAGATAACAATCCAATCCACCATGAACTTTCACCCGACTGTTCTTCACTCAAATTGACATCGCAACCTACATCATCCATCAAGGGAGGTCGCCATGATTATTCAAGATCCACGAATAAAACCTAAGTGTCCTGCATGTGGAAGCGAGAATGTCGAGTCGAAGCCATCATTTGCCAACGTCGTCGCATGGGTAGGGAGGATTCTGGGAGTCCCGTCGGTGAGGATTTGGGAAAAGAGGTGTGCGGAGTGTGGACATGAGTTTCAGGTGTTTAGGAAGTAGATTGCAGATCTCGTTCAAACCCTGTGTCAACACGATGGGGCGGGGATAGTGGTATGTCCCAAATTGCCCAAGTTGGTCTGATCGGCATTCCCAGTTGCGTTTTGATTTGAATATCGTATGATTTACGGACATTTGGCATTCCAAAAGCTTTTTCGGATGGAATCCGATCCGGAAATGCAGTCCAGCGCCCGTTGGGGGGCAAGTTGAAGGATTATTCAGGTTGAAATGTGCATGAGGAATTAATATTATACGACCTGATATTCGATGAGCTTTTCGAGCCAAAATGCAGTTTAGAGGAATGATAGCAACTCAGCATTCTTTCGACTCAACCGAAGGAGACTGCCAATGGACATTTTCTCTACTATTAAAGGAAGGCGGAGTTGTCGTGCTTTTCTACCGGAGCCAATACCTCAAGAAATGATTGCGACAATCCTGGAAGCCGCCGTGTGGGCTCCTTCGCCAATGAATGCGCAACCATGGGATTTCATCGTTATCACCAACCAGGAAACCAAGAAGACGATTTTTGCGGAGACTGAAAAACTGAAGCAAGATTTGTTTCAAAAGAGCGCCTGGAAATGGTTAGGACGATATAACGTCGATTTTTTGCTCTCTGCTCCAGTACTCGTGGTTGTAGTGGGAGATCCGGACAAGACTGGCGCAGATAAGTTCAAAGAAGGCGGCGGTACTGCATACCAGCACGCCTGTGCAGCGGCGGTTCAGAACATGCTTCTTGCGGCCCATGCTATCGGACTTGGAAGTCTGTGGTTCACTTTGTTTGACGCAGAAATAATGCGAAATATACTGGACGTGAAATCTGAGAAGGTGCCTCTGGCAGTGGTATGCCTCGGCAAACCCGGCAGCGAACCTTTACAGGTGCCCCGAAAGGATGCAATGGAAAAAACCAGATTCATCCGTTGATTTTTTGGTCTCTCTTCCCTACAGGTACTTAGAATCCGCAATAATGCATCAAATGACTAACGATAGGCGCCAAAGCGCAGTTTTGACCCCAACGTTTACTCTAAAGCTGGATTATGCCCTTAAAAACTTTTGGCACGACCACAAAGCCCGTAAAACCATACAATTTCCCAATCGAACAGTCAAATGATAGGTGATCTTAAGAATAGGCAGTTTTCATTATCTAACCTTGAGGAGGAACGGAAATGACGAAAGCTGAATTGGTTGCAAAAATCGCAAGTGAAGGTGGACTTACCAAATCACAGGCTGATAAAGCTGTGGCAGGATTTGTTTCAGCTGTTTCAGGCGCTTTGTCAGCCGGTGACAAGATTACGCTGGTGGGTTTTGGGACTTTCAGCGTCGCAACAAGGTCTAAACGTGAAGGCCGCAATCCCCGGACCGGCAAAAAGATAAAAATTCCGGCGAAAAAAGTTGTCAAGTTCAAAGCAGGCAAGACTCTGAGCGAAAAAGTCAAATAGCAGGGTTTAATCTCCTCTCATTTAATAAGATGATCTGAAAGGACTGCTCGCGGGAATGAATTGGCGTCCAGTCCTTCGCATTTTTATAGGCCATTCCGACAATCCGGCCCCGTAATTGACTAACTTACTATTCTTGCCCTCAAATGAGAACTACATACGAATGAGAGTTTAATAATTCTTATGTAATCAAAATTAAACTGATAACTGGCATATGGTGTATTTGCACCCAATATCCACTTCTACTTTAGCTCTTGACATTTTCATGATTGTGTGAAATAATTTTTGATGTATTAGAATCATTTCTATGTATAGCCACATCACTGCTGTACGCTTAGTTTCCAGATAGTTTAGCTACTTACCAAGAGTGACGGTATCGGGAACCTGCTTGAGAGCCTCTGCAGCCAGCAATGCAATGGGCTTTTTCTCGAACGAGCTGGCCTCAAGAATCCGCAGAGCGAGCAGGGATTCCGAGCCGCACCAGTCATACCTTCATAGCTGTTTCTAAAAAGGGCTTCTGTATGGAGTAATCCATGAAGCGGATGTCCCAGAAACTGCCAATGTGAAGCCTCCAAGGGGAATTTTAGGTATCCCTTTGGGGGCCATCTCACCTTTTTCCTCCATAGAACCTTTCTCTAAGTGAGAGTGCGTATTTCCGGATGGTACCTCTCAATGAATTCTTTGGATTTATCACAAGGGAGGAGGAAAATTACCATTACGCTCTCAAGGATGGAAACCGCTGAACGGTTTCATGGCTCTATAGATAAACTTTTAGAAGTATCGCTTGCTATTGCTTGAAAGATCGAGTCGGAGAATTTGGCAGATCTGATGTGTGTATAGGGAGTAGATCATGAAACCTGAGACTCGACACGACTGTCTGACGCAGCCTCCTTTTTCACTCAAGGAAGGCATGTCAATCGGCGTTGAAAACTGACCCACTTTAGGCGTCGAAAATTGACCCACCCCATGTAAGTCAACTTGTTTAAAACACATCCTTGAGCCAGAGGTTAAAAGAGGCCATCCTCTCGCCGTCGGCC
>JBEKCV010000141.1:0-7876 GCA_050014695.1 Thermodesulfovibrionales bacterium
AGGCAAAGAACCCTATGGACTTCAGTGATGTGGCCCCTAAGAGCATCAGCCCCGCCCTAAAATGATAAAATTCGACAAAGGCGGGCACTACCCCCCCATTTCTTTTTTACACTGTCTGAATTACAGCCCGGATGACAAAAATTATTATGAGCATCTTCCGATATTTGGTATAATAAAAACGCGCTTTGGCGCCGCTCGGCCGGGTAGGGCAGTCGCACCGGATTCTGAGAGACGAACTGGTTGCCCAGGGGTATGCAAACGCCCAGGGACTTCAGGCAAGACAATGGAAGTGCGCCCTGAAAGATGCCATCGAGACTGCTGACAAGAACTGGAAGGCACTGTTTGCGGAACTGGCCCCTTTGGTGTTTGCCAACAGCAACCTCGATGACGACCAGAAACACTACTGCTTCTGGATGATGAAGGATTACAGGCGTATCGAAAGGCTGCTGCAGTATGGATACCCGGAGCCAGACTGCAAAGACAAGGACGGCAACGGTATGTTCCTTGGGCACAAGCGCAGGAAGCAGGCCGGCAATTACCTGAACCGGATCATCCGTAAGCATACGGGTAAGTCGCCCAGGGTGAAGAAAGCCCGCAGTTTCTGTCTTGATGCCAATATGTACGATGTGTTCGAAGAGGGAGGCGTGCAGTATATCTCGATCATGACGCTGAGCAGAGGCAAGCGTGTACCCATCCCTAAGGGGAGCGGCCAGCGGTACTGGTTGTTGAAGATTTAGGGCATGTTTTCACGTTTGACAAGCATAGGGATATGAACCGAAGACTCTCTCTCTGGGCAAAGGGGATAATCCAGGATAGGGCAGAGCTGAAAGTACAGGTCGGAGGTTCCGGCCTCAAGCAGGTGAATTGCGCCTATGGCTCACAACGGTGTCCGGAGTGCGGCTTTGTCTGGTCTGGAAATCGCGCCGGGGACGCATTTCAGTGTCTGTTTTGCGGGCATGAGGGCCATCGTGATGCAATTGCCGCCACGAACTACCTCCTGAGAAGTACCGATACCGAAATTGCCTTGCACACTCCGTACAGGGCGGTACAGGGTATTTTGATGGGGCGGTTCCTCCGCCGGCTGCAATGTGCCGGGGTGTTGACTTTGCCTTCGGGCCTTGCGCCCGAAACCGTGGCCTCTAGCATGAAAGAGTGGGAATCTTTTGTGCCAAGGTCGGCAAAGAGGGCCCCGGAGCGGACTGTTCCGGGCAGGACTGCAGACACCGAAGCACGACAACCATCAGACGTTGTCGGAGACGCAAGTCGATCAGTGGGAGGGTGCAGTCGGCCCGTCAATACCACACGTCGGTCAATCGCAGAGCGAAACTCCCGCTCCCAGGGTCATCTTGTAGTTGATTATGGTTGACTACATCTTGAGGAACAGACTGTAGTACACAAGAAGAACGAATTCCTTAGAGTTGTTTTTTTTTACGTTTGCTAATCCGACGCCTAACATGCATAAGCCCAGAGCAAAACTAATAGATAAAGGTCCTCGGGTCTTTCATCGCGTGGCAGCGGTTACAGAGGCCTTCTGCTCCCTTCTGTCCAATGACCCAGGTATGGGCCTTGTGACAATCGAGACACTCCAACCCCTTTTTCCTGTGGAGTGCATGTTGCCCCGTCCTCGTCTCGCTGGTATGACATTCCACGAGACAGTTTTTTGATGTCAACTTGATCTTCCCATGGGGTTTGTGACACTGATGGCACTTCAAGCTCGACATCGGTCCTTTCTGCAAGGACTTGTGACAGAGAGTGCAGCGTTCATTAGGGATCATGGCCGGTGTATTCTCAGAGTAAGAATGACACTTTAAACACAAAAACGCCTCCGCACCGCCACCATGAACACCTTTATCCTGATGACATTTCAGGCATGCTTTTTCATCAGCTTTGAACAGGTGGAGACTCTCGCTGTGACACGCCTTGCATTCGATGTTTAGCATGAGAACATGCTTTGCATGGCCATAGGAATCCCGTGATGCTTTGGAGCCTTGGGCGATCTCGTTCAAATGGCATTTTCTACACTCGAGCCAGGGTTTTTCCCTTCCGTGCGTTTGCGAAAATGGATTCGACTCTTTAACGACATAGGAAAGGAGAAGGTGGTTCAGCTCCAACAGGGTTAATTGATGGCACTTCTGACAGACGACATCCCTGTGCTTTCCTTTCTGCCATTCCTGAAAGGTCTCCTTCATGATATGGCATGACATGCAGAACTCAGGGTCATCCTGAGTGTGGCGATAGTATTTGTACCCGACAACGGCCCCTAGAATGGCAATAGTCGTGATCAGGGCCAGGACGAAACCCGTGATATGTTCGATGAGTCGGTTTAACATGTTTGGTAACCTGTGGCGTTGCATGGGGGTGTGCTCAGAGATCCTTTGATTTCCGTGAGAGCTTTCGCAGCATCCCAACCGCAAGAACTGCTGTGACGACGCTGATGCCCTGTGAGACGGAAATACCGGCGACGATGAACCCTCTCACCTCGTCACCTCTGAAAAACTCGACTGCAAATCTGAGGAGTGAATAAAGAAGTACGTATGTCCAGAATAACTGCCCCTTGAAGGACTGGCGCTTCCTCAGGATCACGAGGATGAAGAAATTCAAGAGCTCTCCCAGGGACTCATAGATCTGGACGGGATGCAGGGGTATGCCTACATTCGCAAGGCACTCCGGATCGGAGAACGTCACAGCCCACGGCAGGTCATAAGCCGGTTTTCCATAACAGCACCCCGCAGCGAAACAGCCGAGCCTTCCAATGGCGTGTCCGAGAGCAAGAGACGGGGCAAATATGTCGGCAGTGTCCCACAGGTCCATCCGATGTCGTCTCACGTACCAGATCGCGACCGGTACCGCCAGGATGAGACCTCCGTAAAAGACAAGACCGCCTTCCCATATCTTGAAGATATCCAGAGGATGGTCGAGATAATGGCGTGCACTAATCGCAACGAAGAGAAGCCTTGAGCCTATGATCGCCGATAAGAGGAGATAGAACCCGATATCCGTGATTCTCTCCGCGGTGATTCCCTGTTTTTTCGCCTGATGGACTGCGAGAAAAAGACCGGCCAAGAAACCCGCGGCAATGAAGAGTCCATACGAATGTATGGTGAGAGGACCTATCCTGATGAGAACTGGGTGCATTAAACCGGTTCTCCCTTTTTCGAGTGGAAAAGAGAGGTCGACACCATCACGATGAGCCCGACAGTGAGGGCTGAATCAGCGACGTTGAAAGCTGGCCAATGAAAGCTTCCCGCAAAAACATCTATGAAGTCAGTTACCTTACCGAAGAGGATTCTGTCTATAAGGTTGCCCACGGCACCTCCTAGGATCAGGGAAAGCCCGAAACGATCCTCCCGCACTCTTGTCATGAGATAAGCAATAATGGTTATCGCTGCGACAGAAATGATGATGAATGCCGTATTTCCAATGCCTTTGAATAAGCCGAAGGCAGCACCTTCGTTTCTTACGCTCACCAGCTGGAGAAATGGCAGTACCCGGACGGTTTCATACGGTTCCCAAAAAGTTCTCACCACGTATTTTGTTAGCTGGTCAAGAATGACAACGGAAAGTGCGGTGAGAAAGTACAGAGGATTTTTCATGATTTTCTTAGGAGCTGACACCTTGCGGTCTTGGCACAGGAAGAAGGACAAACGCTCTTTTCCAAGGTGTGTTTGAGAAAGTGGCACGGTGCTGTGATGCCTCTCTGCTAGCCTGGCGGAAGACTAGCAGAGAGGCATCTGTTTCCTTCCAGAGAGGGGGCAGCGCCGCATCGGGGTTGTAAAGGGTTTCTGTGCCGGAAACAGCGATCCTCCCGTCAAAGCTTTTAATCAGAGGCGACAATTGCATGGGACGTGCGGAACACCCTATGGTGTCATGATATGAACAACGGCTATTCGGTATCACCCGTGCACTCCCTTGAACACCCCGTCCTTTTGGCGCAGGGTGTGTTGACTTCAACAAAGCACATCATAACATCTCTGGCAGAGCTCTGGCGCATCCTCGAATGTGCCGACCTCTATACTCCAGTTCCAGCATCGCTGGCATTTATCGCCCGAGGCCTTCTGGATCGAAACGGATACGCCGGGTAAATCCGTGCTTTTGGAGATATCGCCAACGGGCGCCGGACCCTTGTCGATCACCACCTCGGAAACGATGAAAAGTGAGGTGAGGAAATCCTTCTGCCCATGGAGAAGGGCATAGTCTTCATCGGGGAGGGCCAGGATGACCTTTGCCTCGAGGGAATTGCCGATAAACCGTTCCTTCCTTTTCAACTCCAACGCCTTGTTTACCGCGTCCCGTATGACCCTGAGTCTCTCCCATCTCTCCTCAAGGGGTGCATCATAAAATCCTGCATCAAAAACAGGGAAGGCGGACAAAAACGCGCTCTCTTCATTCTTACCCGGAATGAAATTCCATATTTCCTCTGCTGTAAAGGATAACACGGGAGCCATCAATCTCGTCATCACAACGAGGATTTCATGGAGGACCCATTGAGCAGCCCTCCTTTGCTCTGCATCGGCCCTTGCGGTATAGAGCCTATCCTTTAGGATATCAAGATAAAATGAGCTCATGTCGACAATACAGAAGTTATGGATGCTGTGGTACACTTGATGGAATTCAAACTTTTCGTATGACTCCGTGACTTTTTTCACAAGGCCCTGCAGTCTCGACATGGCCCACCTGTCTATCTGAAGCATGTGGTGACGATAATCTCCGCCGTCATAGTCCGAAAGATTGCCCAATAAAAACCGTGCAGTGTTTCTTATCTTTCGATACGCCTCGACCAGCCTATCGATGATCTCTTTCGATATTTTCACGTCATCCCTGTAATCTTCGGCTGACACCCAGAGGCGAATGATTTCCGCACCATTTCCCCCGATGATATCCTGCGGTGAGACCACGTTTCCAAGGGACTTTGACATTTTCTTGCCCTGCCCGTCAACGACAAAGCCATGGGTGAGGACTGTCCTGTAAGGCGCGGCATCCCTTGTTCCGACGGAGGTGATGAGGGAACTTTGGAACCAACCCCGGTGCTGATCGCTCCCCTCCAGATACATGTCAGCGGGCCAGGAAACCCTCTCTTCCTTTTCGAGAACAGCCGCATGACTGACCCCCGAATCAAACCAGACATCGAGAATATCGGTCTCTTTCGAGAACCGTTTTGTTCCGCACGTCCTACAGGTGAAACCTGCAGGGAGTAGTTCCTCTGGCGCCTTCATAAACCAGATGTCCGAACCGTAAGACTCAATAAGTCTCACAATCCCACCAAGAACGGCAGGTTCATCAACGAACTTACCGCATTCCTCACACTTCAGAAGCGCTATCGGTACTCCCCACGCGCGCTGTCGCGATATGCACCAATCGGGTCTCTTCGATACCATGCCGTGAATCCTTTCTCGCCCCCAGGGAGGAATCCAATTGACCTTATCGATCGTTGTCAAGCACTTCCGCCTGAGATCATTCCGGTGTAAAGAGATGAACCATTGTTCTGTTGCCCGAAAGATGACCGGCTTTTTGCATCTCCAGCAGTGAGGATACGAGTGGGTTATTTTCTCCTCTTGAATGAGTGCATTCTTCGCCTTCAGGATTTCTATGATTACCGAATTCGCCTTGAATACTGATTGTCCTGCCAGATCGCCGCCCGCTTGCTTTGTAAATTTTCCCCGGTCATCGACGGGAGCGAAGATATCCAGGCCGTATTTCAACCCGATCTCGTAATCGTCTTCGCCATGACCTGGGGCAATATGAACGATACCGGTTCCCTCTTCAAGGGATACAAAATCTCCTAACACCGCCCTTGATTTTCTCTCGACAAAAGGATGCGCCACGTACATCCCCTCCAAGTCCTTTCCCGGTCTCTTTGCTATGATAGTCCCCTCAAGGCCGATCCTTGTTTTAAGTGCGTCGAATCGGCCCGCGGCTATAATGTAAACATCGTTTCCGTGCTCAACCGCCACATAATCAAAATCGGGATGAAATGCCACCGCTAAGTTGGCAGGGAGCGTCCAGGGCGTAGTAGTCCAAATGACCACAGATAC
This sequence comes from Thermodesulfovibrionales bacterium, assembly GCA_050014695.1. Lineage (GTDB taxonomy): Bacteria > Nitrospirota > Thermodesulfovibrionia > Thermodesulfovibrionales > UBA9159 > UBA9159. Next base: position 6,033 of record JBEKCV010000141.1, read on the forward strand.
TTTCCTGTCCTTGAGTGCCGGGAAATACCTCTCGAGATTCTCCCTGTCCACCGCGAATTTCACAAATACTGAGGGCGACTCCTTGTCTGCGTATTCGACCTCTGCCTCTGCAAGAGCCGTGACACACGAGGGGCACCAGTGCACCGGCTTTTTCCCCTTGTAGACGTAGCCGCCTTCAACAAATTTCACAAACTCACGCACAATCGAACCCTCATAGGAATGTGTCATCGTGAGATATGGAGAACGCCAGTCCCCGAAGACCGCAAGCCTTTTAAACTCCTCTCGCTGAATATCTACAAATTGAGCGGCATAGTTTCTGCAAAGCTTTCTCTTTTCGAGAATGTCCACCTGCTCTTTCTTATCACCGAGATTCTTATCAACCTGAAGTTCTATGGGGAGACCGTGGCAATCCCATCCCGGGATATAGGGAGAATAAAAGCCTTGCATGGATTTGAACTTTACGATGATGTCCTTCAGAATTTTATTGAGGGCGTGTCCTATATGGATATGACCGTTCGCGTAGGGAGGCCCGTCATGGAGGATATAGGAGGGATTGCCTCTATTCTTCTCCTGTATTTTTTCGTAAACCTTGCGTTCTTCCCAGAAGTGCAGCATCTCCGGCTCCCTCTGGGCGAGGTTGGCTTTCATGGGGAATTCCGTTTGCGGCAGATTCAGAGTATCCTTGTAGTCCATCAACAAAATTACCATAGAAATGGCTTAAAGTCAACATATTGCGGATCAGTTCTCGGTATCGCCTACACCAGCAGACGCCTAAAGAAAATGATGAACCGAACGCCACGCATACCATGCTATTCGGTCTCTGCGCTTGCAGTACTTCTAATCTTGACAGCAGGAGATTTTCTCGGTAACATAAAAAAAATAAGCGTAGCACCATGGCTATTTTCAGATTTGGCATATCCTTGGAAAAGGCGTTGCTCGAACGGTTCGACTCCCTCATAAGAAAAAAGGGGTACGCGAACCGTAGCGAGGCTATAAGGGATCTTATTCGTGATAGTCTCGTGTCGGATGAATGGCAGTCCTCAAAGGTGGAGACTGCGGGAACCATTACGATTGTATATTCCCATGATACGAGGGAGCTAACTGATACGCTGACTGACTTGCAGCATCACTACTACAACTCAATCATTTCGAGCATGCATATTCATATTGATGAACACAATTGTCTTGAGGTTATTGTCGTAAGAGGCAAGAGCGGCGAGATAAAGGCTATCGCCGATAAACTGATCGGTACGAAGGGTGTCAAACATGGAAAACTCTCTCTTACAACCACAGGGAAGCATCTGAAATGACTTTTTTTTATCTTCGTAATAGCACGAATCTCATAAACATAGCACGTTTAGGCGTTTTGATTGGAGATGAGGGAAGCCATATGCAGAAGGGCTGTGTGTGACTCTACGCCTATAAAAAGGTCGCCCCGGTTCCTCCGATGAAGAGCTTGAAATAAGGAATAGAAGGACGAGCATATCAAAAGATGAAGTTCATGTAAGTATCTGCTCGTGGCGGAAGGAAATGTCAAGGGAGAAGAGGGCATCTGAGATTTCTGAAAGTGCGGATCCATCTTAATAAAGATTTTATTAAGAGGAGGACACGCATGCTTATTGATTGTTGCAAAGGTATCGGAAAAGCAGCCCGAGGCTGCCCAATGCTGCTTACCGTATCATGTAGTTTAATGCTTGCACCGCTGGCCTTTGCCGGTGGCATCCAGACACTCGATGTTGTGGAGGTGACCGACACGAGCGAAAGCCTGGTCGGCACGGCAGAGTCGGCAAATGAAGGGACCGCGCCGGCGGAGGAAGTACAATCCCGGCCCTACTACCGAGTGG
>JBEKCV010000142.1:0-7841 GCA_050014695.1 Thermodesulfovibrionales bacterium
TGTAAATATGAAACAGGGTATAATCCTCAAGGATTTACAAACCTCTCAAAGAGAGATAAGGAGGATCATACCCATGAGTAAGAGTTTAGCAAAGAAGGCGAAAAAAGTCATTGAGACGGGGATGGAAGAGGAGTTTTAAGGAGGTCAAGAGGCGCACCAAGGGAATAGGAAGATTTCAAAATGAGGAACGCGCACTGACTATGGTGTACTGGCAGCTCACGGAATTAAAGTGGCATGGCGTGAGGATGACGACCGAGGCAAAGGCTATTCTTGCCGGGGTAAAAAATGCTAAGATCGCCAGGTCTGCTGCGTAAAGTAATAACCGTAAAAACCCTTGAGAATAAAGCCCTGCGCAGAATTTACAGAAAAGACTTGACACTGCCGTCTTCGGCCTCCAATGTGTTCACTTGCCATCTTTCTTAAGAGATGTTGCTCAAATAAACCTCCTCGTGCAGATATTTCATCAAGAAGCGTCTCTTTTAGCATTGGCGCAAGATCATTACGAAACCATTTGGCAATCGGTAGACCAAATCCTGTCTTGGGCTTAACCCAAATCTCTGTGAGCAACAGATCCTTAACCCCACTTTTGAGAATGATCTTCCCGCCTATTCCATCATATTTCAGCCATGATGGAATCGTTGCAGCAAATTTCACGAACTCATGATCCAGAAAAGGACACCGAACTTCCAAGCTGTTGGCCATGGAGGCGATATCCGTCTTCACCATAAGACACTCAGGGAGGTAAAAGTTCTGGTCGTACCGCATCAGTCAGTCCAAGGTATCCATGCCATCCTCCCGGAGCTAAGCCTCCAGTGGGTCTTCCGGAAGTTGTCCCTTTCTTCCATTGAAGCAGAAGGGACCCGCGATGCCTGCGCTTTTGTAACCGCAATTCTTGAAAGTTGTATCTCGCCGTTGAAGACAAGCCACACGGTGCGGTCTTCGTTGGCCAGGGGCGGGCAAGCGCTCGATGCAAGGTCAATAATGGTAAGACAGCGCTGTCCCAATCCAATGTGGTGCGCCGTATAGGTTGGGACCGCGGTGCATGATGGCTTTGCACATTGCACTGATAGAGTCAGGCTCAGGGACACTATCTTGACACGTAAGTTTTCCTCAGATGCCGCACATGGGTCACTTTAAACTACGGTTAGGTAAGGGAATGCTCCGATAGCGAGAACCCCTGCTAAAGCGCGACTCCAAAACATTACTAAACCGCATAATTAAATAAAAAGGAATAACTTCCCAAACAAAATTTGATAGAAGGCTGAACGTCGTATCCCTGAATGTGTAATACACTTTAAGACAGAGAAAGATGTACAACAAGGTTTCCATGAACCCAGATTGGCGTTTCAGATACCAGCGATGGAATCGAGCCAGAATATAGCCCAATATTGCACCCCTAAGAGGAAGCTCAAACCAATCAAGGCCAATAATTGATTGACTGATAACGCCCCACATAAACCCGATACCGGTTTTACTTAGACCAATCTGGCGCAGATACCATTCAGAGGCCGATACCTTCTCAAAGGACATTAATTGCTGTGGCGGAAGGATCGTAATAAAATCGTTTATATATAGATACCAGGGCAAATCGACTCCCCCTTCCTTTAGCTGTAATACGTTGTATTCCGTCCCAAGCAAAGACTGGAATTCGTTAGTGCCCGAAAAAATACCTGCCTCGCTGCGTGATAGATCAACTCGCATATCAGAAATATCAAAGTATGAACGGTAAAGTCCCAGAACATTGAACAATGTCAACAACAAAGTCCCTGATATGATCAGAAATTTGAAGGACAAAGGCTTAATCAGTCTATGATAAAGCAATGCTGTTGCCATGGGAAACAATACCAGACTAGTCCGCGCTCCTTTTATATATACCGCTTGAATGATTTCTGCCGTGACCCATACGAGCAAAATAATAAGCCAACGCCTCTGTCGGCAGCGACTAACAACAATGAAAAGCAATGCCAACTTGAAGAAGAAAAGAATACCCCCCAACTTGTAGGATATCTGAGATAGGAAGAGAGGCATACGCGAAAAAAAGGCAACATTATTAGCAAATGCTTCTGGCTCATAGCTGGTGTTGTAATTAAAACCTGTCACCAGTTGCAGGAGGAAAAAATATCCTGTCAAAAGCAGGAAAGAAGAAACGATGACAATCCGAGCGTAACTATCCGGATTCCTAACATTACCTGCTTCTATAGTTCCTCTGCCACGAAATTGAGAATAGACCACTACAAAAGAAAAAAGATACAGCACATGGCGCAAATGGAAAAAACCCAGTTCCTCTGGTGAGATACGATACTGCTGCAACCGGTTATCGCTGAGGACGCCAAACTGCAATCCATCGGCCCAATAATTTAGCAGGGGATAGACCGTATAGACAAGGGTAGCCAGAGCACAGAACATACCCGCATCAAAAAAAGGAATCTTTTTGTCACGAGCCCACAACCTAATCCAGAGCAAGAGCACCACAACAACGCTTGCAAACCCAGGCGCTGCCACATAACGCTCATCGGTCGTCATGAACGCCAGCGCTGAGGCACTTAATAAGATTGCAAGAAAAGTTACTAGCCTCGTTCTATTCTTAATATGCATTGCGAGCCACTTGAATTATGCAAAATTTTAGAGAATCGGTAGTTCTTATCCCTCGGTCCATACTCATCAAGAAGAAACCCGGCCCGGTAATCATGTTCTTTTAAAAAGAGGAATTCGTTGCACCCTAATCCGTTGGAGGTCACTACATTTCACAGTGTAAAACCTCTTTATTTGGTAGTAGTAAAAAATATCCACACCTTTGCAACCTCAAACGGGAAACCTCCCACCCAATCAAACCAATCTTGGACAATCGTCATTCCTCTATTCCTTCTGTAATTAGAAAACACATTTTCCTTCTTAATGATGCTGGCCGCAACAGCCCTGGAAAAGAAATAAGGGAGAAAAACGCTGCATACCATGAACTTATCTAATAACCCCGATCAATATAGCTTTTTTGCTTGCCACCATAGTTTTGTTTGCTTCGTCATTGTAAATCACAACATACAGGATACCGTTTGATTTAACGAGGAACGCGATATTTTCGAGCGCTTTCCACATATTTCCGGTGTGATGCAAAACTCCCAAGAATAGACAATATCAAAAATACCTAATGTTTTCACAAACTCATCGTCCAAAATAGAGTCTTGCTGAATCTGCCAATTATAATCATCAGGAAAGTATTGGGTACGAAGATAATTTGTGCATGCTACTGATTCTGGATCATAGTCAAAGGAACTAACTATTGCTCCTAAACGACGTGCTGACAGAGAAAATAGACCATTCCCTGATCCGACATCTAACAGCTTTTTGCCCTTAAGGTTGTCGAGTTCAAGTAATGTTAAAATGCATTTTTCTGCTATTCTTATCCTCTCCTCATCCAAATTAGTTAAACATTCACGCCAGTTCTTGCCAAATGCAAAAACGCTTTCCGGCTTTGACCTCTTCCTCAAATTTATTCATAATTAGCCCCTTTATCCACTTTTGGTGATGTACTCTCAAATATTACGAAATATCATAGTCTCCGCTTCATTTCATATCTTTCTCGAATCAGAGAAACACCTCCTATATGCACAGGTCTCTGAAAGGCACGCTTGACGGGTAGGAAAACTCGCCAAAAATAGCAACGAACCGAATCGGTCAATCAGCATCATTGACAGAGCTGCAATATTTTCATTAATGAATTTTAGCATTATTAGCAGTTTCACGATTTTTTGTCATAAGACGTTTATCGTACTGCAAAAAAACCCAATACCTTACGTTCCTTTCTGTACAGCATGACAACAAGAGAGAAAATTAAGATTAACCCCAGGCCAGTCGAACCCATATAAGCCACGGCCAGTCCAGCGCCGCCATAAGACTGGACAAGGTAGTACGCTGCCACAACGAGGAATGTATCCCTTGGAACAGTTATACTGAAGAATGAAAGCCATATCTGTGCTTGGGACTGCACATACTGATACAGGGCAATGGTCACACTTTCAAATATGCTGGCGACGAGGAGAAGCCAAAGCAGAACATGTCCGGCTCCGAATTCCTTTCCGAAAAGTTGAAGAAGCAGTCGCCCGAAAATCCCTATGACAAGAACGGAGCCCAGCGAAACAAAGAAGATATACAGTACATTGGATCTGAACACCCGGTTATAGTGAGTCATATCCCCTTTGGCCTTCTCGTTATTCAGCACAGAGAGCCCAACATTGTTTATCACATTTGGCAGGAATAACCCAAGGATACGAAAATTATTGGCTGCAGCGTAAAGCGCCATTTCCCCGTATCCTCCAGGTTGACGAACGAGAAAAGAGTTGGCGAGCCACATCATGGGCATCATGTAGCATCCCGCAATTGCGGCAGGCAATGCAAATCTTAATATTATCGTTTTTTCCTGACGCAGACTGCCCCGTGCCTGGGACGTTATACCCCGCGCCTCGCTCTCAAGCCGAAGCCAGCTGTGGTGAATAGCGCAGCGGACAAGGGCACTTGTACTAAGTCCAATGAGGGCGCCATTCAATCCTCCCCACCACGCACCGAAGGAAATGGCAACTACAGCCACGATCCCGCTTATCACGCCTGCTTTAGCAAGACTTCTGTATGCCTCAAGACCGGAAAGCCCCCCTGTCTGATATCCGTTTATAGAAGAGAAAAAGATAAACCCTGATCCTATCATAAGTGCGAATGCGAGGTGTGGGGCTTTCAACATAGAGCTGGCTAGCCACGGGGCTATGGCAATAAGCAAAACCGCTCCAACCCCTGCCATCACTGCTGAGACAAGTGCACACAATCCCATGATTCTTCCAGCTCTATCCGGATCACTCGAACGGTACTCTGCGATATATTTTGAAGCGGTGTATCCTGTTGCGAGTTGGGATAGAGCAGCCACTGTCAGGAGTGTGCCCTGCACCATGGCATATTCACCAAAACTCTGCTTCATGAGAATACGGGCGACGATAATGTTGACGATGAGTGTACTACCTTGATTAAACGTCATGGCAATTAAATTCAATGCCGTACCCTTAATCAGTCTGTCTCGAAGCCTCATTGTTTAGTCTGCCGGTCAACTACATTCGGCATATTGGAGCAAATGTTTAAATTTCCAGAAAACTAAGTGACATGAGTTATGTTTGGACATGCACCCCCCTGTTTCCTGACAAGGAGCAGGACTTTGTTCTACATAAAATATTTTACTGTGCCTACTCGCTTAATTCACTAATAACTTTTGAGAATGCTTCATGCGCTTGGAAATATTATGTTTAGTATATATTTTTTTTTAGTTTTTGCCAGCAGCAGCGCCATATTTTTTGGGTCTATCCGGATTTCCCAAAGGATTTTGCTTTAAAAACCGGATACTTGTGTTGAGTAACCTAGGGCCCGTCGCATCCATGATCAGATCATTTGCCTCGCGCTCTCTCACGGGGAAACCCGCTATCCTTGAGCGATGGTCCCTATAATAACAGCCGACGCCACAGGGTTAATACCCTGTGGTGTCGGAACCAGCAAAGCGCGGACATATGTCTATATGCCGCCTCATAAATCGGGAGCAGAATATGCCGACTTCCGTACACTCAGGGAGACATGTCCGGAGGCAGAATAGCCTTACAAATCTGCATGTTAAGTAAAAAAGCTATTATAGTTACTAATAAACTAATAATCCATACTTATTCAAGACTTAGTGCCTTTTTTAGGGGTTAAAAACACTCTTGTCCAAAATAGGTTTTCAAACAACCCCCGATCTGGGTAGTATAGTTGTGACGAACAAAAATAAAACTCAGATCGGAGGGCTGTAAGTTTACCAGTATTTTCAGTCAAATGTTAACACTTTTCCCGAGGCTTGATTTTGAGAAGGCGGTGAAAGAGACAAAGGCAGAACAGAATGTGAAAGGGTTCACCAGTTGGGGGCAATTTGTAGCGATGCTTTTCTGTCAATTAGGAAGAGCGCATTCTCTCAGAGAGATTACCGGTGGTCTCATGAGCTGTGAAGGGAAGTTGAAACATCTGGGGATCACGGCTCCGAAAAAATCGACCCTTGCTTACGCCAATGAACATCGTCCGTGGCAGCTGTATCAGTCGGTATTTCTTTCTCTGTACGAGAAGTGCGGAAGAGAGGGTGTAGGGAAGAAGAAGTTCCGTTTCAAGAATAAGCTCAAGAGCATTGATTCTTCCACGATTGATTTATGTTTATCGATGTATGACTGGGCGAAATTCCGACGAACGAAGGGAGCGGTGAAACTTCATCTTGTTTTAGACCATGACGGTTATTTGCCGTCCTATGCAGTGATAACAGATGGGAAAGTTTCCGATGTAAAGGTAGCGCATCTGCTCAGGTTTGACCCAGGAACGATCGTTGTCGACGACCGGGGCTATAATGATTACAGACTCTTTGGAAAGTGGACCGCTCAGGGAATCTTCTTTGTAACGCGAATGAAAGATAATGCCCTTTGTGAGGTAGTGGAGTCACGGGAAGTCCCTCAGAAGTCCACCATACTGAAGGATGAAGTCATCCGTCTTACGGGGGTCAAGGCTGCGGAGAAGTGTCCCTACCTGTTACGCAGAATCGAATTCTATGACGCAGAGAAGAATCGGACCTTCGAGTTTCTCACGAACAATATGAAACTGGGGGCGACGACCATTGCCGCCATCTATAAGGACCGCTGGCAAATTGAGCTGTTCTTTAAGGCCCTCAAACAAAATCTCAAGATCAAAACATTTGTGGGGACCAGCGCCAATGCGGTGAAGACGCAGATTTGGACAGCACTGATAGCCATGCTCATTCTCCGATATCTACAGCTTCGTTCAAGATTCAACTGGTCTCTTTCCAATTTGGTCGCCTTGCTCCGTATGAATCTCTTTACTCATAGGGATTTGTGGGCATGGCTGGATAAACCCTTTGAGGTTGTACCAACGCCCTATGAATAGGGAAAACTCACCTTGGAGTTCGTCTAATTGGACAGCAAATGAAAATGGGAACAAGGCAACCTGGATTTGCATTGAAGTTTTTACTTGTCCGAAAGCCTTATTTTATGCGGAGGCGTTATGTGCTTTCAGGATATTTTGGACAGCAATGGGTTAAAAACGAAAGTCGAGTTCATCAGGAAAAACAAGGGGAGAGAATAATCCCTCCCCTTGTGGAATAAATAATCGTCAGGGCAGAATCACTTGAAATTTCATTCCTGCTGCCCATGGGCTGGTTCCTGCGGGATTCGACGCGTTTACCGTCCAATAATAATGCGCACCATCCGTCACCGTGAAGCCGTTGCTTGTCCCCTGAGCACTGCCCGAGGTGGCTGTGATCGTCACGCCGGTCCCTGCCTGGGTTAGGGTCAGCGTAACGCCCGGGACGGTGAAAACCCCGCCCTCGGTCCCGAGGAAGGTCACACTCACCGGAGTAATACTACCCGTATTGGTTGAAAGATTCACTGTCCCGCTGAAGGTCGGAATGATGTTGTTGTTCTGGTCGAGGGCCGTGATCGTAATGCCAAAGGCCGTCCCTGCGGTCTGCGGAGCAATACTGCCGCCATCCGCTGCCTCAACCAGGAAACTGCCCGATCCGGCCGCATTCACCGTGAAGCCGTTGCTCGTCCCCTGAGCACTGCCCGAGGTGGCTGTGATCGTCACGCCGGTCCCTGCCTGGGTCAGCGTAACACCCGGAACGGTGAGAACCCCACCCTCGGTCCCGAGGAAGGTCACACTCACCGGAGTAATACTACCCGTATTGGTTGAAAGATTCACTGTCCCGCTGAAGGTCGGAATGATGTTATTGTTCTGGTCGCGGGCAGTGATCGTTATGCCAAAGGCCGTCCCTGCGGTCTGCGGAG
>JBEKCV010000143.1:0-7775 GCA_050014695.1 Thermodesulfovibrionales bacterium
TGTCTTCGATAAGGTCCTCCCAAAAGGTTTTATTTAAGAAAACATTTCCGCTAAAGAAACGCAAGATAAATGTGAATATCCTTCTAAAAAAAGAACCGATCATGCAGTATTTGGCGCCTACAAAATCGGTTCTTTTTACGCGCCCCCAACATTGGCAACGAAAATGTGAGGCTTGCGAGGAGTACTTCTATGTTAAAAAGCAAGACCTTTCTACCCCGACGTAGTAAGCTGCAACGTATGTATAGCAAGCACTATCCTCAAAACCAACCTTCTATGAGCAGACAGCCTACATTTATCAATGAAGGACGCTGCATGACCTTGTTCATGTGTTTGAAGACGTGGGTACGTAGTCTGTGAGAGGACAGACGGCATCTTGAAAGCCGCTGTAGTACTCCTAAATACGTTACCCACGGTACACCTCGGTTTGAAGATATGCTCCTATGCGTTACATCACACTCTACTGAACAACAGCCGATACGTATTCTTGTTGGTTCTTCAGGACATACCGGATGCGGTTTAACAGTTTCCTGGCGATCCGGATGATTGCATTAGTCTTTGGCATTTTCTTGCACAGCGTAGTAAAGGCCATCAGCAGAGCGGGGTCTTTGCGTACCGCCACCCAGGCGCACTCGATCAACATGCCACGCAGCTGCGCATTCCGTCTGCTGGTTATGCCAGTTTTCCGGTCTGTCTCCCCGCTGGTATCCGTATCAGGGATAAGGCCGACGTAGCTGCAGAGCTTGTCGAGATTCTTGAAACGACTGATCTCGTATAGTTCCGTCAATAGTATCATGGCCGTGAGAGTGCTAATCCCCGGCACGGTCTTTAGCAGACGAACGTTTTGCCGGTACTCTTCCGAGTTGGCAAGGCTCCGGATGCTACGGGTAAGGTCCGCGATGATCTTCCGCATATTAGTGAGCTCCTCCAAATGAACTTTCAAGGCAAAATTGCCGCTGGCCCGTTCCATCCGAATAGCTTCAAGCCAGGCGATGAAGCGCTTGGACCAGTGACTGTCTGCCAGTTCTTCCGGTATGTGGATCCCGTAGAATTGCAAAATAGACTTGATCTGGTTTTTGCAGCGCGTCTGCTTCCTGACCATGCTGTGTCGGGTCCTGATAAGGCTCCGATCTTCCACCTTGGGCCGGGAAGGGACATATATGCCCTCGATCTCTCCGCTCCTGAGACTTCTTGCCAGTTTGCGGCAGTCTACTCGGTCGGTTTTCTTTTTTTCGCTCCTTGTCCTTTGTAGGTACATCGGCCGGATTGACTACCAGGCATTGTACTCCATGCTCTTGCAAGCGATCGTGAATCCAGAAACCACTGTAACCGGCTTCATATACCGACTTATAAGATGCGCCAGGAAAATTGCGTTTGAGATAATTCACCAATGTGCCCACCTCAGGAGGCGGCGTAAAGGTCTTATGTTCAAACTCCTCCGTAAAAATACTAATGCTCCAGCTCTTCTTGTGAACGTCCATCCCAACATAAATCTGTTGACCCTCAAAATCAAGTCTGCTAATCTTATTCATGGCAAGTCCTCCTCTCGGTTTGTTGAATCTGTCCCGATACAACATACCAGATCGGGGGGCTTGTCCTCTACCTTTTAATCATAAGGTCTGTCGGTACTCAACGGACAGTCGGTCTCTTGCTCGAAAAATGAAGTTTTGTCCCGAAGTACGTGCGATTATTGATATGTGAATAAGCACTCTCGTGATCTTGGTTTCACCGACAACATGACACTGTGGACATTCCGCCACAGTAATTATTACCGTTTCTAATCCTCGCACCAGGGCGACTATTTCATCTGTGGTGTTTATGTCGTAGTACGCACTGGAGATAGGTCAGGTTGGCCTAACTCAAAAACTTCCCGCAGTCCGCATCTTTGAAATCTTGAAGTCAGTTATGTCCAAAATTAAAACATCTATGATATAATTTCGGAAATTCACGAAGATCGAGCCAGGTAGGCAATCGAAAACAGCCTATGGTTCTAACACAGAAGAGGGAAAGATCATGAACGAGGCCGCGGAGATGAAAAGAGTTGATGAAGCTCGTGAGCCTGGTGAGGCGCAGATGATTCATTCACGAGCAAGGATAATCATTCCTTTCAAAAAGCTGCGTGAAGCGCTTCAAATTCTCAGGTCGGTAAGAGAACGGACCAGGTTTAAGTTGGGGTGTGTCAGCACCAATATTTACCGAGAGGTAGATTTGGAGAACGTAATCATAGTTGAGGAATGCTGGAGCGGTGAAGAAGAACTGGAGCACCATCTCCGGTCAGATGAATACAATAAAGTCCTCTCGGTATTTGACATGGCGTCTGTGCTCCCTGAAATCAGTTTCGATCGGATATTGACAACGACTGGCTTTGAGACCATAGAAAAGGCAAGGACGCAGCAATCAGAGAGAGCTTGTACGCAGCACTATACGACCACTCAGGGATCAGTGGGGTCGTGAGTCTTTATTGGAGCCTTTCCAGAATTGTGGAATACGTGGGTGAAAAATGGTCTGATCAGGGATGCAAGAATGTCGGGGTGAAGTGATTAATGGAGCTTGGCCTTCGGCAATACAGGAGGAATATGTGAGGCTCTTCCTCCCTCATAAGTTTGTTTAGTACTACACGAAGTGAACATGGCTTCAATTGACGATGCTTGTTGAATACCGTTCTTACCCTTCATCAGTAGTAGATTCTTCATGGCGTGGACTTCTGGGTGAATAGGAATGTACGTAGTTCAGGCTGAAGGAAAAATAGGGACCTACGGCGTCTTCGGCAAGAAGATCGGGAAGGCTGAGCTTTTAATGGCTTGACATTTGTAACCCTATGGGTTACATTAATATATAAATGATCAAGACGTTTTCTCATAAAGGACTGGAAGATTTCTTTTATGGCGGAACAAAAAAGGGAATCCGGGTGAATCATGCTAAGAAGCTGGCGGACATTCTTGACAGGCTTGACGCTGCGGAGGACATAAGGGACATGAAATTCCCGGGCTCTGATCTTCATCAACTTAAAGAAAAGATGAAAAGCCTATGGGCCGTAAAAGTTTCAGGAAATTGGCGGGTTGTCTTCAGATTTGAAGAGGGCAACGCATACGACGTCAATTATATGGATTACCATTAGGAAGGTGAAAACATGAGAAAAAGGATGAGACGGCCGACGCATCCAGGCGGGATTTTGAAAAGGCATTACATGGAGCCCTTGTCTCTGAAGGTTTCAGGACTCGCATCGGTTCTCGGTGTGGCAAGAAAGACTTTGTCCGAGATTGTGAATGAGCATGCTTCTGTAACTCCGGACATGGCTCTTCGTTTATCAAAGGCGTTTAAGACAACCCCTGAACTTTGGCTTAATTTGCAGCGGAATTATGATCTGTGGCAGGCATCACATAAGTCTGATGACTGGAAGCAGGTTGAGGCTATTGCAGTCTGAAAGCAGCATAAGTTCAGGAATGTTTGGCGATCCCCCTGAGACTAATCCCCTCGTCATTTCTCACCGCTTTCAGCGTTTGAAACCTCTTGCTGACTTGACCAGATATCCCTGAAAGATGATTAAAAACAAGAATGTGAGAAAAGCTCCTAATAATCCCCGTGTCTCCATAGCAGCCCCCTTTGACGCTAACACATATTCCCAGGCGATAAGAACGCAGTTATCTCAGGCGCAACTTCGGTTTAATAGTTTTGATTTCCTCCAGCAGTAAGGAACCTCATCCGTTATTCTAAGTTTATTCTTCGCTTGGCAGGCTGTCAATAATATTTTTTACTCTCCTTTATCTAAGCCACTGATTTTGTCAGTGGTGGGGTATGGGGGCAAGGCCCCACACCTTTGGCGAACCGACGAGGGGTCTAAAGTTGCATGGTAGGAGGCAGGACAGATCATCATGGGTTGTTAAGCTTCATCCAAAGGTTTTTCACAATAACCCTCAAAAAGTTTCGAGTTCGAATTTATGTGCTTAGCCACATAAATTGCAATTCAAAACCGTTCTTGACTAAATTAATCACTTATCTTATAATCATGATAAGTGATTATCAGGGATGGTGATTTAATGTCGTCAAAAGAAACTGATATTGCAGACGTGTTGACCTCCTGTGTGAGTTTCCTTCTTGCCAAGTTGTCGCAGCGAATTGTTCGCGTGATGGATGAGAGTCTTCTAGAGCTCAAAGTGAACGTTAGGCATGTCGCTGTGATGGCGGAAATTCACCACCGTGGTCCTGCCAATCAGAAGGTGATTGGTGAAGCACTTGAGATCGACAGAACATCGATGGTCGGCCTTGTCGACGACCTTGAACAATTAAACTTTGTAGTTAGAGTCACCGACCCGGAAGATCGGCGAGCCTTCCGGGTGACTTTAACTCCGGAAGGACTCCGGGTTCTCGCTGCGGCTGGAGGACTGATCAAGCGAGCGGAGTCTAATTTTCTAAATACTCTTCCTCAAGGGCAAAAGGATTCATTTCTATCGATTTTAAAATCCCTTTACCAAGAGGGCCGAGATGCAAAGAGCAGGAAAATCATATGAAGACCACCGAGCTAAACGGTTCATATCAACCAATCAGCGAGGTGGGGCGAAAAATTCTAACACTAAAAAAAACAGAATTCAAGCAAAAAAAGAGGGCGTTATGAGGGAAGATCCTATCGTTGTATTTGAGAATGTATCGAAGATTTATAAGATGGGTGAAGTGTCCATCCCTGCCTTGAACAATGTATCGCTCAAAATTCAAAACAGACGCTTTTCGATGGTCTTAGGGCCATCGGGAAGCGGAAAGACGACTCTCCTCAATATCATCGGCTGTCTGGACCAACCGACCAAAGGAAAAATTGAAGTATGCGGCGAAAGAGTAGCAGAAATTTCCGATGACAAGATTTCTGAATTTCGTGCACGCAACATCGGTTTCATCTTCCAGAACTTCAATTTGATTCCTGTGCTTTCAGCTTTCGAAAACGTCGAGTATCCGCTGACACTTCTGGGTATGGGCGCATCAGAACGAAGAGAGCGAGGTATGAGCATGCTAGAATCTGTCGGGCTTTCAGATCACGCGCGGCACAGACCGAACCAACTGAGCGGCGGTCAAAAACAAAGAGTCGCCATCGCTCGTGCTCTGGTTAAAGGTCCTGGTTTGGTTTTAGCTGATGAACCAACAGCTAACCTCGATAGCAAAACCGGAGCTTCCATCATCGATCTCATGCACAAGATTCAAGAACAATACGGGGCAACTTTCGTCTTTTCCACCCACGACCCACAATTGATTTCCCATGCTCAGGACGTCTTTTCTATCCGGGACGGCGAACTGATCGAACATCGTTCGGAGGGCAAATGAACACATTAAAGATTGCTGCTAGAAATATTCTAAGAAATGCTAGACGTTCTTCCATGACCATTTTGGCCATCGCTGTGGGGACCATGGCAATGCTGATATTTGGTGAGTTTGTCTCTCAGATTTTCGTTGCGCTCGAAACTCAGAATGTGACGCGATCCGGGCATATCACTGTTTTTCGCTCTGGGTATTTCAAATACGGCTCGGGAAATCCAGCGGCCTATGGCATCCATGATTACCAGTCGGTTCTCGGATTAATTGCTAAAGATCCTGTGCTTAAGCCATTGATTAATGTGGTAACGCCTACCATAAATGTTTTTGGCATTGCAGGGAATTTTGATGCTGAAGCTTCGAAGACCTTTTTTGGTCTTGGAGTGATTCCGGCTGACTTCAATCGAATGCATCTTTGGGACGAGCACCAATTGAAGCTGGCTTCCATTAGTGGGAGCGAGCCTCTTAATGAGAGTGATGATACCCGCGGATTTATCGGGGTGGGGCTTGGCAGGATACTGGGGCTTTGTGAGCCTCTCAAAATTGCTGACTGTACGAAGCAGCAAGGTGGAGATCAGCAGATGATTCAGACGCCATCGGGTCAAAGCAAACGTGATTTCAGTGCATTGGAGGAAACATCCGATCAGTCGACCTCTGCACCACAAAGGAGCACGGTGCCGCGGTTGGACCTTCTTGCCGCGACGGCAGCCGGAGCTCCGAACGTCGTCAATTTTTATGTAGATAAAGCCATCTCCCAGGGAGTTAAAGAGTATGATGACTCCCTTGTAATTATGAACTTCCGCCTGGCCCAGCGGCTCCTTTATGGTAGAGGTGAAAAGCAGGCGGTGGGTATTGTATTACAGCTCCATCGGACAGAGGACATTCCGATTGCCCGAGCCCGACTTGATCAGTTGATCAAAGAAAAAGGACTGGATCTTGAGACACGGGAGTTAACAGAGCTACAGCCATTTTACAAACAAGCCATTGGGATGTTCTCGGCGATTTTTTCATTTATCTCGGCCGTTATGGCGGTGATCGTTCTATTTACCATTGTGAACACTATGAGTATGAGCGTAATGGAGCGTACACACGAAATCGGCACCCTGAGAGCCATGGGAGTAAAGAAAGGGGGAATCACGGCTCAATTTGTATTGGAAGGGGCGCTTCTCGGGCTAATTGGCGCAACGCTGGGACTCATAGTCGGCTCTGCTGTGGCTCAGATCATCAATCATGCGGGGTTGACGTGGCAGCCTCCCGGACAGGCATATTCTACGCCTTTGAAGGTGCTAACACGAGGCGTGAGTCATTTGATGTTTGGCATTTGGATTGGACTTGGTGCTTTGTCGACAATTGCGGCTTGGGTGCCGGCAAATCGCGCCGCTCGTATGAAAATAGTCGATGCATTGGGGCACGTATGAAAAAGCAAACTTTAATCTGTCTCTCGATGCTGACCTTTTCAGTCCTCACTCCATTGAGGGCGTTTAGCGTTAATGAAAATGAGCCTACGGCTCAGACCGTCATAGTACGTTCAGACTCCGTTAGGAATCCCGACAAGCCTTTTCAGATGAATCTTCGCTTGACTGAATACGTAAATGGTTCAGAACGAAACGAAATTATCTTGCGGGTATACTCGAAAGTGGACGAGGCATCCGGCCAATTTAAGAATCTGGTGCGCTACATGGAACCTCCGCGCGACGCAGGCAAAACTGTTCTCATGAATGGCTCGACGATGTGGTTTTATGACCCGGCATCAAAAACAAGTGTTCGCATCTCTCCGCAGCAGAGACTTTTGGGTCAAGCATCGGAAGGCGACGTGGTCACAGTGAATTTGGCGAAAGATTACTCTGCGAAGCTCCTCGGTGATATCAACGGAGAGACTCTTTATGACGCCGATCATAGGCCGAAAAAGTGTTGGCATGTGGACCTCTCCCCCAGTAATGATAGCGCGATCTACGGCAAAATTGAGTATTGGGTGGAAAAAGAAACGTATAGGCCGGTGAAGGGCAAATTCTATTCCGATAGCGGGAGGCTTCTTAAAATCGCCTACTATCATAAATATGAAGAGCAGCTTGGTTCTCAGAGACCATCTGAAATCATCATCATTGATGCAGTAGACTCGAAACTCGTTACAACGATGAACACTTACGGGCTCAGAGCCAAAGAAATCCCAGACAGTTTGTATCAGCGGGATTTCCTTCCTCGACTACAGCTGGAATGATACCAAGGTGGATTCAAATCCTATTTTTTCTGTGTTTTTATCTGTGCTTTCTCGATTTTCAGCAAGGCTGGGCCGAGGGATCTGACGATGAGAACTCAGATTTGAACCTGATCCCCGGGTCTATTGAAAGCCCGAAAGAAAGTAACTTGTGAGTACCGCATTTTATCATAAAATCATCTCATGCAGCCAAACCTAAGTCTTTATTTTTAGAAAAATTGATACGATGGGCTATGAATTTTGCGAAAGTAGCCTCTTGTGGGGAACC
>JBEKCV010000144.1:0-7584 GCA_050014695.1 Thermodesulfovibrionales bacterium
CCTCAGCTGCTTACAAAAAGTTCCCCCATTTTTTCAAAAACGAACCCCGACCACTTCAGAAAATCATTTTTTACAGTTACCTCAGATAGTTACGTCTTCTGACCTGGAAATCCTGGGGGAACTCCTGTGAATTTACTCTTGACAATCGTTCAGGCTGCTCTATAATGAAATTAGATCCGACCAATTGTTTACGCACGGAGGAATTATGTATTTCAACCAAGATATGATCAAGAATATGATGGACCTTTTTGCCAATCCTCTTTTTAAGAAGGGGTTTTTTGATTTTTTCCTGAAGATGCAACAGGAAGGAATAGAGTCCGCAAAAAAATTCTGGAATGCGACCTATGACAAGAATTTATTTCCCAATGCCTCCGACATGTTCGAAAAGATGGTCGATTTCTATATTATTCTCGGGTTTGTCCCGCGCGTAAAGTATGATGAGATACTCAAAGAAAATGAGAAACTGAGAGACGAGAACAAGTTTCTAAGGGATACTATCAAGGAACTTCAGCTCACTATTTTTAAAGAGGGTGGGGAGAAGATGCAGGAGGCGTGGGGGACGATCATCGATAAACAGTTGGAGATGAACAAGGAGATAGCGAAGAATTTCTTTGAGCTCTTTAAACAGTTGCACGGAAATAGTGACTAACATATATTTGCTTAGGTCCGTTCAGCATTTTGCTGACTTTTACGAACACCAGAAGAAAGGGGCTAACCATGGATAAGGAAACCGATTTTTTCGATGGATGGTTAAAGTCGCAGAAAGATTTCCTCGAAAACTGGGTAAAAAACCAGAGGGAATTTATGGAAAACTGGACAGAGTCGACAAAGAAAATGCAGGAGGCTTTTTCGAGCCAGATCGGTTCTCATAAAGGACGTCCGGGAGAGGAGATGTTTGAGCTGTACAATTCATTGGTCACCGCGATGGTTGATTCTTCGAAGGTCTTCACGGAGGAGGCGATAAAAACACAGGAGACGTGGAAGCATACCGTTGAGAAACAGATGGAGCTGAGCAAGGAGATAGTGAAGAACTTCTCTGAACTTGTCAAACAGACGGCAGAGGGGAAGAAGTGAAGACCCGCAGCCCGTCTTTTAAGCTGCACGGCGCCTAGTTCCCGAGCAGAGGGACTTCACGTTCATTTCGCTATGAGAGGTAGCCATGCCCAGCCCCACTGCTGATGACAAGAGTACGTTTTGAGAGTTTGTTCAAGACCCTTGCGGCTGCCTTCAGCGGATGTCATGTGATACGGGGGTGATTGAAGATCTGCCCGGTTTTGACTGCCGTGGGGAGGTCATGCCGTTACAAGCCTTGTGATCATCCCGCCAGTCGAGAGCATAAAAAATACAGGCTAACAAGTGTTCATCCCCCTTCACCACGAGGGCGGATGTGCTGCCTGAACACACAGAGGAGGCGTCCATGGAAAAAGTGAAAGATTTTTTTGATACGTGGGTCAAATCTCAGGAAAACTTCAGAGAAGACTGGATAGGCACCGCAAAGAAATTACAGCAGACCTTGTTCGGTCAGGGAAGTGCAACGGCTGGTTCGTCGGCTGCCCCGGGACATGAGTTCGTCAACATCTATAATTCATGGATGGCAGCCGTCGTAAATGCCCTCAAAGAGACGGGTGACACAGATGTCGACGTTATCAAGGAGACCTTATCGAAGGCATTCAGCAGCTCAAATGCTTACACGAAGCTCTATGAAGTGTGGCTGCCTCTGTTCAAGGCGATCCAGGAGAAGACATTTTCAGGAGATGTGGATAAAGATGTCGTCGACCCTGCAAAGTACAAGGAGGTCATAGACAAGATCTTCGGGTTAAGCTCTCCTGAGGCGATCTTAGAATTCTACGACCAGATTGCCAAGCTCATGCAGACCTTCGGCGTCTCTGCTCGCGGGTTTGTGGAGCCCTGGGCGGACGCAATCCAGAAAAACGCAAAAACACTGCCCCAGTTTGCCGAAGGACGTCCTGAATCCCTCATGAACATCTTCCATAATGTCTTTGCCGCATTTGATAATACTTTTGGCAGGATCTTTCATGTGCCGGCTGTCGGAAAGGATAGGGAAAAGGTCGAGTTGCTTCTGCGGAGCTTTGATGATATATCGATTTATCTGGCGAAAAACACCGAATACCAGCACAGGATGTATGTGACGGGCCTCACCGCCATGGAGGAGGTGATCAAAACCATTGCCCGGAAGATCAAGGATCAGGAGGAGATCAAGAACTT
This sequence comes from Thermodesulfovibrionales bacterium, assembly GCA_050014695.1. Taxonomy (GTDB): domain Bacteria; phylum Nitrospirota; class Thermodesulfovibrionia; order Thermodesulfovibrionales; family UBA9159; genus UBA9159. The sequence continues at coordinate 2,227 of JBEKCV010000144.1, forward strand.
TGACGAATTCTTCGACCTCTGGCTCGATACCAATGAGAAGGCTTACTATGCGCTGTTTCAGACGAAAGAGTTTTCGCAGATGCAGGGGGAATTGACAGACGCTTCCTTGTCTGTCCGCAAGCACTTCTTTAAGTTAATGGAACTGTACCTTTATGATTTTCCGATAGCCCTTCGTTCCGAGATGGATGATCTCTATAAAACGATCTATGATTTGAAGAAAAAAGTTAAAGTCCTCGAACAACAGATAAAGCACTTATCCGCTCAGGAGGTTGCCGCATGAAAACGCCATTCATGACCTTTGATACGAAAACCATTATACGGGAATTGGGCGAAGTAAACAGAAAGTTGATACGGGGTACCGAGACCCTCACCGAGGTGGACGAAATCGATGTAGGCACCGCTCCCAAGGAGCTCGTTTATGAGGAGGATAAACTTCGGTTGTACCATTACAAGCAAGAAGGTGCAGTAACCTGCAGGGTGCCTGTGCTCATCGTATACGCCCTCGTGAACAGGCAATACATGCTCGACCTCCAACCCGACAGGAGTATCGTGAGGAACCTCCTGCAGCATGGAATGGACCTTTATATCATCGATTGGGGTTATCCCACAAAGGCAGATATGTATCTCACCCTTGACGATTATATCAATGGGTATCTGAATGCCTGCGTCGATTTTGTCAGGGAGAGGACGAAGCGCGCCAAGATCAATCTCATGGGCGTCTGTCAGGGCGGAACGTTCTCGGCGATATATGCTTCGCTGTACCCTGAAAAGATAAAGAATCTCGTCACCCTGGTGACTCCCATCGATTTCTCAACAGATGACGCGCTTCTCTTCAGCTGGTCAAAGAAAATGAACGCTGATTCCCTTGTCGATGCTTATAGAATCATTCCGGGGGATTTCCTGAATGCAGGGTTCTTAATGCTGATGCCCTTCACCCTCAATATCAGAAAATATTTGGATATGCTCGATGTGTTGGAGGATAAGGAAAAACTCCTCAATTTCCTGAGGATGGAGAAGTGGATCTTTGATAGTCCTGGCCAGGCGGGAGAGTGCCTGAGACAGTTCATAAAAGACTGTTATCAGGACAATAAGCTCGTGAAAGGTGAATTGAAGGTCGGCGCCAGGACAATCGACCTCAAGAACATAACCATGCCTCTGCTGAATATCTATGCAAGCGGGGACCATCTCGTTCCTCCGAGCTCCAGTAAACCCCTTAACAACCTCGTTGGGACCACCGACAAAGTACTCTACGAATTTAAGGGTGGCCATATTGGGGTATTCGTCGGTTCCAAGTCGCAAAAGGAGCTTGCTCCAACAATAGCACAATGGCTCCATGAAAGGGCAGGCGGAGAGACGGTAAGAAATACTCCCTTGAGACCGGAACAGCCACAGATGAAGGCCATCAAATCGGCAAAACGGGAACAGTCAGAAAGATCTCGAGGATCATCAAAACGCGAACAATCCGGAGCTAAGAAGGAAAAGACGCAGGGGAGAAGAGACAAGAAAGGGTGACGACCCCGTTGCTTTTATCCCGCACGAAGCCGGGGCGGCCTTATCGGATCGCGTCTTGACCTTGTGTGAGATGGGGAAATGAAATCAGCAACAGGCTGCTTTAAGGCCCTCGCTACCTGACCCTCTCTATGAGCATCGCTATCCCCTGACCTCCGCCTATGCAGAGGGATGCAAGACCGATGGCTGCATTCCTTCTAACCATCTCATACATGAGTGTCACGAGGATCCTTGTTCCACTTGCCCCGACAGGATGTCCAAGGGCAATGGCCCCACCGAGAACATTGACCTTCTGCATATCCCATCCCATATCACGGTGAACCTGAATCGACTGTGATGCAAATGCCTCATTTATCTCTATGAGGTCAATGTCATCCAAGGTACAGTTGGCCCTCGCAACCAGTCTTCGACATGCGTTGATCGGACCGAGTCCCATATAGGCGGGGTCTATAGCGGTTGCTGCTGATCCCCTGATTTTGAAAGCCCATGGGAGGTTTAGTTCTTCCATCTTTTTCTTAGACACCACGAGCACGGCACCCGCACCATCATTAATTCCCGAGGCATTTCCCGCAGTTACCGTCCCTTCCCTTTTAAATGCGGGCTGGAGCCTTGCAAGACTCTCCACCGTCGTGCCGAACCGTGGGTGTTCATCGCAGTCGAACATTATATCTTCACCTTTTGGCTGCTTGATCCTTATCGGAACAATTTCATCCTTGAATTTACCTTCCTTGATCGCCCGTTCAGTTTTCTTTTGTGAAAGGGCGGCAAACTCATCCTGATCTTCTCTCGTAATATGGAATTTCTCAGCCACGTTTTCAGCAGTCATTCCCATATGACAGTCATAGAACATGTCCCACAGTGCATCATTGATCAGCGTATCAATCATTTCCGAATTCCCTAAGCGCTGTCCCCACCGTGCAGACTTGACCACATAGGGAGCGCTGGTCATGTGCTCCATCCCTCCCGCAACGATGGTGTTGGCCTCCCCTGAGGCGATAGCCTGACCCGCGAGCGCAACTGATTTCAAGCCTGAACCGCATACCTTGTTTAAGGTAAACGACGGGATATGATCCGGAAGTCCGGCCCGAATGGCTGCCTGCCTCGCGGGATTCTGCCCTAATCCCGCCTGTAGCACATTGCCCATAATGACTTCATCAATGTATTCTTCCTTCACCGAAGATCTCGTAATAATCTCTTTGATTACAGCCGATCCGATATCGATGGCATCTAAAGGTGCCAAGGTACCATTAAACCTCCCGATGGCTGTCCTCACCCCTTCCACTATATATGCTTCCATAGGTATCCTCCTTACGGTTGGCGCGGTCTCACATCCGCACGCTTAAAAAAAAGACCACATCATTATTAGATCCTCATTCCTCCGTCAACCTCCATTACCCTGCCGGTATAGAAGTCGTTTCTGACAATGAACTGAACCGCCTGCGATATCTCTTCCATCTCGCCGAGCCTTCCCAAGGGGATGTTCTGGATGACCTTCTCAAGCACATCTGGCCTGATCTTGGCGACCATCTCGGTGTTGATGTATCCCGGTGCAATTGCGCCAACTCGTATACCGTATCTCGCAAGCTCCTTCCCCCATGTTACCGTCATTGCATCGACAGCCGCCTTTGTGGCGGAATAGTTTGTCTGTCCCAGATTCCCCGCACGGCTTATGGATGAGATATTGATGATCACGCCCTTCACTCCCCGTTTCACCATATGAAAGGCCCCTTCCCGCGCACATAAGAATACACCAGTAAGATTTACGTTCAGCACCCTCTCCCAGTTTGAAAAAGGGAACTTCACTATTTCGTCTCCCTTCTGTTTGATGAAGAGGGCGTCGGCAGTAATACCGGCATTGTTGATCAAGATGTCCGGCGCACCGTTTTCTGCCGTAAAAGCCTCAAAAAAGGTCTCCACCCCTTTTTCATTTGTCACATCAACGACCTGACCAGGGATACCTGTTTCGCTTTTGAGCGCATCAAGATTCTCCTGAATCACGTCCACCACATACGGCTTTGCCCCGAGATTCTTAAAATCCACAGCGAACTTTTTGCCCATTCCCCGGGCACCACCGGTAATGACTATTTTCTTGCCGTTAATTTCCATACATGACCCCTTTTTTTCGCAATATTTTGCAGAAAAGATATCACCGTCATATTGACATGAGTTGAATTTTGATCCGCGATCGAAAATTGCACAAAGCGCTACAATTTTATTATAAGATATGCCACACCCTTCCGCAACTGAAAATCCTCTCGGAAACGTATTTCAGGTTTTCGCCAGCGGGCAGTCCGACAGGTCATGTGACTATCTGCCCGATCATCGTCTATGTATCACCGATGCCCCACAGCGGAGAGACAGTCCGCCAGGGAAACAGACCTCTTATTTTTGAATGACCGGCGACGCGCTCCGGTCGAAGGGGTTCATCCTCGCGGCAAGAGAAAAGAGATAGGGATAGTTGTCCCTGAGATGTCTCATGTGCGCAAGCCATTCATTCACCAGAAATGTGTATGCCCGGCCAATATCACCCGCGAGATGTTTCAGGTCGGGTTCCGGGAGGCTTCTCACGTCGTCCCTGCTCTCCATTTCCTCTGCGAGATGAAACACTGCGAGGAGGAGTTCCGTGAATGATTCGTGTTCGAGCAGGTTAGGGTTCTCGATGACGCGCAGGAGAAAGGTCCTCTTTTCCAGGAGAAAACTCCGCAGGTATTCGAGATCAACCTTTCGAATATCGATCACGCAGGAGTAATGTTTCAGGCGTTTGCCAACCGTAACAAATTCATTCTCAGACGAGTTACTCGTAACAATGAGAGCCTCCCTGATGGATTCAAGGTTCGGGTCAACGTCAGAGAAGTAAGTGAGCAGCTCTGTCCCAACCTCGCTGAAGAAAGCTCCGATGACCATGTTGAGTTTCTCCAAGCGCGAGCGCTTCTCCCTTATACCAAGCAACCGGTTGATTATCAGGGTGACCAGAAGAACCTGGATCGGGACGAACGCAAGATCCTGGATCAGGTAAAAAAAGGTATCCCGCGGATTATGAAAGATTTTGATCTCGGCAAAATAAAAAAAGGCCGATAAGACGATCAGTGAAGCTCCGAGGAGAAACTGCCAATGAAACTTTTCGATGCGTCGCCTCTGGAATTCCACGCTAACCACGTTCGCGACGCACTGCCTCAGCGGGCGCAGCGATGCAATCCGCAGGCATATCAACGCTATCCGATGCACCCGGAGCAAAGAATGCCAAGGTGAGGGCCGCGGCGCTCATCCGTCCCCACCGTTGATGCCCCCCGTGCAGTACCTGACTAAATTTTTGCGCGCATATATGCTGAATCATCAAGGATGAAAACCTGTGCCCTCGTTTATCCTTTTGCATAAGAAAACACATCTCCTGTTCCTCAAGATGTAGTCAACCATAATCAACTACAAGATGACCCTGGGAGCGGGAGTTTCGCTCTGCGATTGACCGACGTGGTATTGACGGGCCGACTCCACCCTCCCACTGATCGACTTGCGTCTCCGACAACGTCTGATGGTTGTCGTGATTCGGTGTCTGCAGTCCTGCCCGGAACAGTCCGCTCCGGGGCCGTCTTTGCCGACCTGAGCACAAAAGATTCCCACTCTTTCATGCTAGAGGCCACGGTTTCGGGCGCAACGCCCGAAGGCAAAGTCAACACCCCGGCACATTGCACCCGGCGGAGGAACCGCCCCATCAAAATACCCTTTACCGCCCTGTACGGAGTGTGCAAGGCAATTTCGGTATCGGTACTTCTCCGGAGGTAGTTCGTGGCGGCAATTGCATCACGATGGCCCTCATGCCCGCAAAACAGACACTGAAATGCGTCCCCGGCG
>JBEKCV010000145.1:0-7506 GCA_050014695.1 Thermodesulfovibrionales bacterium
ACCTCTAAACCTAAATGTCTTTCACGTCCTGCACCCGATCTATTCCATTTTCGGGACGATAGGAATTGTATCATTAACTGTCATGGCGGCCTTTGTTGTCGTCACCTTTATAGCTTTTAAGAAAAAAAACAAAGTCTGCTTTGGTCTTTTAGTGATAGCGTTACCTCTTTTGCCGTCACTGTACATACCGGCAGTCGGGGGAAACGTCTTTGCTGAAAGGTATCTGTATCTTCCCTCCTTTGGCTTTGTACTACTGATAGCCTTGGCGCTTTCACGGGCAAAGACAGTTAAACCCGGACTCGCCTATGGCCTAGTTATGATTTCTCTTGCAGTGGCAATTGTCTATTCCATATGTGCAGTAACCAGAAACGCTGTCTGGAGAGATGATTTAACCCTTTTTACCGATACGGTGAGGAAGTCGCCGGATGCGGCAATCCCTCATGATAATCTGGGAAATGCATATGCAAAACAGGACCGCCTTGATGAGGCTATTATTGAATATAACGTTGCCTTAAGCCTGAAGCCTGATTTTGCAGAGGCCCATAATAATCTTGGAACCGCATATCTCAATCAGAACCGCCTTGATGAAGCAGTAAATGAATTCATCACTGCATTGAAGCTCAAGCCTGACTATGCCGATGCCCACTCTAATCTTGGAACTGCATATCTAGATCAGAACCGCCTTGATGAGGCAGTAAATGAATTCATCACTGCATTGAAGCTCAAGCCTGACTATGCTGGGGCCCATAATAATCTTGGAAATGCATATCTCAACCAGAACCGCCTTGATGAAGCAGTAAATGAATTCATCACTGCATCGAAACTCAATCCTGATTTTGCAGAGGCCCATTATAATCTTGGAACCGCATATGCAAGACAGAACCGCCTTGATGAGGCAATAAATGAATTCGTCACTGCATCGAAACTCAATCCTGATTTTGCAGAGGCCCATTATAATCTTGGAACCGCATATCTAGATCAGAACCGCCTTGATGAGGCAGTAAACGAATTCATCACTGCATCGAAACTCAATCCTGATGATACTGACGCGCGTCATAATCTTGAAATCTGTTATGCGATAATGAAGGCAATGAAACGATAAATATAAGGAAGTGCTCTGACACCCTTTCGGTTTTCTGGATAGGCTCCATATCCCATGCTACTATAGGCCAAAATGTCAACTTACCTTATAAACTATTACTGGATGAGCATTTATGCATGGGTATATAACAGCACTGTAACAAAAAGGCATGGTGTAAACATGTTGTGTAAACATTACGAGGATTTCCGAAGGAGACTGAGAACTATCGGTTTAAAGGAAATATTTCATATCGGAATCTAATTTGAGAGAGAAAAGGGCAATTCAAGAGAGCGAAGCAATGAGGAAAGTTAAGGCTGCCATAGTCGTATTGACCTCGCTTTCTCTAACCTGATCCGGTTGTTTCAGGAGAGCCTGTTAAACACAAATAAGGGGGGCGAAGTAGCCCCCCTTATTCGCACGCCTCGTCAATTGTTTAGGCTGACAATGGCCGAGACCTTTTTCTCTCTCTTAGTTTATAGCAAGTATAAGTGTTTCATTCGTTGTTTTATGAGAGATCAGATAAAGGCCATCATGGGCATACAGAGGGAGTATAGTTTGCATTGTATATATTAATGCAGTTAAGTATTCCTCCCGAACTGTTACTTATAGAACCCGTAATTTTTGTGTTTGCCACATAAGTCGCCGTTCCGGCATAAAGTGAATAAGTCGCGTTTATTGCAGAATTGTCTATCGTTGCACCACTAGTGCTATCAGAGATGACACCTTCATTAGGCTCGCCACCAGCAGCGGTTATTACCAAATTCCTTATTACAGGAAAAGATCCATTATCATTCTGAATACCATAATTGCCATAACCCTCACTACCACCGTTTGTAGTGATTGTCATATTCATCAAAACTGGGGACGAAGAACTGTTCGATATACCAACAGTCGCGTAATAGGTACTTCCGGTAGTAATGGTTCCATTCGTTATAGTCGGATTCGAAGATGAATTGGAAATACCGGAGCTACCATTTCCCCCTGAAACGGTTATGGTCACATTTGATATAAGAGGGGACGAGGAAACATTGGTAATACCTGTAGTACTGGCCAGTTGATAATTAAACGGAGTCGAAGCTAAAATGGTTATATTCTTCATATTTGCAGAAGAATAATAATTCTGAATCCCTATGCAACCATCGGCGCTTACAATAGCTGTGATATTAGAGAGTGTCGGTGAGCAATTAAAGTTATTTATGGCATAACCTGGGCCAGTACTACTAACATTTGTCACAGTCAAAAATCTTATCTCTGCATTGGAAGCACCATTTACGACAGCACCACCATTTCCTCCAGCTATATTTGTAGTATCTTCGCCTGAGCCTTCGACATCAACGTATTGTTGCATTTGAAGACTATTGGCTCCTATGTTATACACGCCAGGCATTATTTTCAGAAGACATGGATTTGTTGCAGATGGCGTGCCACACCATGTAGCAAGGGCGTTCATTGCAGATACGGGATCTGGGTAATTCCCACCGCTCGTCGCAACTACAGCTACATTGGCATACTGCGGCATGGGTCCCGTCGGACCCTGAGGGCCGGTAGCGCCAGTCGGCCCTGCTGGGCCTGCTGGACCTGTTGCGCCTGTCAGACCAGTCGGACCCTGAGGCCCGGTAGCGCCTTTGGCGCCTTGTGGTCCCTGTGGACCCGTAGCACCTGTTGCGCCTGTCAGACCAGTCGGACCCTGAGGCCCGGTAGCGCCGGTAGCGCCTTGTGGTCCCTGTGGACCAACTGCGCCGTATGTAACATCAAATACGGCAGAAGTACTGACTGTTAACGTGTACGTACCCTGCGCAACGCCGGTCGGCAGTGTAGCGGTAATACTCGTCGCGGTTGGGGTCCCTACGACCGTTAACGTGGTACCGTTAAAAACGACGGAAGGCTTTGAAGTAGGGAATGCAGAGCCTTTTATGGTTATTTGGTTCGTGCTGTAATTTATTGAAGCTGACGTGATGGTGGGCGTTGCAGCTGCATGCGCGGACGCAGCGGCAAGGACGAACATGGAAATAGTTAACAACCAGACAGTAAGCAATTTTCTCATAAGACCTCCTTTGAAATTCATGAAAAGACTTACTTAACATTTCTACTCAACATTCAGCTTTCTTATAATTTATACCTCCTTTCCTCCGAGATTCAGTTCTTAAAAAATAAGCTCACCGCCGATTCCAGAGATGGGCTTAAATTCAAACCTGCTCCCAAGCTCCACTCCTCAGGGCAGTACGCGCTGCTAAAGGTATTACCTGGTTGCTGGTCTTGCTCAGCGCATTTTACGCAAACTAAATAATCTAAGGGACTTAGAAGTTACTAATATACCATTTATGGATAGATGGTAATATCCCACAATGGGAGTTCCGGAGAGCGATACAAACTTCCTCTAATTCCCTCCGATCTGCTCCTTCCACGGTGACGCCCTTTTCATAGATGGTAGTTATTAACATGACGCTGGCCTTCATCCCTTTGGCCGCACGCTGCAACACGCCGTCTACGGTGTCTAACAGATACCCATTCCATGACTTTTCCAGACCTGCCCAGTAGCGCTCAATTGCATTGTACTTGCTATGGAACGGCGGATAATAGATGAGACGAACTTCCAGTCCGGTTATATCCGCGAACTCCGCCATGCGATAGAGAAATTGGCTGCGCCGACCGCTGCATTCCGGCCCGTTATCCATATTGATTACAGATGCTTTACTGTTGTCAGCACCTGTTTTCTCACACGCCACCATAGGTGAAGACCGTCAACAATAAAATCGGCGGTCTTGCAACTCTCGGTAAAAAAGAGGAATGGTTTGCCGGACACCGGTTCCAAGATACCGCCGGGCGTCAACTTTTCTTTAGGCCGCATATCATGATCCCACGCTGCAACAGGTTTAAGACCGCGCGAACGTCCGCCGCGAGGGTATTCTCCAATATGGACTGTCGCCTTCGTATCAACGCTGATCCGGAGGGTTGTCGCATCTTTGTCTGCCTGCGCGTTTACCTCGCAGACGTTCTCGAAGATTGCATCGGTGTACTCCGTTTTTTTTGAACCTTTGTCTTCTCCACGGTGCGCAACCGATAATTATGGCGCGCCAGAATGTTTGACACCGTTCGCACCGTCGGCAATTTCTTTTTCGACCATCCCATACGCCGCAAGCTATCATAGACCCCCTGCGCCGTCAAGTTGGTATATAAAAGCGTTGTTCGCAGCCGCGGTTCGAAGTGGCTCTTTGGGGTCATAATTGAATGAATGTCATCCAACAGTTTCGGCTCATTCTCTTCTGTTCTATGCTTCTGGCGGCTTGAAAGATCATTCACACACGTGATCCCGCTCTGGAATTCATGTATACCCAGTTGCACAGTATTCCCGTTCCAGCCAAAGACATCTTCAGCCACACGATGCCTGCCATGTAAAAGCGTTAATGCAACATCCCCCATGGCGGACCGCTGAACCGGCCAGGGAATAAAGTCAACAAGTCGGGAAACCAGATCAACCATTAACGGTGGTACTCCATTCCGAACCAGAATCGAAGTCTTCATGCTTGTCACCTCCTGGATAAGCTGTTTTGCATGAAGATTATTATAAACGGTATTTTAGTAAATTCTAAGTCCCTAAGCATAAGACAATAATCGATATGATTCTTATTGTGCGGGTTCACCAGAGATCCATTTCTTCCCGAATGCAGCCCTCAACAGCGCTGGATAAGTCTCGAAGCTTCTTACACCGCAAGCCCTGCTTTCCTATACCCTCCCTCCCGACGATTATTGCTGTAACTTTGACGCAGGTTAAGAACAATGCTTACTTTTGTTCGACACGATTACCGCTTAACCCCCTTCGTCGCAAACAACAATCAAAATCATCCCATAAGACCTCTCAAAAAGGCAAATAACATTATTTTATAGCATCTATTAGGTTTATAAATAGCCATAGACAAGGTTCTTCATCTCTTGCACCCCACGGAATCTTTGCGATATGGAATTTAAAAAACTTATTGGTTTGAAATTGTTAAAAGAGTCCGACCAACTAAGGATTTGCAAATGTTCACCAGAATCGTGTCCAGTTCTTGTTTTTGCGGAGTTGGAGTGGAAACAATGTTCCCAGCAAAACTTCATTCCTCAAACACCGATTTTCGCAGCAGCTTAAGCTCCTAATTCCAGAACTCTGTTGCTGAGTCGATAGACCTGGGAATTTCAGGGTTTCTACTCTTCATTTTTCTATGAGGCATCCCTATGGTCTATCAGGATGTTTCGCTGTTTCCGGCTGGCACTACTGCTGACACCAGGGCAACGCCTATCTACACGGTTAGCGTTGACGAGAAACCGGGTGTGCAGGCTATCGGACTGACGGCTTCTGACCTTCCACCGATCCCCGGAAAGGAATCATCTGTTGCGCGAGATTATGAGTACGTTCGTCACGCTACTTTGTCCATTCTTGCGGCGCTCTATTTACACACGGGCGAAATCATTGCCAATGTTGAACCAAGGCATCGTAGCCGTGAGTTTATTGATCTGCTCAAGCGTCTTGACTCGCACTATCCTGCTGAAGCGATCGTCCGTGTGGTGCTGGATAACCATTCTGCCCATATTTCAAAGGAAACGATGGCTTATCTGGCCACCCGTCCAGGGAGATTTGAGTATGTTCATACGCCTAAACATGGCTCTTGGCTCAACTTGGTTGAATGTGCCTTCTCAAAGATGGCTCGTACGTTCTTGCGCCATATCCGCGTTACCTCCAAGGATGACCTGAAAGAACGGATACTCAAAGGAATTGCTGAAATCAACGAGGCTCCTGTTCCATTTCGTTGGAAAAAATTCGATCTGGAGCTCACATGATATGTAATTATATTTATGAAACGATATACTAGCTGCCAATGCAAAAAAAAAGACTGACCTCAAATGGGTTTGACTGAGAGAGTTACTTTGAGTGGTTCGAGAGGAATCTCATGCTCTCCCGATATTAAACGGCAATGTCTTCTCCGCAAAAAGGTGGATTACGTATCGGAAATAAGATCTTCATCCTAAAACCTTCCGGTAACAATATGACAAGATTTGTTAACATAGTGAACATTATGAAAATTCATACACTGTCAGCAGCAATGAAGAGATTGCTGTTCAATAATGATAAATACAGTTGAGTCAAAAAGAGACATCGTGTGTGCATGGCAGCAAGGCTGTCAGGTGGGTTAAAGTCCCACTGAGTTTTGGATTAGGAAACTCTAACGACTCGGGGGCTGGGGAGACCCGGAGGGCAGGGTGTCCACCGTGAGGTGGAATCCGAAGGGCTTGAGGAGAAATACCACGCCGTAATCGATGAGGGCAACCTCAATGATGAACCGGTCGGCCATAGACGGGACAAGGTCGAGCCTGCACTATGGAGGCGAAGGCGATCTAATCCACCCGTCGTACTAAGGTGTGTGTGCGGCATGGTATGGAAGACAGTCAGGTGACCTATGGAGACCTTGTATTGTCTTGACGGAAGCACCGTGAACGGGCCGGTGGATAAGAATAGCTGGGATGGTAGTCGCTATGCACGACCGTCCTGATCAGACAAGCATAGTGGTCAGGTAAGGCATTCTATAAGGCAACCCCGAAATGAATGTCGAAGCAGTGCAAGGAGTCGGAGAATCGTATAGTACTTGAACCGGCGAACAGCAAAAACGCCGGAACTGTCCGTAAAGGGACAGCTCGAAACTGCTCAAAAGGTGGTTTATGAGGGGAAGGCGAGTCACTCAACTGAAGCTGAAAAATTCAAAGGAGGCAGAGAGTATGGTGCAGGCAAAGGATAGTTCCATAAGTGAAAGACCCGGAGACTGTAACAGAGGAGACTGGCGACAATGGAGCAAGTAAGCATGATCAACAGAGATCGCAGCGATGCAATCAGTTGAAGGAAAGCGGATTACGGGAAAACTGTACGATCTGTTTGTTCGAGCGGACAGCGGGAGGCCCGTAAAGCCGACCTCTTCCGATTCTACATTATCAGAACCGATGAGGAAAAGGATTCCTGCACTCCTTATATTGATTATATTCCTTGTCTCTTTCTCAGTCTATTTCAATACCCTTCCTAATTGCTTCGTCTATGACGATAAAGCCCAGGTTTTGGAGAACCACTGGATCAAAGATGTGAAATACATACCGGACATATTTTCCAAAAGTGTATGGAGCTTCCAGGAAGAGACTGTTATCTCGAACTACTACAGACCTTTGATGCACCTTATTTTTATGTTTAATTACTACGTTTTCGGCTTAAGACCCTGGGGATTCCATCTGGTGAACATCCTATTTCATGCGGGTGTATCCATCTTGGTTTTTGTCATTGTATCGAGACTTCTCAGAGCCTCATTGATTTCCTCCCAAGAAGATGAGAAGGGATTTATAGGGGCGTTGCTGTCGCCACCCTTTTTAGGTGCTGTTTTATTCGCAACCCATCCCATTCATACAGAGGC
>JBEKCV010000146.1:0-7241 GCA_050014695.1 Thermodesulfovibrionales bacterium
CGGCATTTCCCCGGCTGCGGAGAACGGTTCAGTTGATTCTTGGGGTTCTCTTCGCCGAAACTGAGGCCGTGACTGTTAGAAAATCCTCAAACCACCGGCTTGTCTCAGTTTGATGGTGGATTCTGGTTCCCTCAGGGAGTTGACAACATACAGAAAAATATCATTGCATTCGGCGAATTCAATCTTAACGAGACAATCAACCAGGTCTTTTTTCGTGAGTTTCTTATCGAGCAGCAAGTTTCTGCCCTCTTGAAAAACACCTTCAACCTTGCTTTTTATGCTGTCCAGGACTACAAAAGGGGGCTCCGGATTCTTTCTTCTCACGCACTCCGCAGCGTTCATCATAACCTGGTAGTGCCATCTTTCGTCAGTTGATAACCGGTTAAGGAACTCAGCGAGTTTCTCGTCGTCTTTAAAACATACCGCGGCATCCCTGTAAAAAATACTGGCAGTCAGTTCAATATGAGTGAGCCAATTGACAATAGTTTCCATGCAAATCTCTTTTTCCTGGTGGTTGTGTCTGACAACCGAAATCGATGTAGACTATACCATAATATTTCATAAAAATCCCAGACTGCCAGCGTAGTTCGTTCTCCTGGATTCCTCCCACGGGCAAGGCTTCTATCGCCTTGTATCATGCGGGCGAAGCGGCCCGATATTACCGTTACCGTTTATCCCGTCCTCAAACGATCCCGACTTCTTTTTCCTGATCTTCCTTATTATATTGACAATTTTGGGGGATGCTTTTAAATTATATTTACAGAGCAGCCGAAATCCGTTCAAAGAATGGATGCGGGGAACCCGGAGATGGGGCGAATTCCTTATGGATAGGGCACTTCCAGGCCCGAGCCCGTCAGCTAACCTCGTAGGCGTTTGGAAGGGCAACAGGCAGAGATCGTGACCGCTGTTCGCCGGCGGTTTTTCTTTTCTTCTCCTTCTTGTCCTCAGAGGAGAAAGAAATGTCTCTCAAAAGCATCCTTATCGGAAGCCCCATCGAATCCGTCAAAGAGAAGCACGAACGCCTCACAAAGACGATGGGACTTGCGGTCTTTTCGTCGGATGCATTATCTTCCGTAGCGTATGGACCCGAGGAAATTCTCCTTGCACTCATGGCGGGAGGCACAGCGCTCCTTCACTACTCCATACCAGTCGCTGTCTGCATTGTCATTCTTATCGCAATTGTGGCTACGTCGTATTTCCAGACCATCCATGCCTATCCCTCGGGAGGAGGGGCATATATTGTCGCCAAAGAGAATCTCGGCATATATCCGGGCCTTGTTGCAGGTGCAGCATTGCTTATCGATTATGTTCTCACGGTCACCGTCAGCGTTTCCGCGGGCATCGCCGCAATCACTTCGGCATTCCCGGGACTTCGGAGCAGCACGGTTGCCCTCTGCCTGCTCGCCATAGCGTTTATCATGCTGGTCAATTTAAGAGGCGTGCGAGAATCAGGGAAAGTATTTTCCACCCCGGTATACCTCTTTGTAGGAAGCCTGCTGTTTCTGATGGCAGCCAGTTTTATAAAATCCTTTGCTTCGCCCCACCAAATGCTATCCGAAACTAAAGAAGCAACCTCAAACATATTGCCATTATTCATTATCCTCAGGGCTTTTGCCTCGGGATGCGCCACGCTCACGGGGATAGAGGCAGTTTCAAACGGTGTTCGTGCATTTAAGGCTCCTGAGGCTCGGAACGCAGGCATTACACTCATATGGATGGCAATAATCCTTGGAGTGCTTACCATGGGGATAGCGATCTTTGCAAACCATTTCGGGATACTCCCCAATGAAAACGAGACAGTGCTGTCCCAGCTTGCAAGGACCGTATTTTCCAAAGGAGCCGTTTATTACACCATACAGTTTTCAACGGCGCTGATACTCGTCCTTGCCGCAAATACGTCATTTGCGGATTTCCCAAGGCTTTCCTCGATTATGGCAACAGACCGCTATTTGCCAAGACAGCTGAGCAACCGCGGTGATAAGCTGGTGTTTTCGAACGGCATAGTCATACTCGGTTTTCTTGCAGCCCTCCTCGTTGTGGTCTTCGGGGGAGACACCCACGCCCTCATTCCACTGTATGCAGTGGGTGTCTTTACCGCCTTCACGCTTTCCCAGGCAGGAATGGTCAAGCACTGGATTCGGGATAAGGGGCCCGGATGGCTCAAGGGGATTGTAATAAACGGTATCGGAACCTTCACGACTGCAATCGTGCTTATGATCATAGCTACGGAAAAGTTTACCCATGGTGCGTGGATAGTTCTCATAGCCATCCCGGCTCTCGTATTTTTGACCTACAAAATACATGAGCATTACCTCTCCGTTGCAAATCAATTGTCTCTCGAATACTGCATCACCGAAGAGAAAGAGTACAAGCATCACTCCGTCATAATTCCCATATCAGGAGTGCAGCAGGCAGTGATCAATGCGACTAAATATGGTAAGGCACTTTCCGATGACGTCGTTGCAATATATGTCTGCATCGACCCTGTGGAGACGGAAAAGATCAGGGCCAAGTGGGATAAACACTGCATGGGCATCCCTCTTCACATCCTCGACTCGCCGTTCCGCTCTATTATAGAACCGCTCGTAGACTATATAGATGCGGTGCGCACGAGATATCAAGAGGGTGTCATCACCATCGTACTTCCTGAGTTTGTGCCATCAAAGTGGTGGCACCACCTCCTCCATAATCAGACAGCGCTTTTTATTAAGGGGATTGTATTATTTAAGAAGGGAGTGGTCTCCACCAGTGTTCCTTTCCATCTGAGGAAGTGAGGTCGCACATTATAAAAAGTAGCCACATCCATAGGTTCATTGAAAGGGTCGATGGCATCCCGCTTCGCGAATCCTTCACGGCTGCCCGCTTCATCGTTAAGGAATTGCCTGAGACTATTCTGTTCTCGGTACTATATCCGTTCCAACGTCTTTATCAGCGCCTCTGCCTTTTTGAGGGTCTCGTGATATTCCCTTTCCGGGTCTGAGTCAGCAACGATCCCCGCACCGGCCTGGACATAGGCATATCCGTCTTTTATTACAAAAGTCCTGATGATGATGTTCAGGTCCATGTTACCCGAAAATCCTATGTAACCCATCGAACCCGTGTACGCCCCCCTCCTCACCGGTTCGAGTTCGTCTATGATCTCCATACATCTCACCTTTGGAACGCCGGTTATCGTTCCTCCCGGAAAAGTCGCCTTGACAACATCCAGGGGCGTCCTGTGCGGTGCGAGAACGCCGCACACATTCGACACGATATGGATCACATGGGAATAATCCTCGGTTATCATCAGTTCATCGACTTTAACACTCCCGTAGTCAGAGACTTTTCCGACGTCATTCCTCTCGAGGTCGATCAGCATGATATGCTCCGCCCTCTCTTTGTCATTGAGCAATAATTCTTCTCGCATCCGCTTATCTTCTCTCGTGTCCCGACCCCGGGGCCTCGTGCCCGCTATGGGACGCGTCTCTATGCTGCCGTCTCTGAGGCGGACAAGTCTCTCAGGGGATGAGCTCACGAGGGAATAATCACCGAAATCAAGAAACCCCGCAAACGGTGACGGGTTAATATTCTTGAGCACCGTGTAAAGGTGCCAAGGATTCAGCTCACCGATATAAGCGGAGACCCTCTGGGAGAGGTTCGCCTGGAAGATATCCCCTGCCGCAACATATGCCTTTGCCCTTTTCACCATGTCCATGTATTCCTCCCTCCTCATTTCGTGGAGCATCTCGATCTTCTGAGGAATACGGTGAGGACCCGCCGAGGGATCTTTCTCCTTGCCTCTTTCCATAACTCGCCCTATCTGATCGAGGGCATCTTCAGCCTCATCGTACCAGAGCGCGTGATCAAGTTCGCTGCTTCTCACACCAGGACAGACAATCGCCCACGCCTTCTTCTCCTCATGGTCAAATGCGATGAGTCTATCGATGAGGAGAAAATGAGCGTCGGGGAGGCGGAGGTCGTCCGCCGTGGTCTTCGGAAGTTTTTCAAGATAATGGACAAAGTCATAACTGAGAAGGCCGGCCATCCCGCCCTGAAATGGCGGGAGCTCAGGGGCGGCTCGCTGGGAATACCTTCCGAGAATCTCATCCAGTTTCTTCAGGGGCTCTTCCTGGGACAACGAATATTTCCCCCCTGATTCGGTTTCAATGAGCCCGTCCTTCACCTTGAAGATCGCTGCTGCGTCAAAGCCTATGAAAGAGTACCGGGCGATCTTCGCCGGGCCCTTGACGCTCTCAAAGAGAAAAGAGCCCGGACCTGAGACGAACGTATAAGCCTGCTCAGGAGGGATATAGGGCATCTCCGCATAGATCGGAGGAATCGAACCGGTGACGGAATCACCGAGGAACTGTTCCTTTGTCAGGGAGCGCTGATATAGGCGGCCATGCACGGTGCTTTTAGGCGGTGAGGATTTCAGTGGTAATCAGATCAAGTGCTCTGAGCGGATCTGGCTGGTTGAGAACAGCCCTTCCCAGAACAATATAGTCAGCGCCTTCCCGGAGAGCCTCTCGCGGGGTCACGGTTCGCCTCTGATCATCAGGCGGACTCCAGGAAGTCCTGATCCCGGGGACAACTATTAGAAACTCCTTTCCAAAATGGCTCCGAATCGATCCCGCTTCATGACCTGATGCCACAACACCGTCAAGGCCAGCCTCATGCGCAAGCTTTGAGAGCTGCTTCACGTGGGTCTTGAGACTGTGTTGGATACCGAGTTCGTTTTTGAGCGCCTCCTGCGTCAGACCGGTAAGAACGGTGACTCCCAAGATCTTCGGTCTCTTGACATTCTCCCGCAGGCAGAAGTCCACCACAGAGTCCTTGCATCTTTTCATCATGTCAACGCCACCTGTGGTATGGATATTAAACATATAGACACCGAGCCTCACCGCAGCCAGAGCGGCCTTTGAAACAGTGGTGGGAATATCGTGGAACTTGAGGTCAAGGAAAACCTTCTTTCCTCTGCTGTGTATCTCCTCAACAACCCTCGGCCCCGCAGATACAAATAATTCAAGCCCCACCTTGAATATATTCACATGATCGCGAAACCGGTCCACAATATCGACGGCATATGCACCATCAGCGACATCTAAGGCGAGGATAATCTTCTCCTTTGCCGGCATTTACATCCTCGGAAGGGTAATACCCTTCTGCGCCTGATATTTTCCTAATTTATCCTTATAGGAAGTTTCGCATATCTCTGATCCGCCGAGGAACAGGAGTTGTGCGATGCCTTCGCCGGCGTATATCTTTGCAGGCAACGGCGTAGTGTTCGAGATCTCTATAGTAACGTGGCCCTCCCATTCCGGTTCGAGGGGTGTGACATTCACAACGATCCCGCACCGTGCATAGGTCGATTTCCCGAGGCAGATGACGAGTACTTCCCTCGGTATCCGGAAGTACTCAACAGAACGGCCGAGGGCAAATGAATTCGGCGGGATGATACAGACATCACCCTTGAAATCGACAAAGCTTTTCGGGTCAAAGCTCTTCGGATCGACAATGGTAGAATTGATATTCGTGAAGATCTTGAACTCATCAGCAATCCTCATATCATAACCGTAGGAACCCACTCCGTACGATATAACACCTTCCCGCACCTGGCCCTCATTAAACGGGCTTATCATCCCCGTTGAGGCCTTATCCCGTATCCACCTGTCGTTTTTTATCACAAAACCTCCGGATGCAAAGGAGATTACCATAAAGACCGGATTAATGACAAGAAGGGCATCGATCTTGGCAGACCTTGGCACACAGAAGGACCAGCGGCATGCCCTGGAAACCTCCTTGCAGGGGGAATTATCCTATGTCTCCTTAAACAACCACGTTGAAAGATACCTCTCACCGGTATCGGGAAGCACGACGACAATCGTCTTCCCTTCGTTTTCATCCCTCTTTGCGACTTCTAAAGCAGCCCAGAGAGCCGCTCCGCTTGAGATTCCCGCGAGGATCCCTTCCGTCCTGGCAAGGAGTCTCGCAATGATTCCCGCATTTTCATCAGAGACGGTGATAATCTCGTCGATTATTCCTCTATTGAGCACATCGGGGACAAAGCCGGCTCCGATTCCCTGTATCTTATGAGGACCGGGAGTTCCTTTCGACAAGACCGGCGAGGTCTCCGGTTCTATGGCTATCGCCTTGAAGTCTTTTTTTCTCTTCTTGAGTACCTCGGAAACACCAGTTATGGTACCGCCGGTTCCGACGCCCGCAACAAAGATGTCAACCCTCCCATCGGTATCATTCCAGATTTCTTCGGCTGTGGTTCTCCTGTGGATCTCCGGATTAGAGGGGTTTTTGAACTGCTGCGGCATTAAGGCATTGGGGACCGTCGCCGCCAATTCTTCCGCCTTTTTCACCGCGCCTTTCATCCCTTCAGCTCCCGGAGTCAGGACCAGTTCCGCTCCGAATATCTGTAATAATTGTCTCCTCTCCGTGCTCATGGTGTCAGGCATCGTGAGGATCAATTTATAGCCTCTTGCTGCGGCTGCGAAGGCGAGGGCTATGCCGGTATTTCCGCTCGTCGGCTCTACGATGACAGAATCCTTTCGTAAGAGTCCGCACTCCTCCGCGGAATCCAGCATCGCAATACCGATGCGATCCTTCACACTCGACAGGGGATTGAATGATTCAAGCTTTGCAAGCACGACAGCCTTGGCTTCGCAGGCAATCTTTTTTAATCGAACAAGCGGGGTATTCCCCACCGTCTTCGTTATATCATCAAATATCCTCGCCATCGCTCCCTCCTCAGTTTATTATTCCCGTGCTCTATTATAAACGCACGTCAAAAAATAGCAAACACTTCTCGCGCCGCAGAAACCCTGACGGAAAGGCCCTGACTGTGAAAGAGCACTTTTCACCCTACCATCACAGCAGCATGTTCCCGCTCGAGCCTTCGAGCGGGCAAGGACAGGTAGAGGCCAAGATACCCTCAGCAGTGAAGTCTACGGCTATTGTTCATTAAGAAGCGCTGAAACGGTGTAATCGAGATCTTGGATTTTCGCCCTTACCGCTATGCAAGTCCTTTTCTCGACCGAGTACAGTTCGAGCATGTCGATGATCTTCTAATATCGCCGGTGTTGTCTGATCGGGTTGATAATGAGCGAGGGTTGCGCTTTGAGCCCGATGAGCCTTTCGAGAAATCCGTGACATATTGATAGAAGCCAAATGAGGGGTAGTGGTGAAAACCAAATCCCCCACGAGGGGCTTATAAAAGCTTGCTGCGATGAGCGTGGGGATGTAGGAAAGCGAAA
>JBEKCV010000147.1:0-7088 GCA_050014695.1 Thermodesulfovibrionales bacterium
CACATTTATCTTGCGTTTCTTTAGCGGAAATGTTTTCTTAAATAAAACCTTTTGGGAGGACCTTATCGAAGACATCTCTGTCACGCTCTGAAACCCTTTATGGTAAGCCTTCTAGGAGGTATGGGCATTGCTCCCTTATTCTCAGCGTATGAGTGTCCAAAAGACATTGAGCGAATACTTGGGGTGTTGTTTCGAGGAGCTGATCGCGCCATATTTGGTTCCTTGTGCGGCCATATTGGGTTCTTTTCGAAAGCCGCCGACAGTTGCCAACGATTGCGTCCCGTAACTTTGCGGCTCAGTCACGTCCCTCCAGAGTGCCCATTGCAGTGAAGGGATAGGGATCCAATTTTTACACGTGTGAGATGCCGGGAGAAACCCTGTGTGACAGCTGCCTCAAGAGAAGTGGTCCTCCATTTTCAGCGATGGGTGGCGAGTGCACCGACAACATGACAGTGGCACTATTTTGTCAGGGTGACAGTTACCGCTCGAAACCGGAGGGTCAATCGATGGCGGTGCTTGGCAGAGTACATGGTGTACTCCATAATTTAATAAGTTGACATAATAATATCTACACGTAGACAACAATGATTCAGCTTTTCATGGCTGAGGATTGTAGATTTGGTTCGCACCATTGACAAAGAACTGGGTTCTCTCAAACAAAACAGTTGAAAAAGAAGGGTATTCGGATTATCGTGTTGATCTGGGCAAGCTTCTTAATTTCAATGTTGATTATGAGCTGTTGTAGTCTATTCCGATCTTAACAGTCTTTCTTGGAGAATATCCGTTAATTGCCGTCTTCCATCAAGAATACAATAGATAAAAACGTCAGACGCTACTGTTTGGTACATAATTCTGTAGGGCTTAAAGAATATCTCCTTAAAATCCACTATCCCGACACGCTCCAATTCCGGTGGGCAGTGGCCCCGAAGCGGAAAGGCTTCGAGCGACATCATTGTTTCATTGAGATTGTCAATCAGCCGGTCGGCTTTCTCGACGGAATCGTTCTGAGCAACATAACGATAAATATCCCAGAGATCGTTTTCCGCGTCCAGGATAACATGGACAGAATATTTCATTTGTTATGGTATTCTCTGGCTTTTGTTTTAATGTCACCGAACACATTTTTTAGAGATTTAGTTTTGCCTGCTTCTTGACTTTTTCTGCTGAGGGCAAGAATTTTTAGAAGAGCGAGGCTTTCTTCAGTTTTCTCGTATTCGCGGATGTCCTGAAGTATCGCTTTTGCTTCTCCATTGAGCGTAATGACAACAGAGCCGTGTCCTTCGGTTATCTCACGGATGACTTCAGAAGCATGTGACTTGATGTAACTAATAGGTTTAACAGCTTCACTGAGTTTCATAAGAAGCCTCCTATGATATGATCTAAATATAGTCTATATTATAGTCGTTGAATTTGCAAGGCGTATTCATCTGTTCTACCGAAAGAGTTCAGATATCAACACGCTTTTCAGATTTTGGGATATCTCTGACAGGGATGGTCCCTTTCTCTGCATGTTTTCTAATGTTTTCTCGGCAACATACATTATGAGTCAACGATTTTTTTTGTTCCCACCTCCGGTAACATTTCTTGTGAGTAAATTCGGGGGAGCCTTCAGGCTTTTAATGCGTATACGTTTGCTGATATAGTATACTATGAGTGATTATTAACAGAGGAATGAGGCAAGCAGTCTATGCTGACCACAATAAGCAACCCGCTCTATTTTACAGAGGATTGCCCACAGGGCGATGCTTGATAGGGCCGTGACGTCGGCACCCTGATTTGCGTAAGAGAGTTTCATTGAAGAATGTTGAATAAGCCTCTTTTCGGTCCGGGTGATACGCTGTCGATTTACTTCTTCGAACGCGAGTCGCAAAACGTTGACGTTATTGCAGCATCGTGCGCACAAACAAGAACGCGATCCTGTTGAGCTCGCGAAATGAGGCATCCCACATGAACCGGTCAGTGACTTTTTACCCTTACATGGACGCATCGCCATAGCCCGGGAGACAATCATATGAGACTTTTACTGATAAATCCAAAGAGGGTGGGACGGGGACAGGCTTCCATTCGTTATATGAACGCTACACCCCTTGCATTGCCGATTTTAAAAGCACTCACGCCAGAAGATATTGAGGTTAAAATTATTGATGAAAATCATGACGTCATTCCGTATGACGAGCATTGGGATCTGGTTGGAATAACGGTCATGCTGCACGTGTCACCATCTGCGATTGCGATTGCAAAAATGTTTCGATCGAGAGGAATGAAGGTGGTATTCGGCGGGTTTTTCCCGACATTATATTATGATGACGCCCGGAGACACGTCGATAGTGTCATAGCTGGTGAAGCAGAACATGTATGGAATGATGTGATAAGCGATTTGCGACGCAATCAGCTTCAGCCATATTATAAAGCAAAACAGCTTATCGACCTCAAAGATATTCCGTTCATAAAAAAGGATTTTTTCTCAGGAAAAGCCGAGTTTTATCATATTGAAACGACGCGGGGCTGCCCCTATAACTGCGATTTCTGCTCGGTTACTGGTTTTTATGGGGCAACATTTCGACACAGGCCGATCGATCATGTCATGCGGCAGCTTGAGGAACTGAAGGGTAAGACGTTGTTTTTTGTTGATGATAATATAACCGGCAATCCTACCTATGCCCGTGAATTGTTCCGGGAAATGATTTCCTTGAAGATCAAATGGAGCGGTCAGTTTTCACTCAATCATGCTGCAAACCGGGAAGTGATGAGCCTGGCAGCTGAAAGCGGGTGTCAGTTCTTATTTACGGGCATCGAATCGCTGAGTCAGGACAATCTTCGGGCAGTTGATAAAAAATGGGCGAAATCAGAAAAGTTTGCAGAGTGGATAAGAATGACCCATGATGCCGGCATAGGAATTTACGGCTCTTTTATGTTCGGTTTTGAAGGGGATGATAAGGACGTTTTTCAGCGAACCCTTGATTTTTGTGAAGACAATGAGATTGAGCTGGCATTGTTTTCCGCACTGTTCCCCATACACGGATCGCGTTTTTATCAGCAGCTTCAAGCTGACGGCCGCATCTTTGAAACTGATGTCACAAAGTTTAATGGACAGTATTCCACCTTTTATCCTAAAAACATGACCTCTGAAGAGTTGGAAAACGGCTTGCGATGGCTGTGGAAAACGTATTACTCCAAAACAAGCATCAAAAAGCGGTTATCGCGCCGGATGCTGCACCAGCCTCCTAAAGTGGATAAGAATGGCTTTCCGAATACTACCGCAGCTCTGCTGAACATCAATATGGCTTTTAAAGTTGCTGTGGAAGATTATTAACGATACGGTTCATCGTAAAGGAGCGCTGGTAAGAAAACTGGATGCCTGTTTTTGTTACATCTCGACACGTAAAATAATTCCGTGAAGATTTTTAAAAGGGAGTTTGTAGGACTTAACGTGCGCAGGGCTCAATTTTTTTGATAATTGAGAGCACGATCCAGAAAAGGTTTTCCGTGACGATGTCTTCGAGGCCATAGCATATTGCTTTTTCATCAATTCCCGTTTGCCTGAGGATTTCCTCTACATTGATCACTTCCATGTACCCCATCTGAATTTCGAATGTCCTTACCCCCTCCTCTGCGAGGGTATCCCTCCCCTAAATCCGAACGGGTCGTCCCGCCTAACCAAAGAGATGATTATATTATTGTCCTCATAAAAGAAATGTGTAGTACACATTTCTTTTATGCAAATTAACGGACGAAAGCTCAGCTACGCAGATTCCTGTTGGCTTCAAAAGCAGGAATCTAAGAGATGGCGACTATCTGCTCCACCGACTATCCCGCATAGCAAGACTTACTTCAAGCGAGGCGATCGAATTTGTCTCACAAAGAATAAAACAGCTTGATAAAAAACTGTAAGATTATTACTGTCAAGAATGGACTGATATGGTTGCTCCGCTCTCATCTTCTTTCAGGAGAGGTTGGAGCAGTGCTTGAGATGAGCTATCTCTATAAAAAACCGGGCCTACATAGATTTAGTTATCAGCGCCCGGCTGGTCGATAAAGTCCTGCCGTTGTGCGTTGTTGAGCGCGCCTTCAATCGTCTTCAATTCGTCGTGA
Organism: Thermodesulfovibrionales bacterium; assembly: GCA_050014695.1. Taxonomy (GTDB): domain Bacteria; phylum Nitrospirota; class Thermodesulfovibrionia; order Thermodesulfovibrionales; family UBA9159; genus UBA9159. Next base: position 4,093 of record JBEKCV010000147.1, read on the forward strand.
GCCTCCCTTATCCTCCCGCGCTGAATCAGGTCCGGGATCCTCATTTTCATGATCTCCCATGTGCCGACCAACTCCTGAGCCTCGCGAGGTACCTTCCTCGGTGTATCCGTCCCCGGTTTCGCAGCCCTGATCTTCAATTCATCTACCTGCCGGTTGAAATCGCTGAGCATCCTTTCGTCATCAGCTTTCATCTTTGCCTTGTTCTCTTCTACCGCCTTAGTGGCTTTGCGAGCCTGCCCAGTAGCTTCCTCTAGCGCCTTCTTTGCTTTTCCATATTCCTTGGCGGCCAGGAGGTGTGTCGCCTTCGCAAGGGAATCTTCAGCTCTTTGGTATTCGTCCGGCGCATACAGATCGGCCTCCTTCTGTTTCGCCTCCGATAATGCCATTTCCGCAGTTTTTACTTCCTCGGGGGACGGACCTCTCTTTCTTATGAAGATTACCCAGATGAGGTTGAGAATCAGGAGAACAACGACAATACCCACAAAGCCATAAATATACCTGATATCCATAGACTTGAACACTTCCACGACTTTTTCCATTGTAGACTTGAACACTTCTATGACTTTTTCCATTGTTTCTCCCTGTCAGGTCGGTATTTATAACAGACACTGTGCGCTTCTAAAGGCTGGGCCAAGGTCGATAAGCCGGCTGTTTCCCAAGGGCACGCTGGCGCATGATAAGCCGCTTTTCTATTTCCCCGCCGTTCTTTCGGCACCCGTAGCCGCCAAAATCCCCCCTCGTCCTTTAAAGTATCTTCAGATCCGTCCAAGTAGCAGCAAAATGATCAAAATCAGAAGGATCAATCCGAGTCCACCGCTGGGATAGTATCCCCAGCTCCTGCTGTGAGGCCAAGTGGGCAGTGCCCCGATAAGCACGAGGATCAAAATGACTATCAGTATGGTTCCCATGACTTTCCTCCTTTCCGATTAATTTTCAGTTCCATATGTCCATCGAGATAGATTTCCCAAAATGTTTATTCTGGGAACTTCCTTCGTTACCTTTTTTAGCTACCCTATGATTTGGGGTCGGATCTCAAATAATCTGCTCCTCTTATTGTCTGGAACCTGATTTTCAAGACCCGACCCTATTGCGTCTACTTCTCCAGGGTTAACTTCACACCTTCAGGGGCGAGCTTGATGTTGACGCCCTGCGTCGTCGATTTGAGATTGATCACGACTCCATTCTGATTCTTCATCGTCGTTACACCTTCTCCTCCACCGAGCGTGGCCTCTGCTGCGGCGGCAGCGTAAGTGCCGTTGAAATCACTCAGTCGCTTCAGGTGATAGACCGAGCCTGCCGCCTCCGCCTTGGTGATGCCGACATCACCTACCGAAAGCCCAGAGACTTTAAATGGATGCTCTTCCCCATTGAAGGTGAGGACACCCTTGCCCCAACTCCAGCCAACGCCCAGACCAACCTGCCCCTCAGAGAGCTTGAGGGTTGCACTGGGGTTCTCGTCCTTAGCGAACGCCAAAACAAACAACGACAGAGCCAGCACTAACACCAATACACTCACCATTAAACGTTTCATGTCACAACCTCCTGATTTCGTTTTTTTATTACATGACGGAAGCGTCATGATCCTTAGCACGATCCATATAGTATGTGTTGAATCTTACACGTATTCGCCTCCTTTCCGGGTCATGAAGATGGCCAGAGATCAATGCAAATTGTATTTAGGAAAATGTTAGTGTGACGAATTTTTTTACAGTTTACGCTTTCACCGTAAAAACTACCACACCGATTTGTATCCTTTCCTGTATGGCTCCTTTATTTCTTGGCTGAACCACCAGGTCTGTCGTGATGTTTCATGAATTCCTTATACTCCTGCTCGGCTTTGTCCCTAGCGTATCCGTATCTCTTCTGCACAAGCTTGTTGCCGCCCAGCCCATTTCCTATTCAGGGGAGGTGGCACATATACCACCCCCTTGACTATTAACAAAGACCGGTAATTGGTCTTATTTGATCTGCCCTCGTATCTCTCCGTTTGGATTCTTATCTGTGTGAACATTAAGGTAAGCATTCCCCTTCTTAATTTGCTTGACGAGATCTTTTACGGATTTGCCCGTCAGTGGCCCCATCAGATCCTTTTCGGTAATAGTGCCTTCAGCGAGGGTGCCGCTGAATTTACCGTCTCTTCTCTCATTGGTAATAAGAGCCACAGGCGGCCCGTTTTTCCCCTTTTTCCCTAGATGGATATGTGCAGCAGTGACATTCTCGATATCGGAGACCGTTACATAGTAACTCAGCGCTTTCCCGCCCTTCATAAGTGTAAACGTGGCATCGCCCTTCGCCATTGTCTCTACCGCAGGAACACTTTCGCTCCCTGATAGCATTGCCTTGAAGCTCTTTTCCGCTGCAAAGCTCGAGGTTGCGAGGCCAACGACTAACAAAAAGATGATCAAATACAGCTTTTTCATAATTATCCTCCGTCCTGTTTTCAAAGTGTGTTTAGATGTATGCAACAGTAAGTTGTCGCATGTGCCCTTGCTTCTCGGAATATTCATTCCGGAATTATATATAAACATCAACCAACAAAGACGACTTTCTCATCTTCCTTATCATTTCTCTCCTTTCGATAAATGTTAATACACTTTTTTGATGCATCTATCACATCAAAAAGGAACATGAGAAACCCCTCTTCTAATTCCCCAGAACCTTCTTGACTTGGCCGATCTTTTCCTGAGCTTTGCCGGCTATCTTTTCGGCTTTGCCTTTGACCTCCAACTTGGGATTATCGGTGAATTCCCCGGCCATTTCCTTGACCTTGCCCTTTGCTTCGTGAAATGTGCCTTTCACTTTGTCCTTCATGCTGGATTTCATGGTTGGTATTCCCCCTTTAGGATTTCGATTTGACTGCCGGCACTCTAGCCGCAGTTAACTCCGCAATTAAAGTGCTGCCTGAGACGACTTACTTTCTCTCTTCCACCCTCAAGAGGCTCTTCACGGATTTCACACCTCTGAGTTCCCTGATCTTTCCTATAAGCCGTTCCTCG
>JBEKCV010000148.1:0-7074 GCA_050014695.1 Thermodesulfovibrionales bacterium
GAATGAAGATCGTCTTGCCCACCAGACCAAAGATCATCGAAAATGTAGTGCAGAAAATCGCCTGTCCGACGCTATAACTGCCTGACTTCATTGGTTTTCAGTTTTCCAACTGCGGAAGATGGGTTAGGGCCATAAGTCCCCTTTCCGTCATGCTTGCATGAGGATTTTCAAATGATACCTGACAACCTTTATTACTTCTTCCCTTCTTTATTCTCAGCAATGCGGTCATACTCTTTGGGATATAATCTCTTTGTGCACTCAGGACAAATACCATGAGTGAACTGCGCTTCAGAATGCGCACTGATATAAGTTTCTATCTCATTCCAGTAACCTTTATCATCCCGTATTTTCTTGCAAGATGCACAGATAGGAAGCAATCCACTTAACTGTTTTACTTCATTCAGTGCCTTTTGCAGGTCATGAACAAGCAAGCTTCGTTGATCGGAATCGGCTTTCACTTGTGAAAGTACTATCGCATAAACAACAAAAAAACCAAGATGCATTAGCAAATTCCACGCTTCAACAAAATAATGTTGGTAAGCCTTCCCCGCTATAAAATCCGTTGCAGTCATCGTCATAAGACTGAGAACTGAAATAATAATGCCTGGGGCTCTGCCACCTAGCCATGCCGCGAAACTGATGGGAATCAAATAAAATAATGACAGAACGATTTCATATCCCGTTAAATAATCAACAACCCCAATTACAATAAGGATCAGGATATTGATTGGTATGAGGAAAGTTTTGGACTGCTTACCCAAATACTCAATAATGCGATCCATGAGGAGCATAGTCAATAGAATAGTGACTCGGAGATAATTTTTCAATAGTCGGCATTCCAGCTCATTCCATGGCTTCCCCTTGAATCCTGTGCCGACAGTCCTGGCAGACATTAAACATTTCGTCATCCTTGTTGTCACCACCAGATATTCGACTCTCTTTTACGTATGACACATATCGCATTCACGCATGCCCTTAGTGATAAAGGCTCTTGTTTCCATGCAATCCCTGGAATCCCCCCTTGGGTGAGATTTTAAAAAGATGTTGGTGTCAATTGATTGCGTTCACGGGCATACAGATCCTACGTCCTTCTCAAATCCTCCCAGAACAAAACGGCCCACAGGGGAAAGGCGCTGCACGTACTTGAATATGCCCGTTGAGGCTGCGTATCAGTACACGTATTATGTAGAGCCGCACACTTATCCGCAGCTTCACATAGTTGAATCTATTGAAGACTTCATCCACTAAGCTAATCGGAGACTCCGCGGAATTCCTTTCGTGAATCACACGATTATGCTTTGGTATAATGGGGAGAGAGGGACGTTGGCGATATTCAAAAAGCGACCCATTAGCGATACTGTATGGCGCGGCCTTTTGTGGGCTCAATTGGTTTTTTTATTGAGTGATGCTATGGTCTCAATATAATTCTTATCCACTTGGTACCGAGGTGTCGATAGAGTGGCTTTATAAACGCTTGTCTATCCTTCATATTGCTATGTCATCTCTCTATTGGAAGAGCGATATATGCTAACTGTCGCTTACAGTGATGATCTCAGGGTGTATAGCACACGTAGTTATTCATTTTAAACCGACGATTCACGATTTCGTAAAATGAAAAAGGACCTGACCCTCTTCGCTCGTCAAAGAGCAGCAGATTGGATGACAAAAACAGTAGACGACGTGTTCCATACTATCTTGCAGCTTTTGTTTCACTCATAACGTTTTCAGTCTATCTGCCTGCTCTCCGGAATGATTTTGTTAGCTGGGACGACGATCTATATGTCATCAATAATCTTCACATTCGCTCATTGGATTGGGCGTTCTTCCAGTGGGCATTTTCCGGTTTCTACGCGAGCAACTGGCATCCTCTTACCTGGGTATCCCATGCTTTTGATTACGCTTTCTGGGGATTAAACCCGCTGGGGCATCATCTAACGAATACCATGCTTCATGCAATGAATACGTTTCTTGTAGTGCTCCTGTGCATAAAGCTTCTGGAGATGTGGAAGGAGCGGTCGATGCCTGAAGAGGCATCCGCGTTCCTGGATGAACGAAGGATAGTGATAGCAGCAGGAGTGACCGGTCTCTTGTTCGGACTGCATCCGTTACATGTGGAGTCAGTGGCATGGGTAGCGGAGCGAAAGGACCTTCTGTGCGGTCTGTTCTTTCTGCTCAGCATTTCTGCCTATGCAAACCATATACGTGCCTTGGTCAACGAGCCTCTTGAGAAGAAGGAAGCCGCATCACGGTTTTTCAAGCGGTCCTATCTGGTTTCTTTGGTCTTTTTCGTTCTCGCCCTTTTGAGCAAGCCGATGGCGGTGAGCCTCCCTGTGGTGCTGTTGCTGCTGGACTGGTATCCCTTCCAGCGGATTCGCTCCCGGAAGTCATTCAGGGATTCATGTGTGGAGAAACTATCTTTTATTGTATGCAGCCTTATTTCGTCGATTCTGACAATCATGGCGCAGAGGACTAAAGGAGCGATGACCATGACTGCATTTGTGCCTTTGCGGTGACGCATGCTGGCGGCGGCAAAGGCATGCGTCACCTATCTGGGGAAATAGCGGTACCTGTAGACTTGAGCCCGTATTATCCCTATCCGAAGTTGCAGGAGGTAACACTTGTATCACCGCAATATCTTTTTTCGGTCATTTTTGTGGTCGGACTCACCGCGATCCTCATCGTTGTTGCAAAGAAACAAAAGGTATGGCTGTCCGCATGGGGGTATTATGTGGTGACGCTCGTCCCCGTGATCGGCATTATTCAGGTGGGGAGCCAAGCCATGGCGGACAGATATATGTATCTGCCCAGCCTGGGGCCATTCCTTCTCATAGGGTTGATGGCAGCATGGGTTTGGGCGAAGGCAGATTCATTGAAAAAATGGCGCCCGATGGTCAAAGGTTTCATTGCCGCAATCGCAATCTCCCTTGTTATTTCACTGTCATATGCAACGCTCAAGGAGATCACTGTCTGGAAAGATGATCTAACCCTTTTTACCGATACGGTGAGGAAATCACCGAACACAGCAAGACCTCATAATAATCTTGGAAATGCATATGTAAAGCAGAACCGTCTTGATGCCGCAGTACATGAATTCCTCACCGCGTTGAACCTCGATCCTGACTTTGCAGAGGCCCACACTAATCTCGGAACCGCATATGTAAAGCAGAACCGCCTTGATGCCGCAGTACATGAATTCCTCACCGCGTTGAACCTCGATCCTGACTTTGCAGAGGCCCACACTAATCTAGGAACCGCATATGTAAAGCAGAACCGCCTTGATGCCGCAGTACATGAATTCCTCACCGCGTTAAAGCTCGATCCTGACTTTGCAGAGGCCCACTATAATCTTGGAACCGCATATCTCATGCAGAACCGCCTTAATGAGGCGGCACATGAATTCCTCACTGCATTAAAGCTCAAGCCTGACTTTGCAGAAGCGCGGAACAGTCTTGAATTCTGTTATGAGAGAATGAGAACTACGAAACGATAAACGGGAGAAAAGCCCTGAGGCCTCTTTCGGTTTGAACTCCACAGAATGAGCGCACTCTTGATGGAGTTGCGAAGAGTTTTAACCGACGACTCATACGTTTTCACTGCATACCTCAGCACCACCAGGGAACGGCAGCTCTGCATGGAACAAGTGGAAATGCCCAGCGAAAAAAGCAAGGGCTGAACGTTATCAGCCGTCACTAAAGCGATATCAGATAAGTACGTCCCAATCGGTCGTTTTGATGACATTCTCTCTGATCGCCTCTTTCATCTTCAGATCAAAAAAATCGATCGGATTGTAATCATCGGAAAGGATGATCGCGGGGGTATTTTCAGGAACGGCGATCTCCCTGCCCATAAATGTTCTGACAATGTCACTTGCCAAGGGATCAACAGGAAAGTCCTTTATGCGATCAGGGTTAAAAGACAAAGAAGAATCATTATAAGCCAGGATCGCAATATTCCGGCACTCTGCCTCATCCGGGCCCGACGGATAAATCCTGACAATACTGAATACTTCTTTAAGGGTCTTTATGATCGATGCCAGCATAAACGGTTGGTCTCTCGCGCTGCTGATCAGATTAAAGGCCACGATACCTCTGTCCGTCATCCTTTTCCTCAGGAGCCGGAAAGCCTCCACACTCAACAGATACCCGGGGGTGGTGTCACCGTTAAAAACGTCCACGATAATAAAATCAAATTTTTTTTCCGAGACCTCAAGGTAATACCGGGCATCTGAGATCACAACATCTCCCTTGATCTTAAAACCGAAGTACTCCTTTGCGACATCCAAAACTTTAGGGTCGATGTCCACGACTTCAGTGCGGATGTTCCGTTGCTCATACCACATCGGTATAATGCCTGCGCCAAGACCGATTACAAGACAGTCTTTTCCGGATGGGTTCGTGCCATAGGGAAGAAACTTCATGAAATAGGGATACGCATAGACGGACATCCCCGATTTCCTGTCGATTCCGCTCTGGATAAACCCATCGATCATCAACTCCCGAGTCGCCCTATCGCCGTATGAATAATCCACCACCTTAAGGTTTCCGTAAAAGCTGTCGGTCGAAATGACCCTTATGGCCTTTGTCCCATCCGGCATGGTCCTTTGAACGTTGCCCGGGTCATAGGTCAAAAAAAGGGGGAAACACAATGCTGCCAGAAAATACCACTTTCTCCTCAAAAAAACAAAATAGATGACCGAAAGAAGGATGAGTGCAATGCCTATGAACTCAAAAATCCGCCCGACCCGGAAATAGGCAATCAATACAAAGCCTGTGAGGACGGTCCCTATAAAACTGCCCGCTGTCGACAGGGCATAAAAAATACCCACGGTCCTTCCAATATTTTTCATCTCCCTTGCAGCGATTTTGACGATGTACGGAGAAACACATCCAAGCAAAAAGAGTGAAGGCCCAAACAAGATCGCCGAACTCGTGAACGCCCCCAAGCGCAGGCCAAGGGACATGCATGCCTTAAGTACGGGCCCTCGTAAGGAAGGAACGAGAAGGGTCAGACCACCGGCCAGGAGAATAATACCATAGAGATAATCCGGTTCACTTTTCCTGTCCGAAAGGACCCCGCCTGCAGCGTATCCCAGCGCGAGCGCAACGAGCGTCACCGTAATGAGGGAGGTCCAGACAAAAAGACTTACCCCAAAAAAAGGGCCCACGACTCTGGAGCCCAGCACCTCGATGACCATCACAAGCCCGCCACAGAGCACCGCAGTAAGGATTAGATACAAAATAACCGCCCTGGGCGTCTCCCCGTGTACGGCTGTATCGGTCATGCGCCTTCTTCTCTATAATCGAGTGCGGGAATACACCTTTTCATGGAACAGTTCTTATTATACTTGATTCGCAGGATGAAATCCTCACGTCGCCAGTAAGGCATAGGGCGAAATAGAAATATCCGTTTTTTTAACTGATTAACTGGAATTACGACTGCTATAGCTGCCGGACAGCACAAGCATGCTGAACCCTTGATAACTGAACTGAAATCGTTGATGATTGGAAACATATTGGGCACAGCGGAGGAACTGGGAAAAAAGCTATTTCCAAATGCTCTCCAGAATTTATATTACTGGGTTCTGGAGAAACGGTGCATGCACGTATCAGTCGTATGTCAGGGATAACGCTACCTGCTGATGGATTTCCTTGCCCTGAGGATGGCTTCACAAAGTAAACATGTTGTCGTTCCGGCTGACACTCCGTCTCTTTTTAACTGCTCAATTACCGCATAACCCCATTTAAAAAAAAAAGAGGTTGCCCCCCTCTTGTGAACCCCTTCGCATTCTGTTCTGCCTTTGTCTCCTTCACCGCCTTCTCAAAATCAAGCCTCGAAAAAAATGTTAAAATTTGACTGGAAATACTGGCAAACTTGTTCATATATCCCTCCGGTCCGGGTTTTATTTTTGCTCGTAACAACTCTACCACCCAGATAAGGGGTTGTTTGAAAATCTATTTCGGACAAGAGTGATACGGAGGACTTATCGAGAAAATGCAAGAGTTCTGATTCCAATATAGCTGTTTTCTCCGAGAGAGCCCTGTGTAACTCCTGCTGCTGAGTGGATAGAGTTGTCAATTCTCTGATGCGCTCATCCAAGTTCCTTCTCTGATGAGAAAATGTCTCTTTAAGGTCAACGAAGGTTTTATTCTTTTCACTGCTGGGTCTTAATAAGTTTTCATTTCGCTCGATGACTCTCTGCAGGCCTATATGCAAGTGCTCGATCTCAATATCCTTTTCCCGAATTAATGCTTTGAGGGAGACGTTCTCCTCCGTCTTTTCATCAAGGGCAAATCTCAAGTCTCGTAATGCCATTTCGAAGCTTTCGCCCTCACTTTTCCAAGTCGTCTCCTCGCCTTGGACTGTCTTTTCTATCTCCAAGGCTTGACCTATATGTCCTTCTTTCTGAATCGCAATAGCCAGTCGGCTTAATCGGGATTCGACATCTTTGTACATCGTCTCCCAATATTTCTCTAGAGCATCTGTGGCATCACATTTTTCCTTATTTCGCATTATTCCCAGCCTGCTTCTGTTTAACCTATCACAAAATTTACTCTTTGTCTAGCGAATGCAGCTCCCCACAGAATCTCCTCGAACGTCGGACCCAACAGACAGAAGAACAGAAGGAAGAGTCCTTTTTCAAAAAGATCAAAGTTAATAAAATAAATGTCGTATAACTTTTCGAGACTCCTTCTAAGTGTCGAAACGAAATAGTTAATTTAGGCAGCTTAATACTACAGCGGATTTTTTATTTTAGCCAAGGACTTCATTTTCTTTTCCTGTGTGATCGATATGCAATCATTGCTGTCCAAAATAACCTGAAAGCACATAACACCTCCGCATAAAATAAGGCTTTCGGACAAGTAAAAACTTCAATGCAAATCCAGGTTGCCTTGTTCCCATTCTCATTTGCTATCCAATTAGACGAACTCCAAGGTGAGTTTTCCCTGTTCATAGGGCGTTGGTACAACCTCAAAGGGTTTATCCAGCCATGCCCACAAATCCCTATGAGTAAAGAGATTCATACGGAGCAAGGCGACCAAATTGGAAAGAGACCAGTTGAATCTTGAACGAAGC
>JBEKCV010000149.1:0-6901 GCA_050014695.1 Thermodesulfovibrionales bacterium
CCTCAGCGCTTCGCCGAGACAGGCGTTGAAAAGTATTCTACCGGCATTAAACCCTTTCTCTATGTACGTCTCATCCTTAGAAGAGGTTCCGAGACGCAGTTCGACAATAAAACTGGGAGTTGTGTCTTTTGCCATTTCAGACCTCCTTCTGGGATTCGATGTACTGTTTGATGACCTTCAGTGGCGCACCGCCTACGGTTGAAATGAAATAACTGTTGGTCCATAAGCTCGGGATGCGGCTCTTAAGCCACTTGTGCTTGTCCCTCAGCATCCTGGAGCTCCTGCCCTTCATCTGCTTGACCAGCCTGTGTATACCGTACTGCGGATCCACTTCAACCAATAGATGCACGTGGTCCGGCATAACCTCCATCTCAATCATCTCGGCATGTCTCTCCTGCGCTACGCAATGGATAATACGCTTTAGGTCGGTTTCAACCTTCCCAGTGAGCACCGGACGACGGTATTTGGGGCACCACACCACATGGTACTTGCAAGAATAGACAACATTGTTGTTGCTTTTGTACTCCATCATTTCATTATATAACTTATAGATGTCTAATTACAACAACAGTTACAGCACTATCCCCATGGCTGAAGCGAGGGGCTTGCGTGCTGCAAAGCTTTCGGTCATCACCGTTGCAGTTCCGCTGCCACTGGCAGCATAGAAAACAGAAGGGGAGATGAGCGGAAAGGTATTGTGCACATGCATGATGTCCGGTTGTTCCTTCTCAACGATCCGACGCACCAGTTTTTTTGTGAAAGGGTTCCAGGGAGAACTCAATGCCCCCCGGACATTTCCCATTGGACCCTGATTTCGTATTATCATGTGGTCAATCGTAGGGGCAAACCGTTCAACCATGGAACGGAAACAGGGCTGTTCATAAGTCCTGAAGCGATGATGACCGGAAGATGCGCACGCCGATGAAATTTGACTTCGATCCTGTTGTCTTCAAGCTTGACATCGGCAGGCATATCAATCAGGTCCCGAAATATCTGGCGCGCCTGAGCGTCGGAATACCCCCGCATTCTTTTGGCCAGGAGCCGATAGAGTCCGCTGGCAATAACCAGGAGCGCCATGTCAAAGTCCACTTTGAGTCCGACTGAAGAAGACAGCGCGCCCATATGGAAGAATCTGACTGCATCTGAAAGGGCATTCTCGATCAGCATTCGTTGGGCGTAGCGAGTGATCAACTGTTTTGCGGGAGTACAACGCTGGTTCGTCAGGAGAATGGTTGGCTCCTCGTGACCGAGGTCCTGAATGTAGAGTTGGCGAAAGTCCCGGCCGGCCAGGTGTACGGTTTTTTCATAGACGCGGGGCGTACGGTACTTGCGGGTAGGGGCATCGAGTTCAATCACCCGCCAGGCCGACTTGGGCAGCAGAACGATTTCCTTGAGAATGCTCGGAGAGCGGCGCCTGAGCGTGATGAACTCGATGCCCATGGTGTCCACCTGCGCCAGATTCTCATAGGTCGTGAGCCGGGAGTCGAAAACGAGGTGACGAGGGAGTCGGCCGTGCGTCTTCTTCCAGAAGGAGATGAACCGGAATATCTCTTCAGGCTCTTCCCCTTTGCGCAGACCGGCGTTTGAGTAGCAGAAGGCCCTGCCCAGGGCATCCTGCGCCAGAAAGGCAAGGATGCTCGGTTGACGACGGCTGCGCATCGAGACGAAATGCCGCTCCACAAGCGGCGATTCCCCGTAGTAGGGAACGGAATGAAAATCGAGATTAAACGACTCGCCGTCAAAGAGGTTATCCGGCGACACCTGTTCGTGCCAGCCGGCGAGCAGTCGCGTGGTGTTGCCATGATCCAGGCGCGAGGAATATTCAGCAAGGTAACTTTTCTTGGGACTGGCGTTGAGTCCGGAAAACAGGGCTAAGCCTTGGTCGGCGACCAGCGACATGATATGGCTGCTGCGTTCTATCGACCAGAGCTTCAGCGCCAGACAGGAACGGAGCGCATGCTCTGCCGGGATCATCCGAGAGCCCGGCAACCGCGCTGTCTTGGCAACGCCGGCGATGTTCAACCTTACCAGATCGGGGATGAACAGAAACAGACCGCCGCAGCGTGTGGTGAAGGCCCTGGGCTTAAGAGAGAAGGAGCGAACATCAGCCACGGCTTCTATGGTGGGACGCGGATAATCAGGCCGCTCCTCATCCAGCCGCCTAGGCAGAGGGCCAAACCCCTCTGCCTTTAAGACTTCACGAACAGCGGTCGCACTCAAGGGGCGGTTCCGTTCCTTGAGTGTTTCGCTGATCTCATAGACGGAATGATTCTGTTTCCGCAGCTCGATGATCATATCCCGAGCTGCTGATTTCTTCGGCTGACTGCGTGGCCCCTTCCGTGTGGAGACAAAGAAGGCCGGGTCTGGGTCCCGCCGAAAGTGATGGCACAGAACATGGAAGGAACCGACGGAGTAGCCAAAGGCGCGAGCGACTTCTTGCGCCTTGCGACCTTCCACGAAATAGGCACGAAGAGCCTCGTAGATGCGATGCTTGGCATTCTGAGGTTCAAGAAAGAAGCGGCGGCACTTACTTAGTTCTTTTGGTGCTCCGTTACTCACGACATGACAATATCACATATCACTCTATTGTGTCAAGCATTACTTTGAGCTCTCTTCCAAACATACTGAATTATTGATAGGCGGCGTTGGTCATATATTCCTTCGGGATACGGATCACCGTTATCACCAGTCCGTTCGGCGCGCCGATCATGCTCGGCTGGGCGGGCCTCCCTGTAACGGTCCTTTGGATCGTCATCGTAACAAATGCGGTGAACCGCATCGATGGTCTCGACGGCCTCGCGGCGGGAACGGGCAGCCTTGCCGGGTTCCTTTTCTATAATTTTGCGCCTGCGTCCATCTTCATGGGCGATTCCGGGAGTCTCTTCATCGGCCTTTGTCTCGGCGCGATCTCGATACTCTCTTCGCACAAGACAACGGCGATGACAACGATAATGATCCCGATAATCGCCTTCGGTTTCCCCCTCATGGACATGTTTTATGCGGTTTTGAGACGCTATTACCGGGTTATGTCCTCGGCGATGCAGACAGGGAACATATCCACCATATGCTCCTTGAAAAGGGCCTTTCGAAAAAGAAGGTCCTCTTCCTCCTTTATTTCATTACCATCAACGCGGTGATAGTGGCATTACTGATGATGAGACGGCAGCTGAATATCGGATATGTCGGCTTGATCGTAATTGTTGCCCTAGCCGTGATCGGTCTCCGCATGTTCGGGTATGTCGAAATTCTGCCTTCTATAAAGGACATGCTGAGGAATCATGAGCTAGGCAGAAAAAGGAAATACTTCGCCTACGTCATCAAGAAGTTTATGCGGAATGCGGCACCGTGCGGATCGCTGGAAGAGATAAAACCCCATCTGACAGCGCTCATGTGGGAGTACAACTTCAGTTGCGTCAAGGTCTATCTTTACCCTCTCGAGATCGGCACTCCATCGTATACCTACACCGCCGCTGCCGGGCCCGAGTCCGAAGAGCCCTTCATCCTTTCTTTCCCGGTCATCGGCAGCAAAAGCCGTCTCGGCAATGTGCGTATCAGTAAGGGGATGGGCAACGATTACATCCTCTGCACCTCAGAGCTGATCACGGCGATCTCGGAAGAGCTAATCAGGATTTGGCGAAGTTGAAGAAAGTGCTGTGGGGGAGATCGTATGGAACTCATCGAAGTCAGAAGGGTCTCCAAGGAAGCTATTGAACGTCAGCAACTTGACCACGCTAGGATGATCGGGCTCAGCACAGGCATTTGAACAGAACCCCAGGGTTTGATTTAGCGTTTGGTCGGCCTCTGAGGGGCAAAGATCTCACAGGGCCAAGAATGGGGAAGATCCAAGGGAAGTGCAGTTTTCCCTTGGATATGAGCTTGGTTTCAGACAGATAAGACAAAGTCCTGCCAATTTGCCCCTTGCTATCGGCCTTTTATTTTGATAGCCTTTCAATAGATTCATGATCAGCGATCTTTAAGTTCATACGCTTGGGCGGTATATTTGTAATCGCCGGAATCCGGGTCTGTCAGTCGGCTCCTGAGAATTGCAGCGGGGCGTAACAGAGTCGAATATACCATGCGATGTGCCGTCTCTACTTCAATAATGTATTTCGGGAAGATGAGGGAAACGGCCGGCATTATATTAATAAGGAGGCTGGTATGCAAAACACCATTATTATGCGATATCTGAGCACACAGGGAATTGCGTTCGGACTGAAAGTTCTCGGAGCAGTAGTCATATGGATCCTTGGGACGTGCCTGATCCGTTTCGGGACAAACGTTTTAAGGCGAGCGCTGACTGCGAAGCAGCTGGATACGACCATTGTATCGTTCATTGCTTCGAGCGTATCGGTGCTTCTGAAGGTTATCCTGATCATAGCCATCTTTGGCTATTTCGGCGTCGAAACAACGTCCATAGCTGCCCTTCTCGCCGGTATCGGCCTCGCAATCGGAACCATGTGGGGCGGTCTTCTGGGGAATCTGGCGGCAGGTGCCTTCCTTATCTTTTTACGGCCCTTCAAGGTGGGTGATTTCATCGCTGCCGGCGATGTCGTGGGAACCGTCAAAGAGATCGGCTTCCTGGTCACTTCTATCGACACCATGGACAATATCCGCACCTTTGTGGGGAACAGCAAGATTTTTTCAGGAAACATCCAGAATTTCACCGCAAATCCCTATCGGCGCGTCGATCTCAAGGCTCAGTTAAACCATGGGGTAAACCACGCAGAGGCCATCAGGTTGCTGAAGGAGCATCTTGCGAAGATCCCCCATGTCCTGACAGACCCTGCCCCGGACGTGGAGATCCTTGAGTTCAATCTGGCAGGTCCCGTACTGGCAGTACGACCCTATGTCCACAATGACCACTACTGGCAGGTCTACTTCGACACAAACCGCATTATTCGGGAGACCTTCGGAGAGGCGAACTTCCCGGTCCCGGAGCAGCATTTGGCGCTGCGGAATGTCTGAGCTGCTCACCAGCCTCAGTCGGAGAAATGGTATCCCTTTGCATGTTGTTTAGTTCTTATCCCATAATGAACAGACAGCAAAATGAACATAGGATAGGTCGGTTATTCAGCCTCCTGCTGAAAGTGTTACGAGATTTCAAACGCAATCAGGGTCTGCTGTTATCCGGCGCTGTTGCCTATTATACGCTGTTGTCAATTGTGCCCATGTCAATTCTCGCCCTAATTGTGCTGTCGCATTTTATAGAAGGGGAACAGTTGTTTCACACTTTGTCAACATATCTGGAAATGATAATACCTGGCTATGCAGCAACTTTGACCGAACAGGTGCGGGTGTTTCTTGCGCACCGAAAGGTGATCGGTATTATTGGATTTCTGGTCATGTTGTTTTTTAGTTCCATCGCCTTTAAAGTGCTTGAAAACGCTATGTCAGTGATCTTTTTCCATCGTGTCAAAATAAAACACCGCAACTTGTTCACTTCCGTTATTATTCCTTACGTGTATATTTTTTTAATGGGTTTGGGTATATTGCTGGTGTCGTTTATTGCGGGAGCAATAGAGACACTTGAAAACAGGCAATTGATCATTTTCGGATGGAGTTTGAGTCTGGAAGGCACGTCCGGTATTGCGCTGTATATTATGGGTATTATTGGTGAAGTGCTTATGCTCACTTCCTTATATCTGGTTATGCCTGTGGTACGTATCACTTTTCGTCACGCCCTGATCGGAGGGATGACGGCAACGATTTTATGGGAGATCACGCGCCGTGTGCTGATCTGGTATTACGCGGTCATGTCTATGGTAAATTTAATATACGGTTCATTCGCTACGGTAGTGGTGGCCCTTCTCAGTATAGAGGTTATAGCATTAATCCTTTTATTCGGTGCTCAGGTTATCGCGGAACTCGAGCGCAAGCCCGACGAATTGACCGAGCAAAACCAATCAGGTTTTGAAACATGATGCTAATCGGGGTTACTATAGAATGAAAAAGAGCATGGTCATCTGTAAAGACGCTGATGACCATCAAGAGATTGCGAGTCCTTCACAAAGGCGTCACGGGCCGATTCTTGCGCTCGGTGCGTGACGCCTTTGTCCAGAATCGACAAAAAAGATGAAAGAATCGAGGCAATAGTGTATTCCCTGAGAAAGAGAGGTTATGAGCGTGAGGGGAGGAGTGACCCTATGCGTGGCGACCGTGTTCTATGCCTTTTTCTGATTTCATTTTTGCTCTTTTCCCAGTGGGGTGCAATATCATACGGTGATGACTCGTCTCGGTCAGGACCTGAATCTCTTCTCGATAAATACCACGAGATCGAAAAAGAACTGGAGAACAACTCCGGCCCTGTTCCTTTCCACATAGAATCGTCCGTAGATACAAATGCCTCCCATGTCGATATCTACGGCACCATCAAATATCCTTTCGAGATGGTCAAAAATGAGCTTCTCGTTCCGACTAACTGGTGCGATATCGTGCTGCCCGATCTTTATGTAAGGGCATGTACTCATAAGAAGGTGGATGATACATGGCTGCTCAACATCTATAACGTCACTAAATTCTCAGAACCTCTTAAGGATGCATATCAAATGAAATTCGTCTACCGCGTAAGTGAACTGCAACCCGCGTATTTCAATATTGCCCTCACCGCACATGAGGGGCCCTCTCACACAAAGGACCACCAGTTCGGTCTTGAGGCGATACCACTTGAAAAAAATAGAACGTTTATTCATTTGCGGTATTCCTTTGGTTACAGTGCCTTGACATTTTTGCTTATGAAACTATTCGGCGGCAGCAAGATCGGTTTCAGTATAACCGGTACGGATAGCGCCGGTAATCCTGTTTATGTAGAGGGGCTGAGGGGTGAAGTCGAGCGTGATGTTGTATGCTATTACCTTGCAATTCTGGCATACCTTGATACACTTGAGGCTCCCTCTGATCAACG
>JBEKCV010000150.1:0-6805 GCA_050014695.1 Thermodesulfovibrionales bacterium
GCCCTTTTACCTTTATATATGTCTCATCAACACGATAAGAGTCGTTCGTTTGCCGAAACAAACCTCTGCTTCTCTTTTTTATCTCAGGGGCGTATTGTTGCACCCACCGGTAGATCGTCGTATGGTCGATCGAAAGCCCACGGTCAACCATCATTTCCTCAACATTTCTGTAGCTTAAAGGAAATCTCAGATACCAGCGTACACAAAGCAATATGATCTGCGCCTCAAAATGGCGCCACTTAAACGGAGTTCGCTTGGTCATAAAATCCTCCTCGTCTCCTTCTTGGCTACAACACGAGAAGGTAGTTTCTTAGAAAAACTCATTTTTTGCAACAGAACCCAAAATGTTTCATAGACCTACCCTAGCGAGGTTTAAGAATGAAAATAAAGATTACAATTTCATGCTTATTTTGTTTACTTTGTAATTGTATTTGGAGGGGCCGTCTGATTCATTTTGTCGAAAGAACACAACGGCGTGGAACCGAGCCCGCGATGAATGTGTTTCGGGTTGACGACTTCGTAGGCCTCAACGGAGAAAATGACAAGGGACTGGTCAGTTTTACTGATCGGCAGCTGAAGGAACTCCAGTGGGTCTGACCCCTGAGAGACGCTCCTGCAAGGGTAGGGCAAACCTATTGTGACAGAATTGTGAGAGGTATCTGACATCAGGTTAAAGTCTACTCCATTCTGACATCTCTCAGGGGTTGCCGCACTGAGTAACACGCATTGCTGATTTGATTTTGTACAGATATATTTATTTGTACTTCTCAAATGATATTGACAGTATTATTGTTAAAGTATTACAATGATTATATAGAAAGGCAATAATGAAAGGTAAGGTGATTCTATTATGACAACAAGTGCGGTAAAAATTACCAGGAAAGGACAAATCACCATTCCAAAAGAGATTCGCGAAAGGCTTAAGTCGAGCACGATCTATTTTGATGTGGTTGATGGCACGATTATCGTTAAAGAAGTTAGAGATGCTGCAGGCTCTCTTCATGAATATGCAAGAAACGTGAAACCGGGGACCTCTATGAAGCAGATAAAAGAAAGAGCATGGGAGGTGGCGTCGCGTGAAAAGACCAGAAAATAGTCTTCCTGATACGAATACGATTATCAGATATCTTATGAGAGACGATGAGTCTCTCTACGTTAAGGCAAAAGAATTCTTTGATAAGGTCAAGAATGGAACTACTAAGGCCATTATCATGGAAAGCGTTATTGCTGAGTGTATCTATATCCTTACGAAAATATATAAGGTTCCAAAAAGTGCGGCATCCGAAAAAGTGGTTAATATTTTGCACTATAAAGGAATTGCTAACGACGACCAAAAAGAACTTATTCATGCACTGACTCTTTTTTCGGAACGTAACATAGATATTGTGGATTGTATTTTATGTATTAAAGCAGTGCCCGCCGAAGTTCACCTCTTGTCGTTTGATGATGACCTCAATAAAATTAATGCATCTCTGCGGCATCAAACTGTATAAAGCTTCGGTTTGTTTCATTATCGAGCCTGGTGCATATATTAAGATATCTCGTGGAAACGCAGCTTTCCGGTAGAACTATTCGGTATCAGGTCGGTGGTAATCATTCTCTCTTTTAAATCGAAAACGACAATATTAAGAGGGACTTGCAAAAGTCATGAAAAGAGCGTTTTTCCTAGGGTAAATTAACTCTCCTTCTGGTAAAATTTGTTGCGACAAAAATCAAACTGTTGGGCGCGTAAAAAGAACCGATTCTGGAGGCGCCAAATACGGTTCTGTTGCAAAAAATGAAAAACACTTTTTTCTTGATTTGTAACTGCTTGAATTTATTAAACATTAGTTTCGCATTTTTAGGAAAAAATGCATTTTTGCAACAGAACCGTTAAAGTTCCGTCAATAGGCTTCTCGTGGAAATCCGATCCGCTATCAGAATCTCACGCCAATTTTGCGATCATTGGGGATGAAGTGAATGGACGATACTACAATCCGATGAAGTAGTCTGTTTATTGGCTGAGGAGTCATTATCCGAAGCTGTCAGCAAGGGGGTCTAATCGGGTAAAGGACGGTAGTTGACTGTCTTTTGCCCGAACAACGCCTTTCCTAAAAACATGGACAACTATTCCATGACGTCATTCGAACGGTGCTTATAACGATTCGCCTGCCGGAATCTCGCCGGACAATAAATGGGATGATCACAGGCTGTGCCATGCCTTTCGGTCGGTGACAACCTGGATCCCGAACGCGTTCGGGACCGTCCGTGCGCTGCAAGCGCTGCTTGGCCCTACGCGAAATAACTGCCCACGCGCGCTCCACACCTGCTTCCCTCGATTCCTTACAGGCAGAGGGAGGGTGACCTGAAGCTGACTCGGCAGCCGTTCGCTAAAGCCGTTTGCTCTCTGCCCGAGAACCAAAGCTGCAGCATGATGACCGGATATTCCATACCGCTCGCTTCGTGGCCTCTGCTGCATCGGTTTGACAGTAACTGTTCTCTCAAAGAAATACTGGATTATTCCAGCGCCTTCTCAATCAGTGCCTCCACCGCCCTGAATGGCGCCTCTGCAAGTCCGTGTCGTTGCTTTAGGTACTCCGGGCTGTTATAACTCAGGATGACTCTTCCATCCTTGCTTTCCCATGCCACTGCCTTCAAAGGCAAATCAATGGCTAGCGACGGATATGAATTCATCAATGGAGTGCCTGCCCTCGGATCGCCAAAGAGTAACAACTCGGTCGGCTGCATGCTCAGCCCCACCTTTTCTGCCGCCGCCTTTTGATCAATGCGGGCGAAAATAGTTATGTCCTTAGATTTCAAGAGAGCTTCCAAGCGATCCAGCGTTTCTTTAACGGAGTACTTGCTTGGTCTATTGATGATGCCATTGTCACTGGGCTGTTGCTCCATCTTTAATCTCCTTTCTGTTTCCTCACATTTATCCTGCCCGATATCTGACTGCGTGCTGGCTACTTCCAGGGCCAATAATGCGTTGAAAACTTGTTTTGTGTCCTCCACTTCCTGTGCCCACGCTGATCTCACATAACCAAATTCGGCAGCAGTTCCCAAAGCCGTTAATAGAACAATTCCCTGAAGTGCGTAGCCGAAATTGCCCGTAACGAATCTTTTTCTCCACATATCACCCTCCTGTTTTTCTTTGGGTGAACGTCATATTTCTTTGTGGAAAGAAACACTGTGAGTCTTTTCCACAATCTTTGGAGACATATTCATCGGCACTAATATCCCTCCTCCCTTCTTTCGTGATTTCTAAGTGAAGTCTATGGCATTCTGAGAAAGGTTGCAACTATGCTTGTCAGTCCACTTATTTATTCTCAAAAGTGTGTAGGTCTCGAAACCGTCCGGAAAGATGACATTAACGTGATCAGCCTCTCTTCCCACTCTGCCTTCTCCGACCATCGCATGGCAAATGCCATTGGATGCAGGGAGGAAAATGCTCGACCGCACTCTCTCCTGGTTCAGGTGTTCGAGCCGTCAGGATATAAGTTTCTCCCTTTCGGCATTTGACTGAACTTGAACACGTTGTGGATTCAATGCAAACATCGATAGTTTCACATTTGATCGTATAATTGGCCCTCCTTCTCCTTTTTTCTCTGCCATAAGTTAGTGGCGGGGCGAAGTTTGAATTCGATTTCTCCGTTTCAAAAAAGGTTACTTCTATACACCACAAAGCGAGCAATATCAGGCCGTCAGCAAAAAAGTTTTGGCCAAGCGTCAGGGAAGGTTAAGCGCATTAATGGTAGTGATCGACCTGTTCAGCGATTCCCGACGCTATGCCTCTTTCAACAGGATATGATGGCGGTATGCAGGCGACGGGCGTGTTTTGCGCGGTCGATGGACTCCGATTCTGGCATAGTCCCTTTCAACTCTACCGCTCCTTTCTGAGAGGCGAGATCGCCCTTCTGCCCGCTGCTGGATACCCTGCAATACCTGATACTTATTTGCTCAACAGCTTTTTGCCCTATCACCTGCAGGTACTGCTCATGGTTAAAATACCGCCGATTTGTGGCAGTCCGGTACGCTCTTCGTATCCCTTTCCGGTCCCATTCCTGCAGCGTAACCACCGGCCTTGCCTATTTCCTTTCCAAACCCTTTTGGTGAATATGTATTCTTAATGATAATATTATATCATTATGGATTATAAATATTAATAATCTTACTACTCTTTTTTTCATGAAACTTCTGACATCACCCTCGAAAGCATGTAATTGTAATTGATGCAGGGAACAAGTTGTTGGAGCAAGAGGGGCCCGTGGTCAAGGAGAAGGAGCATTGACCACATTCTGCGTGCCACGCATTCGGCACGTGAGTAAGGTCAAAACATCCTACAAATCCGCCGGATTCGACGGGAAGTACGCAGGCAGGGCCACTGGCGTTAGATACACAAACGGAAATGTGTTCCCACCCTGGCCACATACCGCTCCACCAGTGACGACCACGTCATTGGGGCTGTTGCAACTGCAAATCTGTGCCTCTTCACACGTTTTAGTATAAAAAAATGGAAACACGGGAACAGGGATAGAGATGTCTTGTGCATGTATTATCGTTCCCGCGCTGAATAAAAAAACAAGACAAGCACAGATAGCAACTATGGTTAGCTGTTTCATATGTCCTCCTTGCCAAACCAATAAGAACAGTTTAATGTTGTCTCTGCTCGACTATACCGCACCCATTGTCAAGGCAAAACTTGCCGCGAGGGAGTTTCACTTAATCCGCGGACGATTCACTCGTGGTGAGTCCGAAATTTCGCCTTCTTCTTTCATCTCTTGACATGTTCACCTCCTCCTATGTTCCAGAATATCATTTTCTGCCACACTGTCAATAGTGGGATAGTACAAACTTATATCAGCATTGTTTTTGCAACAAAGCGTTCCGCAACTTTTCATTCCCTTTCGTCAAAAATGACCCTATTGCAACTATTCCACTTATACTTTTATTCGTTCATCATTAGCGGAAGCCCCTTCTGCAATGCATGGTCGAAAGTAACATTTTGAAATCGCTGCGACTTGCGCGACATTCTAGATGAAGCGGTGAAGGGGGACTTATCATTTCGAAGAGAAAGCTATCATGCTATCGGTGGGGCCGCAGGCGCGATCATAGCTGGGAGCACCCGAGTGGCAGACTAAGATTAGGGAAAAACGCGAGGTGAAGTGACTTCGACGGATGAGTCGGTTTTTTAGACACAAATTAAGGAGGTTTAATTTGATGTTAATCGATATCTCATAAAGCGTCTATATAATGTTATGAAAGAATGAGAGAAAAGGAGAAAAGAGCTCAGTGGAAATATCCTCCGTATTTGATCTAAAAAGCAACATAATATACAAGTGCAGCGGCTGTCATCGGATCAGACAACTCGAATACCTACTCGTAGATCGCGACGGAAACACGCTAAGTATCTGCCGGGGGTGCAAGGAAAACCTTCTCACGGAGTCCTCTCAAGAAGGAAACAGAGTTGGAGAAGAATCCCGTCATGAGACGTTAGCATCGGTAGAAGTCAGCCGCAATGTGAAAGCGGTGAGCCGAGGGGCGTCGTAGTTGCAGAATGACGCTTACTCGTAATATCCATCCCTCTCGATGTTTGTTTCACTTCTTGTCTGAGACCCTGACAACATAGCATTAAACAGAAATAGTGAGATGAAAGTCGTTATGCAAAAAAGGAATATGGAAGCCGTCCGGCAAACCGAAAGAGGCGTCAGAGTTTTCTCATCGTCTATGGCTTCATCCTTTCCATCCTTTCATAACAGATGTCAAGGTTATGACGCGCCTCAGCATCATCAGGCTTGAGCTTCAATACAGTGATGAATTCATTTATCGCCTCATCAAGGCGGTTCTGCTTTAGATATGCATCTCCAAGATTATAATGGGCGTCTGCATCATCGGGTTTGATCTTTAATGCAGCGATGAATTCACTTACTGCCTCATCAAGTCGGCTCTCATCTAAATATGCGATTCCAAGATTATAATGTGCATCGGCATGGTTGGGCTCGAGCTTCAATACAGTGATGAATTCACTTACTGCCTCATCAAGTCGGCTCTCATCTAAATATGCGATTCCAAGATTATTATGTGCATCGGCATAGTCAGGCTTGAGCTTCAACGCAGTGATGAATTCACTTACTGCCTCATCGAGGCGGTTCTGCTTTCCATAGGCGATTCCAAGATTATAATGTGCATCGGCATAGTCAGGCTTGAGCTTCAATGCAGTGATGAATTCACTTACTGCCTCATCAAGGCGGTTCTGCTTTAGATATGCATCCCCAAGATTATAATGTGCATCGGCATAGTCAGGCTTGAGCTTCAACGCAGTGATGAATTCACTTACTGCCTCATCAAGGCGGTTCCGCTTTCCATATGCGGCTCCAAGATTATTATGGGCCAATGCCGCATCCGGTGACTTTCTCACCGTATCGGTAAAAAGGGTTGCATCATCTCTCCAGACAGCATTTCTGCTCACTGTCCCTACGGAATAGACAACTGCCACTGCCAGAGAAATCATAACCAGGACGGAAGCGAGTCCGGGGTTAACGGCCTTGGCCCGTGAAAGTGCCATGGCGATCAGCAGCACAAAGCCAAAGGAGGGCAGGTACAGATACCTTTCAGCAAAGACGTTTTCCCCGACTGCCGGTATGTACAGTGACGGCAAAAGAGGCAACGCTATCACGAAAAGACCGAAGCAGACTTTGCTTTTTTTCTTGAAAGCTAGAAAGGTCACAACAACAAAGGCCGCTGTGACAGCTAAAGACACAATTCCTCCCGTCTCGAAAATAGATGAGATCGGGTGCAGGACGTGAAAGGCATTCAGGTTTAGAGG
>JBEKCV010000151.1:0-6796 GCA_050014695.1 Thermodesulfovibrionales bacterium
ATTGCCGACGGTCTAACGAGTATTTTTACGCGTCATCCTGGACAGATCGTGAGGCTGCTGCCACGATCCACGATGCAGGGGTCACTGTTCCGCTCAAGCGCCTAAAAATTTTGGGGGAACTCCTGTTGGAGTTTTCCGTGTCAATTTCTTCGTAAGGCAACAGGGTTGACATCTCTTATACTGATGATTTTGCTGAAAATTTTTGGGGGAACTTCTGTTTTTGTCTCACTCGCTTTTTTTATAACCTTTCGGTTATAATACTTGTTTGCATTGTCCCACCAGAGACATTGCCTAGGAAACCCTTGCGGAGAAGAGAAAGGATTGTCAGATTATGAAACGTGATGATTTGCGGAATATTGCCATCATTGCCCATGTTGATCACGGGAAAACGACCCTTCTCGACGGGATGTTGAGACAGGCGGGCATCTTCCGCTCCAACGAAAAGGTGCTGGATCGTGTTATGGATAACATAGACCTTGAACGGGAGCGTGGGATTACGATCATGGCAAAGAATACAGCTGTCCAGTACAACGGGGTGAAGATAAATATCGTCGACACCCCCGGCCATGCGGACTTTGGCGGAGAGGTTGAGCGGACGCTCAAGATGGTGGATGGCGTCTTGCTGCTCGTGGACGCGTCCGAGGGCCCTCTGCCCCAGACACGATTTGTTTTAAAAAAGGCCCTTGAACTCAAACTTCCTCCGATTCTCGTGATCAACAAGATAGATAGATCTGACGCAAGGATACAGGGGGTCTTAAATGAGGTGTATGACCTCTTTATCGATCTCGATGCGACAGAAGAACAGCTCGAATTCCCTGTCCTTTATACAAACGCTAAGAAGGGTCTTGCAAAGCTGCGCATGGAAGATGATGCGGAGGATCTTCAGCCGCTTTTTGAAATGATTGTGAAGACGATTCCTTCACCGCAGGGAGACCGAGAGGGGGTGTTGCAACTCCTGGTCACAAACATAGACTATGATGATTATGTCGGACGGCTTGCCATAGGGCGTATATTCTCAGGCACGGTGAGGGTAGGAGATCAGGTCGCGATGGCAAAGGGCGATACGGACATCACCAAGACGAAGGTCACCTCACTGTATTCCTTTCGGGGCCTTGAACGGGTCGAGGCACGAGAGGCTTCTGTCGGGGATATCGTTGCCCTATCCGGCATTGAAGGAATAACCATCGGAGATACGATTACGAATGCGGAGAACCCCCGGGCCCTTCCGAGGATAAAAGTCGACGAGCCCACGATCTCCATGCTCTTTGTCGTGAACACATCTCCTTTTGCAGGAAGGGACGGCAGGTATGTGACGTCGCGGAACTTAAGGGAGAGGCTTGAGAAGGAACTGCTGTACAATGTCGCGGTGAAGGTCGATTTCTCCGACACTGATTCCTTTTCGGTCATGGGCCGGGGAGAGTTGCAGCTTGCTATCCTTATTGAGATGATGAGGCGCGAAGGATACGAACTAGCAGTCTCGATGCCGGAGATCATCACAAAAAAAATCAACGGAGTTCTCCATGAACCGATGGAGGTGCTCGTGATCGATGTGCCTGAGGAGTACATCGGTGTCGTTACCCAACAGGCCGGGATGAGAAGGGGCAAGATGCAAAAGATGCAAAACAACGGCTACGGCAGGGTGAGGCTCGAATTCAGGATACCATCGAGGGGCCTCATAGGGTTCAGATCGCAGTTCCTCACCGATACTCGCGGGACGGGATTGCTCAATCACCTTTTTGACGGCTATGAACTCTGGCAAGGAGCCATCTCAAAGAGACAAACAGGCGCCCTTGTCGCCGACAGACCCGGTAAATCCACGATTTATGCCCTCTTCCACCTGCAGCCGAGGGGCGTGCTCTTTATTAAGGAGAATACCTCAGTGTATGAAGGCATGGTCATCGGTGAGAATTCAAGGGATAACGACCTCGACGTCAATGTCATTAAGGAAAAGAAGCTCACGAATATCCGTGCCGCCAACGCAGACGAGGCGCTGCAGTTAATTCCCCCGCGGATCATGAGCCTGGAACAGGCAATAGAATTCATCAAGGAGGATGAGCTTGTTGAGGTGACTCCTGAATCAATACGGTTGAGAAAGAAGGTGCTCGAGGCACAGAAAAGGCCAAGGGCGAAGAAAGATTGAAAAAAGGCGTAAGACTGCATATACTGTAATGGGAATTTCATGAATCCGTAGGAGTTTCGGAAAAGGGGGCTCACCGTGAACGGCTCAATGCTGCGGGGATCGTGGAAGATCATGACAGTCATGGGCATCCCGATCAGGGTTCATTTTTCGTGGCTTATTATCTTTGGCTTCATAACGTGGTCTCTCTCCGCGTACTATTTCCCGGCTGCAACGCCCGACCTTCCAGAAGCCTCTTACTGGCTGAAAGGCTCCATAGCGGCTTTGCTCCTCTTCGTCTCCGTAGCGTTCCATGAACTTGCGCATTCCTATGTTGCCTTGCGGTATAAGATCGTCATAGAGAGTATTACAGTTTTTATCTTCGGCGGCGTTGCGCAGATGAAGGGCGAACCGCCGACGCCGCAGGCTGAGTTTCGGATAGCGATTGCCGGGCCGCTTTCAAGTATCTTTTTATCGGGACTTTTTTTCCTCCTCTACGCGGCAACAGTCAACCCCGGGATAAAGCCGCTCTATGGCTATCTTTTCCGGCTCAATCTCATTCTCGCCCTCTTCAATCTTGTTCCCGGCTTTCCCATGGACGGGGGCAGGGTGTTGAGGTCTATTCTGTGGGAAAGGGGAAAAGACTATCTCGGTGCCACGAGAAAGGCTTCCGGCATCGGTCAGAAGATAGCGCTTTTTTTCATCTTCTTTGGATTGTTTTCTCTCTTTACCGGTTTCTCCGGGGGAATATGGATTATGTTCATCGGATGGTTCCTTTACCTCGCAGCCCAGACAAGCTATCAGCAGGCAAACCTTCAGGCATCCCTTGCGGGTGTAAAGGTCAAGGACGTAATGGTTCGGGACATGGTGATCATCAGTTCATCCATCACCCTTGATGAGGCGGTAAACGGGTATTTTCTCAGATATGGTTTCGGCGGTTTCCCTGTCTTCGACGATGGGAGGTTTCTCGGGATCGTTACGCTGAAAGAGGTCAAGGATGTCCCCCGGGAAGACTGGCAGAAAACAAGAGTATCGGAGGTTTTCATACCCCACAACAGAAAGTGGGAAGTGTCGCCTGAAAGCGATGTGATGAAGGCGCTTGAACTGATGATAACCGAAGACAAGGGAAGGGTTGTGGTTATCGAGGCTGGAAAGGCTGTGGGGTTAATTACAAGGAACGGCATTGCCCGGTATGTGCAGCTCCTGGAGCGCTGAAACCGGAGCCCTCGGGACAACCAGGAAGGCAGGATCTTCTTCTACTGTTTATCGCTCTTGTTACTTTTCCCCTCGATTATATCGTTGACCCACGAAAAGGCCGCAGCGATTGTCGGAAATCCCACGGTGTTGATGAGCAGGGCGATGGTGTGATATATCTCGTCCTTTGACGCGCCCGCCTGCATGGCCCTTCGCGCATGGGAATGCACTCCTCCCTCCGACCGCAGTGCGACACATGCCGCAAGCTGGACGAGGTTACCCGTCTTTGCGTCAATCGGACCGGCCTCCTTGGCGAGTTTGCCGGCTTCTTCATGTGCCTTCATGAGTTTGGAGAATTTCTCTTGGATGATCGTGTAGTTCTTGGGATAGCTAGTCATTCAGCGCCTCCTGCACGTTGGATATTCGCCGTATCTCTTTTGAGAAAGGGGCCTCGTCGCTGCGAGCAAGCCCTTTTAAAAAGATCGCGAATTTAGTAATGCTTCCTTAATTCGAAGAGTACCCGCTTTGCCACGTCCTTAAGGGTCTCAAAGACGCCGGCTCCGCCTACGGCTACTGCCTCAAAGGTCGGGATGTTGTTCGGATTGAGAATGGCGGTCATCTCCTTCACGGGCGCAACGTTCGGCAGGTCCCTCTTGTTGAGTTGGATGGTACAGGGGAGTTTTTCGAGTTCGTAACCCTGTTCGGCAAGATTGATCTTGAGGTCGTCGAGACTCTCGATATTCGCTTCCATCCGCTCAAGCTGAGAATCGGCGACAAACACCACCCCATCGACTCCTTTCAAGATGAGCTTTCTGCTCGCCGCGTAGAAAACCTGTCCGGGGACCGTATACAGGTGAAACCTGACTCTAAACCCCTTGATATCGCCGAGCGCCAAGGGGAGAAAGTCGAAGAAGAGGGTCCTTTCCGTCTCGGTAGCCAGCGAAATGAGCTTGCCTTTCTGTTCGGGTTTGGTCTTCTTGAAGATGAACTGGAGATTGGTGGTCTTTCCGCAGAGCCCCGGCCCGTAATAGACAATCTTGCAGTTTATCTCGCGGGAGGAATAATTTATAAACGACACAGAGCTCTATCCCTATCGGAAAAGATTATCGATATCCTCATCGCTGATCTCGGCAAAGGGAGACTCTTCCAGCCTGCCCTCGATTTTTTCCTTCTCCGCTTTTGTGGTAATCTCCGTAAATATCTGCACAAGCGCTTCTGACGCCTTCTTTACCCGCAGCCTCACGAGACCGAGGGAAGAGCGTTTGTCGAATATGACGACAAGGATCACCCGCTGACCGATGAGGGAAATATGGATATTGTCGGTGTCGCCTTCGTGGAACAGAACGGTGAATTCCCGTTCGCCGAGGAGACGTGCGATACCTCCTGTTGCGGCGATATTGCCTGCGGTCAGAGATGCGAGGGCCGTTGTGTCGATCTGATGGGTATCGCCGGCGGATGCGATGAGCTGACCGTTCTTGTCTATGAGAAAGAGGACTTTTGCATTCGCCTGTTGATATAATTTGCGGAGTTCTTCGTCAATGCGCCTGAACTCTTCTTCATACATTATCAGATTCGATTCCATGACACCTCAAAAATAGCACATTATGACTTTTATATCAACCTTGCGTCTTTCTCTTGAGCTTTTCGTATTCTTTGTCCACGTTTTTCTGGGCGAGCTTGAGAAGGCATTTGCTTTCTGCGCAAAGATATGCTTGAATCTTCCCGGGGGTCGCCGCCAAAGGCGACAAACTTAATGTCTTTGTCCATTTTCCCCTTCTTTTTCAAATCCCTGAACATGGTTTCGACGCCCAAGACGGAAGGGGACTTCCGTGCCCAGGATGTTTTAGTATTATTCTATGCGAAGAATTCTTCTATTTTCAATAGAATTTTTTCTAAATGCTTGTTATAATGTATAAATTTTCAGTATGAAACCATTACCGACACCGCTATGAGAATAACGACAACAGAAGCAATAGGGTTTCTGAGGGGCTCGGACCTTCTTGAACTCGGAGAAATGGCCGATGCCCTGAGGAAGCAACTCCATCCGTTGGGTATCGTAACGTTTGTGGTGGACAGAAATATCAATTACACAAATGTGTGTGTGAACAGATGCCGGTTCTGCGCGTTTTACCGGGATGCGGATAGCCCCGATGCTTATCTCCTGTCAAAGGAGGAGCTTTTCGGCAAAATAGACGAAACGATTGCCCTTGGGGGAACCCAGATCCTTATCCAGGGCGGACTCCACCCGGCATTGGATATCGATTATTATCGTGATCTGCTCAGAGGCATAAAAAGGAGATACGCCATAAACGTCCACGGCTTCTCGCCCCCGGAGGTGGCATTCCTTGCCGACAAGCACAACCTTACCATCAGAGAGACCGTGAAGATTCTGAAAGAGGCTGGCCTTGATTCTATCCCGGGCGGGGGTGCCGAGATTCTTTCCGACAGGGTGAGGGAGCTTCTGAGTCCACGGAAGATTAAGTCCTCTGCGTGGTTGAAAGTGATGGAAGAGGCGCACCGCATCGGCATGCGGACGACCGCGACGATGATGTTCGGCAGTGTCGAAGAGCCCGAGGACATTGTCGAGCACCTTGATCGTATAAGGAATCTTCAAGATAAGACGGGCGGTTTCACTGCGTTCATTCCCTGGTCCTTTCAGCCCGGGAATACGGAGCTGAGCAAGCACAGTGCGTTTAGCCTGCATCCTGCTACGGCTGTGGACTACCTCAGGGTGCTTGCCCTTTCGAGGTTATACCTCGACAACATCGGGAATATTCAGGCGTCGTGGGTGACCCAGGGGATAAAACTCGCACAGGTTTCCTTGAGGTTCGGCGCAAATGACTTCGGTTCGACCATGATCGAAGAAAATGTTGTTGCATCAACCGGGGTGAGGTATAGCGCCTCTCGCGATGATATCATCACCGCCATCAGGTCGGCGGGGTTTCAGCCGGCGCAGAGGGACACGTACTATAACGTGTTACGGAGATACTAGGAGCTGACTCTAGTAGAAGATCAAGTATTTAATGATATATACTATGGGTTATGGAGTACACGTTAACGTCGAGACAAGCAGCAGATCGGTTAGGGGTAACTGTCAAGACCATGCAGCGATGGGAACGGGAGGGGCGGCTGATCCCTGCGGGGAGGACTCAAACCAACCGGAGGGTTTACACTGCAGAGCAGATTGCGCGGTTTCAAGGTTTACGGTGGAGTGGTGGGCAGGAGGCAACCAGGATAATCGCTGCCTGCCGCGTATCAAGAGCGGCCCAGAAAGCAGACCTGAAGAATCAGCGGCGAGTGCTGGAGGACTTCTGAATGTGGCGGGCATGCTGAGAAACGAAAAACTTGCCCGGGCACTATCAGACGTCGGTTTCGGTCAATTCAGGTGGCAGATGCAGTACAAGGGTATCCTTTACGGTACAAGAGTTGTTCTTGCCGACCGATGGTATCCGTCTTCGAAGAGGTGTTCTGAATGCGGGTACATCT
>JBEKCV010000152.1:0-6744 GCA_050014695.1 Thermodesulfovibrionales bacterium
TTGAGGACATCATGACAACAAGTGTCATCAGCTTGAATCCTGAGAATACGCTGATCGAAGCCTCTGAAATGTTTTCACGGTACGGCTTCAGGGCCATTCCTGTTACCGACGATCACGACGGCATTCTTGGGGTTGTCCCCTATCGTGACATCATGAATCTCAAGCACAGGTTCGTATAGTCTTCGTTTCTGCCGCTGTCTGCGGACGACACTTCACAGGTCCGCAGGCGGGGATGCTCATGGCACTTTATCATTGAGACTCAGCAGGCGATTCTATAAAACATATCATGGCTGGCCGGTTAAAATAGAGCCGCTTGTATAGGCTCTTCCCTTCCCATTTTTAGCCTGCCGCGGTTCAGGGTCAATATATCGATAAGGGCCTTCCTCTCGAAGAGCATTTCTCGAATGACTCGACTAAATTGCAGCAAGGAAAAGCCATATTTTATCTGATACTTAATGTGGGTCAGGAGCAGATAATAGCACATTGCCACCCAGATTTGAGTCATTACGGCGTTCTTGCTGGTGCCCAGAAACGACTTGATTTTGAGGTTCTGCTTGATCCGGTTGAAAAACAATTCGATCTGCCAGCGAGACCACTGGTAAATCCGAGCAATCGTAGCATCTGCGAGCTTGATATTGTTTGTGAGGAACGTCAGCGTCTTTTGTCGCTCTTCATCGTAATATTTGATGACTCTGCGTTGTTTTGAGTATCTGGACTTTGTCATTGGCCCTTGAAGAGAAATCAGTTCATCGCTCAGAACCCTTTTGCTGGAGAGCGGATGCTGTCCGACAACCGCATAATCGATATTGGTTTTTGCCATGGTAACAAACCAGACCCTTGCTCATCCAATGAATTCAGCCTTTTGTAGTACGATATACGCCTTATCAACCGAAACGATGCTGTCAGGTGACAGGTGAAATGTATTGTCTTTGGCCGCCCGCACATCATACTTCTGCTGCCATGTTGTGAAAGTCTTCACGTGTCGGTCTCCTTGATACTGCTCCACTCTTGTCTCTCCCCGTAAGCCCGCGGCTATCGGTAGGCTCCGCTTCACATCGTGGTACAGAACCTGTCCGGATATCGTGTTCCATAGAATGGAATTCTTTAGTAACCAACCGAGACTCACGCGCAGACTGCGCTGGGCCCGAGTTGACAGATCTGGAAATCGGCATATAAAATAACCTGTGATGGTCAAGTATTCTCGTTCATTCATTTTGATTATTGTATGCATTGCGGTCCTGCTTGCTGGCGTTTCCTCATCGGCAAAGCTAGAGATCTGCAAGAAAAGCGGGACTTTTATCTGCAGTATCCATTTTATCGTCTCAGATCTGAATCCAGATTCAAAACCGGCGATTCAGGACAGCACCTGTAAGAAGTTCCATGAATCGCCAGCCGCGTTGTATTGTCTGCAGCTTGCGCATTTGTTCTTCCATCCGCCAATACCCTCTTATTTAGCTTAAACAGCTTAAGGAATCCGAGAAAGGTCTCTCAGGACAGACCTTTTATTGCTGTTTTAACGAAAGGAGAAGACATGAAAATCACCGCAAAAATTTTTATTCTGGCTTCACTTATATTGCTCTCGTTCTTGGCGGTCGTGCAGTCCGCTCCGGCTGCGGATACGGCTCTGCTTGTCGATAATGCTTGGGTTTCGGTGCACAGACCGGAAGTTACGTTGATAGACGTACGGGGAAGGGATGCTTACATGCAAGGGCACATCCTAGGAGCGATAAACATCCCTATAACAGACCTGCGCACACAGCCGGATGGGCTTATGGTTCCGGTCGCCGCAGCCGAAGAGTTGCTGGGCAACAAGGGGCTTTCGATTGAAAAAGAGGTGGTGCTCTATGGTTCGGGCAGGGAAGATGCCTTTCTCGCATTCTGGATGCTGGATTTTCTGGGCATGAGGCGCGTTCATGTGCTTGACGGAGGTATAGAGAATGCACAAAGCAAGCTCTCTGCTACAGAAAGCGGCCTTGCCAGGTCAGTATTCAAGGCTGAGCCTATACTTACGGAGCGCGCAGACTCCGATTATATCAAAGCGGTGCTGTACAGAAATTCGGTGAACATAATCGACGCACGGACGGACGCGGAATATAAAGGGGAAGACGTCCGGGCCCTCAGGGGCGGGCATATTCCCGGGGCTGTCAATATTAATTTTGCTCAGAATTTCCAGGGCAATACCACGATCCTAAAACCGCATCCCGATCTGGCAAATATCTACGGCAGGCTGGACCCTGGAAAGGAGATCATTGTCTATTGCCAGACCGGGGTAAGGGCGAGCAATACGTTCTTTGTGCTGAAAGAGCTAGGGTTCAAGCAGGTGCGTGTCTATATGCCTTCTTGGGTGGAATGGGGTTCCAGGCAGGATCTCCCGGTTGAAGACGTAACGTACTTCAATTTTGTGTCGATCCTGAAAAGGCTGTCGGAACTGGAAAAACAGAAGGGCGAATAAATGATAGGGCCCCTTTCCATCAGAGACCGAAAAGGATAAAGCCGTTTCTTAGGCGAAGGAAATAGATGAGAAAACACGGGATCATTTTGATCATGCCTATGGCCCTCTTCGCGGGCGGAAAGGCGAGAGCTCAGGATAGCTGTACCTGGTGCCACGGCGATGCTGATAGGATGAAGGAAAGCGGCTATCCGCAATTCGCTTTCACTCTGGATCAAGTGCGGAAGGAGACAAAAATGCCCGCCACCTGCACCGATTGCCACCTTGGCAATCCCCATGACAAGACAAAGGAGGGCTCTCACCAAGGGCTTATAAGCCTTTATGTAATAAAATCCAATCTGCAGGCGGTCAGACGTGGCGATCTAAAGTAAGCCTCTGAGAAATGTTTCAGCTGCTTCCTGCAGCCCGCAACGTTGGATAATGGGAACCCGCTGCAGATTATTCTGGAAAATAGTCACGCCTGAGCTAAGCCGCTGGCGAAGTCCTTCAGTGGGAGCAGATTATTAGGCTGAAGTCTTGCCTTGAGCCACCGAGTTGGGTGCCCCTCGCCGCTCATGGTCTAGCAATATAAAAGTAATATTTAGCTTTGTAGGGCACCCGCGCCTCTTTGCCTACCTGCGATTGGTCGCAACTTCCCTCCGGCGCTCTACCGCCATCAGTATGCATACGCTGGATACTTTGCGTCTGACTAAAGACGCCTTTCCCCGAAGTCGATTTCGCACTCAGCAGCAACCATGGAATGGCGTTGGGATCGGGACCATTGTCTCGCGCTCTGACCTCGCCGACCACTTTGCTTCCATCATTCGCCTCCCAGGTAGGACCTGCGTAATGCCTGCCGATCCTTTTACCAGCACTATCGAACAGTTCAGCTTCCGGTGCTTTAAAGACCCACTCGAACCTCATCGGATCGTTTTTACTGGCCTCGCACTCGTAAATCTGCACGCCGGAGGCTTGTGTCTCAAGCGATAATACTTGTGTCGCTGGGACCTTTAGAGTTTCGGGGACTCCAGGAATCGTCCCAATATTAGAAGTAGCGCAGCCCGCAAGAATCGCGATGAGTGATACTTGGCTGATTACTGTTACATATCGTTGTTTCATGACAACAGTCCTCCAAGTGCTAAGGAATTGATAGTTATGGTGTCTACTATATTTTTTATGTATATTCTTCTTCAATTATAGGTGTGATGCATGGATTGGTCAATGCATTTTCCGTAGTATTTCGGCCAGTGATTCCGATTTATTCCAGCCGGCATTTCTGGTGCATTCCGGCCATTTGTTTCGGTTTCAGGCACTGCCGGGTGACCGTGGCGTGTCTATTTCGCCCCAAAACACTTCGGAAGACGTTTTTTTGTACTCTGAGCTTTTCAAAATATTGAAGATAGTGTAACTTATTATTGGTAACTATAGGGAAAGTCGAGCTTGATCTGACTGATATATAAATTCCGTTATTATCGGGGCGGTTTCCGTCTATCTAATAACTGGTTAGGCAGCGCGAACAGGAGAATCGTGAAGACCCTAGCCTTCGTCGTGAGCTTGGTCATTATCGCCGTCGGCGCTGTCGGTATCCTCGCGCCCCCTGCTCTCGTGTGGATTGCCCAACACTCTTTGGCTCCTGTAGAGCTGTATTCCATTGCCGCGGTCCGAGTCGCCTTTGGACTGCTCCTCATCTCGGTGGCATCTGCTTCCCGAGCGCCCAAGACGCTCCGTGTTGTCGCCTTCATCCCACTTGTCGCCGGAATTGCGACGCCCTTTGTAGGGATTGAGCGCGCGCAGACAGTGACGCAGCAGGGATCCGGCGTCGTGCGGCTCTCGGCCGTTCCTCTGCTGGCCCTCGGGGGCTTCATTGCATACGCCTGCGCCCCGGCTCGGCGCGCTACCTAACAAGAGCTTGAAGTTGTAGAGTACTACAACTAAGGAACAATTGCGTTTGCTCGCCTGCCAATGTCATATGTTGCTGAAGGTGCACGCCCTTGCATCCGCGCCGTTTGCTCGCAGCTTAAGCACATATGGTTTTGCACTTTTGGGACACTTTATGCTACGACTTTTTACTTCGGACCAACTAATGGTTCCATTTTGTTCACAATCGGGCGACTAAATAGGCATTTCGGGGTATTTTCCGGCCATTTTAGGCTTCCAGAGGTGACCACCTTATGGGTAAGGTAACATCTTTGCTATGACTTCCACCTATTGAAAATATTACTGTCACATCGGCTATAATAGGCCTAACATCTATGAGAAATCTCAGAAAAACTGCCTTTCTGTTTCTCTCCCTAACCCTTTTACGACCTATAGATTCCTATGCGACTGAAACCACCCTCCAAGGTAAAGTCATGCAGGTCAAGGACGGAGACTCGCTTGTTATCGCCCCTGTGGAAGGAGGACAGTTCTTCACCTGTCGTCTATACGGGATTGATGCACCTGAAACATCCCATCCCCGATTTGGTCAGCCGGGACAACCCTACGGAGAGGAAGCCATGAAAGAACTCAAGGAACTGATTCTCGGTCAGACAGTAGAAGTTACCCTGACAGGAAAGAAGACGTACAGACCTAAGGAGTGTATCGTTAGAAAAGACGGAACGGATGTAAATCTTGAGATGGTAAAGAGTGGTTATGCGTGGGCAGATCGTCATTATCTCAGAGGACCGTATGCATCCGCGTACCTTGACGCTGAGAGTGAGGCACGGGCAAAAAAATTGGGATTGTGGCAGGATAATAACCCCGTGCCCCCTTGGGAGTTCAGGAGGATACAGAAGGGGAGATAATGAAAAATGGGATTGTAATTGGATATGACCCAATACTGGATTTTACTGAATCAACATTGATGTCCTCACCGAGTAGGGACTGGGTGTAGTACTCGCAAATTGGCGATTGGAAGATGGGAGTTCAGGAAGATGCAGAGAGGAAATGAGTCACCACAAAATAGCAAAAATAATATCAGGGGGGCAGACAGGCGCTGACCGAGCTGGATTAGATGTTGCCATTAACCTCGGCATTCCTTATGGTGGTTCAATCCCAGCAGGAAGAAGAACCGAAGACGGTACACTCCCTGAACGTTATGACAAAATCATCGAACTGAAATCAAAGAGCTACCCTGTCAGAACAGAGAAAAATGTTGTGGATGCAGATGCCACGGTTGTCTTCACCTATAGCAAAATGGGGTCCGGGTCTGCCCTGACAATCAGGTTAGCTAATCAACATGATAAGCCCTGCCTCCATATTGATTTAAGCAAGCGACAAGACGATGAACCTGTTGAAAAGGTATCAGAGTGGATAGACAGGATAAAACCCCACATATTGAATGTAGCGGGTTCGAGAGAATCGTCAGCCATCGGAATTTACAGCATGGTCTATAATGTCCTGAAGAACGTATTGAGTGATTAATTGGACACTCACAAGAGCTTCTCTTCCGATACTGTTTTGGATAAGCAGATCGCCCCATTGGCTTCTACTGTTCAAACGGACAACATACCTTCTTTATCGCGACAGAGGATTACCTTGCTGGTCCAGTGAATTTTTCAAAACCAGAGATATTTGATAAACAAATTGAAGAGAAAGAAAAAGAGCTTATATCAGACTCGGAACAATATGCAAGCGTTTATCACACTCTCGCTAACACATCAAGTGCCTTTAAAACCCTGATTCCTTCTGATATTGGAATCACCATAAAGTCCTAGAAGCAGTTTTGCTGTGTCGGAAAGCTCAGACATGTCTCCCTCTTTGCGTATTCTGCTTCACCTATGCCTTAACTTCAAAACAAGGATTGTCAGTGCCAGAGTGAGGCTCAATGTTGGCGATAACTATTGGCATTGAGCTTATAGAGAAACCGTAGAATGTTCACAGGAGAAGCCCCAAACAGGCTGTAGAAAACATCCCCGCCGAAATATCTTTGGTTGACTTTGACCTCCATGTCTTGACCACCTGTGGGAGCAGGGCAATTGTGATTAATGTGCCAGCCGATATTCCCAAAAATGTCATTCGGTTCATTATCTAATATTCTAACATTGGGTGCGTTATAGTATGGAGGTTGGAGGAACGATGTCCGAACAACCAGGATGGATGCCCCAGAAGGGTGGCTTTTGGAAGAAGGGGCGCTGAGTATCTGAAAGATACTGACCAATCTCAGCCTCATTTCCCCCTGAGAATATCAAACTGATAGTACGAATTTTCATAGAAAAACAGAGAAAGTGCCTATGAAAACCCTTTGAGCTGTGCCGGGTATCCCCTGAAATAAGGATTGGCCGGTAGTAAGCTCTGAGCCTTACTATAGAGGCGTGGAATTCGCTCCGCGTGTGAGA
>JBEKCV010000153.1:0-6662 GCA_050014695.1 Thermodesulfovibrionales bacterium
TTCGACAATAAAACTGGGAGTTGTGTCTCTTGCCATTTCAGACCTCCTTCTGGGATTCGATGTACTGTTTGATGACCTTCAGTGGCGCACCCCCTACGGTTGAAATGAAATAACTGTTGGTCCATAAGCTCGGGATGCGGCTCTTAAGCCACTTGTGCTTGTCCCTCAGCATCCTGGAGCTCCTGCCCTTCATCTGCTTGACCAGCCTGTGTACACCGTACTGCGGATCCACTTCAACCAACAGATGCACGTGGTCCGGCATAACCTCCATCTCAATGATCTCGGCATGTCTCTCCTGCGCTACGCAATGGATAATACGCTTTAGGTCGGTTTCAACCTTCCCAGTGAGCACCGGGCGACGGTATTTGGGGCACCACACCACATGGTACTTGCAAGAATAGACAACATTGTTGTTGCTCTTGTACTCCATCGTTTCATTATATAACTTACAGATGTCTAATTACAACAACAGTTACAGCACTATCCCCATGGCTGAAGCGAGGGGCTTGCGTGCTGCAAAGCTTTCGGTCAATGTTTATGCCCTTCAAGGGGCGTAACTCCCTTTAACTGAGCCTCTGAATCGATAAGGAATGCGGCTGATGAAGCGACTTTCTCCCCCGCCTTCACCCCCTTTAGCACCTCCCTGAACTCTTCAGCCCGTATGCCAAGGAGAACCTCCCTCGGTTCAAAAATCCCCTCACCCCTGTCGACATACACAATCTGTCTCACCCCCGTGTCGATAATCGCATCATCCGGTATTGCAAGCCTTTTCCCAAGGCTGATCCTCACTTCGACATTGGTAAACATCTCGGGTTTCAGCTGACCACCGGGATTGGCGAGAACGAACCTCACCTTGGCTGTCCTCGTATCGCCTGCAAGAGACGGATACATATAATCTATCCTTGACAAGAATTCCTTACCGGGGAAATAGCTCAAGCTGAGCTTTGCTGTTTCCCCCACCTTGACGAAAGGAAGTTCATATTCGTATATGTCGGAGATGATCCAGACCGAAGAGAGATCGGCGACATCAAAGAGCTTCTCGCCAGGCATAACCCGCATCCCCTGGACAGCCATTTTCTGCACAACATATCCGCTAACCGGACTGTAGATGGTGAGTGTCCTGACAGGTTTCCCTGACTCCGCTATTCGCCCGATCTGGTCATCCGTTATGTCCCAAAGTCTCAACCTCTGTTTTGCAGCCTCGACCATCGCTTCGGCATCCGTCGAGAGCATTCTGTTCATATTCTCGTCTTTGATATCTTTGCCTTGTCTTGTCCATCTGATGACGTTTAAGAATTCCTGCTGCGTCGCGACGAGTTCGGGGCTGTAGATCTCAGCGAGCGGTTCCCCTTTCTTGACATATTTGCCGGTGTAATCAACATAGAGCTTCTCGATCCAGCCTTCTACCTTGGTATTCACCGTGGCCAGCCGTCTCTCGTCGTATTCGATTTTTCCGACTGTCCTGATAATGCTCTCCAAGGGTCTCACTGCGACCACGGTAGTCTTAACGCCTATCATCTGCTGTTTTTCAGGAGGGATTTCTATGGTCGAAGCCTCCTCCTCCGCCTGCGCCTCTCTCGCCTCAGACCGGGCTTTCGGCTGTTCCCCCTCCGGTGCCGTATGTTCCTGGTGTTCCCGAGCAGGAGCGGCCGGGGAAGACGGGGTCACCTGCGGCGACTTTTCTCTCACGTATTTCTGTACGAAATCCATCCGGGATACAGAGAACAGGACTCCGAATAGGAGGATCAAAATAGCGATGCTTATCAGATATCTCATTTTCATCTATCCTTATCCCCGGTTTCCATGGTGTCTGCGATTGCCTGCAGCCTCGCGATCGCCTTTTCCCTCTCGATAAACTGCCCCCAATATAAGGTGTCGTAATCGAGAAGGGTTTTGAGCCGTGAGATAACCGTTAGAGCCTCGACCTTCCCCGTCGCATATCCCGCGAGGGCGGATTCAAAATCCTGGTATGTCTTCGGGATGAGACCCTCCTTATATAATTCCATAAGTCTTTCTGCTGTCTTCATCATTGAGTAGTTGTCCCTAATCGTTGAAGAAAGCATGATCTTCGTGGCTACGAGTTCGTGTTCTGCGGTCAATAAAAGTGCCTTCGCCTCTAAAACACCCTGCCTCTGCTTCGTTTTGTAAAAGATCGGAATGTTGATTGCAGTTGTAAGGCTCCACATATCTTCAAACTCGCCACCCCTTTTAAAGTAGCCGGCGTTGATGGTAAAATCCGGATAGTATTCCTTCTCGGCCATCTTTACCTTTGCTTCTGCAGCAGCGACCATCTTCGCCTTCTCTTCCACAAACGGCGAATGCTCAACATGGGTTTTCAGCAGTTCATCCATGGTTACGGACAGCTCTGTCCTGCCCACTTCAACAGGCCTGCCGAGAGGAGAGGTGACATCCCTGCCGATAGTGGCATTGAGCATGGCTTCAACGGACTGTATCTTCTGCTTCATCATCTCCTCCTTTTCAAGGAGCATGTATTTCTCCGCCTGTGCCATCAGGACCTCCTGCTGTACCCCCATCCCCGAGGAGTAGCGCGCAACAGCAGCATCCTCTATCCTCGAAAAAAGAATGGTCCTATCCCTGATAAGGTCGATATCCTTGTAGGCCAGAAAGAGGTCGTAATAGACTTCCTTGACCTTCTCTATTGTCATTAACCGAATGCCCAGGTAAGAGGACTTAAGACTTTCAGTTTCCTGTGCGGCCATCTCACCCTTTAATGACAGTTTCCCGGGAAAGGGAAACATCTGCGATGCCGAGAATGCCCACCACGCATCGTCACTTTTGCCATAGGTGTATTGCCCGAATCCGACATTCTGATAGCCGAACGAGAACAGGGGATCGGGGAGGCTCTTTACCTGCGGGATCCTGTATCCCGATGCATCGATCTTCGATTCGGAGATAAGGATTTCGTGGTTGTTCTTCAATGCCTCGCCGATGAGGTCATTAAGGTTGAGGGTCTCATCAGAGGCATAGACAGTATGGATCGGTAAGAATACGGAACACAGGGTAAAAAGCACCGCCTCTTTGAGATGTCCTCTGATCGCCCTGATCCATGTCCTGTATTTTGTTGTCTTCATTTTTTCCCTACTTCGCATCCACAGTGAACTTCGCAGTGGAAGTCTTACCTGCCCTCATGATCTTTACCGCTACATTCCAGGAACCCGCCATCGAAAGATTCATCCTGGCCTTATATTCGCTCCCTTTCAATTCGGCATCCGCCTTATAGTGCATGGCAGGCATGCCCATCATCGCAGGCATTGAGTAATCCACAACAACCTTTGCATCAGTCACATACTTGCCGGCGGCATCCTGGATCTCGACCGTGGCATTGTTGTCACCGACAACAGGAGGATTGCTGTCGATCTTGAGGACAATACTGTACTCCCCTGCTTTTTTCGTTATCTCGAAGTCCTTTGCATACGCGATGTTACCTACCAAAAGCAGCATGAAAGTTGCCGCTGCCAGCCTTTTCAGATTCATATTCCACCTCCTAACGCTTATATTTTTTAAAACCATATTTTCGTTATGGGATAACCCTCTTTGAAAAGTTCGATGGCCCGCCGGGTCTCACCTAAAACAAATATCCCACACAGTTGCATGGTTGTCAACGACCAGCAGGAGCGATTCTTTCTCTATCTTCCGCACCTCCTTCTCGCTCGACGCTAGGGCTGTGAGAGCGATAATCAACCCGCTCATATCGATAAAAGTCACTTCATCTTCACCCGTCAATACTACATAATTGATTTGAAGAACTTATGAATAGAACATGGAGATAGTGTGAATTTTCATATCCTTCTCTCAACTATTCGAATGCCAACCGGCAATCTGGAGATTCCGGCGAATCCGGCCACCTGTTCAGGTCAATCGGCCGACTATTCCGTTTTATTCCGGCGAGAGGTTGCCATCTTCGGCAAGGGAGCAGACCGAAGCCGTTAGCAAGGCGAGGCGTCAGAGCACTTCCCTCTGGCTATCGTTTCATCGCTTTCATTTTTTCAAAACAGATTTCAAGATTATGACGCACCTCTGCATCATCAGGCTTGAGCTTCAATGCGGCAATGAATTCCTTTACTGCCTCATCAAGGCGGTTCTCATTGAGATAGGCATTCCCCAGATTATAATGGGCATTGGCAAAGTCAGGCCTGAGCTTTAATGCCGCGATGTATTCATGTATTGCCTCATCAAAGCGGTTCTCATTGAGATATGCGGTACCAAGATTATAATGTGCATCGGCATGGTCAGGCCTGAGCTTCAATGCAGCGATGTATTCCTTTACTGCTTCATCAAGGCGGTTCTGATTTAGATAGGCGGTTCCAAGATTATACTGGGCGTCGGCATAGTCAGGCCTGAGCTTCAATGCAGCGATGTATTCATTTTCTGCTTCATCAAGGCGGTTCTGATTTAGATAGGCATTCCCGAGATTATTATGGGCCATAGCATAGTCAGGCTTGAGCTTCAACGCACCGATGTATTCATTTTCTGCTTCATCAAGGCGGTTCTGATTTAGATAGGCATTTCCGAGATTATAATGAGGGATGGCCGCATCCGGCGACTTCCTCACCGTATCGGTAAAAAGGGTTAAATCATCTCTCCAGACGGTATTCCTGGTCACTGTCCCCACAGAATAGACAACCGCCAGTGAAAGAGAAATGATAACCAGGCCGGAAGCGAGGCAGGGCTTAACGGCCTTAGCCCATGACAGTGCCAAGGCGATCAGCAGGACAAAGCCGAAGGAGGGCAGATACAGATACCTTTCAGCAAAGACGTTTTCCCCGAGTGCCGGTATGTAGAGTGACGGCAAAAGAGGTAACGCTATCACCAAGAGACCGAAGCAGACTTTGCTTTTTTTCTTATAAGTTAGAAAAGTGACACCAACAAAGGCCGCTGCGACAGCTGAAGACACAAGCCCTATCGTCTCAAAAATGGAAGAGATCGGGTGCAGGACATGAAAGGCATTCAGGTTTAGAGGCAGGAGAAGCTCTTCAAGATACTGGGTGAAAAGGGGAAAGACGTTGATGATATACCCATAGCCGCTTAACACGATATGTGGTCTCTGGGGCGAGAAACCCCCAAGGGCACGGTACCTCAACACCAGATAAGCCCCTGCAACAAGAAGATAAGGGATGTATCTCTTTACGAAAGGCAGATACCCTGCTTCTTTTTTCCCAAAGATATAGTCATAGGCCACGAGAAGAATCGGAAGCGTCAGCGCCGGCTCCTTACAAAACGTGGCAATAGAAAAGGAGAGCAGCGACAACGGATACATCCCTTTCATGCCTTCTTCAAACCGCATATAGAGGTAAAGAGAAAGAAGGAAAAAGAAGGTGTAGGAAAGCTCTGGCACTCCTGAAACCCACGCCACTGCCTCAGTATGGATGGGATGGGTCGCAAAAACAAGGGCGCCGACAAAGGGCGGTGACAGCAATGATCCGACAAATCCTTGCTCACCTAATTGGGAAGAATTTGATGGGGCCCTAAGAAGTCTCGATGCAATCACGAAAACCAGGATCGATACACCCGTGTGAAAAAGTATGTTCAGCAGGTGGAAACCCCAGGGTCTTAAGCCGAAGATATAATAATTCAGCATAAAGAAAAGATGCATCAATGGTCTGTAATAGTTTGAGATTATAGTCTCCCCCTGGAAACTCCATACACTTTTGGAAAACATGTCCGGGATGTGATTGAGATCTTTGATCCAACGGTTATCTAGTACTTGCAATTTATCGTCATAAACGAAGCCATTGAAAAGGGCATTAAAATAGATCCCGAAAGAAACAAGCAGGATAATCAATATAGGTAGCGCAGGAATCCTTTTGCTCATCGGATCTGATAATACGGTGTTTCTTTTTGACTCAAAAGTATTCACACAATTATTGAACAACAACTAATCTCTCCATTCCTGCTGACAATTTGTGAATTAACGTGATTTTTTATAACGTTCACAAATCGTTTCGTGTTGTTACCGAAAGGTTTTAGTATGATTGTAGCGAGGCATCTTCAGCAAGGCCGGATAGCAATTTCACCCCGACAGCATACCAACCCCATAGTTTATCTGACGATAATGGTTTGTCGAGGAAAGCCGCCAGCAAGAGTCGTTTCCACTCCTTCATCGATTGTGATGCATCGTATCATCAAAACATGATACTCGGAGTCTCCATGACTCCAATTTGGAACGAGTGCATTTGTGGAGTGCTAATCTGCGGGCAGCACTTTTTGGGGAAGCTGATAAAGTTTACCTCATGAGATCTCCCGATTTAAATCGGGAGATCTTGCCCCGTAAACTCCTTACCGAACTTTTCTTTTGCCTCGAATATTCTCACCTTGCATCTGTGTGACAGACGGGACTTATTCGCCTTCAGACACTCCATGATACGGCCGCCTCCGGGCTGGACGCCTCCGCAGAACATCGTGGTATCGTCCTCACAGGCCTGATGTGGTGCAGAATATCTTTGTTATTATCGGTGCTTGCATCAGACTGACAACGACATCAGCTCATGGGCATCGCAGAGCATGTCCTTCACGGCAAGGCCATGGGGACAGCTGCCAACGCAGCCCGGATCAACGCAGCCGGAACAGGCTGACGCGTTCTTGTTCAACAAGGCATAGGATTCTATCGCCCTCTTTTCCATCCCGTAGTCCATGAAATACAT
>JBEKCV010000154.1:0-6538 GCA_050014695.1 Thermodesulfovibrionales bacterium
CCTCTCTTCCGCACTTCTCGTACAGAGAAAGAAATACCGACTGATACAGCTGCCACGGACGATGTTCATTGGCGTAAGCAAGGGTCGATTTTTTCGGAGCCGTGATCCCCAAATGCTTCAACTTCCCTTCTCAGCTCATGAGACCACCGGTAATCTCTCTGAGAGAATGCGCTCTTCCTAATTGACAGAAAAGCATCGCTACAAATTGCCCCCAACTTGTGAACCCCTTCGCATTTTGTTCTGCCTTTGTCTCCATCACCGCCTTCTCAAAATCCATCCTCGGAAAAAGTGTTAACATTTGGCTGAAAATACTGGTAAACTTATTCATACAGCCCTCCGATCTGAGTTTTATTTTGCTCGCTGCAACTATATTACCCAGATCGGGGGTTGTTTGAAAATCTATTTTGGACAAGAGTGACCTATTATCTCAAAAGTAATGATTATGAAAATAATCTGTTACTCACCGCTTGTTTAGCTACTGCAGGAAAAACGTGCTGCAAGGTCTGCTTCCCTAAGGGTTTCTTTCAGCCACTAATCTCAACCGGTAGGAATTGCATGATTAAAGATTACTAGTTCGAAAGAAATACTTCAAAATACTTATTACATCTTCAAAAACATACAGGAATGCTTTATCCGCTGGATTAACGAAGTTCGCCGACCATACTAGCAACAATTACACTTCAGCG
This sequence comes from Thermodesulfovibrionales bacterium, assembly GCA_050014695.1. GTDB lineage: Bacteria > Nitrospirota > Thermodesulfovibrionia > Thermodesulfovibrionales > UBA9159 > UBA9159. The sequence continues at coordinate 687 of JBEKCV010000154.1, forward strand.
GCTGAGCTGTACGCGCTGACAAGGCGTGAAATGAGCACGGCAATATAGAAATTCCCCGTTACTGTCTCAAGCATCGAGAGAGAGCGGGCGAAATCAGAGACAGCCTTAATATCATTGAAACCTAAGGTAGTAATGGTCCCGAAACTGTAAAAGATAAAGTCAACATGCAAAGCTCCAGCTGCCAAGGGTTTATTCCCTGTGAATGAAAGGGGATCAAGAATAAAACAAAAACGGTACACGAATGCCCAGAGATAGACAATGAGGAAATAGACACTAATAGCACCGAATATCTTGTCCCTTGTGACTTTCCCGCCACGTACGACGTAAATAAGGACAATCACGACCATATATCCAAAGTAGGCGATGAAAAAAGCAGTTGCTCCCCAAGAAAGGGTGAATGAAGGATGTGCAAAGGCAAGCAACAGGAGAGTGAAGGCGACAGCTCCAATTACTGAAGCTATTACTGCTTGCAGTCTTGAACTACTCACTGCATGAACTCCGAAAACCATCATCACGAAGAAAGTGGTTAATGTCGATGTGGGATCTACCCACACAAAATGGTAAAGAAGCAGCATAGCAATCAGTGATAGCATTAGAAAGAAGCAGCTGTCCCTCCAAAAAGGAAATCTCTTAGCATTCTTGAAGTAATTGGAATCGCCCATCTTGATTACACTCTCATGTTCAGTGCGAAATAACAGCGTGGACATCCTGGCCCCTCAGTTGAGTAAAACGATGTGACTGGCAGCCCCCGCTTGGCATCGATCGCTTTGTCTGCCGGCGACGATGGCGCGAACAGGTTGGCTCCGCCTGTCAATGGCTGTTGAGTTGATATTACACCTGCCCATAAACACGCTAAGGTCAGCGCGTCTGCCTTAAGCAAAAGGTGACGAGTGTTGTTGGCAATCCCTTCTCGATATGGCCACAGGAGGGGAATAATTTTACTGTTCAATTTTCCTCCTTGGAGGTATCCGGCGCAGCATGCCCGCGCGATTTGGAACATATATTAAACAAAGCCTATCAGATATCAATGAGTTGTCAACTTGTTCATAATCATTCAAATCCTGAAAACGTTGACACCAAATTGACTTCTGATATGCTTGAAGCATGGATAGTTCTCAAGAAAACGTAGGTAAATGTCGCAATCCGCGGAGGACAACCAGTGGTAGAGGAAAAAAGCTTTGCTTAACGTATAGAGAAGGTTTCGACGGCATGTCAAGCGAAAGCGGGATGATAACAGCTGGATATTCGCTTCCCAACTGGTGAACCCTTTCGCATTCTGTTCTGCCTTAGTCTCCTTCAACGCCTTCTCAAAATCAAGCCTCGGAAAAAGTGTTAATACTGGTAAACTTATTCATACAGCCATCCGATCTGAGTTTTATTTTTGCTTGTCACAACTATACTACCCAGATCGGGGATTGTTTGAAAACCTATTTTGGACAAGAGTGTCAGCGAATATAAGATTACCGTAGCGGCTTGCATGCAACTTCACTGGGCCGGTCCAACCTGTCCCGACTAAGATATCCTTAGTCATGCATTGAGCCCACAGGCGTATAAAATAAATATGGAATAGGGAGCCTTCCTTCTATCGTTTCATTGTTTTCATTCTCCCATAACAGAGTTCAAGGTTATTACGTGCCTCAGTATCATCTGGATTGAGCTTTAATACAGCGATGAACTCACTTACTGCCTCAGCAGGGCGGTTTTGATTTAGATATGCATATCCAAGATTATTATGGGCCTCTGCATAGTCAGGCTTGAGCTTCAATGCAGTGATGAATTCATGTACTGCCTCATTAAGATGGTTCTGCTTCGCATATGCAGTTCCAAGATTATAATGAGCTATAGCAAAATCAGGCTTGAGCTTCAACGCAGCGATGAATTCATGTATTGCCTCATCAAGGCGGTGCTGATTTGCATATGCGATTCCAAGATTAGTATGGGCTTCTGCATAGTCAGGCTTGAGCTTCAACGCAGTGATGAATTCATGTACTGCCTCATCAAGGCGGTTCTGATTCAGATATGCGATTCCAAGATTATAATGGGCCTCTGCATAGTCTGGCTTGAGCTTCAACGCAGCGATGAATTCATGTACTGCCTCATCAAGGCGGTTCTGATTCAGATATGCAGTTCCGAGATTATTATGGGGCAATGCCGCGTCTGGCGACTTCCTCACCGTATCGGCAAGAAGGGTTAAATCATCTTTCCAGACGGCATTTCTGCTTACTGTCCCAGCGGAATAGACAACTGCCACTGCAAGAGAAATCATAACCAGGCCAGAAGCAAGTCCTGGTTTAACGGCTTTGGCCCGTGAAAGTGCCAAGGCTATCAGCAGCACAAAGCCAAAGGAGGGCAGATACAGATACCTTTCAGCAAAGACGTTTTCCCCGATAGCCGGTATATAAAGTGATGGTATGAGGGGTAATGCTATCACTAGGAGACCAAAGCAGACTTTGCTTTTTTTCTTGGAAGCTAGAAAGGTGACACCAACAAAGGCCGCTGTGACAGCTAAGGACACAATTCCTCCCGTCTCAAAGATAGATGAGATCGGGTGCAGGACGTGAAAGGCATTCAGGTTTAGAGGCAAAAGAAGTTTTTCAAGATACTGGCTGAAAAGGGGAAATACGTTGATGATATATCCATAGGCGCTTAACACTATATGTGGTTCCTGGGGCGAGAAACCCCCAAGGGCATGGTATCTCAACCCCAGATAAGCCCCTGCAACAAGCAGATAAGGGATGTATCCCTTTATGAAGCACAGATACCCTGCTTCTTTTTTTTCGAAGATATAATCATAAGCCACGAGAATAATCGGAAGCATCAATGCCGGCTCCTTACATAATGTGGCAACAGAAAAGGAGACTACTGACAACGGATACATTCCTTTCATTCCTCCTTCATGTCTCATATAAAAGTAAAAGGAAAGGAGGAAGAAGAAAGTGTAGGAAAGATCAGGGATCCCCGCAACCCACGACACCGCCTCTGTATGTATAGGATGGGTTGCGAATAAAACAGCCACCACAAAGGGTGGCCACAGCAATGACCCGACAGATCCTTTCTCATCTCCCTGAGAGGAAATCGATGAGGCTCTGAGAAGGTTCGATGTAATAACAAAAACCAGGGTGGATACACCCGCATGGAAAAGTATGTTCACCAGATGGAATCCCCAGGGTCTTAAGCCGAAGACGTAGTAATTCAACATGAAGATAAGGTGCATCAACGGTCGATAGTAATTTGAGATTGTAGTCTCTTCCTGGAAGCTCCATACACTCTTAGAAAATATGTCCGGAATGTATTTTACATCTCTGATCCAGTGGTTCTCCAAAACCTGGGCTTTATCGTCATAGGCGAAGTCATTAAAAAGGGCGTTAAAATACACTGCAAAGGAGACGAGGAATATAATAAGTATAAGGAGCGCAGGAATCCTTTTCCTCATCGGACCCGACAATACGATGTTTCCTTTTTTTGGCTCAAATGAGTTCAATTAGTGAACAACAGGCCCCACAGTCGTCATTCACGGCCTCATACTCCTCGATTACAGATTTCATATCCGCCTTTGAAGCGGCAAGCTCCTGCCTCAACTGAATCGTCTCTTCGCCCTCGGGCCACCCTTTCCCCGCACAAGGGGGTTACGACCCCACCCTCGCAAACGGGGATTCGTCGGTTTCCTCAAACAGGACCAGAAAACAGTGTTCCCCGGTTGCAGGGGCCTAATTTGCTTACCTTGTTTGACCCTGGTCCGTTCCTTCCTTACCGGAGCATCCTCAGGCGCGACTTTGTTGACAATGTGCTGGAATACGCCCTTTTTAATGCCCCGAAGGCTCCGGATTCCCGAAAGAAAGAGGTGACATTTATGAGAACGTCCTGATAAAGGGTCTCGATTTCAGAGGGGTTTCCCTTAAGATACGCGACATGTTGTTCGATCCCCTCTATCTTTCGCAGCAGCATGCGGCGGTTGACCCAGCGCATTATTGTCGAGCGCAAAGCTTTTGGGTCAGGTTCCCTGATAACTGAAAATCTCCATTATTTTTTGCGCACATATAGCATAGCAAATTCTAAGGTGAGAATTGCAACAGGGATGGTCATGATTGCCATAGCTTGTCAAGGAACATTGGTTATGGCTCGAATAAAGTCACCGCGAACGTCGTTACCCGGGTAACTTGTTTACATTATCGATGTGCAGTCCCTGCGCGGCTTTCTGTAAGAACGGCGGTTTCTCCGTCTGCTGCAGACACCATAAGACAAATTGAAATGTTCACGGTTTTCTACAATACCGGGGCGCGGGATTCAGAGGTCGGCGGTTTACGAATTAAGGCCCGTCACTCTTGCCATAAAGCATCCGTTCACATTCACGGAGAGGAGCGGACAGAGAGAATTGTTAGGAGCCAGATCAGGAGCAGCAATAACAGGATCGCCATAGAGCAGACTGCGATGACGATACCCACAATGCGGTAGACACTCGCTTCAAATCTCACGTCAATGGTGTAGCTGCCTGATGGAATCTGTATTGCGATCAGCCCGGTATCGGGATCGGCAGAAGTGGGCAGGAGAACCCCTTCTCTATAAGCTTTCCAGCGGGGATAGTAGAATGTCTTGATGAGCAAATCTGACGGCTCGGCAGCCTCGACATGTATTGCTCTGTCCTCCGCATCCCATCTCGTGACCGAAGCCTTTCCGCTGCCCTTCTTAAAGAAGACGAGCTCTTTCAACATCTCATATGGAATCCGAATTGCAATGTCAGTCGCGTCGACGCTCTGCAATAATTTCATTGGTGGGAGAAGGACATACGATCCATCCTTATCATAGTAAATGGAGGCATCATTCACAAAATCATAATGAGGAGATTCTGAAAGTCTTTTCTTTATAAGCGCCCGATATCCTTCCACGACTTTGCTTTTCTCATCCTCGCTTATCGGTGGAATATGGTCAGTGATAATCGGCTGAAATGACCAGCGAGGCCTGTATTCTCTAACATCCATCAACCAGAGACCTGAACCGTTGGAGAAGAGGCTGTATTTCCTCTCCAGCTCCCCATAGGCACTGTCATCAGATAGGAGGAAGCTTACCTTTTTCCCCTTGAGTGCCCTAACGTGCTCAATAGGGAGGATCGGGGCTGATCGAATGACCGTGTAGGAATGCCAGCCATTTACCGCAAGTGAAGTGACCAGTAGATATCCAATGAGAACTCGAGTCCGGCGCCCTGATGAGATAGCAGAATTCGAGATTCTCGTCAAGATGATGCCGACGCAGATTGATGCAAAGAACGTAGTAATGCTCAAGAGCCGCCATGGGAATTGTACTTGTTTAAACACGGGAAGAACCGACCAGAGGATTCTCGACACGGGAAGCATTAGGAGAAACGAGATGAAGCCCGCAACAGCGAAGAAAGGATCATAAGAGGGCAGGTTTCCGTATGATTTGCCCCTGCGGCGCCCTGCAAGAATTAAGCTGACAGCCGGTATAAACGCTGTGCTTAACGCCACAAAACTTATCGTTCTATTAAAAGTAGAATCACCCCCAGAACGTGAAAAGAGAAAATTATTTTCCAACCAGAATTTTGTTGTTTTTGTGAGCGCGGCAATATTCACAAATTGCTGTTCAGCTATAGCGGGAATGAGATAGAAGCAGGAAAGGGCGAGACCGAGACCCAATGCCGAAAGTCTGTAATAAAGGAGTTTCCCGTCCTTCTCGCGACAGGAGAGTGTGGCGATGTAAGAAAGCAAAAAAAATCATTGCTGTCCAAAATATCCTAAAGCTGCATAGTTAGTCCGCATAAAATAAAGCTTTTGGACAAGTAAAAATGCTCTTTGCAATCCAGGTTATCCATGTCAGTTATCATCTGCTGTCCAATTAGG
>JBEKCV010000155.1:0-6528 GCA_050014695.1 Thermodesulfovibrionales bacterium
GGGGAAAGGACACCAGTCGACGTCGGGGATGCTGTAGCTTCATGCTCGTATAGATGCAGCGAGAGCCCCGAAAAGACCGCTGTCACCATAAGAAGAACCCCCTCCCTTTAGGGATGGGGAGGTTCAGAGTATTCAATAGAGAGAGCAATGTTCTTAGTCTTTCAATTGATGATTCGCCGATGCAGCCTTTCGTAGGGCAGCTTGCCCGTCATTGCCGCGGAGGAGGGAATCCCGAGTGAAAGGACGGGATTCCGGTCAAGCTCGGAATGTCAGGAACGGACACGACTCATGATTTCCAGAATTATAGAATTCAGCGCAAAAAACAAGTTCATCATCTTCCTGATGGTGATTTTCCTCTTTGTCTGGGGGTATTGGGCCCTCACAAAGACCCCGCTCGATGCCATCCCCGATCTTAGCGATACACAGGTTATTATCTTCACAGACTGGGCAGGAAGAAGCCCTGATCTTGTTGAAGACCAGGTAACCTACCCCATAACGTCAACCCTCCTGGCAGCTCCGAAGGTTCAGGCTGTACGCGGATTTTCATTCCTCGGGAGCTCTTTTATCTATGTAATCTTTGAAGAGGGAACGAACATCTATTGGGCAAGGAGCCGCGTCCTCGAATATCTCCAGTCGGTGAAAAACAAGCTTCCGCCCGATGTGAACCCCGTTCTCGGCCCGGATGCCACGAGCCTGGGATGGGGGTTCAGCTATGCCCTCGTAGACGAGAAAGGGGGGCATGACCTCTCTCAGCTCCGCTCCCTGCAGGACTGGAATATCAAGCTTGCGCTCGAGAGCGTTCCGGGCGTGTCACAAGTGGCAAGCGTCGGCGGCTTCGTGAAGCAGTACCAGATAGAGATAGACCCGAGCCGACTCGTCGCCTATAACACTTCGCTAATGAAGATCATTGAGGCAGTCCGGAAGAGCAACAACGACGTGGAAGGCCGGGTTCTGGAATTCTCGGGCATAGAGTATATGGTGAGAGGACGAGGATATATCAAGGGTGTCAAAGATTTGGAGGAGATCCCGGTTGGCACGAATGGCGGAGGGACCCCCATCTTCTTACGCGATGTTGCCCGCATTCAGCTCGGCCCCGAAATACGGAGGGGAGTGGTTGACCTTGACGGCAAGGGAGAGGTCGCGGGGGGTATTGTCGTTGTCCGCTTTGGAGAGAATGTCCTCAGCGTTATTGAGCGGGTAAAGGAAAAAATCAGACAGGACATCCAGCCGTCACTGCCGGAAGGGGTAAAGATTGTCACGACCTATGACAGGTCGGACCTGATTCATCGGTCCATCGATACCCTGAAGGAAGAGATCATTAAGCTTTCCGCCGCGGTGAGCATCGTATGCATTATTTTTCTGTTCCATCTCCCCAGCGCACTGGTGGTGATATTGACCCTGCCGGTGGCCATCATCATGTCCTTCATCTGCATGTACTACCTCGGAGTCACTTCGAATATCATGAGCCTCGGGGGTATCGCCATCGCGATAGGCGCCATGGTGGACGCATCAATCATCATGGTGGAGAATGCTCATAAAAAGCTTGAGATATGGACATGTACGGTCACGAAACCATGCCCCAGAAGGGAAGTCATTATCGAAGCGGCAAAGGAGGTCGGGCCGTCCCTCTTCTTTTCCCTCCTCGTCATTACCGCCGGCTTTCTACCTGTCTTTACCCTTCAGGCCCAGGCGGGAAGGCTCTTTAAGCCACTGGCATATACAAAGACCTTCGCCATGCTTTTCTCGTCCTTTCTTGCCGTAACCTTTACCCCTGTCCTCATGACTCTGTTTATCACTGAATACATACCGGTGTTGAGCAGGATACCTTTTCTCAAGAATATCTTTCTCATATATCCGGAGGAGAGACACCCGGTAAGCCGTTTTCTCCGCAGCCTCTATGAGCCGGTGGCAAGGCTCGCCCTCAGGTTTAAAAAGACTATTATTGTCCTTGCGGTAATCGTCATGGTGTTGACGATATATCCGTTCATGAAACTCGGCTCTGAGTTTATGCCCCCACTTTACGAGGGGACCCTCTTCTATATGCCGGTGACTGTGCCTGGCGCGTCCATCTCGGTCTCCTCAAAGCTTCTCCAGTTACAGGACAGGTTATTAATGACCATTCCTGAAGTGTCACAGGTCTTCGGAAAGGCGGGTCGCGCCGAAACTCCAACAGACCCGGCGCCCCTTGAGATGTTCGAGACCGTAGTGAATCTGAAGCCCGAAACAGAGTGGCGATCGGGCATGAATGTGGAAAAACTGATGAATGAGATGAACGATGCCCTGCAGATCCCGGGTGTTGCAAACACGTTTACCATGCCGATTGAGGCGAGGATCGATATGCTCGCCACGGGTATCAGGACGCCCGTTGGCGTGAAGGTTATGGGTCCTAAAATTGATGTCCTCGAAAAACTTTCAATGGATGTGGAGAACGCCTTTCAAGGCATTCCCGGCACGAGGTCCGCTTATGCGGACAGGGTGACGACAGGATATTTCCTTGACATTAAGCCGAAACGGGATGAGATTGCACGATATGGTCTTACGATGGATGATGTCCAGACGGTCATAGCGAGTGCAGTGGGAGGCATGAATCTCACGGTAACGGTTGAGGGGAGGGAACGGTACCCGGTCAATGTCAGGTATTCACGAGAATTGCGGAACGATATCGACAAGATAAAAAGGATCTTCGTGCCGGTCAATCTCTCCGGCGATTCTTCATCCATGCAGGTGACCACTCGGTCAAGCGCAGAAATCGCCCATATACCTCTCGGCGAACTGGCGGATATCAGCATCGTGAAGGGTCCGACGCAGATCAAGAGTGAGGAGGGGCTGCTCACGAACTCTGTCTCTGTCGACTTCTCCGGACGGGACTTGGGCGGGTATGTTCAAGAGGCAAAAAAACGGGTGGCGTCTGCCGTACAGCTGCCCGCAGGGTACAGGCTCCAATGGAGCGGCGAATATGAATACTTCCTCAAGACCCGCGAGAGATTAAAGCTCGTCATACCTCTTACGGTGCTCATTATCTTCATACTCATCTATTTCAATACCAAATCGGTAACAAAGACCATTATCGTTTTACTGGCAGTCCCGTTCTCCCTCGTCGGTTCCTTCTGGCTCCTCCATCTCCTGCACTATAACATGAGCATTGCCGTCTGGGTGGGCATAATAGCCCTTGCAGGACTTGATGCGGAGACCGGGGTCATAATGCTCCTCTATCTCGAACTTGCATATGAGGAGTGGAAGAGGGAGGGGAAGTTGAAGTCCCCTGAGGACCTCAGGGAAGCTGTGATGCACGGCGCTGTAAAGAGGATCAGGCCCAAGATTATGACGGTCACGGTCATTCTTGCGGGGCTTGTTCCGATCATGTTCAGCCACGGAGCAGGTTCCGACGTCATGAAGCGAATAGCTGCACCGATGGTCGGCGGGGTCATCACCTCAACGATTCTCGAATTGATTATTTACCCCGCTATTTATATGCTCTGGAAGGGAAGGGAGTTCAGAAAGAAGGCCGCAGAAACAATATAGTGATGCCCTCACGCGGCCAGCCGCGGTTCGTCCGCGCCCGAAAAAGGCAATGAACACTCTGAAAGCCTCTAGCGATACCGGCCAACACATGAGAAGGGGCGGGAGCAGGCAGTCCTTTATTTCTGCCAGACTGCCAGTCTCCTCGTAATACCAGGCAGGTAGCACAAGAAACTGTCAGCGTTAAAAAGAGAGTCTTCTCAATGATGAACAAAGAGAACTTTCAAGGCAATCGTAACTCATCGGTTTCCAGAACGGTCGAAAGTGCACGCGATATCTTGGAGGGCAAGCAACAGAAAAACCTTTTGAGGCGCCTCACGCCTTTCCTGGGCCCGGCTTTTATCGCCAGCGTCGCATATGTCGATCCCGGAAATTTCGCTACCAATATCCAAGGTGGAGCGCAATTCGGATATCTGTTGCTATGGGTGATTGTCGTCAGCAACCTCATGGCGATGCTCATTCAGACGCTATCGGCCAAATTGGGTATTGCATCAGGCATGAACCTTGCCGAACACTGCAGGATCAACTTTTCGCGACGGACGGTCATCGGCATGTGGGTCCTCATGGAAGTAGTGGCTATGGCCACGGATTTGGCGGAGTTTTTAGGAGCCGCTTTAGGGTTCAACCTGCTGTTGGGTGTGCCGCTCATGGTTGGCGCACTTCTCACCGGCGTGGTCACGCTTCTCACACTCGGCCTCGAGCGGTATGGCTTCAGGCCGTTGGAGGCCGTTATCTCCTCCATGGTAGGAGTGATCGCCGTATGTTATATAATTGAGACCATTCTGGGAAAGCACCAATGGGGAAAGGTCATCTACTTTATGGTCGTCCCGCATTTCTCTGGTTCGGAAAGTGTGATTCTGGCTTCCGGAATTCTTGGGGCAACGGTTATGCCTCACGCTATTTTTTTGCACTCCGCGTTGACACAGGGACGCATCATGGTCAAAGACAAAAGCCATTTGAAAAGCCTGTACCGGTTTGAAATCATGGATGTGGTAATCGCCATGGGAATTGCAAGCTTTGTGAACGCCGCAATGCTGATTATGGCGGCAGCCACGTTCTACGAAAACGGATACTCGCATATCGCCTCCATTGAAGAAGCCTATCGAACCCTTGAACCTCTTTTGGGAAAAGCGGCTAGATGGGTGTTTGCCATTTCGCTGCTTGTCTCAGGGCTTTCATCATCAACAGTGGCGACCAATGCTGGCCAGATCATCATGCAGGGATTTCTTCAGCGGCGTATTTCGGTTTGGGTTCGACGCCTGGTGACTATGGTTCCTGCTGTGGTGGTGATAGGGATGGGTTTAGATCCGACTCGCACACTCGTAATCAGCCAGGTGATACTCAGTTTTGGACTCCCTTTCGCTATTATCCCTTTGGTGACATTCACGAAGCGAAAGGATATTATGGGGGAATTGGTCAACAAACAAATTACGACCATTCTTGCAGGCCTGATTTCACTACTCATCATTATGCTGAACATGTATCTTCTTTACGATACGCTATTCAAAGTCAAAGGGTAAGTTATGTTCAAACATATTTTAGTACCGTTAGACGGTTCTACCATGGCGGAAGCCGCGATTCCGACGGCAATCCTGCTCGCCACGAAATTCGATGCCACCGTCACGTTTTTCCATGTCATTGAGAAGAATGCCCCACGTGAAATCCACGGCCAGCGCCATCTGAGAAGCGATCACGAAGCGAATGAATATCTGGAGGAGACAGCACGTAAGGTCTATCAAAGGGAACTTGCAGTTCGCTTTCACGTGCACGCAACAGAAGCAGAGGATGTTGCGGAGAGTATCAGAGTCCATGCGGGTGAATTGAATTGCGACACGATCGTAATGTGCTCTCATGGTCGCGGTAGGGCGCTTCACCTGTTGTTGGGAAGCATCGCCCAGAGGGTTATTGCGAAAGGCTCTCTCCCCGTCATCCTCATTCGTCCTGACAACAATGGCCTTGCTCCCGCCGTTTCTTGCAAGTCACTTCTGGTGCCTCTTGACAACGACGCTGATCATGCACAAGCTCTTCTTTTCGCCAAGGAACTGGCGAGAGTGTGTGGGGCTGTCATCCAACTTGCTATGGTGATCCCCTCGTTCAGGACCCTCTCGGGACAGCGTGCGGTGACAAGCCGTTTTCTGCCTGGGACAACGTCGAAATTGTTGGAGATGTCTGTTCAAGGTGCACATGAGTACCTCCAGAATCAATTGACGGCGCTCATGGCTGAAGGATTCCAGGCAGACAGTCATGTGCTGAGAGGAGACCCAGCAACGGTTATTGACAGTGCCGCCCTAGAGCTGCATGCCGACCTCATTGTGATGGCTACTCACGGGAAATTAGGGATGGAGGCTTTCTGGTCTGGAAGTGTGGCGAACAAGGTGTCCAGCCGCATCAAGGTGCCGCTATTGCTTATTCGCGTGGAGGAGATATGATCTCCTGCTTCCCTTACAGGTTCGGTGCCAGAAAGCCCACGTGATTCATCTGCGGGATGAATGGCCTGCCGTTAAGCTTTTGTTCTCTGCTGCACATAGTACGAATTTTCATAGAAAAACAGAGAAAGTGCCTATGAAAACCTTTTGAGCTGTGCCGGGTATCCCCTGAAATAAGGATTGGCCGGTAGTAAGCTCTGAGCCTTACTATAGAGGCGTGGAATTCGCTCCGCATGTGAGAGAAAACGTTCTGTCAGAATACGGAGGACGGTCTCTCTGCTTTTGTAAACGTCGATGACCCCTGAAGAACTTCTTCCGAGGTGATTGCGAGCTGCGTTTACATCTGCGTGAATACCGTTGTTACAACACTGACACTGAAACACTGCTTGCGCTGTCCTGTTGGCCTTGTCTCCATAACCACAGACAGAGCACTCCTGAGAACAATAGGCCGGGTTACCTTCGGTTATGGGAATGCCGAGCATTGCAGTCAATGACTTCAGCTTCCGCTTTACATACGATTTGCCGAACCAGGATATCAACCGGTTCATTCTCCTTGAAAGATTCGGGCTCCGGAAATCCAGTC
>JBEKCV010000156.1:0-6441 GCA_050014695.1 Thermodesulfovibrionales bacterium
TTGAGGACATCATGACAACAAGTGTCATCAGCTTGAATCCTGAGAATACGCTGATCGAAGCCTCTGAAATGTTTTCACGGTACGGCTTCAGGGCCATTCCTGTTACCGACGATCACGACGGCATTCTGGGGGTTGTCCCCTATCGTGACATCATGAATCTCAAGCACAGGTTCGTATAGTCTTCGTTTCTGCCGCTGTCTGCGGACGACACTTCACAGGTCCGCAGGCGAGGATGCTCATGGCACTTTATCATTGAGACTCAGCAGGCACTTCTATAGAATATAAGTTAATGGCATTCAATCATAAGAAAGAAAACGTTGCACTGAGTTCGGTAATCGCAAGCTTTCTGTTGGCCACCATGAAGCTGGTGATCGGTGTCGTCACCGGCAGTATTGGTATTATCTCGGACGCCGCACATTCAGCCCTCGACTTCGGAGCAGTCTCCCTGACCTACTTTGCCGTGAGGGTCGGCGACAAGCCTGCTGACAGGGAACATCAGTATGGACATACCAAAGTAGAGAGCGTCGCCGCTTTGATCGAGACCTGCATTTTACTGCTCACCAGCGGATGGATTATTTACGAGGCTGTCCAGAGGTTGGTGTCTAAAACATCAGAAGTAAGGGTAGCCTGGTATTCCTTACTCGTCCTTGTTATTTCCATTATTGTAGATTCCTCCAGATCGAGGGCGCTGAAAAAGGTGGCTATGGAAACCAAGAGCCAGGCATTGGAAGCGGATGCCCTTCATTTCAGCTTGGATATCCTCAGTTCTGCGGTGGTAATGATCGGTCTCATCTTTGTTGCGGCAGGCATAGTCTGGGCTGACGCCATAGCCGGAATCGTGGTTGCGCTGGTGATTGCCTATGCAGCATTCCGTCTTGGCAAGAAGACAGTGGACGTTTTGATAGATGCTGCCCCTGAAGGGCTTACTGACCAGATTGTCTCGATAACCAGGGCGGTTGACGGCGTAATTAACATAGAAAAAATCCGGGTTAAACCGGCTGGTCCTTTCGCATTTGTGGAGATGATCCTCGATGTGAGCAGAACATTGTCACTAGAGAGAGTTCAATCAATCTGCAATGCCGTCGAGGAGAGGATCCGTGAACTACTTCCTGTGGCTGATATTACCATCAATACAAAACCCATCGCTCTGGATTGTGAAACAATCGCTGAAAGGGTGCATACAATCGGTATCAACCATAATCTCTATGTCCATAATATTTGTTCAAACATTGTGGGAGACAAGAAGCATATCAGCTTTGATGTCGAAGTGGAGCATAATCTTACCATCAGAGAGGCTCATGAAGTTGTCTCTGCCCTTGAACGGGATATCAGAAGGGAGTTTGATACTGACCTGGATATCAGTGCCCATATTGATCCTTCGCGCTCGGAAGAAAGAAAAAGCCAGTCTGTGTCCCTTGACGAGGAGGCCGCAGTAAAAAAAATCATTGCGAGAGCCGCAGATACTATTGACCGTATTCGTGAAGTACATGATATTCAGATAAGGAAAACGGAAAAAGAGAAATTGTTTATAACCCTGCACTGTTCTTTTGACGACGGGGTTCTGTTAGAGGATGTACATTCCATAACGAGCCAGTTGGAGAGTGCACTATATCAATTTATCCCAAATGCCGGCCAGGTTATTATCCATGCAGAACCGCTTTTCGCAAAGGATTAGCATGCAAACGAATACCGATCGAAAGGGGACCTCTCAATACTCTTTGCCGGCCCGTCTCCATCCCCGTGATGGACGCGTCGATTTCCGCTGCCGTAAGGGTTGCGGGAGATACCTTGCAAAAGCTTTGCTGCCCTCTATTGACGATCTCGTCAATCCGCGGCTTTGCGTACATCATGAATTTCTCGGAAGTACCATTCCTCGGCAACGCTTCGCGACGACAGGAGTACTCTTCCCGTTCTTCGCTGCATTCCTCGACTGGCTCGGCGTCTTCATGACAGGCTCGTCGGACACATCTCCCAATGCCCTCTTTGGAAAACTCAAGGAGGTCAGTGGATAAAATGGGGAGTGGATCCGGCGGTCACTGTGGGCGATAAGATGATCTCCCTCCGTCTCTTTCCATGGCAGCTATGCCCAGTTGCAAATTTCTCCTGGTATCGTGTATTTTGGTGTGAATAACTATCCCTTGAATGAGATTGAGATATAATAAGACCAGGAATGAGAGGCTATATTCTCCTGGAAGGCGGGGCAGAGTTCGGTGGGCAAATGGCAGAACCGGATAAGCACGCTATTGAGCTGGCAGGCGGATTAGATGCTCGGGTCAGTATCATCCCGACCGCCGCTGTTCCGGATAATAATCACGAACGCGCAGGTCAATCCGGGGTTCGTTGGTTTAAGCGGCTGGGTGCCAGGCAAGTGAATTCGTTGCCCCTTATCGATCGAGCTTCAGCGAATCAGCTTACTATAGCGAGTGCCTTACGCCAATCTCGTCTCGTTTTCCTTCTGGGCGGGTTCCCGCAATATCTTGCGCAAACACTGACTGGCACTTTAAGTTGGCAAGCCACGCTTGAAGCATACGATACAGGAGCGGTGATCGGCGGCAGCAGCGCCGGGGCCATGATCTTATGCCGGCACTATTACGATCCCGGCACGCGGAGGATTGTGGAAGGACTAAACTTAGTTCCCGGGGCATGCGTCGTTCCTCATCATAATACCTTTGGCAAAAGTTGGGCATCCTCTTTGGCTCCCTCCATTCCGGACGATACGATTGTTGGGATTGACGAACAGACTGGACTGATCGATGATGGTGCGGCAGGTGAATGGACAATTCTTGGGAAAGGCGTAGTAACAGTCTACAAGGGGGGAACGACCAAGACTTATCGCTCAGGTGAAACGCTTTCTCTTCGCTGTGTAGGCCCCTGCTGATTACGAATGAACATCCTGACCTGAACAGTTCAGGTTCCTCATAGCCATCGGGTTTCTATCCCGTCTGCCCACAGAATCATAGATTATTAGCACTCGTATCATTGAGCCAGAATTTTCTCAATACGACAATCCAGGACGAACCACATGACTGCAACCGAACATACAATGTGCAGGAAATCTACGAGCTCAAAAAAGCAAGTGGAATTCGTCTGCCACTCCTTGCCTTCTGCTTTTTTTTATTTGACAGCAATTAATCGCCATCCAAAGGGATCATTTTTTTCATAATCAAACCTATCCAAAGCTAGAAAGACCATCTGTGTTATTCGAATTACCGCAAACATAATTTTCTTGAAAGGTGCAAGTAATAGTCCTTTCCAATTGTTCAGCCTCGCTGGTGGAAAGAGCTCAAGCCCTCTGGGCAATTCATATGCCCATCTAACCAGGAGCCCTCCGAAGGGGGCGATGTCGACTGTCTTGAAGCCAGCCTCTTCACAAAGATATTTCAGTCCAAACGAGGTATATCTGAAAAAATCATGTGGCGTTTGGTGTTCACAATGAGCCATGGGGGCGGTCAAATACAATTTCCCCCCAGGTTTGAGAATGCGGTATATTTCTTTGACGCTTTCTAATGGTTTATTCAGATGCTCTAGAACTTGAGTACACAAAACAGCATCAAACGATCCGTCAGCTATTGGCAGCTCATGCAATGGAGAGACATAGTCCAAATGCTCATAATGCCAGTTACAATCTCCAACCGCCAAGTCAACTGATTTATAAATGCAATGACTGAAATATTTTTTGTAGGCACATTCACCTGCCCCAGCATCCAGAATGGACGTGCCCGGTGCGAGTGCCGCGGCTACATGTGTTACAAAATTGGTTACATAGAATCGTCCTATATCGGAAAATCTTGATGCTTTTGAAAAATCGTTGGATATCTCCATTATTCCTCTGCTCTAAAAGTCTACTCCTTTTCGTATTTATTATCCCACTGCAATTTTTAAATAAAAAGATACTTGCCTATTTACTGACCCATCGGACTCCATCGGCATGGCTGAAGAGGACGGGCGCAGCACGATTCTATCATCATGATAACACGTGAGGCTTTGATGGCATCACCGCCTGATACGTTGACAAAGTGCCCTTCCGTAAGATGTAATAATAAAAAGGCGATTGGAGACACTTTCGAGTTTCGCCTACGGTGTATTTTTGTCTGTCAAGTGGGCCCTATGAGGGGCATTCAATACATAACAGGGAGATGGTTATGAAAAAACTCGCTATAAGCAGGTGGCTAAAAGTTTGTTTGATCTTCTTTGTTGTAACGTTGCCTCTATGTTTCACCGGTTGCGCATCAACCAACTCTCTGGCGTCATACAATGTTGAGGGCTACTGGAGCCTATATTCTATAGCGTCCACTAGTCAAGGAACAGTGTCAGGACCGCTTTATCCTCTTATATTCACACAGTCAGAGAGTACTCTTTCAGGCACAACGGTGACGGGCGAGGGGCTCTCAGGCTCTGTCAACAACGTGACTATCAATTTTTCTTGGACAGGAGCTGTCGATGGAATCGTTAATACTTACACGGGGACAATAAATGCTAATGCTACAATATCTGGCAGCTGGGCGAGGAGCGATGGCACGACCGGCACATGGTACGCTATAATATATACCCCCCCTGCGGACATTCAGGGCACCTGGCAACTGTCTGCTACGCCGCTCGGCATGCCCGTGAATCTTACCTTCACTCTCAATGCCACCTATGCCGGTATCTCCAGTCCCAGTTGGTTTTCGATAACGCCTGCATCAGGGGTGTTGCCGGGTTTGGGCGTAGGGACTGTCAGCAATCAGAGTATTCTATTTCCCTTTAGCGATAATGGCGTTACGTATATTTTCATCGGATCAGTCACTGTTAATGGCACTATGTCCGGAACATGGACAGGCACTAACGGCCAATCAGGAACATGGAGCGCACTGTTTGAGTAGGGGGCAAAGCTATTACGAGCTGTCACGAGGCAGGCCGTAGAAGTGAAGAAATGGCTCCTCTGAAAAGCGATAGGACGGGCGGCTGCCGGGGTAAGCCACTGAACCGGCTTTCCATCCGTTCCATCGTTTCCGACATGTGTTTTTCAGCAAATCCTCGTAATGCCACCTCTCCCGGTGAAAATCTGCCATACAAACGTTAGTTTTTTTATATGTGCGTTTGCATTCGTTTGAACAAGGAATCAACCGACAAAATAGACAATATTGGGGGAGTCTATGTATAATAACGAATGGGGTCAGGCGCGAGATTTTCGCACCAGATCAAACAATTTTTTTGTGGAGGAAAGCAATAAATGAGATTCCGGTTAATCGCGGCAACGGCGCTAGGAGTGCTACTCTTGGCGAACCAGGTGAATGCAGAAGAGAATCAGGTTCTCAAAACTCAGAAGGACAAGGTCAGCTACAGCATAGGCATGGATATTGGCAATAGCCTGAAGAAACAGACCGTTGACGTCGATCCGGCTCTCGTTGCTCGGGGGATACTAGACACCTACACAGGCGGAAAGACCTTGATGTCCGATGACGAATTCCGTGAAACTATGATGGCAATCCAGAAGGAGATGGTCGCGAAACAGATGGAGCGGGCAAAAGAACTCTCCGAAAAAAACAAAAAAGATGGCGAGGCATTCCTCGCGGAGAACAAGAAGAAGGAGGGTGTTATCACCCTGCCAAGCGGTTTGCAGTATAAGGTGATCAAAGAAGGGACCGGTGAAAAGCCCAAGTCAACCGATACGGTTACGGTGAACTATCGAGGCGCCTTGATAGACGGGACCGAATTTGATAGCTCCTCCCGGAGCGGACAACCCCTGACTCTCCCTGTCGATGGCGTCATTGCTGGATGGACTGAGGCCTTGCAGTTGATGAAGACGGGGTCAAAGTTTCAGCTCTTTATTCCCTCTAACCTCGCCTATGGCGAGCAAGGAGCAGGCCGCGGAGTGATCGGGCCGAATGCAACCCTCATTTTTGAAGTGGAATTGCTCTCTATCAAGGAGAGCGCACCTGAGGGAGGAACGGAGAAAAAGGGAGCGGACAAAGAGATTTCTACGGATGACGTCGGAAAGAAAAGTCAATGAGAGGCTTGATACTCCGGCCAAGAATATATCGAAAGGCTTAACAATAAGAGGCGGTGTAACTGTTTTGTCGATATCGCTACACCTGACCCCCTTTATATACCCGAACCACCAGTCCCCTCAGACAGGTCAATGGGGCTAAAAAATCACAGGTCTGCTTCATGCCGCATATATGCCGCTTGCCAAATCTTGACTTGGCGAAGACGTGTTTTGCGGTCATGAAATCCTAAACCTTACACTCCCTGTTTGCCCGATCCTCTGTGCAAAGCAACTGAAGCTTTCTTGCAGCAGTGCGCACGCCAAGCGCGTCCGAGATTACGTTGCGCTAACCCATCTTCCGCAGTTGGAAAACTGAAAACCAATGAAGTCAGGCAGTTATAGCGTCGGACAGGCGATTTTCTGCACTACATTTTCGATGATCTTTGGTCTGGTGGGCAAGACGATCTTCATTC
>JBEKCV010000157.1:0-6385 GCA_050014695.1 Thermodesulfovibrionales bacterium
GCGTTGAAAAGTATTCTACCCGCATTAAACCCTTTCTCTATGTACGTCCCATCCTTAGAAGAGGTTCCGAGACGCAGTTCGACAATAAAACTGGGAGTTGTGTCTTTTGCCATTTCAGACCTCCTTCCGGGATTCGATGTACTGTTTGATGACCTTCAGTGGCGCACCGCCTACGGTTGAAATGAAATAACTGTTGGTCCATAAGCTCGGGATGCGGCTCTTGAGCCACTTGTGCTTGTCCCTCAGCATCCTGGAGCTCCTGCCCTTCATCTGCTTGACCAGCCTGTGTACACCGTACTGCGGATCCACTTCAACCAACAGATGCACGTGGTCCGGCATAACCTCCAGCTCAATGATCTCGGCATGTCTCTCCTGCGCTACGCAATGGATAATGCGCTTTAGGTCGGTTTCAACCTTCCCTGTGAGCACCGGGCGACGGTATTTGGGGCACCACACCACATGGTACTTGCAAGAGTAGACAACATTGTTGTTGCTCTTGTACTCCATTGTTTCATTATATAACTTACAGATGTCTAATTACAACAACAGTTACAGCACTATCCCCATGGCTGAAGCGAGGGGCTTGCGTGCTGCAAAGCTTTCGGTCACCTCTCTTTCGCTCCGGGCAAACCGGCCTTCGTCATCACCTCGGGCCTCAAGATCTCTTCAGCTGCCGCTTCAGAGAGGTACCCCATTTCGACAACGACCCTCTTGACAGTCTTCCTCTCTTTCAATGCCCGCTTCACCACTTCCGCTGCCTTGTCGTATCCAATCACGGGATTCAAAACAGTTGCGATGATCGGATTTCTGTGAACCAGTTCTGTAATATGTTCCTCATTCACCTCAAAACCGCCAATCGTCTTTTCGGCTAAAAGGCGCGCCGCATTTGCAAGGATAGTGATCGACTGGATGATATCATAGGCGATGATCGGCAGCATGACATTGAGCTGAAAATCGCCGAGTGCATTCGATAGAGCGATCACGGCATCATTCCCCATGACTTGGGCACAGACCATCTTTACCGCCTCGGGGATAACCGGATTCACCTTGCCGGGCATTATTGACGAGCCAGGCTGCAGGGAAGGGAGCCGCAACTCGGAGAGTCCGGCCACAGGACCGCTATTGAGGAGTCGCAGGTCATTCGCTATCTTCATGAGAGCCGTTGCGCAGGTCTTCAAGTGGCCCGAGAGTTCCACTATCGCATCCTGGGCTGACTGCGCCTCAAAATGGTTCCGAGCCTCCCGGAACTCAACACCGGTCAACTCCGATAGAACCCTTGCGACCTTTGAACCAAAATCAGGCTCGCTATTGATACCAGTCCCGACCGCGGTACCGCCAATGGCGAGTTCCGAGAGCCTCGGGAAAACACCCTGAATTCTTTCTCCTGCGTACGCTACCTGCGTGGCCCAGCCCGACATCTCCTGTTCCAGGGTTAGCGGCATAGCGTCCATGAGATGGGTTCTGCCGGTCTTGACGAGCGCTGTGTATTTCTGGGATTTTTCCTGAATGGCCTTATGGAGTAATTGGAGTGCCGGAAGCAAAAGTTCTCTTGTCTGCAGCATCGAGGCGACATGGATCGCCGTCGGTATGACATCATTTGAGGACTGGCCCATATTCACATGGTCATTCGGATGAGCCGGTGATTTTGCCTGTTTCGAGCCGGTAAGCAGCTCATTCGCCCTCGTAGCGATGACTTCATTGACATTCATATTTGTCGAAGTACCCGAGCCCGTCTGGAATATGTCGAGAGGAAACTGATCGTCAAGTTTTCCTGCTATTATTTCTCGTGACGCCTCACTGATTGCATCAGCGATTTTGCGGTCCAGCCTCTTGCTTTCCTTATTCACTTGTGCGCAAGCCAGCTTGATAAACCCGAGCGACCGGATGAAGACGACCGGGAAACGCAATCCGCTTACCGGAAAATTCTCGATCGCCCTCTGTGTCTGGGCTCCCCAGTAAGCGTCAGCAGGAACCTGAACCTCACCAAGGGAGTCCTTTTCTAATCGATACTCCGCCATGCCAATCCAATTCTAAAAAATATCGCAGCTCAATTGCAAGGAAGCGAGCGCCATTGCATATCGATTCCTTCTTGGCGATGGCGGTGAAACAGCAAATAAATCCTCCGGTCTGTCAAAACTATCACCCCAGCGGGCATTTGCAAGATCTTCTGACGTTGCTTGTAATTGTCGAGCACTTTTGTCCTTTTTCGGTTGAAAATACGCGGAATTCCGGACAAATCCGGCACTTTCAACTTTTGCAATTCCCCTCTAACTGTCATATCCTAAAAGTAGGAAAGGGGGGATGACCATGAAAGGGACAAAGGATCTGGTCAAGGCTGAACCATCGGGAATGCTGTCTCCGCTTGACGAGATGGAAAGATGGTTCGAGACTATGTGGTCGAGGCCGTTTTCGTTGTTACGTGCGCCGTTGTGGACCGACGCCCGATTAGCCGAACGTGAAGTGATATCACCGTCTGTTGACGTTTACGAGGAAGGCAACGAGTTGATCTTTAAGGCTGATATGCCGGGTGTCACGAAAGAAGATCTGAAAGTCGATATTGCTGGGGATTACCTCACCATTTCAGGAGAGAAGAAAAAAGAAGAGAAGATCGAACGGAAAAATTACTATCGGTTTGAACGTTCACACGGCTCATTCTCGCGGAGGTTTGAATTGCCCGCTGGCGTGGATACGGATAAGGTGAAGGCGCACTTCGAAGGCGGTGTCTTAGAGGTCAGGATTCCGAAGACAGAAGAAGCAGTTAAAAAAAGCAAGAAAATCTTGATTGACTGATTTTTCTGTGACTCCCCGTAGGCGTTGCCTACGGGTTTTTTTTGTCATGAAACACCTCTAGAGGTCGCGTTGCCATCTCCGTCCGTGCATTTCTCAATTTGAGGCAAATCAGTTATAATCTGCTATGAATCTCTACCTCATCGACGGAAATTCCTATGTCTATCGGGCTTTTTATGCCATCAAGGGACTTACCAATTCAAAAGGGTTACCGACCAACGCGATCTATGGGTTCACCAACATGCTGCTCAAGATCATCAGGGAGAAGAAACCCGACGGGATCATAGTGTCGTTCGACTCACCGCAACCAACGGAACGTCACAGGCTCTTTGAGGCATACAAGGCACAAAGGCCGGAAACACCAGGAGAGCTTGTCCAGCAGCTTCCCCACATCCGCAGGGTCATTTCGGCATTGCGCATCAAGGTCTTCGAGATCCCCGGTTACGAGGCTGATGACCTCCTCTCCACGATAGCGGTAAAGGCCGCACGGGATAGTGCGAACGTCTTCATCGTGACCGCCGACAAGGACATGCTCCAAGTCGTCGGCGAGGGAGTCAAAATCTTCGACCCTGTCAAGGATAAGGTTCTTGATGCTGAATTCGTGAAGGAAAAATTCGGCGTCGAGCCGCGGAGGATTCCGGAATTCATGGCCCTCACGGGCGATGCTGCAGATAATATACCCGGGGTAAAAGGGATCGGCGAGAAGACAGCCCGGGAACTGCTGACGAGCTTCAACGACCTCGATGACCTTCTGAATCATCCTGATGCGATAAAAAAAGAGAAACTCAGGAACCTTCTCATCGAAAACAGAGATATCGCAAGGATGAGCAAGCGTCTCGCCACCATAGATACCGCTGTGCCCATGGACATCGATATCCAGGAATTTGCCTTGCGAGAACCGGATTGGTCAGCCCTCTTGACCCTCTTCAGGGAATTTGAGTTTGGCAGTCTTATGAAGCTTGTCCCTTCAGCCAAACGGGAAAGCAGCTATGAGACGGTATTGTCTCTCGACACACTGCAGGGTATCCTGACATCGATCCGGGATGCCTTTGCCTTCGACATCGAAGCGACAGGGAGAAGCCCCTTCAACGACACGATCGTAGGTATCGCACTGAGCAATAGGAAAAATCAAGCATGGTACCTACCGCTCGCTCACTCCTCTGCCGGAACAGCGGGTCAGATCAGTAAAAATGAGTTCCTCAAGGCGCTGTCACCTCTTTTCGAAAGCGAAGCAATAGCCAAAATAGGACACAACCTGAAATATGACCTCCTGATGCTCAGGCATGAAGGGATAACGGTAAACGGGACGCTCTATGATACGATGCTGGCATCGTACCTCCTAAACCCCAATAAATCCAACCACAGCCTTCAAGACGTGGCCTTTGAGCATCTTTCGTACCGAAAGAGGACCTTCGAGGAGGTCCTCGGCAAGAGGGCTTCATTTGCCGAGGTACCCGTTGAGGAGGCCAGTTCCTATGCTGCGGAGGACGCAGCCCTCACCCTTGAGTTGAAGGAACTGCTTTTTGAGAAGGTTATAAACGAGGGCATGGAGAGGCTCTACCACCATATAGAAATGCCCCTCGTGCACGTTCTCATGGATATTGAAGAAGCGGGGTTCAAGGTCGACGACGGCAAGCTTCACGATATGTCGAAAGAGCTTGCAAGAGAACTCGATGCAATTCAGCGGCGGGTCTATTTCCTCGCAGGAGAGGAATTCAATATCAATTCACCCAAGCAGTTGAGCAGGGTCTTATTTCATACGCTCGGACTGAAACCCGGGAAAAAGACGAAGACCGGCTTTTCCACCGAAGTCGGTGTCCTCTCAGACTTGGCCGAGAATCATGACCTGCCAAAAGAGATCCTCGACTACAGAAGTTTGTCGAAACTGAAATCCACCTATACGGATGTCCTTCCCGATCTGATGCACCCTCACACGGGACGCATCCATACGTCCTTTAATCAAACGGTTACCGCAACCGGCAGGTTGAGCAGCAGCGATCCGAATCTCCAGAATATACCCATACGCGGCGAGTGGGGGAGACGCATCCGAGAGGCCTTTATTGCCGAGGAAGGAAATGTATTGATTTCTGCCGATTACTCGCAGATCGAGTTGAGGATACTGGCGTGTCTGAGCAGTGATCAGGGCCTGATCGATGCATTCCTTTCCGGCGTTGATGTCCATACGACGACTGCTTCAGAGATCTTTGGCGTCCCCATGGAACTGGTTACCCCCGCAATGAGAAGAACCGCGAAGACCGTAAACTTCGGTATCGTCTACGGCATATCACCGTTCGGGCTGTCAGAAGCCCTCAGCATTCCAAAGGAGGATGCAAAAAAATACATTGACGGTTACTTTCAGGGACATCCCGGCGTCAGGGCTTACATTGAAGAGGCCCTCTCTGACGCGAGACGGAGAGGGTATGTGGCTACCATGTTTGGAAGGAAACGGGCTGTGCCCGAAATCACGAGCAGTAACGCTAATACACGCTCACTCGGCGAGCGGCTAGCCATAAACTCCCCCATTCAGGGCACCGCAGCCGATATCATCAAGATCGCCATGATAGCGCTCTGGAAGAGCCTGAGGGACGAGGGGCTTAAGACGAGGATTATCCTCCAGGTCCATGATGAACTCGTCCTTGAGTCACCGGCGAATGAGCTAGAAAAGGTTAAAGAAATGATCCGGCAGAAGATGGAAGGCGCTGTTGATATAGCCGTTCCCCTCAAGGTGGAGATAGGGCATGGCAGAAACTGGGCAGAGGCACACGATTAGCTCATCATCCCCTCACTGAATGTAGAGAAGACTCTTGCGGAGGTCTTCTCTTACTTATCCTCATTCCCAGTTTGTAATGTCAGCGTTATCCCCTTCACCGCCCGGTGCACCATCCTTGCCGAGGGATAAAAGGTCATAATCTCCGTGATTACCCGGACATTGATACTGGTAGGGTCTGCCCCAGGGATCATTCGGCAAACCTTTCTTGAGGTATGGACCCTGCCAATTGTCCGCACCCGGGCTGACAATCAGGGCATTGAGCCCCTCCTGAGTGGTCGGATACCTTCCTACATCAAGCCTGAACTGGTCTAACGCCTGTCCCAGCAGTTCGATCTGGGCCTTTGCGGCACCATGCTGCCCTTTCCCTAAATTCTTGAAAATATTCGGACCGACCAGCGCTGCAAGAAGGCCTAATATGACGAGCACCACCAACAACTCTATGAGGGTAAATCCCTTTTTGTCTGAGACGAGAAACATCCTGCGTATCATTGAAGCCTCCAGAATCGAATTCGAGCGATGCATTCGCATCACTCCAACAGTTCTTTAATGTTAATAACTGAACGCCAAATATGTCAAGAGCACCGGGACAGGAGTTCCCCCAAAATTTTTAGGCGCTTGAGCGGAACAGTGACCCCTGCATCGTGGATCGTGGCAGCAGCCTCACGATCTGTCCAGGATGACGCGTAAAAATACTCGTTAGACCGTCGGCAATGCTGTAATAGTGAAAATCGGGAATCCCAAACAAGCGCTTCGCTTCCTTCAACACATAGCCGGCAATCACTTTCAGTTTCGACTCAGGATCAAGCAAAACCGCGGCGAAATAGGCCA
>JBEKCV010000158.1:0-6282 GCA_050014695.1 Thermodesulfovibrionales bacterium
CGGCATTTCCCCGGCTGCGGAGAACGGTTCAGTTGATTCTTGGGGTTCTCTTCGCCGAAACTGAGGCCGTGACTGTTAGAAAATCCTCAAACCACCGGCTTGTCTCAGTTTGATGGTGGATTCTGGGATACGGCTTGTCTTGCGAATATCGACAAAATAATGTATCCTTATTGTAAGGAGGTAAGGAAACATGCTTGCTAAGAAGACATCGAAAAATCAACTTACGCTGCCAAAAGAGATCGTCAAGGTATTTCCGGACTCAGAATACTTCGATATTTCGGTAGAGGACAGGAAGATAATCTTGATGCCAGTCAAAATAATCCCTGCCGATGTGACCCTTGAGGGAATAAGAAACAAAATGGCAAAACTGGGTATTACCGAAGGTGACGTTGCAGAGGCGGTTAAGTGGGCAAGAAAGAAAAAACGGTAAGAAAAGTCGTCCTTGATACGAACGTCCTCATTTCGTCGATCCTTTTCAAAGGTGAACTCGTGGGCATAGTTGATCTCTGGAAAAAAGGCAAGATTGTGCCGGTCGTCTCCAAAGAGACCTTCAACGAATTCAGGAAGGTTCTCGAGTACCCAAAATTCAGGCTCACAAAGGGCGAGATAAAGACGATCGTGGAAGAAGTGCTCCCTTTTTTTGAGATAGTTGAGACAACCGTTGAGGTGAGCGGAGTATGCAAGGACCCTGATGACGACAAGTTCATTGCGTGTGCTCTGGCAGGAGCAGCAGATTTTATTGTAAGTGGTGATAAAGATTTATGCGATATCGGCAAATACAAGTCAGTCAAGATCGTAAGGGCATCAGATCTTTTAAGAATAATTGACTGAACTTCCTCTGAATACTAAGTGTGTGCGACGGTCCTCTCGGCAGCGATCGGAAATAAAACAAGGGATGTTGGATTGAATCAGCCCTATCTTTTATTGGTTAACGTCATATTTGTTTTGCTGAAGAACCCGAAATCGTCCGCAGGCTTTACCGATAAGTCCACGCGTTTCAAATTGCTGCAACAATGAAGACTTCCGGTTGAACTTTGATAATGTCAACCTATCAAATTCCGTAAATTCCAGTGACCACAAAATTGTAGCCAGCAGTGTTTGTAAGGACTGCCCGATAATAAACACCATTGTACATTGCTACAGGTAAATACAGTGTTGCGCCAATTACAGTCGCAGGCGTACAGGAACTGAAAGGGCCTAGATCCGAGACCAATCCGGCATCAAGAAGGTTAAACGACTGAGTGTTAAGATCATACTGAAAATCAGCCTGGTAGTATTGATTATTGTAGCTCACTATCGGAATGTGAAGTACCAGGGCGGAGGATAAAGTGGCCGCGCAAGCACTGTTTGCTGCCTGTGACCAATTGCTCACAAGATTGTAGACGTTGACGGTGCCGATTCCGGTGGCGAAATCCCAGCCGATAGACGCACCGTATGCGATTTGGTAAGCTGCGCTAGAAGTGGAAAGTATGCCGAAGGTCCCCGAGGGTGTATAGCAGTTGTTACTAGTTACGCAGGGAACATCCATGTCACCCTGTGTTACATCATAAAAAATGCAGGAGGTGTCCGAGAACAAACCAAGGGAAGAGTTGCAGGAGCTGTTTCCACCTTGGCCATACTCCGTGGTTGCGAGCCTGTAATAAACGAAGTTGGGATTGCCCTGGGGAGAGCCTGCATGTTGATTTACCAAGGCCTGCACGCCGGCCATGATAGGCGCAGCAAACGATGTGCCCCCTGCTCTTGACCACCCGCCCAGATCATCAGTGCAGGCCGCCTCAGCAGAATCACAAAAGATGTACAAGTGTCCCCAGACGCCATTACCAGCGAAAAGTGAGATGTCTGGCAGGTCTCTCACTCCATCATTTGGATTGCCTACAATCGACTGCCATGACGGCTTGGGATAACCCGCGCAGGTGCCACTTACGAAGCCACTCATGGAGGGGGCTCCCGTGGCACAGCCGCTTGGACCACCGCTTCCAGCAGACGTGGTCATATAATAGGACCAGCCTAAATAGCTGTTACAAAAGCCGCTCACTCCATAGGTTGTGAGGAAGCCATTGTGGCTGGCCAGCAAAGCGCTAGCACAGGAGTCATTCCATGGTATTTCCGGGATATAGGACAAAGCAGATCCGTAGTCTACGCTGTTAGTCGAGCTCCAGTAGGCGCTATTGGTGCCAGAATAGGTGTCGGAGAAATCGGTGCCGCCCACAGCGACGTTGTAAAGAGTAGAGGCCCACCCACTCACACCCAGACCATCAAATGCAATGGAGCCGTGGTTATTGCAACCGGCTGCCCCCGAATCACCAGCGGAAACGAACACTGAGACACCCTCGGCGACGGCTTGCTGATAAGTAGTATTAAAGGCGGCGTTGCCTGCCGCACCGTTATACGTTTCGCACTCTGAATAGCTTATGCTTATGATGGCTGGAGGGGTGTTCCCATTAATAAGGTTCTGCGCCGCTATTAATACGCCATACGTGGTGGTGTTGGCGCATGACGCCAACATGATGGCGGCGCTTGGTGCCGCCGCACTTGCGTACTCCACATCTATATTAGCTTCAGAACCAAAGATACCGGGGTCGACACAATTGTTGCTCCCGATGGGAGGGGCCGGATGAACCTGCGTGAACGACCCCGAAGTGTAGCCGGAAAGGCCAAAAGCAGAACGGAACGTGCTCCAGTCTGCAGTATCGAAAACGTTCTCATCTTCAATCACGGCAATAGTCTGTCCCTGGCCTGAAATACCTTCGTTAAAAAGTGGAGTAAAATTGTAGATGGTCGCCAGGTCCGGAGGGGTGACAGCCTCAGCGCCGGAGGAATATGAGTATTCCTCATGCATTTCGTACGTCGCGCGGGGGCGAAAATCGTGCAGGGAGACTGCGCCCACAATTGCCAGCGCCAAAGCAGCAGGAATTTGGGGATCACTAATGTTGGCTATGTGCTTTACCCCGTTCACTTCAAGATAATGGATCTCAGTATGGAAGGCCTCGCGTATCTGCCCCGCTGTACCAGAGAAGTCAATCATCACACCGCTGGGATAGACCACATTGACCGCGAACCCGTGACCAATTAGCCATTGGGAAATGGTATCCAGGTCTTGCCGCGCCAGACCAAAGGTCTGTCCGAATTGCTGCGCAGTAAACCATCGGTGAAAGGTGGACGATGCGGGATTATGGAGTTCCTCTATCAGCTGCTGGAGTGCTCGCTCTTGCTCAATAGGCCGTTTCAGTAGCAGGAGCATGTGCTCCATCGGGAAATCGTCGGCAACCGGGCCGCGATCGTTGGCCGGAGTCATTTCAGGACGGGTATTCCCGTTGAGTTCCACAAGCGAACTTTCATCAATACTTTGCGTAATCAATGCACGCGTCTGGCTATTTGGGACAACGCTCGGATCCGACGGGATACCAGCAAGGGTATTTCCGCAAAATATAAGACCTAGAAAACTTATCAACAAAAGAGAAAAAGAACCAGCATAAAAATGAGTAACCTTCTTTTTTTTCTCTCTAATATCCATACCGCACCTCCCTCTTAAATGTTCTCTGTTGTTCAACTCACAACGATACACATTGAAGATTTTAGAACAATTAATACCCATGGCAGGTGTTCACCTTTACGGATAAAATCATAACATAGCAGAAAGTTCTTGAAAAGAGGGAAAATCAATCAAATCGGGACGACTGGGCAAGAGGTAGGATGATGTATCCCTCTAGATAAGAAAATGCGGAACCGATGCTTCTCAAGTTATCTGAATCGACCGAAGCCAGAAGTGGTAACAACACTCCGCCAGCTATATACTTTTTGCATACTCTCTGCGGTTTTCCGCATAGTACGCTCCCTTCCTCTTTTTTACAGGGCACGTCACTCTAAGTAAAGGCAATCTGTTTTTTGCCCAACACATATGCATATAAGTACCTGATCACTAGAAATAATGACTTATTTCGCCTTTCACGTACATTAACTAACTAAAGCATCTGCCAAACAAGCTGTTTGGCATCACCTTTGCTTACTAACATGAAGTAAACGGCCCGAATGAAATGGTCAGTGTTTCTTTTTTATGGGACAAAAAACAGCGAAGAACTATAGGTGGGTAATTGCTTAGAGGGGAGAAAATGGGATTCGTCCATAATGTAACTGATAGTCGCGAGTCTTAGAGGCAGCGAGCCTGTTTCATGGATTCTGCGGTAGAAATGAGCTGTAGCGGATACTCAACGGTTTGCGGTGATGTATTTTATTGATCCTTGATATAAGACGTTTGAGTCTGCGGATGTGGGTAAAAACTGTCTTAATCCGAGACGAAGGAGGATATGTCATGCGTAAGGTATTTTTTATTTGTTTCGCCTTTGGCGCTGCAGCAATATGGGTGTCGGGGCTTGTGGGCTGTAGTGGATTTAAGGCTTATGACACTTCATTAACTCGTCTTGATTACTCTGCCAAACAGATTCCAGCATCGATTCAGGTTTCAGATCCTAAGCTCTACAAAAGGGAAGACCTAATCAACGAACGACAGGAGGAAATGGACTACCTCAAGACTCTTCTAAGCAACAGCCGCACTGTCACATTTAGCCCAGAATTAGTGCGAGATATCGAAAGCGTGTCTGCCCTCTCGGCGCAGCTTGGCATATCGTTTGATGCTGGTGCCAAGCTACAGTTCAAGCAGGCCGCGCAACTGAGTGATCTTGAGCAACAGATTGCGGTTACCCAGTTGCAGACTCAGCTTTTGCAGGTGCAACATGATCTGCAATCGGTGAAAGCCAGCTTGGCAAATCAGACTATTCCCACTCCTACTCCCGCAAGCACTACTGGAAGCTCAACATCTTCCACAACACTCCCAGCCGTACCACCGCCGGGCCTTTCTGATGCGAACACTATTGCTACCCAGCTTGGAACTCTCGTTTCAAGCTTGACCTCTCGCCTAGATGCAGCGTCCACGGCACCACGCGGAGGCACAGCGGCGGCGAGTTCTCCGCTCGACCAGTTTCAGGATCGACAGGCATATCGTCGTGTCATTCAGAGCGCAATCAATGATACCGCCCTCGACGATCTGCATGACTATAATGGCAATTCACTTTTTAGAATGCAGTTCCGTGCTACTGTGTTACCAGTTGGAGGTGATCCTGACAAATCAGCAGATTTTGACAAGTCGCTCGGTGTGCTGCGCATGGAGATTAAAGGACCAGAATTCAAGAATGACAAAGTGGGACGAAAATCTTTGGAGGACCTTTACAAGGAGTGGTTGGACCATGTAAATTTTCGGTTGAATGAAGTTATCGACCAGGAAACGATTCGTGCGGATCCCACGTTATTGGAACTTGGTGCTGAAGGAAGACTTTTCTCCATCGTCCCTTTTACAATTCCAAAGAATGCTCATGACAAGAGTTGTCCACTAGGGGTTTATACAGCAAATGATTTACCACCAAAAAGTTGCTATGTCATCCGCGTTGCGATTCCTCCACCACCCGAGACCAATGAGTTAGATCGAACACTTGAGATCACAGGTCGATACGGGCAGTCCGCTAAGACAGTATTGCAAAAAGGCATTAGGGATCTGGCTATGATACAGCTAAGGAAGGGTAAATGTCCGAGCGAAACGAAGGAGGGTAAATGTCCGTGCGAAACGGCCTGCTACTCCGCTGCGCTAAAAATTGCCGAAGATATTGTTTCCGAGAAAGCAAGCCTGAGTCCTCTCCAGAACGGTCTTGTGTCTGTGAGCAGTCGCTTGAATATGCTACCAGGCAGTGTTGTTGAACGTGTCGTCATCGCAACTGGACCATTTTTTATTTCGATGGCTGAACGGTTCTTGCAGAAATACGTAGAATTCTTCCCCGACCCTGACGTTTCTTTGCTCATCCGAGAGCCGCTGCGGGACAGCGCCCCGCCACCTGAGTTTGTTGCTGCCTTATTCGAAGGGGAGGGTAAGAACCCTAAAGGAGAAGTTGCTACCGTTGATTCTTTAGACTTTCATGAGGAAGAATTTGGGAACAAGTACACAATAAAGCAGTTATGCGACGCACTTAAAAAATCAAAGATACCAGATAAGCATGAAAAATGTGACACTCTAAAAGACCTTAATCAACTACTAAGAGATGCTGATTTATACAAAAAAATAACAGCAGTAAGTGACCGGCAGCCTTCTGAGGACCTCACAAATTTATACAATTTATCATTGCTGTCCAAAATATCCTAAAGCTGCATAGTTAGTCCGCATAAAATAAAGCTTTTGGACAAGTAAAAATGCTCTTTGCAATCCAGGTTATCCATGTCAGTTATCATCTGCTGTCCAAT
>JBEKCV010000159.1:0-6234 GCA_050014695.1 Thermodesulfovibrionales bacterium
GGCTGTTATCAAGATTGCTACGTCTGGTTGACAATTATCAGGTGGGGAATGACCCTGAAAAAGGGGTGGGGAATGCTCCTGAAAAACTATCCCCTCAAAGTGGGGAATGCTCCTGAAAAATCACATGTTTTTCTGACCCTATGGAAGAAATGATATCATATCCGATACATCTTGAGAAGACAAAAAGGTTGCTAAATCAAGGGTCTTTTTTCTTGACGCCCCCTTTTTTTGCCCCTATAATTCATCAAAAGACCGCATGCGGCATAAAAAATAATGTTCTGCCAATAGAAATGAACATTGATCGACTGGATCACTTGGTATTGACAGTCAACGATATAGAGGCGACATGCTCTTTTTATAAGAGAGTATTAGGCATGGAGGTTGTTGTCTTTGGTGGTGGGCGGAAAGCCTTATCTTTTGGAGCGCAGAAAATCAACTTGCACCAAAGAAGTAACGAGTATGAACCTAAGGCATTCAAGCCAACTCCGGGGTCAGGCGATTTGTGCTTTGTCACTTCTGTTCCTATATCGGAAGTGCTAGAACATTTGAAGTCTAACGGCATAGAGATCATCGAAGGCCCTGTCAGAAGAACCGGTGCAATGGGGCCTATTATGTCTGTTTATTTCCGTGATCCAGATTTGAATTTAATTGAAGTATCAAACTATGAGGACGTACAACGAATTCATCCAGCCGCCCGGGAATAACGCTTTATGGTTCAGTCTCGAGTTTGTGGCCCGGCGTTCGATGACCGGCGTTATCGATTTCCAATAATACCCTGCAGTAAGCTCCGACCTTCAAATGTTGCAGACTTCAGGAAGTAGCCCGAAAACAAATGACCGGTGCTATACCGGAAGATGTGAACACTGCTTCTACCGCATGGTACTGGGCGTAACTTGCCAGACTACCGATCGTCATCAAGATGAGCGGTGTTCCTCCTGAAGTCAACACTGTCGCCCTATGATATAATTGTGCGTAGCACAGCCTGTGGCGCACTGTAGTCAGCATTCTTGTCTACAGTTGGTGTAAACTTTTTTTATAACTGGGTATTGCATTTGGCCCTTCATGCACTCTCGATTACCGTTAATTATCTGCACCTTCAAGAGCCTTCTCAAGCAATGTTCTCGTGTTCCACTTTTCCTTGGGCTTCCATATAAATGCAATAACATTCATCGTAATATCTCCCTTGTTTTGATGTAGAGATTACTCCTCCTGTCTACCTCAATGCCCCTTCTTTACATGAATCAGCCACTTGAGAATACGTTTGAGTTTACCCTTTTCTTTCGTCTCATAAGGTGATCGGTAAATGACAATCCTGCCTTTCCTGTAACTTCATAACTCTTGGATTTCCTGGCTTTCATTAGCATTTACTATATCGTAGGAGAGTAATCACAATCATTAATCTTTCTTAACCAAACATTCACACTATTGTAACAGATGAATTGTTATATTTAGGAAAAGAGCAAGGCTATAATTTGCCTCGGTGCTGTCTGTCTTCTCCCCCTCCTCCCTAGATGGGCAGCACCACCTTCTTTCCTTTTGGGGATGTTTGTTCTGGTTGGATTTGAGAAGGACGGGGTGAGACGGCATTACCACGCATTGTTTTCGGTATCGCCTACACCTCCAAACTACGTCACATGCAGGTAAGAAAAGATGAAAAAAAAGGTAAGGGAGCGTGAAGGCGAGTACTTTCTCTAAGGCGATGCTTTACTACCTGAAATGGAAAGTTCAACTCAGGAGGTTTCTTGACGGTAAGGGAAGCATCTCTCAGGAAGAAATTGCTTCCCCTGAAAATTGCAAGTTCGGGAAATGGCTCCGTTCCGAAGAATTAACCAAATGCGCTTCAGACCTTGAAATGCGAGAAATTGAGAATATGTATAGTGAACTCCATAAAATTGCGAAACGCATTTATGGGCTAAAACTCCTCGGTCATGATAACGCTGCTCGGCAAGAATTTCAGGATATGGTTCCACTGAGTATGAAACTTGTCTCATTGTTGAATACTATGAAGACACTGAATTGGAATTAGCCTTTTTAATTTCTTGAGTATGCGCTTGAACATCCCTCTTTTGTCTCATGCAGTGTCGGATAAACAGTAATTCTTCCTCTTTTTGACGCGATATATTCTTTTCTGTGAGACTTTCTAGACATTAACCCCAAAACAACAAATAAAGAGCTTTTCTTAGGCTCCTCAGGAGTCTTTAAGGAAGGTGAAAAAAAGAAGTTGCTGGCCTCGAAAAAGAGCGGATGAAGCTGGAAAAGAATCTCACCGGGATAAAAGATATGCCCGGGATTCCCGGCGCTGTTTTTATTGTAGACCCGAAGAAGGAGAGGATGGCCATTGCGGAGGCAAAAAAGCTCTCCATACCGATAGGCAATTGCTGAAAAACTGAACAGACAGAAGACAAACCAGATTCATTACTTTTTACGGCGCCACTTGGCGGAGCACTGAGGATTGCTTTCCGCGTTCGCTCCCCCCCACTGGACTTCACCGACTTAACCGTTTCGAGAAGTCCCAAGGCCCCGGTGACAATGTCGACGCGCTCGACAGATCGAAAGCAGAAGGCTGCAGGCGCTCAATATTGCCTGTGTCACGCCCCAATTTGGTGGCCCTCAACTCCATCCTCGCGGTGTCCCTCCGCCCATAGCCTCCTCGGATACTATGGATTCGGACGGGAGCAGACTCTCAATATGACCCGCATCGTTTGCAAAGGCAGTTGATTTCAGCTCCACCGATGGGGTCTCGCCGCCCCCCGTTTCAACCGCCATTGACTCAGACGGAATCAGCCTCTGGATGTCGCCATTAACATCAGCCGCATATGCAGTCTCTGACAGAACAGGCAGCGCCACTGCCACAAAGAGACCCGCTACGAACACTGCCAAAGCCCCTCTTATCATTTTTTATCCGTCCATAATTTCACCTCTTTGTTTCTTCTTTGAGCTACCTTAACAACATCTCACGTGTTACTTCACTTACTTCCTTTGACTTAGGCTATAACTGGTTGCGAATGTTAGCAACAGGGAAACTCAATACCTTGTGACTATTACTGAGCTGAATTTCACCTTAAGTCGAAGGAAAGTTTCATTTATATCAAAATCCCTTAATTTGTTCCATGAATCTCCTGAATGAGCGCTTTCGGAGGCAAGGAATGAAAAATCTTGGTGGGCACATTACTGTTCCCTCCCTGCCGCTCACCAAGAAGGTGGCACTTAAAGTGCCTCCAGCAGCACCTGTCGCGCGCGGCGGAACAGTTGTCGCGTTGGGCATTACGACTGGTCCTGATGTGAAGATGGCTCTGCTACCGATTTTTGTCAACGAACTTACCATTACCGGAGCTGTTATGGGAACTCAGGAAGATTTCATTCAGCTCACGAGATTCGTGCAGATTGCCGGAATCAAACCGGAGATCGGCAAACTTTTGCCGATGCAAAAAGCTGAAGAAGGATTTCGCGAAATGTGGGAAGGCACAATTCGGGGGAAAACGGCTTTTACTCGATAGTAGGGGATCCGCGTTGAAAAAGATCAGGTGCCAATGGGCAGACGGCGCTGGCGGCAGCGATTTTATTGTTGACACGGTCATTTCATGAGTCTATACTTTTTATAGATGTCAATCAAATCAATGCGGCATTAAAAAGGAGGTGATGTCAATGGACGATGGCCCAAGTAGTCATAGTAGTGACGGCAAAAAACTGATGGGACGGATATTTGCATGTCCATTGCTCACCTCTAACATGCCTCTCTCCTGACATGCCTTCTATCCTAACTCTTCTGTAAAGAGTTTTCCTGTCCGGTTTTTTGTCCACCTGGTTTTTTTATTTTTTGACAAAACACAGGAGGTACGTGTCATGTTCTACATCCACAATGTGCCCGGAAGGGTAAGAATCATCAGTGAGGTTGTCAAGAAAAACCCCCCAGCGGCCGACACGGTGCGCATGTGTTTGAGCACGATTGCGGGAATCGGCGTTGTGCATATCAACCTGACCACTGGCAGTCTCCTGATTCATTACAATCCAGAGACTGTCAATGTCGCTGACATCGTCGGCATTCTTGAGAGAAAGGGTTATTTTGACCGGTTGAAAGCTATTTCAAACGATGAGTATTTTAGGAACGGCCTTTCAAAGGCCGGGACAACAGTGGTGAAAACAGTGATTGAAACCGTTATCGGAAGGGCCATAGGCAACACGTTCTTGTCCTTCCTGCTGTTCCTGCTTTAAAGAGAAAATTCTATACCCAAACGAAGGAGGTGATGTCGATGGACGATGGCCCTGCAAGTAGTAGCGACATAAGAAACGTAAACAATATCTTGCTGGAAAGAGTGGGGCCGGGTTCATTTCGCATCACTGCCCTTAACCTCCCCTGATACTCGATCTCCACTCCTTCCGGTGTTAAAGCCGGCTCCCATGCAGGCAGAAAAGCTCCGGGAAATACGCTTTGATGCGTCACTCGATGCAGAAATACTGGACAGGAAGGAGATCAAACATGCTGAACTCACAAGCCGCAATAAAGAAAATAGAATCTTGTCTGGCATCTTTTTCAGTGATTATTTTATTCACTATCTCGCAATCAGCCCACGCAGATACTGTCAGCGATCAGTCTCCCGTGGATGAAAACGAACTCGGTCAAAAATCGAAACAAGAGCTGCTTGATATTATGCACCGTATTCTTAGACTGCATCCCGAAATCAGCAAAGAGCTGTCGGAGCAGCAAGAAGATCCGCCTGCGGTGGTTCCTGAAAAAGTTGTGGAGAAGGCAACTCCTGAACAGCCGCCTGAACAAAAACCAGAAGGGCTGCCGGCATGGATACCTAAATTGTTAGGGATGCAGTTTAATGGCATATACCAAAATGTGCCCGGCTTTCGCAGCCCATACGAAGGAGAGCGCAGTTTCACGACTGCCGGCGGTGAAGGCCACAACCTCACCCATATTTATGGAGCATACATTGGCTCTCAAGTGCTCCCCTCGCTTCAGGCTTATGTGGACATTGAAATGGCCAAGGGCTCGGGAATAAGCAAAGGCCAGGGCCTTGGCGGATACACCGATGGCGATGTCATAAGGACAGGTACGATAGAGTTGGGCACCGGACCATACGTAGCGCGTGCCTATTTGCGCTACTACTATGCCTTGTCCTCAGAGACAGAGAAGATGGAGCGCGGACAAGACCAGTTGCCGGGGGATGAGCCCATCAGCCGGGTGGAGATAAAGGCGGGTAAATTGTCGGTGGCAGATGATTTCGACCTGAACAGCTATGCAAACAACACACGCACCCAGTTTCTTAACTATTCTTTTATCAACAACACCGCATGGGATTACGCCGGGGATACCCGGGGCTACTCCTATGGTTTTGTCGTGTCCCTCTTTCAACCGAAATGGAGACTGGCCGTTGGCAGTTATCAGATGCCGACTACGGCCAACGGCAATATATTTGATGAACATATCCTTCAAGCCCAGGGAACCAACCTCGAGCTTACTCTTAAACCTGATGACGTGGGTACAGTGATACGTCTTCTCACCTATCTTAATCAGGCAAGCATGGGCAGTTATGCAGATGCAATAGCAATTGGGAATGCCACGTCTGCAGTACCCAGTGTGTTAGCTAACGAGGCGCCGGGACGTACTAAATATGGTTTCGGATTGAATTTTGAGCAACCCCTAGCGGATAACGGGGAGACAGGCATTTTCGGCAGAGTAGGCTGGAATGACGGCCATAATGAGACTTTTGTCTATACCGAAGTTGACCAGGAGGTGAGTGCCGGAGTGCAGATAAGTGGAATACATTGGAAGCGTGCCGAAGACCATTGGGGAATTGCCTATGCTGTGGATGGCCTATCATCCCAGCACAAAGATTATCTTGCGGACGGGGGCATCGGTATGTTACTGGGTGATGGCAAACTGAACTACGGACTGGAACAGATATTAGAAACCTATTATCGCGTCCAGATTGGAAAATATGTTCAGGTTTCCCCGGATTTCCAATACATTATAAATCCCGGGTATAACCGTGACCGCGGTCCGGCTGCCGTGTATTCCATGCGTTTGCGCCTGAGCTACTGATGACAACGGAGGATAAGGAATGACCATATTTACGCGGCTGTATTACCAATATCGCAAGATCATTAAAGCGATTCTGCTTTTCCTTATGATTTCAGGCCCTGGGATCATCGTCATGATCGCCGACAACGATGCGGGGGGCATTACGACATACGCGGCTACCGGCGCGAAGTACGGCTATAACCTGA
>JBEKCV010000160.1:0-6122 GCA_050014695.1 Thermodesulfovibrionales bacterium
CTCGCAGGTTCCCCACAAGAGGCTACTTTCGCAAAATTCATAGCCCATCGTATCAATTTTTCTAAAAATAAAGACTTAGGTTTGGCTGCATGAGATGATTTTATGATAAAATGCGGTACTCACAAGTAAGGTTGTATGAAATTGAAAAGCTTATTGGTCTTGTTATGCTGGTCGCCTCCATCATCGGCCCTGTTAACCTTCAACTATCAACAAGCCAAAACTCTCAAATGGCTATCATCATTACGCTTGATGTCTGCCATGCATCGGACTCTTCTCTTTCTGTGAACACGGATACCCCTTCACTGCACGAATGGGCCCACAATCCAGTGTTGTTGGAGAGTGAAGCATTACCTAAAGTCGACAAAACGTCTTTTGCTCCATCCTGGTTTTCCATTCAAATAGAGCGCCCTCCAAGAGTCTAACCGACAGTTTCGAAGCTTACGAGTCAATGCTTTTTTTGCTGATTCAGTCAGTATGACTGCCTCAGCACGGATCCGTATGCATCTCCCCCGCAGTACGACTCGGCTCTGCTTCGGACTATCTGTCATTGTTTCCGGAGATCTTCCGGAGCGGAGTCACCTTTTTTGTCAAGATATTGCTACGGAGGAATGTTTTCGGGGTACGATGGTTTCGGATTGATACCTTATCTGTTAAAGGAGGAGAAATGAAAAAAAAGGGGAAAAAGACTCTCTCGTTCATCACTCTCGTGGGCATAGCATTTGTCTTTGCCTTGGGAGTGTTCGCCTTGGGAGGAACGCCTTTCGCTGCGGATGAGGGGGCGTCCAGCACTGCATGCATCAAGTGTCACACCGATCTGAACAAGATGGACAGTTACGGCGCCGCTTCAGCGGGCGCCGGCGCGGCGATAGCCGGTTGAGGCGTTTCCGCCCCTCAGGTGAGGGGCCGGGATACCTATGGTGTTGACAAGGATTTTGTTGAATCGGTCCACGGGCAAGTCGGCTGCATCAACTGTCACAAGGGGAAAAATAACGATGACATGGATAAGGCCCATGAAGGGCTGGTCAGAGACCCCTCCGAAGAAGACGGCGGCGGGACCTGCAGGTAATGCCACAAAGATATAACCTCCACCTACAAGGATGCCATGCACTACCAGCTCAGCGGCATAAAGGACATTGTCGGCACTATCATCTCTCCTCACAAGATGCAGGACACCCTCCTGCCGGCTGCCTGGAAACTGGACTGCGCCAATTGCCACGCCAGTTGCGGCTCCTGTCATGTGGCCTGGCCCGCGGTTGCCGAAGGCGGTCTCCTCAATCGGCACCGGTTCGAGAAAAGACCGCCCATGGAAAAAACGTGTTACGCCTGCCACGGCTCCCGTTTTGCCGGAGAATATATGGGGCTTCTTGGTCCAAGCGCTGACGTCCATTATGAAAAATACCAGATGGTGTGCATTGACTGCCACAAGGGCGAACAGCTCCATAACACCAGGCCGGAAGGCGTCAAACGGTACTATGCCACGGAAACCCCCCGCTGCGAACAGTGTCACCCCGATGCGGTATCAGGCAGCTCCCCACTTGCAATGCACAATGCCCATAAAAAAGATGAGCTAGCCTGTACGGTCTGCCACGCGACGGAGTATTTCAATTGCACTAACTGTCATGTCTCACTGGACGTGAAAGTCGCCGGACAAATCAAAGTCATCTTTCCATCCGATCCGCTTGTAACCTTCAAGATCGGCATGAATATCGACCGCAGCCCAGGTAATCCCTATGCGTACAACCTGGTGCGGCATACGCCGATGAAGAAGGATTCCCTCGCTTCACTGCGCTATTTTCAGGCAGTCCTGACGGGAACACCGGGTCCAAAGGACCTGGTTGCCAACTACGACGCTCTGCCTACGTGGAACTCCGCTTCGATTCATACCATCCAACGCCGGACGCCGCAGAACAGTTCCTGCAACGCCTGCCACGGGCATAGGGAACTCTTTCTCACAACAGACGACTTGAAACCTGATGACCCGAAGGCAAACATGAAGATCGTGGTCGAAAAAATACCCCAAAAAATAAAGGAATAGGAGGAATTTTCATGAAGAGGAACATGATACCATCGCTTCTGTTCGTGCTTCTGATAGCCGCGTCAGGGCTCATCACAGCGCCTTCAGCTGTCACTGCAGGCACTGTTCCCCTGGTGAGTACCGGGTGGCTTGAACAACACCTCGGTGCACCCGACACGGTGATCATCGACGTGAGAACCGAGGCCAACTATAATTTCGGCCATCTACCGGGAGCGGTAAGCCTGGCCTATGCCAGCCTGAAACCTTTCAACCCGGTGAAACAATGCCAGTTGACGCTCCCTCCAGAGGAAGTGACAAGGATGATGCGCGCCCTCGGCGTCAACGAGTCGACTCACGTTATTATTTACGACCAGGGCAATACCGCTCTTGACGCAACCGAGGGATGTGCGGCAGTGTGGATTCTGGAATCCATGGGGCATGAGAATGTTTCCTATCTCGACGGAGGCTTCACCAAATGGACTTTCGAGGGACGGCTGATTGACAATAAGAAACCTGCTCCGCAGCCGGGAAATTTCACGGCGAAACCCGACACGACCAAAGTGGCCACCCTCGACGACGTGATTGCCAATCTGAAGACGACGGAGGCGATTTTTCTTGATGACAGGAGCTCCGTGCAGCACTTCGGTATTTCCAAAAGGGCGGATGTCGTTCGGTACGGCCACATCCCCGATTCCCTCAATTTCCCTGCTGACTTCATGACCAATGCCGGGATAAACCGCGCCCCCGCAACGATCAAAAGCAGGGAGGAACTCGCGGCCATGGCGCAGGGGGTCGGCCTGCCAAAGGACCGGAACAGAAAAATCATTGTCTACTGCAATAGCGCTCAGCAGGCGGGAATGGGTTACTTCGTTCTCCATGATATCATGGGGTACAGGAATGTAAAGACGTATGACGGCTCGATGCTCGAATACGCCCAGGTGATAAGACTGCCCCTTGTGAAATTCGCGTGGGGTTTTGTGACGAAGTAGGATGATGATATTTCAAACTACCATGGAGGAGACAAGATGAATACATACAAGGCTAAAATGGCGGGTATTTTTGCCGCTGTGATTCTCATTGCCTGCTCGTCCGGTTTGGCTCTGGCGAGCCCGCGTGCCCTGGTGAGCGTCGATTGGCTTGCAGGAAACCTCAAAACGCCTAACATCGTGGTACTCGATGTCGGGGCGTTTACTCAGTATGAAAGGAACCATATCCCGCATATCCCGGGAGCCGTGAAGGCGTTTGGCCCCTGGCAGACGATGAATGATAAGTTCGTGGGGTTCATGATGCCAAAGGTGGATGATCTTGTCCGGATGATCCGTGGCTATGGCGTCAATAACGACTCTTTCGTCATCATTTACGACGAAGGGGTAACGGCCCAAGACACTGCCAAAAGCGCAAGGGCCTTGTGGACACTTGAGGCCCTGGGACACAATAAGGTGGCGATCCTCGATGGCGGGTTTGCCGCATGGAAGGATGCGGGAAAGCCCGTTTCGAGCGAGCCCGTTGTTCCCTGGCCCGGAAATTTCAGCGGAACGCTGGTGAGTGCCAAAGTGGCAACCCTGGTTGAAGTGAAGAAAGCGCTTGGTTCCTCCCGTATGGTCTTCGTCGACAATCGCCTGCCCGACGAGCATTTCGGCCAGGAAAAGAGGAGCTATGTAAAACGATACGGCCATCTTCCGGGCTCCAGATTATGGCCGGCGAGTTTCATGACCAACGCCGGGAGCGATTTCTCCCCATCTTCTATGAGGGACATGGCGGAGCTGAAAGAGATGGCTGAAGGGGTTGGAATCCCGACGGACAAGAACGTCGAGATCATTACGTACAGCACCCAAGGTCTGGAGGCCGCAATGGGCTATTTTGTACTGCACGACCT
Source organism: Thermodesulfovibrionales bacterium (assembly GCA_050014695.1). GTDB lineage: Bacteria > Nitrospirota > Thermodesulfovibrionia > Thermodesulfovibrionales > UBA9159 > UBA9159. The sequence continues at coordinate 3,891 of JBEKCV010000160.1, forward strand.
GCTTGGCTATAAGAACGTGAAGCTTTTTGACGGCTCCATTCTGGAAAGCGCGGCAGATAAGAGCGTACCAATGGAAACGAACAGCTGGGGCTACAAGAAGCATCTGTAACGCTGGTTCGGCAAAGGCTTTAACAAGAGACTATGTCACAGGAAGGGAGGGACCCCTCCATTCCTGCGACAACAAGATTACTTTAACGGATGGTTCTTTTTTTCGGGCGAGCTTAAGCACCACAACTGATTGACACCACAGTTTTTTGCGGATGTTTGCAGGTTTCTTTTGACCCATGCATTTAAAATTTTCTATCATGAAATTTTTCAGACTAGTGACTTTAAGTTTGATAATGGTTATTGCATTTACTTCTTCATGCAATAGAAAGCCGGGTTACAGAAGTGCCCCGTTCAATGGCAGAGATGTTGTGATAAGCATGAAAACCCTCAGGGAAAAGATTCCTGAATTCTATACTATGGTCCTTGACGGCAAGAAAATAAATTTCTTTCTGGTTAAGATAAATGGAGATGTTCAGTCGTATTTTGATGCGTGTCCTATGTGCTATCAGAAAAGAGTTGGTTGCCGTGTCGAAGGCGAAAAAATTGTGTGCAGGGCTTGCAACTTAAGGTATTCGATATATGATTTAAAAACCGGGAATGGAAACTCCTGAAACTGTCATCCCATCGAGTTGAAGGGCCATATTGAAAAAGGAGTTTATATTATCACTATAGACTCGCTAAAAGCTGGATTGATCTATTTTTAGGCTTCCGGCAGTCAACATTGGTCTGACATTCGAGATGATATTGGGGTCACATCACGATTCGGAGAAAATCGTACGTTAATGCTCCTCATAACCCATAAATTCAAGCAGTTACGATTACGGGTGTGAAAATAAGGAGATTATTCACTTGTAGTTTCCATGCAGCAAACCAATAACAGTTTGATTTATCAAGACATATTTTCCTTCGCGTACTTTACGTTTCTTTTCGTCGAACCACATTATGAAAATGGCGAGGTTTGCAGGGACGCTTTAACTTCTCAATTAACGCCAATAACCCGCCATATCCGATATGGCAACACCATTCACCGTATCATTGATCGCAAGGTGATCAGCGCTCTTCTGAATATCAATGTCTGCGCCCATTGTTCTCTTCCCTTCAAAAAGGTTCCTTTTCAGGCAACTTCTATATCCTTACTGCCTTCCCAGTAGCCGTGGAGATTACAGCGCTGATGTGCGACAAGAGTGACCCTTCCTCCAGGCGCTGATTCCTTGGTCAGGACCACGGTAAAGGTCGCCTTCGGCTTGAGATACCCCTTGGACTGAAAATCGACCCTGCCCGCCGGCTCATTGCCGATGTTCAGCTCTATGAATTCAATCCAGTGTGCCGGGCCCATGGGGTGAAGATTTTCGCCGATGCTTACTTCAACCATGAATGGTTCGCCAGAAGCAACTTTTGCGGGAGCGGTTATAAAGGGCGCGTGAGACTTTTCCAGCGCGGTCTTATTCGCAGGATCTTTTGCTTTGTTGATGGTCTGAAAAAGGGTCCCATCCACCTTCACCGGGTAAAACTGTTCGATGCCGAATGCTTTTGCTGCTACGCCGAGGGCTGCTGTTCCGACCACCGTACTTTTGAGAAAATTTCTTCTGTCCATAGTTCCTCCCCTGGGAATGACTTAGAAGCGCACTCATATCACTTCATTAAAAATTCTAGAGCGGCGCTTCCTAAGATTCTTTTACCATAGAAAGGTCTGCTCGTCAATCAAAAATCATTATTGGCTAAAGTACACTACTGTTTTGACGGCCAGCCAAAAAATAGTGCATGACTTCGGAAGTGTTGAGCTGCCAAAATCTGCAAGGGGGAACAATCTGCTACACTTCATCCCCATCACTCTCACCTCAACGCACTTGAGAGGAGTTAGACCAATGTTTAATATCCCATGCGAAATTCCGCGTGAACAAGAATAAAAAAAGCGCCTGCTAGGCATATGTCCCCTTTTCCACAAAGTGGGTGAAGGCGTTTCTGTTCAAAAGAGGGGAAAGCGCTGTCTGACGAACAGCGCCTCCTATTCCATCAAGCGCTCGTATTGATTCACACATCGATGCAGATTTTACCGAAATGCGCACCGCTCGCCTCGTAACGAAACGCCTCGATCAGGTCTTGTAGAGGAAAGGTCTTATCGATGACCGGCTTCATGTCATTGGCATCCAGAGCGCGGATCATCTCGATCTGCTGCTGGCGGTT
>JBEKCV010000161.1:0-5842 GCA_050014695.1 Thermodesulfovibrionales bacterium
GTGTCCCCGAAACGATGACGCACTGGCTGAAAATATTTCAAGTCGATAACAGGTGCTGATGTCATTTTTATGTTATGCTTTCAATAAGTTATATGCCATTATGCAAAAAACTGTCGGACACTACTGAGTTGTTTTCTTTTCTTAAATTAATTTGTTGTTCTGGCTGTCCGAGCCAAGGCCAGGGTTCCATCCGCTTGTGCCATGCACGCAATTGTTCTACTGAATACGGTGGCTTTGGTTCGATAAATTCTTCGGCTTCCACTCTGAATTCCGACACAAGCATAAGGAAACATAGGAGTGCAAACGCGTATAGATTGCCTCTATTTGTGCCTTTATTTATCATTTTGTTCCGCTAACGCCAAAGCTCGCGGGGAGGCGTGGGCAGTTTCACGTCGATCCTGTGAAGCGCATTGTTAGGATTACTCCCATTTAACTTTTCCATCCTTCGTTGTGCTTCGTTGCACCTTAAATTTAACAGCTGAATGTTTGAAAACGGCATCGGCAATTGCGTTGCCCATGACCGTTCCGCTATCGCCTGGATGGATTATAAGACCATGGAAGACAGACAAACCCTTTGAGGTAATATCGTAATAACCAATACTGCCTGTCCCGCCGCCACCATGAGAGTAAGTCCATAGCCGTATTTCCTTTCCCCATTTTTCAATCGCGATAGCATCGGCTGTCGGATGAGTCCAGAATCTTCCGCATTCCCGATATTTTCCTTCTTCATTCCTCAAATAAAGGGTGAATTCACCACCACCGTTGCCGAAGAAGTTTATATCGTCTGATAAAGCCATGTCCTGAATACCATCTTCATTAAAATCACCAAGTATCCTGTAGCGCTCGCTGAAGCCACCTTCAGTTACCAGAGCAATAGCAGATGGATCATCAATCCATTTTTCATCCGCCATTGCTAAATTTGAAACAAAAACCAACAATAGCGCTAATATTATTTTCATTTATATTAATCCTAACAATTACTATACCCTGCGGGCTTTCCCCCCCATTTATAAAAATGATATTATCACATTCGACTCCTTATGAAAAGACAAAAAAGAGGTACTCTTCGACGTTTCCCTGTATAACTCCGCTCCACAGTTCGACATGAATTTCACAGATTTAATAGTGGCCCTAGTGCGAGGGTTAGAAACGGTAAGTATTACTGTGTCGGAATGTCCACAGTGAGATGTTGTCGGTGTACCCCAGATCACAAGACCGCCTTATTCGCATATGAGAAGCTGTGCATAGTTCGGGACAAAACTATCTTTCCTGCGGAATGGGGCTATTGACTGTTGAATGCCAAAAATAACCAACACCACCAGCTATCACGCCGGAAGCGCAGGACGATAAATAGCAGGAATTTCCGTTACGATTGTGTGGTGCAGCGTTCGGGACAAAGTCCTCGCCAGTTGCACGATCGCATAACTATCGAGTATCAGGTGGAATGTGTGCTATGAGGTTTTCTGCATAAGCTGAAATTAACAAGAAGAAATTCAAAAAAGACAAGCGGATTAGGCCTGCTCTCAACACACACCCTTTGGACGGTAGTAATAAGCATAGTAGGGGTAGAAATCATGCTGCATTAAGTGGTTTTATACGATCGAGCTCTCTCTTGTTGTTCTTTTTAGCTGTCCACAGATCTACTGCTCTCTGAGCGTTCAGCCAAAACTCGGGAGTATTCTTAAACAGACGGGATAACCGCAATGCCATATCCGGGGTTATCGAACGGCGTTCGCGCAAAAGCTCGTTGATCGTTTGACGTGATACCCCTAAATTCTTAGCGAGACTGGCCACAGTCAGTCCATAATCCGGCATAAAGTCTTCTCGGAGCATTTCGCCAGGATGGGTAGGCTTTATCATCCGGGAATCTGTATTTTTTATCGTCATCTGATCACCTCTTAATGATAATCTGTTATTTCGACTTCATATGCGTCATCATCTACAAATTGGAAGCATATTCGCCATTTGTCATTTATAGAAATTGCAAACTGTCCTTTTCTGTCTGCTTTTAGAGCATGGAGATGGTTACTTGGCGGCACCATCAAATCATCTATAGTGATGGCAAGATCAATATACTCCAGGCGCCGAATAGCTCTTTTCAGAATATCAGCAGGAATACGTTTTGACTTGCCCGTTGTGTATAAATCCTGAGTGTGTCTGTCTGCAAAAGATTTAATCACCTATTTATATTGTATATTGTCACGTGACACTTGTCAAGTCCACAGGAGTTCACTCAAAGTTGGTGACCGCAGAGACCAACGAAGATGCTTTTCAATGGGGTTGTCTGCACAGTTTGCCCTAGAACCTATAAAATGGTCGGGTTTAGCTTCTGGTGTGTTTTCGGCAAGCGTGAGTGTCTTTTCTTTCCTGTTTGCGAGCATTCTTAAGACAACTTGCGTAATGGGGTATCAATAAAAGCTGACGAAAATGAGGGGATAATAGACCGCAATTATGCTAGTTGTCCTTAATAAACAATAACTTGGCTTGGGATTATTTATCTGTGTCGGGATCATCAAGAACCCGAAATTATACCCTAGAAAGTTCTGTTGAGAGTTACGCCCGAGGAGCCAATAAACACAAGGGTTTGCAGAGATGTAAGCCATTTTTTGTAAGTAGTCAAGCCACTATGCAATGAATCTTTCCTTTAAACCATCAAAAATGGCTGATTTGCAAGGTGAGTCGCCTTCAAGAAAAGTTGTCCATCGTTTGTCCATAGAAGAGCTGATTTGATAAGAAATCTGTAGCCTGCCCGGTTTTGTCAAGGGAGGAACCAATTCGAATTCTTCAATAACTTTTTTTAACGGTTGCGGTTGCATTATGAATATGTATTGCCCTAATCTCGGATGTCGGTATTTAGAAACACTCAGATTACACATGCTCACTGGAAAATACATTTCTCCCTATAGTCAATTGAGAGGATGCCTGCGTTACGACCGCAATATCAGGAGACCCCAGGACCTGAAAGTCATGCTGGACGAAAACGGTCTAGAGATCTCATATCCATCAGCCTATGCACTGTTCCATTACCAGCCCATGAGGATAACGATAAAGGGTAGTGACTCATTTTGATTTTTTCTCCCCTTGACGCATCCAGCAACCTCTGACATACCATATGCATGAGGCGTTCAAGCAAACCATTACCCAAAGACCCGAACAAGTTAGCTTTTGAAATTGTCCGCATGTCCACCGAAGGGCAGGACGAACATCCGAAGGAAGAAAGATCACCGATTTCTGAGTATCTAGCAAAGATCGGGCGCAAAGGTGGACTGAAAGGTGGAAAGGCTAGGGCTGCGAAGCTATCTGCAAAACTAAGGAAAGAGATAGCTACAGAAGCTGCAAGAAAAAGGTGGGGCAAGAAAAGTAAGTCGTAGGCTCTTGAGTGTATCTTATTCCTCATTCGGGGGATAGCCATGTTTTTCAAATTTCTTTTCTAATGCTATGTCTCCTCTTGATCTCTCGATTTTAAAACTCCGCATATTAAGGGCTTCTAATATTGGCTCTGGTGGCATTACACAGGTCATGCCGCTCAATCCCTTTATATATTTCCCCCTGCGTATTAATCTGATGGTGGCTTCTTTATGCTTATCTTTTTCAGTGATTTCCCATTCTTCAGGGAATTGCCCCCAATGAATGCCCAAAAAATACATAAACGTGGATGTAAGAACGGAATGTCCTCCAGGACGCAAGGCTGTCTCAATGTCATTTCCGGGTGTCCGATAAACAAACACAGGAGATCCAGAAAAACCACTACGTGAATGAAGGTCTATACAATAATACAGGAAGGACATCTCAGTGCATGTTTCGGAATCTAACAGGCACGGTTATTTTGCGGAGTCCACCGACAAATCCGCAAAATCAGCCCAGCGGGAGAGATCACACTTTCGAAAAGAAACATGCTTATCTGAGGCAAGGGGATGGCCGCGTAGTATATCCAGTACTACTCATCCAGGGAATGCAAAAATGAATGAAGATATTCTCTCCCACATGCATCCGAGAGGTCCTTGCAAAGATTGTAGACTTCGAAGGAAAACCAACGCCAATGCATATTGTTTGCAAGTGCCACTGAGTTCTTGTACAATTTTAAATATAACCGACCATTCGGAGGAGGAGAAACACATGAATGCACTGAAGAGACTTTCTCAGAATCTTGTTTTCGTCGGATTACTCATGGCCTACCTGCTGGCAGTTACGTCGCTCGGTATCCCTTCAACGGGCAGTGCCGCAACCATCAGTGAACAGGAGGCGCATGACATCGGAGTCAATGCATACCTCTACTTTTATCCACTTATCACGATGGACATTACCCGGCAGCAGATGACCAATATCGAGCCGGGGAAAAAGATGGGCTATGGGCCGATGAACACCTTCGCGAACGTACCCGAGTACCCACCGGCAGACATGAAGGTAGTAGTCCGCCCTAACTTTGACACGCTCTATTCCGCCGCCTGGCTTGATCTCACCAGGGAGCCGATGATCGTATCTGTCCCTGATACAGGCAGCCGCTATTACCTTCTGCCCATGCTCGACATGTGGACAGATGTCTTTGCGTCACCGGGCTGGCGAACTACGGGAACCAAGGCGATGAACTTTGCAGTCGTACCATCGGGTTGGAAGGGCAAGCTCCCGGCCAATGTGCAGCGTATTGATGCGCCGACCCCCTACGTATTTATCATCGGCCGTACGAAGACAGACGGCCCGTCGGACTACGCTGCCGTTCACAAGATTCAGGCTGGATACAAGATCACACCACTGTCAGAATGGGGTAAGAAACCAAAGCCGGTGAAGGTAAGAATCGATCCGACAATCGACATGAAGACGCCACCGAAGGAACAGGTTGATGCGATGCCGGCTAGTAAGTTCTTCGCTTTTGCGGCCGAACTGTTGAAGCTGCAGCCACCCCACATCACGGATGAGCCGATCATCGCTATCATGAAACGCATCGGCATCGAGCCCGGCAAGGGCTTCGACATCAACAAGGTTGACCCCTCAATTAGGCGGGGCCTCGAAACTGCCCCTGCGGATGCGCTCAAGCTGATGGAGTGGAAGATTCCAACCCTCGCCCGCGTTGTGAATGGGTGGTCCATGAACACTGACACCATGGGCGTCTATGGTAACTATTACCTGAAGCGTGCCATTGTCACGCAAGTCGGTCTTGGCGCTAACTTGCAGGAGGATGCGATTTATCCGATCAATCTAGGAGACGATAGCGGTAAACCGCTCGATGGGGCTAACAAATATACGATCCACTTCGACAAGGGAGCGATGCCGCCTGTGAACGCTTTCTGGTCAATAACCCTCTACGACTCGGAGGGGTATCAAGTCGCAAACAGTCTGAATCGCTTCGCCGTCAGCAGTTGGATGCCGTTCAAGTACAGTGCGGACGGTTCACTCGACCTCTATTTCCAGAACGAGAGCCCGGGCAAGGACAATGAAGCCAACTGGCTGCCTGCGCCCAAGGGGCCGTTCAATTTGACCATGCGGCTCTACGGACCCAAGGATGACGCGCTCGTCGGTAAGTGGAACCCGCCTGCAATCAAGCGGATGGATTAGTAGAGTATCAAGAAGATTTTACAAGTATATTTGCAGGGCGAGGTTAAATGTCTCGCCCTTTTTTGTAAATTTCCTTCTAAAAGTGCGGACTAGGAGGGGAACTCCGCACGCGATCGCAGCTCCTGGAGCGTTTCTTTCCGCAAGAAACCTTAAGCCTGTGGCAAGAACTTGACAGTGGTCTGGTAGCCAGGGCTCATTGCTGAGCCCCAGCCCCATAAGAACCGTGCTGGTCAGTTTCCCGACACACGGCTCAAGCCTCTCTAAAGCTGCCTTTCAGCAACCCGCCGACACA
>JBEKCV010000162.1:0-5610 GCA_050014695.1 Thermodesulfovibrionales bacterium
CCTCAGCTGCTTACAAAAAGTTCCCCCATTTTTTCAAAAACGAACCCCGACCACTTCAGAAAATCATTTTTTACAGTTACCTCAGATAGTTACGTCTTCTGACCTGGAAATCCTGGGGGAACTCCTGCACCGGGACCCCTGGCAGGCTATCCCTTACCGTTTTACCAATACACTTGGCTTTCCGTCTACGTATTAACATGATCGGGTGCTATAACCTTCCGGTAACACTATGAAAAGTCTGTTAGAATAATGAACATTACGGTAATTCACAAATTGTCGGCAATAATGAAGAGATTGGTTAGTGTTCAAGAATCCTCAAATGGGTGTATGAATGCATTTGAGTCAAAAAGAACCATGGCATCATCAAATCCGATGAGGAGAAGGATTTATGCGCTTCTTATACTTATCTTATTCCTTATCTCCTTCGCAGTATATTTTAACGCCCTTTCAAACGACTTTGTCTATGACGATACAACTCAGGTTTTAAGAAACCACTGGATCAGAGATGTGAAATACGTGCCGGATATATTTTCTAAGAGTGTATGGAGCTTCCAGGGAGAGACTGTTATCTCGAACTACTACAGACCATTGATGCATCTTATCTTTATGCTCAATTATTATGTCTTCGGCTTAAGACCCTGGGGTTTCCACCTGGTGAACATCCTATTTCATGCAGGGGTATCCATCCTGGTTTTTGTTATTGCATCGAGACTTCTCAGAGCTTCATCAGGTTCCTCCCAACGAGATAAGAAGGGACTTATAGGGGCATTACAGTCACCACCTTTTGTTGGTGCCGTTTTGTTCGCTACCCATCCTATACATACGGAGGTGGTGGCATGGGTTGCGGGGATCCCTGATCTTTCCTACGCCTTCTTCTTCCTCCTCTCCCTTTACCTCTATATGCGGTTTGAAGAAGGGACGAAGGCGATGTATCCGTTGTCACTGCTCTCCTTTTCGCTTGCCGCATTCTGTAAGGAGCCGGCGCTCATACTTCCTGTTCTTCTCATGGCTTATGACTATATATTCGGAAAAAGAGCGATCGGGTATCTGCCCTTCATAAAGAGATATATCCCTTATCTTCTGGTTGCAGGGGCTTATCTGGGGTTGCGATACCATGCCCTTGGGGGTTTCTCGCCCCAGAGACCACATACCGTGTTAAGCACCCATGGGTATATCATCAACGTCTTTCCCCTTTTCAGCCAGTATCTTGAAAAACTTCTCCTGCCTCTCAACCCGAATGCCTTTCACGTCCTGCACCCGATCTCATCTATCTTTGAGACGGGAGGCATTGTATCCTTAGCTGTCACAGCGGCCTTTGTTGTTGTGACTTTTCTAGCTCTCAGAAAAAAAAACAAAGTCTGCTTCGGTCTTTTCGTGATAGCGTTACCTCTTTTGCCGTCACTGTACATACCGGCACTTGGGGAAAACGTCTTTGCTGAAAGGTATCTGTACCTGCCCTCCTTCGGCTTTGTCCTGCTGATAGCCTTGGCACTTTCCCGGGCCAAAGCCGTTAAACCAGGACTTGCTTCCGGCCTGGTTATTATTTCTCTTGCAGTGGCGGTTATCTATTCAGTAGGGACAGTAAGCAGAAATGCCGTCTGGAGAGATGATGTAACCCTTTTTACCGATACGGCAAGAAAGTCGCCGGACGCGGCATTGCCTCATAATAATCTTGGAAGTGCATATCTAAACAAACACCGTCTTGATGAGGCAGTAAAGACGTTCATCACCGCATTGAAGCTCAAGCCTGGCTATGCAGAGGCCCATTATAATCTTGGCACCGCATACGCAAGGCAGAATCACCTTAATGAGGCAGTCAATGAATTCCTCATTGCGTTGACGCTCGATCCTGACTATGCAGAGGCCCATTATAATCTTGGAACTCTATATTTGAATCAAAACCGCCTCGATGAGGCAGTGGCGGAATTCATCACTGAGTTGAAGCTCAAGCCTGACTTCGCTATGGCCCATAATAATCTTGGAAATGCATATCTAAGACAAAACCGCCCTGATGAGGCAGTCAATGAATACATCACTGCATTGAAGCTCAAGCCAGATCTTGCAGAGGCCCATTATAATCTTGGAACAGCATATGCAAAGCAGAACCACCTTGATGAGGCAGTCAATGAATACATCACTGCATTGAGGCTCGAGCCTGATGATGCGGAGGCCCATTATAATCTTGGAACTCTATATTTGAATCAGAACCGCCTTAATGAGGCAGCCAATGAATACATCACTGCATTGAAGCTCAAGCCAGACTATGCAGAGGCGCGTCATAATCTTGAAATCTGTTATGAAAGAATGAAAATGGTGAACCGATAGGTGGAAGGAAAAGTCTGACGCCTCTTTCGGTTTGCAGCGCGTCTGATTGTTCAAGACTCAGATTTTAGGGTATTATTTATAAGTATGACTCAATATTGTGTGCAATAGGAAACGGGAAAGAAACTTTAGGACATGAAAGCACCAAAGAGCATCCTGATGATAAAGGGCCGGAGCCCAGGGATAGGAGATATCCTGAGGAGCTCCGCGGGTTGGCGCGCACTGAAAAACAGGTTTCCTGACGCAGGTCTGTACCTCCTGCTCCTGACAAAGGAACCCGGCTATGTTTCTGAGAAACTGCTCTCAAGACATCATCTGTTAAACGGGTTCTTCGTCGTGGACAAGAGGATGAAAGAAATCGGCGGCTGGAAGGTTTTTCTGGGTGAAATAGAAAAGATCGTCGAAGCTATAAGACCCGATCTGGCGATTGATTTCGACCCGCACGGCTTAAGGACGTCCCTGCTGTGCCTTTGGTTGCGGGCAAAGTACCATGTCACCACCGTTGGAGTGAATGAAGTGCCTTTCAGAGGTCTTTTCTACAGCATTTCCTCGTCTTCACACAAGAGATTCGCGATGGAAAAGAATCTCTCCCATCTTGAGGGGGGCAGAAAGTTCAGACTGGAATACTCCTACCGGGATTTTGTGGCGCTTTCCGCCATCAACATCGAAAGACAAGACATCCCCATCGAGCTCGAAGAAACGCCTGAGGGCAGGACATTTAGACTGGAGTTCAGAAAGAGATTCGGTATCCCGGAGGATATGGACATTTTGGGAGTCAATATAGGCTGCGGAACCGCCGAAGCCCTTGCCAGGAGGCCTGATCCGAAACTCCTTTCCCCGTTGATCGGGCACCTTCAGAAAAAATTCAGATTGGCGGTTGTTCTTACAGGAGCCCAGTTTGAAAAGACGATCAACGAGGAATTCATAAAAATCCATTCGAAGATGTATCCGGGTTGCATTTACAACCTTGCAGGAGCGACCGACATACTTGAATTAGCCGGATGTATAAATGCTTGCAGTCTGTTTGTCTCCAGCGACAGCGGGCCTTATCATATCGCGGTTGCCCTGAAGATCCCCACACTGGCAATATTCAACTTTGATCATAGCGTCGCTTATCATAACCATCCATGGGTGCTATGCAGGGTCATGAGGGCTGAAGAAGATATTCCCTCTCTGATACGGGACGCTGAAGGACTCTTGAAAAGATAACCCATCTATCTCTTTCTTGCCAAGCGGGCGGATCTCCCGTATGACTGTTAACCTTACCGTTGCATTGGATGCCTGACAGGAACGCAGAAAATCAATCCCTCCTTTGTTTTTGATGCTTGTCCTCATCTTGGCACCATTGGGTCTCTCCATTTCAACAATGCATTCGGTTATTGACATAACAAGGCATTACGGCTATGGTTGTTCCGGAAGATTATTACCTGGACAATCATGCCCCAATTCTCTTTATATAACAGTAAGTTATAGCACACCTCTGTGTATCGGCTAGGGAACAACCGGAGGGTGCGTCTTTAATCCACAACGCCAGTTCGGTCCCAGCTACAGGCGCAGGGAGGCATTTTCCGAGAGATTGGATGCTCCGGAATTGCCTGACCACGGCCTTCAAGGAGACATGTGGGAGATCATTCGGTAGCCGGACCAGATGAAGTCTCTTCTTGACAGCAGCCGCGAGATGCCGTAAAGTGAAAATACATCTTATAACTATAACTTTAGGAAAACCGAAAAGGAGGTGAAATTATGAGAAAGACAATTTCCTTTACAGTCATCGTCCTGTTCTGTGCTGCAGTGGCCTTCGCCACCGCTACCATCGGCAAGATGGAGCTGAAGGTGGGCGACCAGATCTACGCCTGTAACTGTGAGGGCTGTCCGTGCCAGATGATGTCGGAAAAACCGGGCAAATGCACCTGCGGCAAGGATATGGTCAAGGCGACAGTCATGAAGGTTGAAGAGGGCCAGGTGATGTTGAAGGCCGCTTCATGGGACAAGGAACGCGCCTTCAAAACCACCGGTCAGTATGCCTGCGCCTGCGGGTCTGACTGCAAGTGCAACACGATCAGCCAGAATTCTGGCAAATGTCCCTGCGGCACGGAAATGAAGAAGGTTGAATAGCGCGGCGGGAAATCAGTTTAAAAAAAAGGCGGGAAATCTCCTGCCTTTTTTTTCATAGTGGTGAGGGAGAGGAGTAGGATCCCTCGGCTGCCCACAAATCCTGAGTCCGGCGCGTCAGTGCGAAGAGGTTTGCGAGGGCGATATGCTACGCAAAAAAAAAGCAAGATAATAGACCGGCCAAAGCCGTTAAGCACTTCATGAAATCAATGAACTGTGCTCAGGCCATTCTCGAAACTTTTGCGCCATCTTGTGGAATGGAAGTCAAGGCGGCACGCCGTATAGCTGCAGCTTTCGCTGGCGGAATGGGGCGAGGATCTGAATGCGGAGCAGTGACGGGTGCTTTCATGGTGATTGGTATGAAATATGGCAAGACAAAAAGTAAAGATCCTGAGGCCGCTGAAAAGACTTTCATCAAGTCGGCTGAATTCAGCAAGGAATTTAAGGCCAGGCATAGCCAGGTGAAATGTTCTGCTCTACTCGGGACAAATATGGGGACGCCTAAGGGAATTAGCAAAGCGGAGCGAATGGGTTATTTCACTTCACGATGTCCTAACTATGTCGCTTCTGCCGTCGCGATTTTAGACAAACTTCTTGATTAGAGGCGGCATGCTGTCTCTATTTGGGTCATTGATAACTCCCTTGTCAAATTCACCGCTCTTCTTTCCGAAAGAAAGTTGCACTGCAACATGATGCATTGCGCGTATAAACAAGAGAGCTATAAACGCCCTAGCCATACCTAGAAATAGATTACGTTCGGAACTACGCAAGATCTTCATCCTAAAACCATCCGGTAACAACATGAAAAGATTTGTTAACATAGTGAACATTATGGTGATTCTTAAATTGGCAGCAGCAATGAAGAGATTAGGCTTAATGCATGTCAGTTGTTGTTCAATCATTGGATGAAGTCATTTGCGTCAAAAAGAGACATAGTATTGTCGGATCCGATGAGGAGAAGGATTCCTGCGCTCCTTATCCTTATTATATTCCTTGTCTGCTTCGCAGTCTATTTTAACGCCCTTTCTAATGACTTCGCCTACGACGATACAGACCAGGTTTTGGGAAACCACTGGATCAGAGATGTGCAGTATATACCGGACATATTTTCCAAAAGTGTGTGGAGCTTCCAGGGAGAGACTGCAATCTCAAACTACTACAGACCATTCATGCATC
>JBEKCV010000163.1:0-5521 GCA_050014695.1 Thermodesulfovibrionales bacterium
CATGAAGCCGGTCATCGATAAGACCTTTCCTCTACAAGACCTGATCGAGGCGTTTCGTTACGAGGCGAGCGGTGCGCATTTCGGTAAAATCTGCATCGACGTGTGAATCAATACGAACGCTCGATGGAATAGGAGGCGCCGTTCGTCAGACAACGCTTTCCCCTCTTTTGAACAGAAGCGCCTTCACCCACTTTGTGGAAAAGGGGGGCATATGCCTTTATACTTTGCGGAAATAGGTGGTTGTTAGGTACGAATTGAAGGTTATCAGAGGATGAGAGCAACATAGAGCGACCTCTCCGACCTCCGCACCATTTTTTCCTACCCCCCGGTACCGACCGGAGGCCGAGAGGGTTGAGGGGGTTGAGAGGATTGGGAGGGAAGGGGGGAGGAAATCTCATAGCCTATGGCTATGGGAACTGCGGAGGCTGGCCTTAGCTCGCGGGGATATTGAACACCAAAATTCCGCTTGTCCTATTCATTTCTCAATCAACCTGTTAAGTTTTCTCTCCCTCTTCCTCAATAATGACGAGCATCAGACCGCAATCGGGGCACTTGCTATCGCCGGGGCCAACAGGGGAACCACAGGCCGGGCATTTGCCCTCGCTGACGAGTTCGTTGGAAGCGCGGATCTCAGGATGCATTTCCATGAAGTATTTCTCAATGTACTCCTGCGCCCGGTCAAAGTCCTCCGGCGATACGACCAAACGGCATTTATCGCAGCGGCAGCTTTTCTTGCAGCCTGCTTCTGAACGGACAGTGCAGGAAATACCGGCGTCGATGAGGACTGCGTACAGTTCACTCAGCCAATTCAGATCACCTTCCCTGACCACGACCTCGTTCTCAATGGTCTTTTCCATGAGCCGTTTCTTTTCCTCCTGCGCTTTCTTGTGCTCTTCGGGCAAGAGGAGGACTGCGCCGCAATCAGCGCATTGCTCGATGTGCGCGAGATACTCGGTTCCGCAATCAGGACATATCTTGTTCCAGTTAATAGTTCCTCTCCCTTTTTTGTCTTTTAGTGTGTTTCTATTATCTTACCTCGAAAATGCCTTCTGACAGTCGAAACAATAAGTTTCGTCCGTCCTCTTTGCACATACCTTCTCAAGTCGCGGATTGGACAAAACTTATTGTTGAGTGTCACACCTTTGATTGTCGTTTTTTCGAAGAGTTGTTCATGTGTTATCATCTTAAATGTTATTTTATTGTATTGTAGCAGGATATCACACCGAGAGTAAGGACAGGGATGACGTGGAACTCTTTGAGATAACCCACGAGAACAGGGACTTTATCTCGTTGGAGATCTTTGATAATGTCAGGACGATAATCATGCGTAACATCCGCGCCGTGATAAAGTTTGAGATATGAAGATCAGGGAGATAAAGGCAAAGACTATCCTGTCCAAGTCCCAGGTCTATGACTATGCGTTAAATCCTTATGTCGGCTGCCAGCATGGTTGCATCTACTGCTATGCCAAATTTATGAAGAGGTTTACAGGTCATAGGGAGAGATGGGGGGAGTTTGTCGATGTGAAAATAAATGCTCCTGAGCTGTTAGCCCATGAGTTGAAGAGGAAAAAGGTTGGAAGGATATGGATAAGCGGTGTGTGTGATCCCTATCAACCCTTGGAAAAGAAATATATGATCACAAAGAGATGTCTTGCCATTCTCATAGAAAACGCATGGCCCTTCACGGTTCAGACCAGATCCTCTCTTGTCCTGAGGGACATCGAGATACTGAAGAGAGCAAACAATACCGAGATCGGATTCACCATAACCACGGCAGATGAAAGGATAAGGAGGATCTTTGAACCGGGAGCCCCGCCATCAAGGAAGAGGATTGAGGCACTGACTAAGCTTCACTCGGAAGGGATTAAGACCTTTGCCATGGTGGCACCTGTTCTTCCTGGAGGCGAGGGATTGGTGAGCGCGCTTAAGGGTAATGTGGAGTATGTGATCCTTGACAGGCTGAACTATCATTACGCAGACTGGGCTTACAAGAAATATGAAATGCAGTGGGCCATGGAAGACGGCTTCTTTTCTCAAAAGGGAGAGGAATTGAGGATAGCATTTGAAAGAGGAGGGATTCCCTGTCAGATGGCATACTAAGATCGTGCTAGTTATTATTGGTATCCCCAGTTCAGGTGCAGTCCCCTTGAGTGGAGGGATAGCCGTTAGCGCTTTTTACCTGAAGGACGATTTTCCCGGGCGCGTGGTGCGAAGCGCTCAGCTCATGGGCCTTCCTTACATCCTCAAGGGGCAGCACTGTTCCGACGACAGGCTTGATCTTCCCTTCCCTCAGCAGTCCTGCGATCTCGTCAAGCTCTTTTCCGTTAGGCTGCATGAATATATAAAGGGCTTTTGTACCGGTCTTCTGTGCCAGCGCCTCGTCAGGCCGCTCGAGAAGGGACACGACCCGTCCTCCTTTTTTTAAAACGCTAAAACTCTTCCGGTAAATATCTCCTCCCATGGTGTCGAGCACGATGTCGTAGCCGCTGAGCAGAGATGAAAACTCCTCCTTCGTATAGTCTATGACCGCATCGGCGCCCAACGACTTCACCATATCTATATTACGCGTACTACAGGTCGTGGCCACATGCGCTCCCCTGGCTTTCGTGAGTTGAATCGCGAAACTGCCGACTCCGCCCGAGCCCGCATGGATCAAGACCTTCTCATCCTTTTTCATCTTTGCCACATCGATAAGGGCCTGCCAGGCGGTCAGACCTACAAGGGGGATGGATGCCGCTTCCTCAAAAGTGAGGTTCTCCGGCTTTCTTGCAACTATCGTTTCATCAACCGCCACGTACTCCGCATAAGTGCCGTCCCTTGCCATATCGGTGCGGCTGAATACCTCATCGCCCGACTGAAAGTGCGTGACCTTCCTGCCGACCTTCTTCACGATGCCTGCCATGCCGAGGCCGGGGATGTAAGGGAACTTCAGTTCCACTCTGTCTCTCCGGTGTCCCTCCCTGAGTTTCCAGTCAATGGGGTTTACTCCCGCCGCATAAACCTCAACAAGGAGGTCGCCATCCCCTATCTCCGGCACGGGCATATCCTTGATTTTCAACTCATCAACACTACCGTATTTTTCGATCACCACCGCTCTCATAGCTCTCACCTCAAAAAGGGCCTTAATTCACTCTTACCACGTCACGTCCACCTTGTCAATCCTGATACAATCCACAAACCCTCCTTAACCTCCTTTTCTTCCCCCAGCCCTCCCGACCTTCCCGACCTCCGCAACATGCTTTCCGGCCCCGGTACCGACCGAGGGACGAGAGGGTCGAGGGGGTTGAGAGGCTTGGGAGGGAAGGGGGGGAGGAAATCTCATAGTCTATGGCTATGGGAACTGCATCCGGTATGCGCTGGTGCCCGGCAAAAATAGGGATGAAACAACTTGCATCGTTATGGTTGATGACATACCGTTCAGCTTAAAATCTCTTACTCTGGTACTCCCATCCAAAAAAGGTTCAGAAAAAACTTGACAACCACTCAGAACGGGGGTATAAGTAAAACATGCAAATAGTGGTGGTCTTGCTCTTCTCAGACTCGGCAGAAAAGGTTTTGATTCGTCGGACGTAAAGTAAAGACATAAAAGTCTCAAGCTGTATGTCACATGATGTCCACGCCGCTGTACTACGCCCCCAATGTATCCAATAAAGACATAGGCACGGGGAAACTCGGTGGTATGTATCCTTTTGTTATAATGCCCGGCCCCCATGGATACATTATCCAGCTTCTGGGCTCAACGGAAACAGCGGCTATTACCAAAGAGTATGAAGAGATGCTCGTGCGACTCTGCAAAATCAAAGAAGTGTGGTGTCTGTCAAAGGAGAAAGGTCAATATTGAGTAAGAGGAAGGAGGGATGGAGTTGCACTGAATGTTCGGTTGCCTTTTGTGCAGTCCTTGAAGTTTGACTTTTTTAATGCATACCTTTTGATTGAATGACCTCAAATGAAAGAAGGTGAAATTATGCCAGATATTCTTCACAGAGTTGGAATAAAAGCCACACCTAAGAAGGTTTTTGCGGCGCTTTCCACTATTGATGGACTATCTCATTGGTGGATCGTGGATACTAAAGGGAACGCTAAACAGGGTGGAATTATTGATTTCGGGTTCGCCAAAATGAGAGTTGTGGAGTCAAAGCCTAATAAAGTAGTGAAATGGAAATGCGTGACGGGAGAATGGGTGGGTACAGACTTAACCTTTGAATTGGAGGCTAAGAAGGATGAAACTTTCGTTCTATTCACGCACGCCAATTGGAAAAAGCCCGATCAAAATATGCGCCATTGCAGCACCAAGTGGGCTACGTTCCTTTTAAGTTTAAAAGATTGGTTGGAGAGGGAAGAAGGCCGTCCTGCCCCTTATGATGTCAAAATAGGGGGCGGCGATTAGCAATCATTATGCTTGCCTTTGTGTGCCGGCGGCTCGTGGCTGTCGTTGAACAGTGAATAAAACTTGAGATAAGCGGCCTGAGACAGTTCGACATCTTTTTCTTAACCTCAAGGTCGCTGCTCACCTGACCATTTTCATAGGAGGTACCTTATGAAAGCGATAAGACTTAAAGGACCCGGTGGGCTCGAGAGGCTGACGGTGGTCGAAATGGACGAGCCGGGTACGCCACAGCAGGGCGAAATCCTGGTGCGGCTGCATGCCAGCTCCCTGAACTATCATGATTATCTGGTCGCGATTGGGAAGATTCCCACGGCAGACGGACTCATCCCGTTGAACGATGGAGCGGGAACCATCGAAAGCATCGGGGAAGGCGTCAGCGAGTTTGCCGTGGGCGAGCAGGTCGTCTCCTGTTTTTTTCCCGAGTGGCAAAACGGAGAAGCCGTATCATCCGTGATCGCAAAGATTCCCGGCGACAGCTTGGATGGTTATGCACGGGAGAGGGTGGTGCGGCCGGCGAATTGGTTCACTCGCGCGCCTAAGAATTACAGCTGTCCCGAAGCGGCGACTTTGCCCACGGCCGGTCTTACGGCGTGGCGCGCACTTGTCAGCGATGGTCCTTTGAAGGCCGGCGAGACGGTATTGACTTTGGGCACAGGCGGTGTGTCGATATTCGCCCTGCAGTTCGCAAAAATAATGGGCGCATTGACGATCGTCACTTCGTCATCGGATGAAAAACTGGCTCGGGCACGCGCTCTGGGCGCCGACCATACGATCAACTATAAGCAGTATCCAAACTGGGCGGATCACGTTCTAGACCTGACCGACGGACGTGGCGTTGATCATGTCATCGAAGTGGGCGGTCCGGACACTTTGCCGCAGTCGATCAGCGCGTGCCGCATCGGCGGGCATATCGAGTTCATCGGCGTCTTGACGGGTTTCTCCGGTCCGATTCCGACCGCGGCGCTGTTGACTCGACAAGTGAGGCTTCAGGGGATGGCAGTCGGGAACCGCCAGCAGCAGATCGAGATGATCCGCGCTCTGGATGCCAATGACATGAAGCCGGTCATCGATAAGACCTTTCCTCTACAAGACCTGATCGAGGCGTTTCGTTACGAGGCGAGCGGTGCGCATT
>JBEKCV010000164.1:0-5501 GCA_050014695.1 Thermodesulfovibrionales bacterium
GCCGGTGGATGCCGTACTGAGGATCGATTCCTACCAAAAGATGGACGTGGTCCGGCATCACTTCCATTTCAAGAAGGTCTGCCCGGTACTTGCCTGCCTGCTGCCGGATGAGAGTCTTTAACCTCTTTTCAACCGCATCGACAAGGACCGGCCTCCGGTATTTCGGACACCAGATAACATGGTACTTGCAGGAATAGACCACGTTGTTGTTAGTCTTAAGCTGCTCCTTTCTGCTCATATCAATACTATACATGATGACGCTATATACTATAACTAAAAGAACTACCTACACGCCTTCTATCCCCATGGATGAATCAAGGGGGCTTTACGGCGCTTCCTCGGTAATCAGGCCTTCGTCTCATGCCGAGCGAGGATCAGCCCGGGCGCCATGGGCAGCCAGAAGGTGAAGAAGCGGAAGAGGAGCGTCGCCGCGAGACCGGCGGCTACCGGCACTCCGATGAGCTTGAGCGTGGCCACTGAGACGGCCTCGAAAACCCCAAGCCCTCCAGGAACCACTCCAAGCGTCCGCGCCAGCGTCGAGAGCATGAAGCTCGCAAAAACTGGCGCTGGATGGACTGCAAGACCGAGAGCCCTTAGCATGATCCAGAGTGTCCCCGCATCGAACGCGAAGATCACGAGCTGGAGGCCCATGCACCGCGTGATGAGCGAGACATCGTGAGCAATGGCTGGCGTCGCCTCACCAAGCGCTCGAAGTGCCGGCCTGATGAAGGGTAGCCGCTTGAGCCAACCGGGCAGCGTCCGGCCGCGGCTCACCCACAGAAGGGCCACGGGAACGGCTGTTGCCAGGGGCGCGAAGATGCTCGCTGGCACGGCCATCCACCGTGTGAGGTCTCCGTGTACCCAGACGATGCCGAGAGCGATGCCCAGAGCCAGAACGTAAGCAGCGTAGTAGCTTACGAGATCGATGACGACCGCGGCCATGCTAGCACCGCGCGGCACACCGCGGCGGTCCAGTGCCCGGATGACGAGCAACGTGCCGCTCAGGCCAACGCTAGGAATGGCCTGGTCCATGAAGAGCTTCGCCAGCCCCAAACCGACATAGGAGCGGAGCGGCCTCCATATATTCGCGCGGCCAAGGATTCGCTGCCAGATCCGGGCGTCCGTCAAGTATGTTCCCAACTGGAGCAAGAGGGCGATGAGCAGCCAAACAGGGCGAGTGTGGAGCACGAGTTGGGCGAAGTCCATTTCCTCGCTATGGTGTGTAACGAACATCACCACGGCGACTAGGAGGCCAAGTCCAAAGAACCACGAGACCCAACGGGCGAGAGCCTTGGGTTGACCCACTGTCATCATCAGTCCGCCGCGACAAGTCCAAGCAATCGCCCAATGACCGCCGTAAAGGTCATGGCGAAGCCAGCACCGGCAGGAGTCCGAATTGCCGCATAAACCACATGGATGACATAAAGTTCCACACCATATCCCCTCGAGAGAGCGAAACTTTATAATGAACAGCTTTTCTGCAGTATTTAGTATCCCTGCTCACAACGAGAATCCGTTTAAGCTGATACACTATACAACGGCGCCGAAGAGCCTGCCAACGCTTGCAGTGAGCCCCATTGCGAGTGCTCCCCAAAAGGCAACACGCATTGCGCCCTTAGCAATAGATGCACCGCCTGCGTATGCTGCGGTTCCCCCAAGAATAACTAAGGCAACGAGTGCTGTTGCAGATGAGACTTCGACAACCCGGGCTGAAGGAGCCAGCAACGCTGCTGCAATTGGAATGATCGCACCCGCAACAAAAGAAATTGCAGAGGCAAATGCGGCTTGGATTGGCCGTGCCCGCAGAGTCTTCGTAATGCCAAGTTCATCACGGGTATGTGCTCCAAGAGCATCACTCGACATAAGCCTTTCTGCTACGAGCCGTGCCAGTGGTTGATCAAGTCCTCGGCTCACATAAATTGAAGTCAGCTCCGCCAATTCGTGCTCTGGTTCAGTTTCTAGTCCGCGTTTTTCTGTCTTGATGTCCGCCTCTTCGGTGTCGGCTTGCGACTGAACCGATACATACTCGCCTGCCGCCATAGACATGGCGCCAGCTACCAGACCTGCCACACCTGTTAACAGAATACTGCCCTCAGGAGCACCAGCAGCGGCTACGCCAACGACAAGGCTTGCTACCGAGATGGTTCCGTCATTCGCGCCAAGCACAGCGGCGCGAAGCCAGCCGACCCGGCCTGCTCTGTGGGGCTCCCGGTGAATGTGTGGCTTCAACAAAGTCTCCTTTTGGCCCAATAAGTTATTATGCAGTTTCTGTATAACATCGCACTTTTTATCACTTTCGGCTTATTTTATCACAACAACCATGGTTTTCTAACTGCACAGGCACCTCCAGTGGCATGTTATACAGAAAACTGTCTAATTCCATTTCAACTTCACATCATTAGATCATGTGCGGAAGATGTTTGTTTCAGCTATTTAATATATGGTTCCATCGCCACGGTAGTGGTTGCCCTTCTCAGCGTAAATGTTATAGCATTAGTCCTTTTGTTAGGTGCTCAGGTTATTGCGGAACTCGAGCGCAAGCCCGACGAATTGACCGAAGAGAAATAATCAGGTTTTGAGACATGAAGAAGAAGTCGCGCCTCTGTGACTGAGAGGGGGATATTAAGGTGGCGAAGGCGATTATTTCCTGATAAAATACCATATGACAATCGTCAAGCCTTTCTTTTTGTTCTTTCTGTTCGTATCTATCTTGAGCCTCAGCAGTGGATGTGCGACCTTGCCGAACGTTTCCGAAATGATTGAAGAGGTGCCGACTACTCAGGAACCTCGTCAAATCGTTTCGTCCAAAGGACTGTTATCTCCTCAAAAAAGCAAGGCTATCATGGATCGGCTGGAGCGATCGGTCGACCCGACGGACATTCTGGAACGCTACACTGCCGTGGTAGAATCGGTCACCGAAAGCCCGTTGACGAAGGGGAACAAAGTCACTCTGCTCGCCAATGGTCAGGCTGCCTATGCCGCTATGTTCAAAGCAATACAGAATGCCAAAGACCATATCAACCTCGAAACCTTTATCATTGAAGATGATGAAGTGGGCCGCAAATTTGCCGATCTGTTGCTGCAAAAACAGGCGGAAGGTGTGCAGGTAAATCTCATCTATGACAGCATCGGCAGTTATAGTACCCCCACTGCCTTTTTTCAGCGCCTGCGGGATGCGGGAATTCAGGTGGTCGAATTCAATCCTATAAATCCGTTCAAGGCCCACGGGCACTGGCTCCTGGCGTATCCGGACCACCGCAAGATTTTGATCATCGACGGCAAGGTCGCCATTACAGGGGGTATCAATATCAGTTCGGTTTATTCAAGCAGGCTTTCCGGAAGGAGACAAGTCGAAGGAGCGCCCCTGCCCTGGCGTGACACCGACGTTCAAATTGAAGGCCCTGCGGTGGCTGAATTCCAAAAATTCTTTCTTGACACCTGGCAGCAGCAGAAAGGCCCGGAACTCTCTGGACGGAACTATTTCCCTGATCTGAAAGAAGAGGGTAATGCCCTGGTGCGGGTGGTCGGCAGCACGCCGGGGCAGAGCAACAGAATCACTTTTATCGTCTATGTGTCCGCCATCACTTTTGCAGAGCATTCGGTTCATCTGACGAATGCCTATTTTATCCCCGACGACCAGATACTAGATGCCTTCACCGATGCTGCAGGGCGCGGTGTTGACGTGAAGATTATTGTTCCCTCAATAACCGATTCGAAAATGGCCTTATATGCAGCGCAGTATAATTATTCCGAGCTTTTGAAATCGGGGGTGAAGATATACGAACGCCGCAACGCCCTGCTGCATGCGAAAACTGCGGTGATTGACGAAGTCTGGTCGACCGTCGGGTCTACCAACATGGACTTCTGGAGCTTTTTAAGCGATGACGAGGTGAATGCGGTTGTTCTGAGTCACGAGTTTGCCATCGAAATGGAGAAGATGTTTGCCAGGGACCTCGCGGAGTCCGACCAGATTCAATGGGAAGAGTGGAAAAAAAGACCTTTGTTCTCAAGGATCGGGGAGTGGTTTGCGCACTTATTTGTCCATTGGTTGTAAAATATCATCGAAGATGGGTTTATTACAGAAAAAAAGTGAATCAGGTGAATCAGATGCCTAAGATCAGAAACCTTCCGAAATTCTTTCTGTTCATGGTCGCAGTTGCGATTCTTTTTTCTATCGGTTCCTCTTCAGCCGTCGAAAAGCCACGGCAGGGCGAAGACATCCTGCTCGACACCTATCACAGGAACATGGCCAAATTGGATAAAAACAGCTTCGGCTTTCCTCTCTTTCTGGAGTCTTTTGAGCGAGACGACAGAGTGCATGTGGATGTCTACGGGATCTTCGATTATCCCTTCAGCAGTGTTGTCAACGTACTCAAGGTTCCGGCAAACTGGTGCGATATCGTATCCCTCCATCCTAATGTCAAGGCGTGCACCTACAGGGAGCTGCCGGGTGCCTGGCTGCTGACCTTTTACATCGGCCGCAAAGTCTATCAACCTCCGGAAGACACGCGTCAAGTCATTTACCATTACCGGAACGTTGATCAGCGGCAAGGATATCTAGATATCATGCTCAGTGCCGATGCGGGCCCTTTCGGTACGAAGGACCACAAGATGAGGTTCGAGGCCTTACCCCTTGACGGGGGAAGGACTTTTGTCCACGTCAGTTATGCATACAGCGACAGTGTTGCACTTCGCCTCGCGGAAAAGGTCTATTTTGCGACACTCGGTTGGGGTAAGGTAGGGTTCACGGTGACCGGAACAGACAGAAGAGGCAACCCTGTTTATATCGGCGGACCTCGCGGCGCGATTGAGCGCAACGCTGTCCGGTACTATTTTGCGATCCAGTCCTTTATGGACATGTTGTCCTATTCCGGAGAAAACCGTTTCAGCATGAGAATCAACGAGTGGTACGATCTTACCAGCCTCTATAGGAAACAGCTCTTCGATCTGGACAAGAAGGACTACCTCACATTCAAGACAACAGAGCATAAGAACCAAGTGACGCTCCAGCGGCCGATCGGGATAGGTCTTCAGTAAGTGTCTGGACACTCCAACACTCCACCCCTATGACGCTGCACTCAAAGAAAACCATTGAGGCACATCGCTCGCTGACAAGAGCGAGCTTGCCCTTGTAAATCTGGATTTTATGGTATCACACAATGGTGCAGACGTCAAACGGCTGTCAAGCCATCAGAAGATTGCATTTGAAGTGTAATTCCATACAGTTCATCGTTTGGGTCAATTCAGAAGGAAAAACGACAAACATTGTCAGGTAAAAGCGTCCTTATAGAAATGACAAAATTGTATTGACAAGCAATCACTATTTTGATACAAAAAAAAACATATGAAAGATAAAGACAAAACAAAAGATCAGCGCATCAATGAATCAGCGGAACCGCATCAGCCTATTGAGGATTTGGCAGCAAGGGAAACCGGACGCAGGCAGGCAGATGCGGCGCTGAAGATATCAGAAACCCGTTATCGAAGGCTCTTTGAAGCTG
>JBEKCV010000165.1:0-5391 GCA_050014695.1 Thermodesulfovibrionales bacterium
CCTACAGGCAAAGTAACCGAAACAAACACTCGCCAGCCTTTCTCATCCTTCACAAACCGGTACGAGATGGCCTGCCACTCCTCTTTGTTGTCGGAGCGGTTTCTGCCGATGGCGGCTACCATGGCATCGTGCCCGTGAGCAAACCATAGGCCGGAGATTACCGGGTCGGCAATTGCTCCACAGGCAATAGGCAACTGCCCCAGCTTCCACATCCGCCACGCGCTCTTGCACGATATCCCCTGCTGCTTTGCCCATACGCTCAATTTCATGGCTATATATTCGCATATATTACCATAGAAATGTCAACTGTTGTCAGCCCTTCACTTCCACAATGCTTACGAAGTAGCCATGGGGGGATAATCATACAAACCACGCTCCAAGTATGGCAGTAAACTTTATGATGCCTTTGATTATGCCTTTTTGCATGCTGTCTGCTGCCATTACCTACCTCCCCGTCGGAATAAAGACCCCTGGGGACATATCAGTCCCCAGGGGTTGTCATGTCTTAAAAAAGAATATCAAAGATAACTCTAAATATTTTGTCGGTTTCGTCGGGCTCGTCGTCTGCGAATTTGGTCTTCGTCTGTTCGTACTGAAGAGCGACCTTTGTATTGAGCCAAGGCAGGTAGTTGATGGCCACGACCCAGGTACTTAACCGGGTTTGATCGTTTCCAATAAGGCCCGTGACCGAATTGGTCACGTCCGAAGGCAGAACGCCTTGCATATTGGCCATGTTGTAATCGCCGACTAGGCCAATCGTTCTGTCGTAGAAATAGCTGGCCTCAAGATTGAAGCCGTCAAACTTTCTCACCTCGCCGCCACCAAAGACATTGCTCTCTCTGCCGTAGCCGTAAAGGGCCTGAACTTCAACGAGGTGATCTTCACCAAAATTCTGCTCTAGGGAGGCATCAAGGTAGCCTCTGTTGACGCTGGATTGGTACCCTTCCGGGGCTCCGCTCTGGTTGTCAGGCCTTTCCTTCCCCGTGTACCAGGCGCCGCCAAAAGTGAGCGCACCGTTTGGCAGCTTCTGATCCCATGCAAGACGGAAGTATCCGCCAAAAGGGTTGGTGTTGTCATTGTTGGTAAAACCAGCTCCCGCATCCGCAGAGTCACCGCCTCTTTCAGCCCCGACTGCCGCGTACAGACGGTTCCCCAGAAAGTAACCGTGGGCGACAACTCCGAGGTTTGCTCCGCTCCAGTAGCTAAAGGTCCATCCCTTTGACAGTATCCAGGGAACGCTTTCATTGTCGAAGATCAAGCCCCTGTCCCTTCCTCCCAAACTATTAAAGGGATCCGCAGAGGTTGCAAGACCCTTGAATGCCACTAGTCCTATGGTACTGCCCTGGGTCGATGAACCACTTTCTTCGGTCGAAGTGCTTCCTCCCAGGGGATACTGAAAAGCTGCTTTCATAGTAGGAATGTCGAAGAGAAATGGACCTGAGGTCACATTTGTTGCCTCGAAATTTCCAAATATTCCCGCGTAATCAAACACCCTGCTGGCTATAAAAAGGTCAACCGTATTGAGCTCAGTCGAATTGCTGTTTATTCCTTCTACCGCATTCAGTTCTCTTTCATAAGGATAAAAAATGAATCTTGCAGAAACAGGGAATACATAAAGCAAATTCAGACGATCCTTGTTTATCATCTGCCAATCCGGGGACACATCGGTATACGCCTTGACCTTGAATTGCCTGCCGTATTGATTGAGATTCGGCCATATGGTATGGCAAGCGGTGCAGGGTTTTTGAATCTGTCGACCAAACGACGGAACTGCCTGTGACTTTTGCGGTGACAGGGCGGTCACGAGAAACATCGCCAAGATACCCGAAAGCACCAGTGTCTTTTTTTGCATTAGACTTTCTCCTCGTGAAGGTTATTTCTTATATTCCACCTTTATCTTGCTGGTTT
This sequence comes from Thermodesulfovibrionales bacterium, assembly GCA_050014695.1. Classification (GTDB taxonomy): domain Bacteria; phylum Nitrospirota; class Thermodesulfovibrionia; order Thermodesulfovibrionales; family UBA9159; genus UBA9159. The sequence goes on from JBEKCV010000165.1 coordinate 1,909, forward strand.
TTCCGCTGTCGACTTTGACATTTGCCACTTTTACTTTGCCCAGCGCCTCATGCCAGGTTTCGATAGCATACGTGCCAGGTGGAATGTCTTTGATCACAAACTCACCATCCGCATTGGAGACCGCAGCATAGGGATGATCAAGGACCTGGATATAGCCGTGCATCCAGGGATGGCTGTCACACGTCACTTCGATGAGGCCGGTCTTCGTTAACGGTTTCGTTACCATAGAACCTTTTTCGGGAAGACCGATATTATACATGGTCTTATTATTTAAATAGGTATGGATATTGTGAAATATGGGATCGTCGTTCCTCTCGATGAATTTGTTTCCCTTATATCCCACGGCAACATGGGGCACAAACAGACATTTTAAGTTGGTCAAGGTGACAGGCTCGATTGGGATGGCCTTACCTGACTTGATATCCTCGATGTAGACAACCACATTTTGGATCTTCCTGTCTTTGATAAGATATTCCTCTTTGGGGAGTTGATTCCCGCAGTACTTCTGTTCAGAGCTTAACTTCTGCATTTTATCCTGCGGGACACTTCCACCTATAAACTCCGCGACTCCCTCTATGCTTCCCCCATTTTTGACTTCCATCACTTCATAGGCAAAGGAAGCAGAGGACAGGAAAAAAATGAGCACTAAGACACCTGAGAGACTGGCCACCTTTTGCATCGAATTCCTCCTTCTGAGCAGGGTTTATTTGCCGCTTTACTTCAACGCACCGTGCTGGATTTCCCTCTCTCTCCCTTGATATCTGTGAATGGTATCTTTCCTAGGCCCTCGCGTCAGTCTTCGATGGTGTGTATACGCGACGGGACATCTTGAATGGCAAAACTCGCCTTTCCCATCGATGACTGCAGCGTAAGGTTGGTCGAGAATAGAGTCGTAGACCGTTGTCTGTCCGTGTGCCAGTTTCCCCACGCACATAGTATATACAGAACACCCAGCTCATAGTCAAAGCGAAAGTGATATATATAATTACTTTTATCAAGCGGGTTTTGCGGGGGACGCGCAGCAAGGGTATTCTGCGGGTCAGGCCTCAACACCTTTTGCAGCCGAGGCCATAGGGGGCGAACTCGGCCCCCGCTTTTGTCTTTCCCGCTTATCCAAACGATAATAACCATAGAGAGATTGCAGAAGAAAAATTGCCTCCTTTTCTGATATCATTGAATGGAAGAGAGCACGAGTTGTAGGGATGGAATGAAAACCTTTTTGCTACCATTAATTGTGGTCATCGTTCTCACAGGATGCAGCCCTCATCTGATTCATAAAGAGTTTGATGAGAGTCTTGATGCGTATAATGAGGCATTGCGTTGGCATGACTGGGATACGGCATACCTCTATGCTGCAGATGCCATGCGTGAAGCGTTTAAGGAGAGGGTGGCCTCAGCAAAGAATGTGAGGCTAGTTGATTTCCGCATTCTCAGCAGGACGTATAATGCTGAAAAACATGAAGCGGTAGTTGAGGTGGAAATTGACTACTACAACGTTTTCTCACAAGCAGTGAAAACCCTGCGTGATAAGCAGAAGTGGGCATATTTGGAAGAGAAGGGGACAAAAAGGTGGAAGGTGGTGAGCCCGCTGCCGGAATTTAGATAGTCCGTGACCCGTTTTCTAACCTTGGCGGCATAGATCTGTGCGGCTCAGATGATAAAAACAGCCGTGCCGACAACGAGCGGGAGCGAGCCCATAACCCTGACGAACTGAAGAAATATGTCCTGAGGCAGTATCATATGGGGCAGGCAATAAGTACTTAGCCACCGCGTTGACGGACACGGTGCGAGCTTCAGCAGACCGGAGTTAAAAACCGAGTTAAAGAACCCCGCAAAAGGGGCAAGTCCCAAGACAAGATAAAGTGTGATCACCCAATCGAAAATCTTTGCTTTGTTCATATAAAACCTCGCATCAAGTTATCGGAAGACTCCTTATGACTCAAGAACCGCGTTATATGCCGCGCTTATGACGGTATTTCCCCTGCGTTTCCACCGAGGCGTTGCGGCCTTCTGTGTCTGAGGAATTAGGAGGAGAGATTGAGGACCGAAGGTCTTGAGAGCGCCTCTAAATAGGATCTTTAATAAAATCCGGGATTTCTGTCTGGGACTTTCAAACCCGCGGCTGACTGTCGATCGAGGAACGCCTTACCGGCTGGTACGAGCCGTTCTGTCGAGAGGGATAGTCACGATGATTACTTCCTCCCGAATCACTTTGGAATGGTAAAGATAAAGTTAGGATGGTTGTCCCAGGTGTTCTCATACCACATGTCTCCACCATGCTTCAAAATAAGATTTCGACTAATTGCAAGACCTAGGCCTGTACCATCCTTGCTCTCAAACTGTTCAAATATTCTAGCCTTATTTTCTTCCTGAACAGCGGGGCCGCTATTATAAACATTTAGCCAATAATGATCGCCCTTATCTTCGAAGCCAAACGCAATATGCCCTGAAGCCGCGTACTTTATCGCGTTGCGAATTAGATTTCTATATACGATTTTGATCCACTGGGCATTTGCTTTTATGATGATCCTGTTACCCGGAATTGCTCCCAATCGATTGTCTATCCTAATGTCATTTTCTTCTATTTCCGAGGAAAATTCGTCCAGGAGAGGATCAATTATATCTTGGCGGAGATCTAAAGACTCCTTTGCCGGAGTTTTTACATTCATCAAAGAGGACTTGCAAAGGTATTCGCTAATAATCTTCTCCAGTCGGCTTATCCTGTCAGAAATATCTGATAGAGTGACTTTAACGCTTTCGTCGATCATGCCAAAAGCGCCTCGAATCAGGAGTTTAATCATGCTTCCGAGGGAAATTAAGGGACCCCTCATATCATGCGTGGCTATGCTAATCATATCGAGAATATGGTTTTCTCTTTCGATCCTATCGGTAACAACTCGGCATATGCCCATGATTCCCACTATTTCGTCCTTGCTATTTCTCCAGGGAGCTTTTGTGACCGAAACCCAAATTTCCTTTCCGTCCGCACCCGCCCTTTTTTCAATTTTGTCCTTAATGAGTTCTCCAGTTTCCATTATTTTCTTATCCTCAAGGAAGCACTCTTCAGCTTGTTGCTGGGATAAAAAATCGAAATCTGTCTTGCCGATTATTTCACAGGGAGGGGTACTTGAATATGCCGCGCACGTGTCGCTGATAATTACAAACCTCCCGAGAGTATCCTTGAAATAGATACAATCCGGGATACTCTGCATGAGGGCCATCATCATCTCAGCGTAGACTGTATTCGTTTCAACCAGTGAACGATGGGTTTGTCCTTGTGCCGGGTTGTCTTGCTCTAATGACATACGGTTCCATGATATGCTGATTTTTCACCTATGTCAATAGTCCGATGAGAAGCTCCTGTAATTCAGACAGTGTAAAAAAGAAATGGGGGGGTAGTGCCCGCCTTTGTCGAATTTTATCATTTTAGGGCGGGGCTGATGCTCTTAGGGGCCACATCACTGAAGTCCATAGGGTTCTTTG
>JBEKCV010000166.1:0-5219 GCA_050014695.1 Thermodesulfovibrionales bacterium
AAATAAAAGAACCGAGGCTCAACTATTGGGGTGGGTCCGAATTCCGGTGCCGCTTCAATCAGTCAACAACGACAAATGGGTCCATATTCCGTCGGTGGGTGGGTCCGTCCTTAGCCGGTCGTACCACTATAGTGGAGATATTTTCTATTTGAGAAATCACTATCAATTGCTGCATGGCAGAAGGAGGAGATATGAAGATCAGAACTGATTTTGTAACAAATAGCAGCTCTGTAAGCTATATCCTTACGATGTGTGAGGACATAGTCGACATATATTTAAGACAGATTACTCCAGATAGTCATATTAAGGCATTTAGAATAATTGAACTATTAAAGAAAATAATGAAAAAGGATGGAACATGTGTCTACCTTGAAGGACAAGAAATAATGTCACATAGAATAAAATTCAGAACAGATGGCGATTGTATGTGGGATGATGCTTTTGATAAACCCCTTTGAAGAGATAGATTTTGGAAGAATGCCAGAAGAGGAACTATGGTCATATATCCTCGGAGAATATATATTGAATGGCCGGATTAGCAGTATCCGGGGATTGGGTGCTACTCAAATAGAAACATTTTAACGATGAAAATCAGAAGGCACACAGAATGCTACAACTTTGTTGGTGACACAAATACTGGTATCACTTTTCGTTGGGGAGGGACCCTTTCAGAGAATCCTTCAGTTGCACCATGGCCAGAGCTTGCCGATATTTCGATATCAAATCACTGTACTAAAAGCTGTGATTACTGTTATCAAGATAGCGGAGATAATGGTTCATTTATGTCATTAGAGGACTATGAATATATTCTTCATGAGCTTCAGCATCCAAGATGGGGAGACATTTTTCAAATTGCTATTGGAGGAGGAGAACCGTTAGAGCATCCCCAATTGAAGCAAATTATTGATGCAACAATATCCAGGAACATAATTCCAAATCTAACTACAAATGGGATTCATCTTGATAATGAATATGCAAAATTCTTCAAGGGTAGGGTTGGAGCAGTTGCATTATCAATCGCAGACATTCATGCGCTTGATTTAGACAAAGTAAGACCCGAGTTTCGCCAATAGAACAGATCAAGTGCAGTAACTATTCGTAATGAACGGATAATTATCCAGAGAAAGCTGCCTACCTAACCCGGTGCGATAGTCATCGCAGTCTCCACCCTTGAAAATACATGCTCGATAAGATTCTGCTTGACAAAGTGCTACCTAACTATTATACTTCTCCTATGGCGTATCTCATAACAAAAAAGATAAAAGGTCGTACCTACTATTACATCGCCGAGAGTTCCCGCGTAAAGGGCAAGGCAAAGATCACTCGGCAATGGTATCTTGGCTCTATCAAGAAACTGATCGAACTCGCCGAGGGTGCAAGCCGCGCTATGCAACCCCGCGAAATAAGCTGCCTTGAGGAAGGCTCCATTGCGGCACTCATGCAGGAGGCACGGCAGATCGGCGTTGTGGATATTGTCGACTCCCTTGTCCCAAAACGGTCGCAGGGGATGACCGTCGGGCGGTATATTCTCCTTGCCTCATTGAACCGGGCTATTGAGGCATTACCGAAAACCAGGATCGAGGATTGGCTGAAGAGTACTGCAATTCACCGATATATGGATATCCGATGGGACAAACTCAGCTCCCAGAACTTCTGGGACCATTTCGATCGTATAGGAAAGGATACTGTATATGCTATCGGGGATGCCATAAGCAAAAAGGTGGTAGAAGCGTACCACATCTCTCTGGACACCCTGATGTATGATACGATGAACTATTATAACTACTGGGATGTGACAACCCCTTCGGAACTGTCAGCGATGACGAAATCAAAAGCCGGCAAAGATAATCTCCGGCATATTGGTCTTGCACTGGCGGTTGATCGGGATTGGGGCGTACCCTTGTTTTTTCGTCTCTATCCTGCCAATGAGCATGACAGCAAAGTAATTCAGAAGATACTGGATGCCTTGTATGAGCAGATACGCTCCTGTACCAGTGATAAAAAAGGCATCACTCTTGTATTTGATAAAGGGAACAACTCTGAGGAATTGATAATCCGTCTGGATGAAAGCCGCCATCATTTCATCGGTTCTCGAAGTCCCTATCATCATGACGACTTATGCGGTATCCCCCTTGAACAATACCATCGTATATCGATTCAAGTACAGGGAGAAACCATAGAGCTTCCGACATATGAAACTACGATGGAGCTTTACGGCAAGCCGCGAAGGGTTCTTCTGACCTACAATGAGGCGACTATGAGGAGGAAGGTGTTCCGGATGGAACATGCCATGGAGATGGCTGCCAAAGCAATATCTGAGTTTAAACGCTCTGTGAAGCAAGCTGACGGCAGGTCTACGGAGGAGTCGCTCAGGAGGCAGGCGGAGGAGATTTTGGATCGATGGCATATTCGCCCCCTCTTCGCTATTGAGATCATCAGATCAGAGGAATACTTCAAGGCCAGTATCAGGAAAGACCATTCGGCTATTGAGAAGGCCGTGAAGCGCTTTGGCAAGACGATTCTCTTTACGAACCGGGAAACCCTTTCTGCTGAGGAGATCGTGAAGTTCTACCGGGATAGGTACATTATTGAGAGTGCTTTCAGGATTACGAAATCCGATCACTTTGTGAAAATGGATCCCGCATTCCACTGGACGGATAGCAAAATCAGGGTGCATGCCCTCACTTGTATGATCGCACTGCTTTTGGTAAAGCTTAGCCATCGGCGGTCACGACAAAATGGCTATGACAAGGGGATCGAATCGTTCATGTATGAACTAACAGGCGTGCGTTCTGCGTTGCTGTGGTATCCAGGCTCAACAAAATCACATCGTCAGGTTTGCAGCCTAACGGAAAGTCAAAAGGTGCTTCTACGTCAACTCGGGCTGGAGCTTGATAAAAGTTAGGTAGTCGCTGCAACAAACTTAATTCTCATTTAGTATCGATCAGTTAGCTGCTTCGTGAAATCATATTGGCGAAACTTGGGTTAGAATGTTAATTAGGGAATCAATTAGGACCAATATTCACTATGTCTTAAACAATAAGAATATCGCGCAAGCCGGTGATATCCTGTGCGGAAAATATAATGAAGTTCTTTCTGGGGTGAACAGCGTAATTTTCCTTACTTACAAGCCACATGGTAGAGGAGGCACGGCCGACATTGAGGTTTTGTCAATAGGTGTGTAAAAGACATTTAGGCGGCGTTCCTTTCTGACTCATTCATAACGGTTACCATCTCGCCATTGACAAACTGTTTCCCTGCATAAACATCCGGCAGTAAGTGAGGGCTGTTAAGGGCTCTGAACCTCTTTTCCGCAACCTGCAGCAGCTTCCATAACATCGCGGTCGCATTTTCAACCTTTTTGAACCTCTTGGCCGCATCCGTCCTCAGCCTTGTCGAGCTGAACGGGGATTCCACAACGTTGCTTGTCCGGATATGGATCCAGTGATCCTTCGGGAAGCAATAGAAGGTTACCATCCGATCCCAGTCACTCAAAAGCTTCTCCACTGCCTTCGAATAATCTTTCCTGTACCGTGCCGCAAATGCATCTCTCAGCCTTTGGCACTTCTGCTTTGTCTCAGCATAAGGAATCTTTGTAAGGTATTCGGCTGCTTCAGCGCGAACGCCCTTGGGCATTGCGTCTAGAACGTTTACTATCTTGTGGTTCCAGCACCTCTGTTCTTCGCCTTGGGGATGAATCTCACCCAGCGCTGACCATATCCCAAGATGTCCGTCAGCCACCGTGAGTCGGCCCAGCTTCAGGCCTCGGCCTGTAAGATCTCTTAACACTCCCATCCACGATTCCTTGCTCTCCCGATAGCCGCTCTCACACGCCAGTATCTTTTTCTCGCCATTCGCGAGTGCCCCTATGATCTCCAGAAGCGCTGCCTTATTTTTCTCTAGCCCGGCCTTTACGTAAATGCCGTCAGCCCACTGATACGTTACCGCCAGATCGGAAAGATCTTGCTCCTTCCATTCCTGATACTCCGCTTGCCATTTCCCTTTCAACCGCTGGATCGACGCTGCCGACAAAGGCGCGCCCTCTCCCAAAAGGCCCCTCAAGGCAAGCTCAAAGTCGCGATTGGCGAGCCCGTGCAGATAGAGCTCCGGCAGCATCTCTCCTAATTCCCTCGACCGGCGCTTGAATAACGGCAATGCCTTGCTCTCAAACCCGTTGACGTCCCGCAGGCGGGGTCTCCTGATCGTTATCGTACCGTTCATCAGGGCGAGCTTGCGCGGCTTGCCTTTTCCATTCCGGTAATTCTGGGGAATATCTATCCCTTTGATCCTCTCGGATTTCCCTCGCCTTAAGAATTCGGCGATCTCCTCATTGAATACATCCTGGATGAATTCCTGAATCTTCAAACGTGCCATCTCCTCCAATACATCATACGTCGCTCTTGACGACCGTGCCGTCTTCCCGCTATCCTTCTTCATGGTGGTGTCTCCTTTCTTTTGTTGATTTCGAGTTCAACATAAAAAGGATACACCGCCTGCTATCTATTTACACACTTATTGATTCTACCTCCCTCGCAATCTGTATCTGCTCTATTTTTGCTTATTTGCCTCCAAGTTAATGCATCAGATGACAAGCAATAGTATGTTCTGGTATGCGGCACTGAGGTGGCAATGAAAGGACGTTTCTGCAATTGTCCTTTGTGTTACGAAAACTTCATGTCTTTGTCATCAACCTGTAACATTAGATGTGCTATATAGGCAACAAGTATTATCACCAACCTTATTACAGCAATTTAACGATAGACATGTAGGTAAACACAGCGCTGAAAGTTAGTGCGCAGAGTGGTCCTTTGCTGACCGGTCCACCCTTTCTGTATCGGTACCAGAAAGCCCGAACTGAAGAGATAGCAATTCAACTATCCCGGTTTGGGCTTTTTTATTTTTGAATCATTGCGCGTAACAAAATATAACGGGGATTTGGAGGAGGAAATGAACAGACAGGGAATTGGAAAGAAGGGTTCATTCTTCACCGAATTGTTTATTGCAATGGTGATAGTTGTATGTTTTTCGGCAGTGGCACGTGCCGATTTGAAGGTCGTGGGCTCGGGTTATATGGTTGGTGATCCTACACAAACGCAGTATCAGTTGATTTATGACAGCGCCCAAAACATCACGTGGTTGGACTATACGAATTCCCTTAATACATGGCAGAATCAGGTGAACTGGGCTTCGGGACTGACAGTTAATTTTAAGAGCCAGAG
>JBEKCV010000167.1:0-5126 GCA_050014695.1 Thermodesulfovibrionales bacterium
GGCCACGAAATCCTGGATAAATCGGCTGTTGAGGCAGTAAGAAGCTGGCGCTTCGTTCCTGCGAAGCACGGGGATTCGCCAGTGGAGGAATGGGTGCAGGTCCCTGTCGCATTTCATCTGAGGAAATGACATGAACATCTATTGTTGTGCCATTTCAGGATATCGGAGGAGGCAGTTTTATTGATGCATATATCGGAGGATTATCTTAGTCCTCAAACGGAAGGCTCTTTCCCGTATGCAACCCTTACCTGAGTTATGAAAGAGCATTGTTCCTGGTATTCTTTGAAAACATGGAGGACGTGATGCCAAGAAAGAAACAAGGTCAGATAGTCGCTCCTCATCTCGGCATTCAAATACCGAGGATTCCCAGCGACTTTCCTAAACGGAAGACCCTCGCAATAACAGCATGCCAGCAATTTCTGCTTCACGCCAGCTGAACGCAATGAACAAAATACTTTACGCACACACGCCGGGAGAGTTTAGTCTTGGAACAGAGGAATGTCTTTCGGGTTTATTAAGTTGCCGGAAAGTGCTTGCAAAAGAATAATGTATAGAGATACATGTTGGCTACCAAAATGCAGTCTTCCTCTTTGTTGCTGCATTAACGGCTCTTATCCCTGATCACCTTTGAAAGGAGCGCAGTCGCTACGATGAGATAATCCTCAGGATTGAGTGACGGACCGAGGAGAGCCGCCTGGCCGGCCCTGCTCAGGAGGCGTTCATCGTACAGGGCGTCTGGACAGCGCATACGCAGTTCGGCAATGAGATAGGCGAAGTTCGCCGCTCGGGACGGCCTGAGTGCGGGGCCGAGTGAATCATATACAAGGGTGTTCTCGCGGAAAACAAGGGTTGGGCAGTCGCTTGCATAGATGTTGAGGAACCCCTGTCGTTCCTCGGTTTTTATGTCACGAACACTTTTCGTAGTCTTGGAGATCATCATACCACCGGTAAGGACGGCACGGCCTGGGCTCACTGAGCGACTCTTGACGGTCTCCGTTGTGACACCGCAAACGATCGCCGTGCCGCGCAGGATCAGGTCGATGTTCTGAAAAAGGATGCTGAGACTGTCACCTTTTTCTGTTGTGACGCCGAGCTCACGCTCGCCGAGGCTGAACCTCCGCACAATGAGTGCGCGGCTTTCGTTCTCAGTCTCGATCGCCATAAGTATCGATGCTTTGAACCCTGCGGACTGAAGCATTTCGCCAAGCTGTACTGCCCGCTCTTTTTCGGCAAAAAAGGCAACAGTCAGGGGACCATCGCCAGGGGCGCGCAGACGTGATAGTGCCTCACAAATAGTCACACCCAGGACCGCTGCCAAGGCGCCGGCAAGGAGTTCTTTATCCTTCTTCAGACTATGTATAGCGACGACATACATCGGTTCAGCGGTCCTCACTTTCTGACGTCCACCAGCGAGTTTTTATCAGCGCACCACTATTGATTAGCAGTTATATCTGACACTATTTTTTATTGGGCATGACATCCTCTGACCATCAAACTGCTGGCGCACTCTTGATGGAGGGTTCCTTTCGAAAATGGTACCGACGTGGATACGGTACAGGCGAAGGAGAGCCCCCGCGGGGACAGACTGCGCCAAGCTACTAATGAGCGAAGCCAATACCGCTCTGCATGGATGCCGATGTCTTGCTGCTCAAGGGGAGCTTTTGGTCGCCTGCACAATCTCACCTATGTCTTTCTCTGAAAATTCGGACTGTCCTGGGCGCCGCTGAAAGGAAAAGCTCAGTGAGCCGCAGTCTGTTTATGGCGGAGAGAATAGATCGCGACCGTCAATTGCTGCCCACCCTGTTTTTTGGCGCGTCGTCTCTGATGCAAGTGAAATGACGGATATTACCATCGTAATCGCCCGATACCATTTCAACAGCATCGCCCTTAACCCTGATGGAGGGAGAACTGTGATTATGCATCCGTACGTCTTTTAGATAATCTGTTTCGGTAAAGGTGAGTTTGCTGTAATCAGCAGAACGCTCTCCTCCTTCAGCCCCCAACTCAGAAACATAAGTCCTAATTCTGCCATCCTGCTGCCCGACGAAGAGATAAACGACATTGCCATCCCGTGTCAGGCTGGGTGCTGAGAACCCCTCGACCACGACATTATCAAAGGCTCCCCGTATCTTTTCCCACGCAGGCAGATTATCTTTGATTTCCTTTACACGGTACGCGTAAATCTTTCCGTCTGCGGCACCGGTGATGAGTTCCCATCTTCCATCACGTGCCAGATCAAAGACAGCCGGTGTGGTATGCTCTTTTATGCGGATGTCTTTGAAGAATCTCTTTTCTTCATACCACCGAGGCATTGCATCCGACCCAGAGTTCATAAAGGCTCTGAGATCTCCGTTGCTCTGCCCTACGATCAGTATCTCGCGTTCTCCCCAGCGGGTCATGATACCCCTCGAAAAACCGGAAACCTTGATCCCCTTCAGATAATCTTTTTTTTCGACCCACGGCAGTCCTTCTCCGGCGTCCTGGTACTCATAGAGCTTCAGTGTTCCGTCCATGTTGCCGACCACAAGAACTGTCCGGTCACCGAGAGGACAGACCGTGGGCGCACACGCAGGACCGGCAAAAATCCTGTTATTGAATATCTCCTGATTCCTCTCTAATATCGTGAAGTCGTGGTTTCTGTTCTCAAAATAGGAGAACGATCCATCACTGTCTGCCAGGACGAGATCGAAGCGGTCCTTTTCGAGGAGGTCCGCAAAGAAGGGGGAGGCAAACCTGCCTGCGAAAAGTTTAATCTTCGTTTCTTTTATAGAAATCCCTGTACCATTTTTCTTCAGTTCAAAGAGCGAGAGGTGGCCCTCGGCATTACCGACCATCACAAAGACCCTGTCGTTAATCTTTACCGCCGCCGGGACAGCGTACATGCCGAAAGACCTCTGAAGAAGTTTTTCCTGAACGAATCGGATCTTCCCCTTTTTTGATACGTTTCTGAAAAAGAACAGTTTCCCTGCTGAATTTCCTGCAATGATGTCGGGTTTCCCGTCAAAATGATAATCCACAAGACAGACAGATGCATCATTGCCGATCTTTAAATCGATGCCCTCGATTTTCCGCCATACCGGTGAGTTTCTCGATCCGACATTTTTGAAAAACAGGATTTTTCCCGAATCGGAAGAGAACCCGCCTGTTCCGACGACGACTTCGGCCTTTCCGTTGCCATCGATATCGGCCATTGCCGGGGAGGAAAAGGCGCCTGCGCTGATGCCTTTAAAATAGCCTTCTCTCACCTGCCAGTGGTCGACCCGGGGGTCTTCTGAATGCTTGTAGAGGTGGAGGGATCCGTCTTTGCTCCCGACTATCATGTCCTTCAGGCCGACTCCATCCACATCAAAGAACGCGACCCGTACGAAAGGAATGGCATCGATTCCGCTCTTGTTGAAGTTCAGCTGTGTGTCCTCAGTGCACTGAAGGGGGCTAGGGCGCTCACGCCGCGGCTCGGCAGGAGGAGAAACGGCTGCCGGAGGAATCGGGGTTGTATTCAGAGATTCTCTTGCAACTTCTTTCTCTGGAGCGATCTGTTGCGGTGTACTGCATGACGCCAGGACAACCGCGACAAAGGCGATGCCGGAGAAAAGATACTGTTTCACGGCATCATTACCATTTCGCATAACGGACAGGGCCGGATGAGTTTGCGAAGAACTCTCCGGCCCTGTAACCCGACATGTTTACTGCACGACAACTTCGAAATGAACTCTCCTGTTTTCCTGCATGCACTTATCGTTTTTATTTTTGGCAGTAGGCTCGTCGACGCAGAGAGGCCTTGACTTTCCATAGGCAATTGTCGATAACCTTTCAGAATCTATGCCTTCTTTAGTAAGGAATTCCTTGACTGCGTTTGCCCTTCTCTCACTGAGTCTGAGGTTATAGTCGTCAGAGCCATGTGAACAGGTATGTCCTTCTATGCGCACGTGAACTCCGGGGTTCTCTTTGAGAACCTGCAGATCCTTCCTGAGTAGCTCCTGCGCTTCCTTCGTAAGGGTCGCCTTGTCGAAATCGAAGTGTACGTCCTCAAGGACGATTACCTTTTCCTCTGCTTTCGGCTGAGGTGGCGGAACATAAGTGCATGGCTGCGACGTCACCGGCGTTCCGGTACAACCTGGAGGGCTGCTTGATATGACCGTTCTCGTTTGTGTGTTATCCGGCTGGCAGGCTCCCCAGTCAGAATAGGTGTAGTTACATGCTCCCGGCGGTGGTGGCGGTGGTGGTGGTGGTGGCGGCGGTGGCGGGGCAGGCGCTTGCTTTTCCGGGCCTCCAAACGCAAAGATTATTCCAATGGTGGATTCGACGTTGTGGGCTGTCTTGGTGAAGATCATATCGTCTCTTACATCAACCCTCACTCCTGTCCTCTCGGTAAACCAATACTTAACCCCGACGCCGACATCGACCAAAAACTTATCGAGATATTCGGTGTTGCTTGGGTTAAAATGCGCATCTCCGACGCCTGCGAAGATGAACGGGTTCCACCTCTCGGTGGGCATAAAGTGATAGACCGCATCGGCATGAACGAGCCAATTACCGACCTTAGTATCCGGACTGGTGAACGGCGGCCTGCTGTTTGACGTTTCTGAACTGCTCTCGACACGGCTATTGATATAATCCACTGAGCCCTCGACACCAATACTCGGGGTGAAGTCATAACCGAGCCGTGCGCCGAGCACCGGGCTATTTTTGAGGTTCATCGCATCCTTGTCGTAAAACATACCGCCAAGGAATGGACTTACCTCCCACATGCCTTCCCTAATCTCAGAACGGGCAGATAAAGGAAGAAGGAAAACACAAAGAAAGACGAGAAAAGCAATTCTTTTACCCATAAGCAACCTCCTCCATTAATATTTGACATCAGTCTATCTCGTTTCTGGAGAAATGTCAATATGGCGGCAGGTGTTTGTGGAAAAGGAATTTTTTTGACCCCGCACGCTCGATCTGCGGGGCGAAATGGGCGGAACCCCCTTCAAAGAGGCAACCGTGCTACAACCCATACCCAGGAGTTCCCCCAGGATTTCCAGGTCAGAAGACGTAACTATCTGAGGTAACTGTAAAAAATGATTTTCTGAAGTGGTCGGGGTTCGTTTTTGAAAAAATGGGGGAACTTTTTGTAAGCAGCTGAG
>JBEKCV010000168.1:0-4879 GCA_050014695.1 Thermodesulfovibrionales bacterium
CCATTCGTGAACTCTGAATTTTTCAAAGAACCCTGTTTTGTAGTGCCAAGAAAGTCAAGTGCTAGTCTATGTTATTGAATTTGCAGAATAACTTTTTTGATACTGTTAAAGATGAGTCAAAGCTTTTGGCTACAAAATCGCCAGCGGGGTCTTACAGAGATTAAACTGGTAAGCATTGGAATTACTTAGCTTATTAGCCTATTTTGCCCTGAGATTCCTTAAACCCCTGTCAGAGAGTAGAAAAGAAGCTGGAAGCGAACACCGCAATCTCAACCTTCCATGCCAATTTACAGAACCCTGTTCAGACCGAGGTGCATAACGACAATGATATAATATGTTAATCAGGTAACCGGCGCCCCCTCGTAACGCCACAAGGAGAGATGTCTGCTTAGACTTTAGCCTTCGAAGACCTCTTGTTTGCAGTGGAGCTTGAAGCTCTCAGAGAAATCATCGGCTTTCTCGCTGCTGTCGATTCATGAAAAGAAAATGTTTGACCGGTCCCGCTCTGCAAGCTGCACGCAAAATCATTGTAGGCCATCATGGTCAGGATGGTCGATATCCTTACCCGTTTGCTGAACACCTTGGTCAATATCTTCAAGATAAACTTGGAACGGTCCCTGTTGCGAGAAAAGAGCATGGTAAAAAGCCGAAATGCAAAGATAAGGCGATAGGAAAATTTCACCGGGTCAAGCTCATTGGAACGTTTCCAGAAATCCATATCCCAGTAATAATTCAACTTTTTCCAAACTGCATCAAATGAATAGGCTGATTTCACGGTACTATTGTATCCGTCTGTCAGTTGCTTCTGAGACAACATGGGATGCTCGAAGACGACATGTTTGGTGTCGTATTTGCTCCAATCCTTGTGAAGGATCTTCTGTTCCTTTTCAAGGCGTTTGAAAAGCTCTGTTCCAGGGAAGGGCGTGAGGATATTGATGAGCGGCATCAGGAGATTGGTTTCTTGAATGAACTCCTTTAATTCATCGAAGGTCGAGTCAGAATCAAAATCATAACCCACTATAAAGGAGCTTAGAACCAGAATCTTATATGACTGTATCTTTTCTATTGCCTTGGCATAATCATAGCGCTGATTTATCGGTTTGTGCATGGTCTCAAGGTTCTTCTTTGATATCGATTCAAATCCGACAAAAATAGCCCCGCACCCGCTGTCGCGCATAAGACTCAGGAGTTCATCCTCCTGGGAGATGTTGATGGAGGCCTGGCACGACCAGTTGATATTGTGCGGCTTGAGGGAGAGGAATAGCTCCTTGGCGTATTTTTTATCGGCAATGATATTGTCGTCGGCAAAAAATATGACATTCCTCTTTTTGTAGTGAGAAACGGAGCTACAGATATCAAGGATCTCGGCTATGACTTGATCTATGGTCTTATGCCTGATCTCCTGCCCGTCAAATGCGTACACAGAGCAGAATTCACAATGGAAAGGGCACCCCTTTGTGGTCTGTACAATATCCTGCAGATATCTTTTTCTCGAAAGGGATGCTCTGGTTATGGCAGGAGAAGATTGCAGATCGGCAAGCATGTCAGCTTGATAGCGACTCTTCAAACAGCCATTTTCGGCATCCTCAAGGAGAGTCGCCCACACATTGTCAGCCTCTCCGACCACTACGCAGTCGCAGTACAGCTGTGCTTCTTCCGGACACATAGACGGGTGAATACCGCCCAGAACAGTCTTGACTCCTCTTTTGCGAAACTCTTCCGAAATTGTATATGCCCTATCGGCATGCATAGTCCTGCTGACTGTGATGCCTACAAGATCAGGCTTCCATGAATAATCAATGTCTTCTATATTCTCGTCAAATACCCTAATCTCATGCTGTGGAGGGGTTAAAGAGGCGAGGGTGGGGATAGCCAATTGATATAAGAAGTATTTCCTGGAGAACAGAAAATTGGAATAGAATTTCCAATCATAAAAACTCTTACCATTATCGGAACTGTTCATGGGTGTAACAAGTGCAATTTTCATTACAATTTATATCCTTTATAGAATGCATTCTAAATCCGGAATAATGCATCAAATTCTGCGCTCGACATCCAAACTGTATGTTGGGAGCCGATTTTTGCCTGAAAAACCTCCGCTGCACTCCTGAAACCCCAAAAACAATACCATTTCGCTATCAAAGATGCAAGCGATAGGTCAATGAGGCCCGTCTTGGCGTATCGGGACGTACCACTTTCCCCGCAGTTGATGGCCACGTTCCGTAGCATCATGTTGGTGTGGGACTAAGGTGAAAATTATGCGAAAGTAACGGGTCAGATGAAAAGCTGATGCAATACTGACATACCATCCTGTAAGATGGTAGACCTTGCAAATGTTAGGCGTCAGGTCCCACCCATATAGGAATCAAAAACACAAGTGGAAGAACTCGATCAAAGGTGTGATCGAAGCCGACGAGGAGCTACAACAGTTTTGTCTGATACAATGAACGGTGATGCGTTACAGCCGGTCTGTGTCATAGAAGAAAATCTGTGGACGTTCATCAATTTTAGCTCGGCCCGCAGGAAAGGCAATGACACCTCATCGATGCCTTCACCAAGGCTTTGGCTCTATCGGTGCAAATTAAACCGACTTCTTTTTCGGAATTCCCGTCCGCTTCGGTTTGCTGGCCGCACCAATCTCAGTAGCCGCTTTCGTGGACTCATCGGCTTTCTCCTGTCGCCGTGCCTCTGAGAAAAACTTTTCCAGGCTGGAATAGCCGCCGTCTACGGCGCTCTTTAAACCTTCACAGGCTTTCTTGTTTATGTCTACCCATTGCCTCAACTGCTTCCTCCCCTCTTCCGGCAACCAGGTGGCCCCATCGAAAAAGATGGCCGTTTGGTCCCACAGCACAGTCAGGCTGTTGAGCATCCCCTCAGCAGAAGCCCTTTGCATGTCGAGCATTGGCTTCAACATTTTGAATTGCTGGTTCATAATTTTTCCTCCTCGACTTTTTTGAGCGTGAGAAGATTACAACCGGAATAGCTCAGCGGACTGAATAGCAGTAAATTGCCCTCAAAGGCGCTAGCCGTAATTTAATTCCCAACCCTCTTTCATTCAAGCACAGGTCGAAAATAATTCCAGGGTGGAATTCCAAATCCCCGAGTTGATAGTTCCTCCGCTCAATGCTGGTTCGAGTTCGGATGGCGACTCTTTCAACAGATTGGTGTCAGAGTGAAGTGGTGAATCGGGCAAGGGCTGGAAGCCAGAACGAAAGGTCTTGCAATGGGTACGTTTTGTAATTAGGGATAGGACAGCATTGAAGGAACACATAAACAGGAGACAAAAAAGGACAAGCCAGGTGGGGGGACCTGGCTTTACGGGGTGGATGCTTAAAGGGTCACTTAAAAAGTGAGGAGAATCTTATGGCAGCAAAATAGCCGATTTTCCCCTTTTGAAAATCAGGTCAGGAGTGTATTTTCCATTTACCAACACAATATATATGAAGGCAGACTTCTACCGGCTGTTCCCTTTTCTGCCTGTCAGAATTGGAAAAATGCCCTACTCAAAGTGGGGGCGAAACAGACCATACACTGACGGAATCTCGATTCACAAATGCGCCAGACAAGACGAGCGGAAGCTGAATGCATTTCAACTGGACCAGTAGCGTATCGTGCAGAGGGAAATCATGCTGAAAGAACTGATTGAGACTATGGCGAGAGCTTTGGTGGACAATCCCGAGCAGGTGAAAGTTTCTGAGATTGAGGGTGGGACGACCTCGATTATCGAACTGCGGGTAGCCAAACCAGATATTGGAAAAGTCATCGGAAAGCAGGGGCGTAACGTCGATGCGATGCGCATAATTTTGAGCGCTGCTTCAATTAAGATATATAAACGCGCCATTCTCGAAATCATTGAATAGTTATTGGCGAGCAGAAGCGATATCTATTTGATGTAGTAGCCTGACACTCGCCAGCTACCATCCTTTTCAAACATCGGCGTAACAGTCTCGATTGTTGACTTCTTGTTTTCGAAGGAGGTCTTAAACTGGATGACCACATATTCGCCGTCTGGAGTGCCAGGCAAAGACGTCGCGTATATCGTTCTTTTGACTTCTCTTAATATGAGCTTACCCAAGGGATCCCTTACTGCTTTTAGAGATTCGACCCACTGCTCTTCAGTTACTGCATTCCTGAAGTATCCAGCCGCTTCTCTCCAGCTTTGCCCATAATTCCCTGAGTCAACCATTGAAAGCCATTTTTCAGCTGCTGCTACGGCAGTCGTTTCCTTTTCGGGACCTTGAGCTACGGCAAAACCTACCCATAGAGATAAGCACAGAAAGAGTAAGCAAATAACGCAACGCTTCATGGTACCTCCTTTGTCTTAAATCGGAATATAGCATCACATTGTGCGCTGTGCATCCAAACCGCATTTTCGGGTGGATTCTGCTCGAAAAAAGATATGGTCTTAGATACATTGTTTACAGGAAAAAGGGCCATCCCAAAAGAGTACATTGGACCGACCCAGATGGGTTGTTAGAGAGTTGAACTGGAGCTTCGGAACGGGGCACATCCCGAAGCTCTCTTATATCAAGCGCAAACTCTCATCTGCGCTGAAACGGGAGCATGTGAGACAGGAGGAGAGGTGAAGGGTTCTCACATGGCTCCCACAAAGATTAGTCCTTGTGCTTCTGTTCCTTCTCGTGGTGAGATTTCCATTTCTCACGCATTTGCTCAACTTTGGTGCGCTGCTCCGGGGTCAGGACTGCATACATCCTGGATTTCATGCGCTCTTTCGCCACAATCATATCAGCTATCGTATCCGCTTGCCCCTTGGCAATGGAGCGAACTTTCGCCTCGTCAAATTGACCCTTTGGGAGAGCGCGGAGCTGATCGCGTCCAGCCTTCAGTTGTTGGAACAGTGGTTTTATTTTTGCCCGCT
>JBEKCV010000169.1:0-4797 GCA_050014695.1 Thermodesulfovibrionales bacterium
TCTCTTCGAATTGGCGCGGTGAGCCGCTTCGGGATTATGAGACGATCGTAAATCTGATTTCTCGCACGACCACCGCCAAAGGTCTCCAAGTGACCTGCCGTCTGGATCGACGGAAATACCCGACCGGCAGGAAGGTTACGGATGAGGAAATTAAGCGACTGAACCTGAAACGAAACACGTTTCATGGTGACTGGAATTACACCATTCATCCCTCAAAGGTCTTGTCCTAGTTGCTACCTTTAGTTATTGACGCTGTCTTACCTCTGATGTGGTCGAGACTTCCCAGAATGTTTTTTCCGGTACCACTCAGCAAAAGACTGCCGTAATGGAAGCCACTACGTCCCTTAATGCCATGAAAGAATCAATATCGAAGGTCTCCTCTTCAGCCGGAGGGTTATCGGATACTTCTGAGAGGGCATCGTCCTCCATAATTCAAATGTCGACCTCCATAGGAACAATTGCCAGCAGCCTCGAGGTCTTGGACGAATTAACCCGCAATACCGCTTTGTCTATAGATCAGATGATCGGAAGTGTCAAGCAGATTGCCGAAAGTCTCGAGAGACATTCGAAATCTGCGGAATCCATCGCCTCCTCTGTTGCTGAGGTCGACGCAACGATTAAGGATATCGAAAAGAGCGCTACCGAAGCTGTGGTCCTTGCTGAAAAAGTCTCTCTAAACGCCTCTCAGAAAGGCATGTCTGCTGCAGAGGCAGCTATGCAAGGCATTGCGAATATAAGGAAGAGTGTCACTGAACTGTCCGAGACCTTAAGCATATTGGGGAAGAAGTCCAAAGAGATAGGTTCAATAGTGACCGTAATTGATGACGTGGCTGACCAAACAAATCTTCTAGCCCTCAACGCAGCCATTCTTGCTGCACAGGCTGGCGAGCATGGCAGGGGTTTTTCTGTGGTGGCAGAGGAGATCAAGAACCTCGCCGATGAAACATTAGCGGCCACCAAGGAAATTGCTTCGCTTATAGCATCGGTACAGAGCATGACGCAGTCAAGCGTTGAAAGAGCATCGGAAGGACTCCGTACGGTGCAGGTTGGCTACACACTGGTGGGAGATATGGGCCAAGCACTTACTGAGATCATCCAGAGTTCAACGGTTTCAACGAATATGGCCAAGGCTATTCATAGGGCAACGGCGGAGGAATTACTGGCTGTGCGACAAATCACTGATGCTGTCCATGAAATGTCAGAACAGACTGAACATATTTCGATTGCTCTGCGGGAGCAGAATGTAGGCAGCAGATTTATTCGTGAGGCCACCGAACGCATGAAAGAACTTTCCATCCAGGTGAAAACTGCAACCAGCGCCCAGAGAGAAGAAAGCCAACATATTTCCAAGGCCGCCGAAAACGTAGCACACCAGTCGGGAGAAATAGCACAGTCCACTAAGCAGCAAGAGCAGATGAGTCTCGAACTCATGCAGTGTATGCAAGGGATGGGCGGCATCACCGATAATTTGAAACTTTCGGTTCAGGGGATGACTGGTGTCATTACCTCTCTAAAAGAAGAAGCGGCAAATCTTACCTCGGAACTTCAGAAGTTTAAGGTCTAGAGAAAGACGGCATGGGACTTCCACGCTCTTTGCCGTGCTGACTATTCTTTGCCGGATGATCATTTGTGCCTGTATGAAAAAACATAGGCAGAATGAGTTTTTTGAACATGAAAACGGCGCTGCTTTTCTCCATCCTTGGCGGGACGCCAGGGTGGAGTTAGGAGTTGTGGGCAGGAAGAAGGGCCCACCATGACGCTCACATGACAGACGGTATGCAAGCATGGATTAAAGGCTTCCTTACTTTTATCACGCATTTCACTCCGACATTGTCGGTAGATCTGAATATGGGTGAGAGGTTCCTCTGGGACTTTGGACAAAGAGGGAAAGCGTGGAGTGTCAAGGATGTCGCGGGATTAGAGAGGGCTAGGGTGGACTCTATTAAGAGACGCGTTGAGAAACCGATGCTCTCCATCCGTCTCTCAACGGTAAGACCTGTTAGGGCTCGCACGCCAGAAATTGAATATGAATGGCAACGAAATAGATTTTGGCGGAGGATAACATGAAAAAGCTTTTTCCGGGTGTGATTCTTTGCCTTGCGCTGTCATGCATTTGCAGTCGTGCTGCATTCAGTGCTGAGGAAAAACTGATCATTGGGCTTGTCCCCGAAGTGAATCGAAAGGCGCAGATTGACCGATATTTTCCGCTTATCAAGTACCTGGAGAAGAAAGTCGGAGTAAAAGTCGGTATGAAATACCTTCCCAATTATGGAGCGACGTACGAGGAAATGCGAGACGGGCTTATTGAAGGTGGGTTTTTGGGAAGTTTCGTATACTGCATGACACGCGCTCATGTTCAGGCAGAGCCCATAGCGAGGCCTGTGAGACTTGATGGGGTCTCCACGTGTACTGGCTACACTTTTGTGAGGAAAGACAGCGGCATAAAGAGCCCCAGGGACATGAAAGGCAAAACGATTGCTCTGGTAGATCCTCTTTCGACGTCGGGTTATCTAGCCCAGAGACTTTTCTTCACGAAACATGGCATCGATATCAATAAAGACGTCAAAATCTTCTGGGTTGGAAGTCACGATGCCGCTGTCATGGCTGTTTTCAACAAACAAGCCGATATGGGAGGCGCAAAGAACCATGTATTCGATAAATTAGTATTGGAAAACGCAGCTGTAAAAGAGGCTCTCATTATATTGGACGAATCACCTGCGGTTCCCGATAATGTGCTTGCGGTGAGTAAAGATCTAAACCCTAAAATCAAGGAAAAGGTTAAAAATGTTTTCGCCACGATGGCGTCTGACCCTGTGGGACAGGGAATACTAAGGAAATTCGGCGCAAGAGCTTTTATCGAGACAAAGGATGAGGACTACAAGGATCTTTATGGGATGATAAAAAAGGCCGGGATAGACTTAATGATTTACAGTTATTCTAAAGACTCAGTGAGATAGTTTCCAAACTCTCGGATTCTGCTTGCCACACCTGTGCAGGATATCCTCTACCTCAGGGATATAATTCTGTTCATTCCTGCTGTCTCATCGAGACACGTTTTTTTCAAAGCCCTTCGCGGACTTACTATCACAGAAGATAGAGATGTTATTATATATCTGATGCGAAAAATATCACATGTAACGGTGTTGGTAGTTTTTGTCCTGTCAGGTTGTTGTTTTTCAAATGGTTCAGAGCCAATTCCAAAACAGAAGCGCGAGCGCATGGAAGGGTTCATAAGGAATACGGTCGTCCAAACGTTAAAGAAAACATACCACGATCATGATATATATATTGACGTTATTGTGACTAATCTGAAGATAGACAAGGTGAATACAGAAGAAACTGACGAATATATTTTTTATAACACTCAGGGGAGAGTCTCTTACGTCATAAAAGGCGAAAGGGCGTGGAAAGACAAAGAAGGGAACCTTATACAATTAGACCCTGAACAAGAAATAACTCACTGGTTTAGCTGCGGAATTCGTGAGGACAGATATGGAGAGTTGCTTAATGACGACAGGAATCGTCTGACATTTTATTTTGATAACCAGATTAGAGACTAACTACTCATCTTCAAGAGAACGAAGAGGTTTCTGGAAAATTGTAAGTAACATAAATATGGTAGTTCGCTCCGAATTCCTGGAGTTCGTGAATATGCTATACAGGGGCATTAGTTGCCTGAAAGGTTTTCCCTTATATAATCCAGAATCCTTGAATCTGCCGGATTCAAATAAATCACCCAGAAATGGGAATCGTCTGTTTCGGGCTTTCCTTTATGGTGCACCCCGGACCGTAACATATAAGGATAACTGTTCTTGCCTGGCCCCACGGTATCATCTTTGTTGATATCCCAGTAGAATGGACTATTAAACGGATCTTTCATAAATAGACTAAAGGCTCCCTTATTCCTCCATTCAAATTTGATCCTCCCGGGGCTTACAACAGAAATGCTTGCATTGTCTATCGCCTGACTGCTCAGCAAGGCCGGGTTTGCGCTGTATGCCATATACCAGAGTATCTTAATCTTAGCAGTTGTCTCGGCCTCGACACTCTGCGCGGAAGCATCAGTCTCCGTTTCCTTTTTCAAGCTTTCGGTTGATGGTTTCCCATTCAAATCTTTCTTGATGATCGATAAGATTGCATCATCCTTAAAGCCCGCCTTCTTGAGCTGTAAAACCTTCTCAACGTCCTTATAGTCGGCGTCGTTCATGAAAAGAATAATATCCTCAGGGATGCCCGCCTTCTTAAGCTTCACCAGCTCATCAGTTGAAAGAGCAAATGAGGTTTTCGACACTATTGACACAATACCTATAAGGATTATCATGACAATCAGAACATTGGCCTTCACTGTTCCTCCTCTACTCCACAAATTTATCTTTTTCTCTTCAATACCTCGTAAGAGGGATTCGGTATTCTGCTATTCCAACTGTGCACGAAAGTGCGCACAGCCGTCTTCCTGCCCTGATCCCTGACCAGGGGCTTCCTTCGGTCAGAGGCCAGGGTGATCAGTGTCTTCACCGCTTCACTGACAATGGCTTTGCTCTGAGCAGAGGACTTGCCGTAAGTGCAGCAAGGGATCGTCCGGAACTCTATGAGATTGTCAAAGCGGTCTGTCCCGGTAACAGCCAGGTGATCTGCATTGATGTCCACACCGATTACCCAGAGCCTTCTGTCTGAGATGCTTTTCCCTACAGGCAAAGTAACCGAAACAAACACTCGCCAGCCTTTCTCATCCTTCACAAACCGGTACGAGATGGCCTGCCACTCCTCTTTGTTGTCGGAGCGGTTTCTGCCGATGGC
>JBEKCV010000170.1:0-4717 GCA_050014695.1 Thermodesulfovibrionales bacterium
TGTGATGCCTATGTACTGTACTGTTTCCTTCTTTCTTGCTGCTATCATCGATTGCTCTCTTTCCCCACCCTCTAATCTACTCTAATTTAACACAAGGGGAGTGTCTCACTTACATTGACACAGAGGGGAGTCCATAAAGTTTCTTCTGTTTGCGCCGATAAGAGTATATATAGTGAAATGTGAGTGTGTGTCCAAGGGGTGATATGAAAAAAAAGAAACTTCTCGAAGTGAATTTCAGAGAAACATTCATCAGCCGTGATTCTTCTTGCACCGCATTTTCAAAGAATTTGCGTCTATGATGAACTCTGCAGATGATATAGTTATTTTAAAACCCAAGAAACGGAATCCTCTGATTATGATTTGTGCGATTATTGTGCTTTCCGTTGATGCATACCTTCGTTTCGGACTAGCCTCAATGACATCACAGCACTCCAGCAACTCGCTTTACTGGATTAGATGTGCTTCATACCTTGTTACTTGGGTTTTGTTTGTGGGTAGTTTTGTATATATAGAAAAAAAACATCAACGGGATGGTATCTTGAAACTCACGCCAATAGGCCTTACCAAAGGCAACACCCTATACCCCTGGCATGAAGTTGAGCAATTTGGAATCACTGGCGCAGGCCTATTAGCCAAAAAGATTGTTTATTGGAATGTTAAGAAATTGTCATCTTCGCGTAGTTTCGTTAACAATTTAACTAGAGTCTTATCAGGCTACGATGTTGGTATCTTTGCGAAAAATTATGAAATTCCTGCAGGAGATCTAGCGAAAATGCTAAATGATTGGAAGGTTCGATACACAGGTAAGTCTTCTGATATCAAATATGGAAGAGGATACGGCAGAGATTTAACGAAGAAGGAATTATTACTCATAGGTGGCGGCTTGGTCTTATCATTGATTCTTTTTCTCACATATCTGACAGTCCATCTTGAAAGGAACAGGATGAAAGTGAAAGCAAATAACCAGCAAATCCAACGGACGCTGAATTAGTGCGCTTTTTTCACATTGTTGTCTTTACCAACGGAGAGATATATGATGCGCTTTATTAGGCCAGTCCCAACAATCATACTGTTCCTTTTTGGCCTTCTTGTAGCATACAACAATAAAATATCACCACATTTCTTTGTAGTAAACTTGCTTGTGCTGATCGCCTTTATTTATTTGGACATTTATATCCATGAATTCGGGCATGTTATCGCAGCAAAGTTAGTAGGCATCGGTGTGAACGGAGTTATTATCGGCAACGGCAAAGAGTTGTCGCGAAAGACGCTTTTTGGTATCCCTTTAGTTATTACGAACAACTTCGTCGGAGGCTTCACAATTATGGGGAGCATTGAAAGAAAACTCCTCAAACTGCGTTTTGCCTTCTTTATCGCAGGCGGTGTCCTTTTACAGTCATTATTAATTGCCTCCTGTGCTGTTTTGCTTGGAACTAAAGACTGGACTTACCTCTATGCCAACGGCACAAGCGTTACCACTATGTTTGTAATTTCCAACTTATTATTGATAGCGACGAATCTATTTCCGAGACATATCAACGTGTGCGGGATAAGAATGCCCAATGACGGTTTAAGACTGCTGAAGGCGCCTTTTCTCAAGGAGCAGGATATTCATGAACTCTTATTTGCAGATAGGATCTTCAAAGCCAATGAACTCTTCGCAAAAAAGGAGTATCGAGCGGCTGCGACTGCTTATGAAAAATGCATTGAAGAATGTCCTTCTCTCCCGATACTCCGCCTGAATCTGTCAGTTGCCTTATTGAAACTTTTTAACCTTGAGAAAGCGGAAACTATGTTATTGCAGTTGAGCCGGGAAGCCGGCATCGACAAAGTTAGTTGTTTGATCTATAACAACCTGGCTTGGATCAATTTATTGTATTACACCGATGAAGCAATAGAAAAGGCCGATGACTTTTCGAAAAAGGCCTTTGAACTGAATTCTAAAGTCAATGCGATAATAGGAACACGCGGCTCCGTTCTAATCGCTCTTGGCAGATTCAACGAAGGAATAGAATTGCTTTCGCGGATCACCAATATAAGGAAGGAGATCGATACCAGGACAAATAACGCCACCAACTTTATATTTCTTGCATACGGATACTTCATGACAAACAAGGGCGATGAGGGCTGCAAATATCTGAATCGCGCAGAATCATATTACGTGCAAATGGATGCTGACGAAAAACATTTTTTCGAGCTTATCAGAAACAGAATGAAAGCGGATGCAAATGGTATACAGCAGGATTAAGAAAAAGGACAACTACAACGAAGGTATCGAGTCCGACCGGAAATAGCCGTGGTGCGTTTTCAATCAGTCGTTTGAGCAAGCCCGGCGCCTCATGCCCAGCGTTGAGCGGATTTCTCCCGTAAATCTTCACTGATAATCATATAGAGGACACCTCCACGGGCGTACCGTTTTGCGGTATGCTCGAAGTAAGAGATTCAATCTTATCTTTAAGGAGGTGCCTTATGAGATTGTACAGTGCTTTTGATCTCCATTCAAGTAACTCATATTTGGGGATCATCGACGAGAATGGGAAGAGAGTGTTTAAGCGAAAGCTGCAGAATGATGAGGGACTCATGGTGAAGGTGCTGAATCCCTTCAAGAGTGACATTGCGGGGATCGTTGTGGAGTCTACCTTTAACTGGTATTGGGCGGTAGATCACCTCATGGAGGAGGGATACAAGGTTCACTTAGCCAATCCCTCGAAGATACAGAAGTACTCGGGATTGAAGTATGCCGATGACGAGGATGATGCATTCTGGCTTGCTGAAATGCTCCGATTGGGAATACTGCCGGAAGGATATATCTATCCGAAAGAGGATCGACCGATACGGGATCTTCTGAGGAAGAGAAGCCATCTGGTGAAGCTGCGGACGTCGCTCATTGTCAGCCTGCAGAACATCATGAGCAGAAGCCTGGGCGGCAAGATGAAGGCGAGTGATATCAAGGTGCTGGCGGAGGATCGGGTGACACCATTGCTTGCGGAGAACGATGATCTTGCGCTTGCTGGCAAGGTGAGCAAGGATGTCATTGACTCTCTCACGA
Source organism: Thermodesulfovibrionales bacterium (assembly GCA_050014695.1). Lineage (GTDB taxonomy): Bacteria > Nitrospirota > Thermodesulfovibrionia > Thermodesulfovibrionales > UBA9159 > UBA9159. Next base: position 3,050 of record JBEKCV010000170.1, read on the forward strand.
GGCAGATTAAGGCGATCGAGGGGGCTGTGGAAAAAAAGATGGATCTCAGGAAACCATACGATTACCTTTTAAGCATGCCGGGAGTGGGAAAGGTACTAGGGCTAACGATGATGTTGGAGACCGGACCGATTGGGCGTTTCGAGAAGGTGGGTAACTACGCATCGTACTGTAGGAAAGTGCCCTCTATATGGAAGAGCAACGAGAAGAAGAAGGGGACGGGCAACAAGAAGAGCGGCAATAAGTATCTCGCATGGGCGTATTCCGAGGCAGCGCAATTCGCACGCCGGTTTGACGATGATGCGAGGGCATATTTTGATCGCAAGAGGAGGAAAACGAACGATCCGATAGCGCACAGTGCGCTGGCACACAAGCTATCCAGAGCGGCATATTACATCATGAGAGACGGGGTTCCCTTCATGGCTGAGAAAACATTTGGATGAAGAACTGTGTGCGGCGGTGAACCAGGTTTGCAACTGGTTATAAACCACTTTCACTGATTGGTAATCCGCCGCACACAGCAACATAGGGGTTACTGGCGTCTTTACTGCCTGGGCCGAGAGCCAACAACGGACTGGTGTAAGAACCATGATAACTGTAATAACAAATGGACCCGGAACGGAACCGAAGGTTTTCTGGGGCATATGAATGCCAGGGGCTGATAAGAACAAAGTACATCAGTGTTGTCTTGCAGGGCTCCGAGACTGAAGCAAGGTCTCTCCGCCCTTTCAGACAACGGATTATTTTCTTCTTATGTGCCTTGATCCTGATGGGTGTTTGGTGCAGTGAAGCATGAAGCTGCTACCGAATTCAAAGAAATGTCGGTAATGGTAAGATCGTCGGCAGCTCAAAGTGAGGAGAGAAGAAAAAAACTCGATCGGAGTTGTTTGCCTCTTGACAAGGTTAATACATATCAAATGGGTGGGTGTTACAACAATTCGAATTGTGTCGAGTTGTCGGTGTACTCCTCGTGCGAATAGTCCCAAATGCAGACCCCGGCAATCAATGGTCAGCCCGAGTTTCTATCTGCCGTGCAGAATATCCATCCACCTTATGGCTTCGGTGTCGCTGATCTTCCCCAGGTAGATTTGAGTTGTCTTCAGATCCTGATGCCTCAGGATCACCTTGGAGATGATCTCCAAAGGTACTCCATTTCTGCTGGCATAGGTCGCTGAATGCCTGCGCAGATCGTGAGGCGATATCTTGACATTCAGTTTTCTTCCCAATCCGGCTACCAGATTCCTGACCGCGGTATAATAGAGAGGAAACACTCTGTCCTCAGGCGACATCTGCTCGGTCTGAATATATTCAGTCAGCCTAGTAGCAATGTGTTCCGGCATAAAGGCGACTTCGGCATCCCTGCCCGACTTGGGCTCTTGGATCATGAGTTTCCTGCCAGAGACATCTGATGCGCGGAGGTTTAAGACTTCCCCGATTCTCAGTCCGCAACGGGCCTGAAGCTCCAGTATAAGCCGATCTCTAACGCTTCGTGAGTTGAAGATGATCTCGTCCACTGTTTCCTTGTCCAAGATCTTCCTCGGACGGTGACAAACGTTCTTGAATGTCTTGAAGAGCACGCCGGCATTGCAGGGGTTCTTGATGTTCAGATCACACGCCTCAATGACGTAATTGAAGAACGCCTTCAGCTGAGCGTAGCGAAGGTGGCGCGTG
>JBEKCV010000171.1:0-4500 GCA_050014695.1 Thermodesulfovibrionales bacterium
CTCCCCGATGTCACCCCCTTCACCTCATAGCCCTCAGGCCGCAGGATCCGCTCACAGCTCTTCAGCACTATCTCCTCATCATCCACCATCAGTATCTTCCCCGTCATCCTCTATCCTCCTTGAATCCGTTATGCACTTTTCCCCGTCGAGACAGGTGCCGGCCATCGCCAGGCACTTATCACATAGCCGCTTCGACCCTTACCGCCGCAAGAGGCGCTCCCCCGTTCACCGAAGGATAGGTCAGCACATTAACCTTTGCGTGGGCAAAATGGACCGGGGCGAATACTGTCCCCTCCGGGATTTCGTCCGTCACGAGTGCTTTCAGATACACTTCTCCCCTTCTTGATTTCACCCTTACAAAGTCGTCATGCGTGACATGATACTTCTTCGCATCACCTGAGTTTATCTGAAGGCAAGCATGAGATGCCACCGAGCCGAGATTCTTCGAAAGTACAGACAAGGCCCCGGAATGCTGAAGGAGGTTGGCCGTCACTAAAAAAAGCGGATACTCATCGCTTGTCTTCTCCTGCGTTTCAAACGCTATAGGATTAAAAGCAAGCTTCAGCCCTTTTCTCCCGTTTTCGGGCAGACAGGCGGTCATTTGCCGTCTGATCTCATCGATCCCCTTCCCCAAGTCCTTGTTCTCTATTCTCGCCAGGTTCCTGAATATCATCCAGTCAGGAATGGACTCTCCCGTCTCGGATACGATTTTCGTTATTTTCTGGACAGCCCCCGTAGCAGACATGAATGTACCGTCTTTTTCTGCCCAGCTGCTTGCGGGAAGTACAACATCAGCAAGTTTTGCGGTCTCCGTGAGAAATATATCCTGAACAATGAGCAGTTCCAATCCCTTCAGTCTTTTTTCCACTGTCAGCGTATCCGGAAAGCTCACGAGCGGATTCTCTCCCATGACATAGAGCGCCTTGGTTTCATTGGGTTTGTAAAACATTTCATAGACATCTTTCCCCCCTTTCAGCGGCCTGATGCCCATCATCCACATGCCGAGGGTATTCGAGAACTCGGCGGGTATCTGCAGTGTCTCCGGTGCATCACCCATGAGGAGGACGAGATTCGCCGCGGCAAGGAGGGTATCCAGACTCGTCGTATTTTCAGAAGCATTCGAGGTGAGAGCAAGAAGCCTTTTTTTCGAGGCAGCATAGGAACGCGCGAGTTTCACAATCTCATCCTCGGACAGGCCTGTCATCCTGGAGACCGCTGACGGGGTGTACGGGAAAAGACTGCTCACAAAGTCATGAAAATTCTGCAATACCGCTGCCTTGGCCGTAGCATAAAGCCCTTCGTCGATAATTACTTTCATTACGCCGTTCAGAAGGGCAACCCCGGTTCCCGGTTTCAGTCTCAGCCACTGCTTGCTGTTGCGTGCGAGTTTCGTCTCCTTCGAGTCTGCGACAACAAGTTTTTTACCGTAATATTTGGCAAGGATAAAATTCAGCCCCCAGACAGGAAGGGTCGAGGTTATATCTGATTCCACAACCAGGATGAAATCGGCGTGCAACGGCGCATCCCAAACAACCGGTACCGTATCGATTCCGAAAGCGCGTATCGTCGCCTCCTGGGCCTTTGCATACCCGAACCGCGCAGCCGAGTCTATATTGTCGGTGCCGATAACCTCGCGCACAAACTTCTGAAACATATAGTTGTCTTCCATCGAACACCTCTGGGAGCCGATGGCGCATACAGCCGCAGGGCCGTATTTTCCCTTTATGGCCTGAAGTCTCTCCATGGTATATTCAAGGGCTTCTGTCCACGAAACCGCTGTCAGGGTCCCGCCTTTCTTAATCAGTGGTGCTGTCACCCTGTTTTCTGAATAGATGTAGTCGAACCCGAACCTCCCCCTGCTGCAGAGGTCCCCGCTGTTTATCCCCACCCCCTCTTTTCCTCTCGCCCGTATTATCCTCCCTTCCCGGATGCTCAGATTTGTTGTGCATCCGCATCCGCAATAGGGACAGATCATTTCATGTTCATCAACATACCATGCCCTCGACTGGTGCCGGTAAGGCTTGCTGCCGAGCGCCCCTACGGGACAGGTATCGATACACTGTCCGCAGAACTCGCAGTCGAGCGTTTCTTCAAAAGGGGGGCTTATCTTCATGCTGAATCCCCTCTTGATAAAACTGATCGCTCCGACCCCCTGGTGCTCGTAACAGAGCCGCACGCATTTTCCGCAGAGGATACAGCGGTTCGGATTGCGCTCAATAATAGGCGCGTCCGTCCGCTCCGGTTCGTTCTTTCTCTCGGCAACGAACCTGTTCTGGGAAGGACCGTATTGAAACGCCAGATCCTGAAGGGTACACTCTCCCGCCTTGTCGCAGATGGGACAATCGAGCGGATGGTGGATCAAAAGGAGTTCAAGAACCGTTTTTCTGGCTTTTGCGAGCTTCGGTGTTTCCGTATGGACCGTCATGCCCTCTCTCACCGGTGTGGCACAGGAGGCAAGGAGCTTTCTCTCTCCCTCCACCTCCACGACACAGAGCCTGCAGCCCCCGAAAGGCTTGAGCCTCTTGTCATAACAGAGGCTCGGGATATAAATACCGTTCTTCAGAGCGGCCTGCAGGATAGTGGTACCACTTTCGGCCTTTATGCTTTTTCCGTTTATGGTCAGTTCCATAAGTTCTCTATTCCTCCCTTCCAGCCGCTTCAGTCTGAACGCAAAGAAGTTCTTCCCTCAGGCTCCTCGGACCGATCTGAATCGAGCCGAACTTGCAGGTTTCATAGCAGGAGCGGCACTGTATGCAGAGCGCCTGATCGATCTGGTGGGGCTGCTTCTTCTCTCCGGAAATCGCCTTGCGGGGACAGAGCCTCGCGCAGGCGCCGCACCCCTTGCATTTTTCTCCTTCGATATAAAAGGTGCAGAGATCCCTGCATACCCCTGCCTTACACCATTTTTCCTTGATATGAGAATCATATTCCTCCCTGAAATACCGGATGCTCGAAAGCACGGGATTCATCGCCGTCTGTCCCAGTCCACACAGGGACGTCTCTTTGACCTCGAGCGCGAGATCTTCCATAAGTTCTATATCACTCTCTTCTCCGCGCCCTTCCGCTATATTTTTCAACTTGTCAAGCAATACCGTTGTGCCCAATCTGCAGGGTGGACACTTTCCGCAGGATTCATCAGAGGCGAATTCAAAGACAAATTTTGCAGCGTTTACCATACAGTTAAGGTCGCTCATAACGGCGATCCCGCCCGAACCGACAATGGCTCCCAATTTGGTGATCTCTTCATAGGTCACCGGTACGTCGAGGAGGTGTTCCGGGATGAAACCTCCGGTAGAGCCGCCGACCTGAACTGCTTTCAGTTTTCTGCCCTTCTCTATCCCTCCGCCGACATCGTTTATGATCGAATGGAGGCTGATTCCCATCGGCACTTCGATAAGGCCGGTATTATTCAGCGGACCGCTCAAGGTGAATATCTTCGTGCCAGGGGATTTTTCCGTGCCGACACTCCTGTACCATTCCGCTCCGTGCAGAATGATCTGTGGTATGTTTGCAAATGTCTCCACTGTATTGATCACCGTAGGTTCGTCCCAAAGCCCCTTTTCCACAGGAAAGGGAGGCCTCGGGTTCGGCATACCGCGTTTGCTCTCTATCGACATGAGGAGCGCGGTCTCTTCACCGCATACAAATTCGTCAGCACTCTTGGATAGTTCGATATCAAAATCAAACCCTGCCCCGAGTATATTGTCGCCCAAGAGACCATATTCTCTCGCCTGACTTAAGGCCAGATTCAGCCTATGGATGAAAATGGGATATCCTGTTCTTACATAGATATATCCTTTATGGGCACCTATGGCCTTAGCCCCGATTATCATCCCTTCAATAACGACATGGGGTTCAACCTCTATGGTGCTCCTGTTGCAGATAATATATTTCGAATCCGAATCGGTCTTAGCACAGATTTCCCACTTGATCCCCGTCGGGATTCCGGCGCCCCCCCTGCCGCGAAGCCCGGACATCTTAATCTCGTGTATGATCTGTTCTGGCGTCATTGCTGTTAACGCCTTTGCAGCGGCCTGATAGCCGTCACGGGCGATATATTCTTCAATCTTCTCCGGATCGATCATCCCCTTATTCCGCAGGGCCCTCAGGACCTGGAGATTAAAAAAAGGAATATCCTGGATCACCGGCAAGGGCAGCTTCTTAATGGGTTCCTTGTACATGAGGCGCTCAACCGGCCTTCCCTTGATGAGATGTTCCTCAACAATAAGGGGCACGTCCGCCGTCGAGACCTTCTGGTAAAAAACCTTGTCGGGATAGACAATCATGATCGGGCCATGGGCGCAGAAGCCGTTACAGGCGGTCAACAGAACATTTATCTCGCCCGAAAGACCCTTACTTTTGATTTCTTCCTTGAGGGCCTGCTTGACCTTTAGGCTGCCCGCGGCTGTGCAACCCGTGCCCCCACACAACATAATACTCACCCGATAACTTTCCATCTGACCTCCTTCAAAACTCCTGGGCATGTGCTCATTCCTGTTC
>JBEKCV010000172.1:0-4437 GCA_050014695.1 Thermodesulfovibrionales bacterium
CGAGAAGGCCTATGCAAAGGGTGAACTGAATTTATCGGGAACCCTTGCAAAGTATGCAACTCATGAGGGATTTTCAGCGCTGATAGGAGACCTCAGGGCAAAGGACTGGGTGGTGTTTTCCAAAAAACCCTTTGCAGGACCTCAACAGGTCCTTGACTACATTGGCAGATATACACACAGGGTGGCCATATCGAATAACCGCATAGTGGATGTTCAGAACGGTATGGTCACCTTCAGCTACAGAGACAGAAAAGACAACAATGCCCTCAAATTGACAACGGTGGACTCAGGAGAATTCATCAAGAGGTTTCTTGTTCATGTGCTTCCAATCGGTTTTACGAAGATACGTCATTTCGGTTTTCTGGCCAACAAGAACAAGAAAGAGAATATCCAACTCTGCAGAGAACTGATAGGCGACACCACTCAACATCCCGAACGGGAAAAGAAAACCGCACCCGAACTCATGATCGAGCTTACGGGCATAGATATTACCAGATGCCCCTGCTGCAAGGAAGGCACCATGATCACCGTAATGGAAATGCCCTATCCCTCACGGAGGGCATATAGTTACTCCTATATCGGTTACAAGGACTCGTCATGACCGGGGACCTCGTCGTTCCGAAACCGAAGGATCAAAAGGGCTTTGGAACAAGTCACCGGAGAGGTCTGTCGCTTCATCCTGTTTTTCGGCAAACAGGTTCCATTCTCGATGTCCTCAGAACTGATATTCTCTCACCAGCTTCAATAATCTCACCGAAAATATCCCTCATAGGTACCAATTACTCCTTGATGGGATAATTCTCGTCCTTTACAATACCCATACTTTTCTTCACAATCTTCCGGGCGGCTCAGCTCAACCTGTTGTGTGTTTCCGGTAAATCTGCGTGAAAAGATGAGTTGAAATCCGGTACCATCGGTTGTAAGAAACCGCGAAGGAGGACGACCGATGGAACAAGGCAAGAAGCGTTATACGCTGGAAGAGGTGCAAGGGCTTTTTGAGAAATGGCGTAAACAGAGGAAACGCCGTGGTCCGATACCCGCCGAGCTGTGGAAAGCAGCCACATCCCTGACGAAAGAATACTCGATTTACACGATAGCGAAGTATCTGCATTTAAATTTCAAGGAACTGAAAAGGCAGATGAAAAAAGCCGATGACGCTGCTGAAGGCGCAGCTTCTTTGAGCTTTATTGAGATGGATATGATAGCGCCGCAGGGTGTCTCCGAATGCCTGATTGAGATGGAGAAGCCCGACGGTGCGAAGATGAAGATATGCTGCAAAGGCAATTGCCCGGATATGGTGGGACTGAGCAAGGCATTTTGGGGTGAGGCATGATACAGATAACGCCTCAGATGAGGATTTTTGTGGCGATTCAGGCAGTGGATTTTCGGAAGGGGATCGATGGACTCGCTGGAGTATGCAGGAGGATTTTAAGGGCGGACCCTTTCAATGGGTATCTTTTCGTGTTTTGTAATCGGAGAAGGACATCGATTAAATTGTTGCAATACGACGGCCAGGGCTACTGGCTATGTCAGAAGCGATTATCAAAGGGGACGTTTCAATGGTGGCCGGAGGGAGAGGTGTCACGGCAGTTGATGGCGCATCAATTGCAGACGCTTCTGTGGAACGGCAACCCCGACAAGACCGCTGTCTCCTCTGACTGGAAGAAGATCTCTGTAGCGTCGTAATTTTTTACTGGACACGACAATTCCCTTTCTGTATACTATGCGGTATGAGATATTGTGGCCGCGAGTTTCCTGATGAAGAGATACAGCTGATACAGCATCTCATCGCCAACACTGCCGGCATCAATCGACAAAAACTCTCCCAAAGATTCTGCGAAGAAATGAACTGGCGAAAGCCCGACGGAGGGCTCAAGGAGATGAGCTGTCGGGTGGCATTTCTGAGGATGCAAAAAGACGGACTTATTCGTCTGCCAGCCCCTCGAAGAGTTCCCTGTAAACCCATCCCGAAAAGGACATTGTTCGCCGAGCCGCAGCCTGAGATCCGGAAGAAGGCCGGAGCATATGAGTTGCAAGTTGAGCTCGTAGGGAAAGATGACAGCGCTTTATGGAACGAATACATCGACCGGTATCACTATCTGGGATATACGCCATTGTCGGGTGCTCAGCTCCGTTACTTTGTAAAGGCTGACGATCAGGTGCTGGCATTATTGGGATTTAGTGCGGCAGCATGGAAGACAGCGCCTCGCGATACTTATATTGGCTGGGATGCCGAGACGAGAAAAAGGAACCTCCATCTGATCGTCAATAACTGTCGTTTTCTTGTATTACCTTGGGTCGTATCGAAGAATTTAGCGTCGAGGATCCTCTCACTGGCGAGCAAGCGGATCGTAGGGGACTGGCAGCAGAGGTATAACTATGCCCCGGTGTTGCTGGAGACCTTTGTGGAGAAGGAACGGTTCCAGGGGACCTGTTACAAGGCTACCAACTGGATCCATGTCGGGGATACCAAAGGCCGGGGGAAACTGGATGTGTATAACGAGTGCAAATTGCCGGTGAAAGCCGTATGGCTGTATCCGCTGAGGAAGGACTTTCGGAGACGCCTCATCGAAGGATGAAAGAACCACAGAAAATAGAGCTTACGCCTGAGCAACTGGAAGGGCTGATGCATCGGCTCGATACCGGGACGTTGACCGCCGAAGATCATGAGACAATCAAGGCAATCATCGAGACCTTTCTGGCATTAAACCAGGCGGTGCAGGACAAGAATGGTACAATCAACAAACTGCTGAGGATGATCTTCGGGGTGAAGACGGAAAAGGCAGAAAACGTATTGGGGCCGCACGAGGAAACTACGACAGAAGAAGCCGACAAAACCTCCAAAAACAGCGACACGAACGAGAACACTGATGAAAAACCCAAAGGGCACGGAAGAAATGGCACTTCAGCATATAGCACAGCAGAGAGAATTACTGTCCCTTATACGGAATTAAAACCGGGAGAGGTTTGTCCGTTATGCACCAGGGGCAAGGTATATCCATGGACGGCGGGAACGATTGTCAGACTCACCGGGGGAGCGCCTATACAGGCAACCATATGGGAGCTCGAGAAACTGCGCTGCAATCTCTGTGGAGAAATCTTCACAGCAGAAGTGCCTGAAGAGGCGGGGACGGAAAAGTACGATGAGAGCGTCGGCGCTATGGTTCCTCTTCTGCGATACGGAAGCGGTATGCCATTGAACCGGCTCGACCAACTCCAGGAGAGCTTGGGGTGTCCGTTGCCAGCCTCGACGCAGTGGGAGATCTCTGAAAAAAGTGCCAGACGAGCATGTCCTGCTTATGACGAACTCGTAAGGCAAGCTGCCCGCGGCACCATCATGTACAATGACGATACGCCAATGAAAATACTCGAATTGCTGAGCAAAGAACAGGATGAGAGAAAAGGGATCTTTACTACAGGGATAGTATCGGTGGTGGGCGAAAGGAAGATCGTGTTGTTCCGAACCGGACGGAAACACGCTGGCGAAAACATGACCGATCTGCTGAACCTCAGAGACCAGGACCTCGGTCCCCCTATTCAAATGTGTGATGCGCTTTCCCGGAATATACCCAAAGAGTTCGTAACCATCTTGGGTAACTGCTTGGCCCATGGACGGAGAAACTTCGTAGATGTGGTAAACAGTTTTCCGGAGGAGTGCCGATACGTCATAGAAACGATTGCCCTTGTCTATAAGAATGACGAGACGACAAAAGAAAAAAACATGACGCCTCAGGAACGACTTACCTATCACCAAACAGAAAGCGGTCCTCTGATGGAACAGCTCTACCACTGGATGACCGATCAGATGGAGAGCCGGAAAGTCGAACCTAACTCAGGACTGGGAAAATCGATCTCCTATATGCTGAAACACTGGAAACCTTTGACCCTGTTTCTGAGAGTGGAAGGAGCCCCCTTGGACAATAATCTTTGCGAAAGGGCGCTGAAGATGGCAATACGGCATCGCAAGAATTCTTTGTACTATCGGACCCTCCATGGCGCACATGTCGGAGATATCTTTATGAGCTTGATCCACACCTGCAAACTGCAGAAGATTAATCCCTTCAATTATCTGGTGGCATTGCAAAAACATTATCGTCAGGTATCCCGGAATCCCGAACAATGGCTGCCCTGGAATTATAAGGCAGCACTTGCCACCCTGTCAGTATAGCGTTTCACCTAGTTCAAAACAAAATCATAGGTGTCAAGCAGGCTACCCGGAAAAACACGGTGCACGGAGGTCTGGTTCCGGATTGAACGCTTTTATAGAGCGGAAAAGGTTATTTGCATCGTGTGTTTCCGGTAAATCTGCGTGAAAAGGTGAGTTGAAATCCGGTACCATCGGTTGTAAGAAACCGCGAAGGAGGACGACCGATGGAACAAGGCAAGAAGCGTTATACGCTGGAAGAGGTGCAAGGGCTTTTTGAGAAATGGCGTAAA
>JBEKCV010000173.1:0-4387 GCA_050014695.1 Thermodesulfovibrionales bacterium
GACGATCTTTGTGATACTCCTAATACTCTGGCTGTTGGGGTTGGTAAGCAGTTACACGATGGGCGGGTTCATCCATATCTTGCTCGTCGTGGCAGTCATTGTGCTGGTGGTAGGCCTCTTTCGGAGAGGATAATATTATGTTCCCGCCGGAGCAAAAAAGGAAAAGCCGGTGCTAAGGGGGTGTGAGTGAAGAAACAATTTTAAGGACATGTTGAGACTGTGGAAACAACAAACTTCGTGAAGGAGGTATTAAAGATGCACGCAATAACAGCAAAGAGAGTGCTCATATTCGTAATTGCCATATTTTCCATGAGTGTGATGGTGGGTTGTGCCGGTTTGGAGAAAAGACCCGCAAACAGAGGCGGATATTTGTACTATCCCCCGGCATTAGTCAATGCAGACCGGGCCCTGGATGAAGCTCGCGCGGCGGGCAAGGACAAAGAATGTCCGACAGAATTTAATGCTGCAAAAGATATGGTGGACAAGGCATATGAGGTCTATATGGCATGCCATACGCAGGAAGCGATAGACATGGCTCAAGAAGCGATCGGCAAAATTAAGGCCCTTTGCCCGGCCAAACGGGTTGCCGAGGTGAAAACTGAACCCAAGCCCGAGCCTGTACCAACACCAGCGGCGCCAAAACCAGAGTCTACACCGCCTCCGCCTGCTCCGGTTGTCGAGCCCGTGAAGATAACCCTTGAGGACATACATTTTGATTTTAATAAGGCGACCCTTACGAAAGTCGCAACGGGTATTCTCGACAGCGACATAAAGACAATGAAAGAAAAACCGAGTGTAAAGGTCCAGATCGAAGGACATACCTGTGCGCATGGTTCTGAAGACTACAACATGGCACTCGGCGAACGAAGGGCTAATTCAGTGAAGGAGTACCTTGCAAATCAGGGTATCGCTGCCGACAAGATGACGACGATCAGCTATGGTAAGACGAGGCCACTCTGTGTTGAGGAGCCTACTTCCAAAAATAAGAACAGTAAGTGTATGAAGGATAACCGGAGAGTTCATTTTGAAGTAATTGTGGAATAGGAACGCAGACAGACCTGTAGGGGCGTATTGCAATACGCCCCCACTTACCGTAATCTGACATGATGATTGCACATCTAATGTGCAGAGGACTCAGTTGCTAAAAGAAAACTGAAAAGAGTAGTTATTGGCAATAGAACTATCTTTTTCATGTTAGCCTTCCTTTTTTGCAATATCCATATTTTCTCTAAATGCACGAATATATGCCGCCCTCTAGAGCGCTCGCGTGAGTTCTCCAAGCTTATCGGTCAGCACCTTATTTTGTGCATAGTCCACGGGGCAAGCGATAACCGAGACTGTATTATCCACCAGGGCGCGCTGCAGTGTAGGAAGAAGGTCTTCCGTTCGTTTTATGGCGTAGCCTTTGGCGCCATAGCTTTCAGCTAACTTGACGAAGTCCGGGTTTCCGAAGTTGACGTGCGAGTGGTGCCCTAACTCAATATCCGTAAGCGTTCAATAAACCCCATCTACCGCTGAAGAAGCCAGCCGTGTCATCCTAAGGATTAGAAAACGATAAAGGAGACACAGTCATGAAAAAAATGGAGCGGGGTGTAAAAAGTGAGGCGCCGCGGGTTCGCGTTGCGCGGGAGTATTGGAGCGGAGAGGTTCAGCAATGGCGTGACAGCGGGCTAATACAAAAGGAATACTGCAAGAAGAAGGGAATATCTCTTGGACGTTTTGGGGCTTGGAAGCGCCGTCTGGAGCGGGAAGATAAAGGCCACAGTGGAACCATTGTAGCGATTCCATCAGGGATAGTGTCCTCGGCACTGCTTGGAATGAGACCTACACTCGGGCTGGTAGTAAACGAGCGGTACAGAGTGGAGATTCCGGATTCGTTTTCTCCTGCCACGCTTGAAGCGGTCCTTCAAGTTCTCACCCGTCTGTAATGTGGGATAACAGTTCCAGATTCTGTGTGTATCTTTCGTTGGGCTCGACGGACATGCGCAAACAGATCAACGGGCTGTCGATCCAGGTGGAGCAGACAATGGAACTCGATCCATTTTCGGGCAACGTGTTTGTGTTTTGTAATCGGCGGCGTTCAATAGTGAAGGCTTTGTATTGGGACAGAAATGGTTTTTGTCTGTGGCAGAAGCGTCTTGAACGTGACCGGTTCCGGTGGCCTGAGACGGCGGAAGAAGTGATGAAAATAAGTCCTTGGCAACTGAGGTGGCTGCTCGATGGATTAGAGCTTGTTCAGGGCAATGCGCACCGGCAATTGCAGTACTCCTCGGTAGCGTAAAAAAAAGTTTTTTTATTGCAATTTTCTGGTGATTTTCTATTTAAAAACATCCATCAATTTGATATACTTTTTGGCGTGATAACTGAGCTTGTAAGCCTCCGCGCAGAAAATTCCGAACTCAAATCCATACTTCAGAAAAATACCGTAACAATTGAGTCGAAGGACATCGAGATTGATCGACTTGAGATGGAGCTTCGTCTTCTCAGACAGAAGCTCTACGGACCAAAGAGCGAGCGGATGGTGCTGGATGAGCCCGAAGTGCAAACTCATCTGTTCAACGAAGCTGAAGCGACGGCCAATAAGGAAGAGGAACCTGCCGAGGAACTGGAGGGCGTTTCATACACCAGAAAGAAAGGCGGTCGCCGTCCATTGCCTGATAATCTTCCCCGGATAGAACAAGTGCATGATATTTCTGAAGAGGAGAAGATATGCGGCTGCGGTTGCCAGCTGAGCCGCATCGGAGAAGAAGTTACAGAAGAGCTTGACATAGTCCCCAGGCAGAGTCGAGTGATCCGCCATATTCGGCCTAAGTATGCGTGCAGGCAGTGCGAGGGGTCCGAAAGCGACAAGGGTGCTGTACAGATCGCGCCGCCTCCGGTGCAGTTACTGCCCAAGACGATAGCGACAGCGGGATTGATAGCGGCAGTGGTGGTGGAGAAGTTTGCGGATGGCTTGCCGCTTTACCGTCAGGCTGCGAGATTCAGCCGTGAGGGGATAGAGATAAGCCGGGGAACGCTTTCCAACTGGGTGGTGCGGGTCGGGGATCTCTGCAGCCCCCTGATGGATATATTTATGGAAGACCTCCTGAAAGGCCCACTGATCAACGTGGATGAAACACCTGTGCAGGTGCTGAATGAGCCTGGCCGCGCCAATACAACGAAATCCTACATGTGGGTATTCCGTGGTGGTATGTCGCCGCCGGACCGGGACGGAGGATCGATAGTGATTTTTGACTATCGGCCAACGAGATCAGGAGAAGAAATACTTAAGGAGTACCTGACGGGGTACACGGGTTATGTACAGACGGACGGCTATGTCGGGTACGAGGTGTTGTCGGAGCTTTCCGTGACACATGCCGGGTGCTGGGCTCACGTGCGCCGGAAATTTGTAGATGTGGTGCATGCGGTAGATAAAGCCCGGAAGGGGAAAGAACGCCGTGGGGGCAGCGCGGACGAAGCAGTTTTAAAGATCCGGCGCTTATATGAGATAGAACGGCAAGGGAAGGAACTGGAGCTTAAAGGTATTGACCTTGTTCAGTTCCGCCGCGAGCGTGCACTGCCTTTGCTTAAGGAGTTTCATGACTGGCTCCTAGCCCGTATCGGATCTACTCCGCCGAAGGGATTGTTGGGTACGGCAATGAACTATGCGTTAAAGCAATGGGATCGGCTGGTGGTTTACGTGAATGATCCCCATGTCGGGCTCGATAATAATTCGGCAGAGAATGCGATTCGTCCGTTTGCGGTCGGCAGAAAAAATTGGTTGTTTGCGGGTTCGCCAGCAGGTGCCCAGGCAAGTGCAAACTTGTACAGCCTGGTGGAGACGGCAAAAGCCAACGAGATTGAGCCTTACCGTTATCTGCGTTTTTTGTTTGAGAGGCTACCGTATGCAACGACACCGGAGGATTATCGGAAACTTACGCCGCTACACCTGGACAGGAACGAGTTCGATGCTGTGCCGCTGCAGTGGGGTTAATTAAACGCTTACGAAGGTCTTTCCGTTTACTGGATCACAAACGCGTACCTCCGGAAAAATCGGTTCCCTGATGTGAGACAGCACTATATTTTCAATTTGTTCTTCGTATTTTTGAAGATGATCAAACATAATGCCTTCAAAGGGGGGAATTGGCTTTCCTGCGGGCGCATTAACGCCAATAATCAATAGCCCTCCAAAAGTGTTAGCGAAAGCAGCAATGGTTTTCGCTAGAATTTCATTGTTGGGGAACTCTCGCTTGTATTCAAGAATGAAACCTTCCTCATGGCCTGAATTACAAAAATCCAGAACATCTTGATAACTAATTTCTTTGATCGATTTTGTATAAAGCATTCGATTGATTAATACAAAATTATTCCATCATAATAAAACCGATATCACCGGCCATCGATAAAT
>JBEKCV010000174.1:0-4140 GCA_050014695.1 Thermodesulfovibrionales bacterium
CGCTGGTATTGATGAGCCACCTGTTCGGGCCGCTGCAGGCAACGGCATTGCTCAGGGTAGTGACGGCAGCAGGGATCATCCTGGGTATCACCTGCGTGGGCTTCACGAGCATCGTGGTCGGGTCGGTATTGGGAACAGTTGCCGGATACGCCGTGGAGACGGTTACGAGAAGCGTCGAGGACAAGGCGCCCGCACAGGAGGCCGCCCAGTCAAAGGCTGAATAGCTCAGCCACAAGAATTGCCACCAACTCTGCAATCTAAAGGGGAGGCAGCCGAAAGCCTCCCCTTTTCGTTTTTGTTCAACTCGGTGGCACTCAACAACTCGGGCTTTGAGAAAATAGTGGTTTGCGTTTATAATGAAGCATGCTTGACAGAATCAGTGCAAAGGTTTTTTCGGGCAAGAGACTCTCGGGCGAGGATGCCCTCAGCCTCTTTGAGACAGAAGATCTTTTTACCTTAGGCAGGCTTGCCTCCCATGTCGCAGAGCGGAAAAACGGCAATAATGCATACTTCGTCGTTAACAGGCACATCAATCCGACGAACATTTGCATCAACAGATGCAGGTTCTGCGCCTTCAGCCGTTCAAAGGGGGAAGCCGGTGCATTTGAATTCACTATTGATGAAATCATAAGAAAACTCGGGGCTCAGCAATCAACAGACGATACCCCGTTTAAGGAAGTTCATATCGTCGGAGGGCTTCATCCCGACTGGTCATTCGATTATTATCGTGAAATGATATCGGCCATTCGAAAAACCTTCCCACGTATCCATATTAAAGGGTTTACCGCAGTGGAAATCGATCATTTCGCAAAGATAAGCGGCCTATCCGTAGAAGAGGTCCTCAAAAAATTGAAAGAAAACGGTCTTGAAGCGATGCCGGGAGGAGGCGCCGAGATATTTGCACCGACCGTCAGGAAAAGACTCTGCCCTGAGAAGATATCGGGGAAGAGATGGCTTGAGGTCCATAAAACAGCCCACCTCTGCGGGATCATGACAAATGCGACCATGCTTTACGGGCACATAGAAAGATACGAAGATAGAATCGACCATCTCTTGCGATTAAGGGATTTACAGGATAGCACAGGTGGCTTTCAGGCATTTATCCCACTTGCATACCATCCCCGCAATACCGAAATCGGGGGTTTTTACACTTCAGGGATCGATGATCTCAAGACAATCTCCATCAGTAGGCTCATCCTCGATAACATTCCTCATATAAAGGCGTACTGGATCATGCTCGGAGAAAAGATAGCCCAGCTTTCCTTGCTTTTCGGTGCAGACGACCTTGACGGAACCGTCATCGAGGAGAAGATAACCCATGCTGCCGGTGCAATGAGCACTGAAGGATTAACGAAAGAAGAACTCGTGCACCTTATAAGAAGGGCAGGGAAAGTGCCTGTTGAGCGAGATGCATTTTATCGTGCAATTCATGAATCGGCGTTCCGGAAAGGCCCAAGAGCAAGGAGAACCAAAGCGCACGGACTAGCTTGAAAGACTCGGCCTTTTCTGGTATAAAAGATGTTAGGGAACAGGACGGCCCTCGCTCTCTTGGAGAGCGTAAACACTTTGCTTGTAGAAAGGACAACGGCTTCCCCTGTGGCAGCAAAATCACGGGGTGGCCGCCACTGGAAATATCATGAATATTGGGATTATCGGGTCAGGCAATGTGGGGGGCAGCCTTGGAAAGATATGGGCAGAAAAGGGTCATCAGGTCATTTTCAGTTTTTCACGTGATGCTGCAAAACTTGATGCATTAGCTCGGTCAGTTCCGAATGCCCGGCCGGGTACGCCGAAGGTGGCAGCGGTTGAAAGCGAGGTTGTTCTCCTCTCTGTGAGGTGGGCACAGGTGGCGGAAGCAATCCAATCTGCTGGATCCCTTCAGGGAAAAATACTCATTGATTGCACCAATCCGCTGAAATTGAACAGGAGCGATCTTGACGTAGGGCATACCTCATCTGCTGCTGAGGAGATCGCCAAAATGGCTCCAGGCGCAAAAGTGGTGAAGGCATTCAATACAGCTTTTGCGCAAATTTATCACTCCCATTCACGTCTTTTCGGTTCCCGACTGCCCACCATGTTTTACTGCGGTGATGACAGCGGCGCAAAGGCCTCTGTCGAGTCCCTTATAAAAGAGATCGGATTTGAACCGGTTGATTCGGGATCTCTCAAGGTCGCACGCTATTTGGAGCCCCTGGCCATGCTCGTGATCCAGCTTGGTTATGGAAGAGGCATGGGCACCAATATAGCGTTGAGTCTGATGAGACGCTGAGCACATATTAGCGGCCCGTGCACTCCACTGACCTCACGGTCAAGGCTTCCTGAATCAATGACAGGACTTGTCTGCAGCGGCGCCGGAGTACGATAGTCATACCGAACAGGCCATAAAAGCTGTCGTCATCTACAATTATGGCAATAACGAGGATGTCGAGGATATGCCTCCGCCATCGCCTGAAGACGTATCGTATCGATCGTGGCAGAACAATTATGGCAAGTCAGTAGGTAGCTTTGCCCCCTCACAGTTTATCAAGACCGTATATTTCAAGGCTGAGAGAGCCGGGAGTGAGACGACAAAACTACCTCTAAAGCTGGTCCCAGTGTGTGTCTGCGGCGCAAAGCGCAGGAAGGAGCTCTCTCAGAGAGTTCATGAGTGCGCATGCGGCTGCAGGGCGCAGCGGGACGTGCTATCAGCTTATCTCGGGTTGCACTGCAACCCGAACCCTGGTGAGTGGGAGAGCGCAGCTGTTCGAGAAAACCACGAAGCAGATACACAACTGCTGACCGCAAGTCACCGGAGATACGAGGAACAAACAGCGAGTAGGCAGGGCTTCGGCTATGCCTTGCTTCTGGATAAGGGGAGCCGGAACTGCTCTTGTGGAAAAGAGGAGCGACATCCGAGTGACGGCCACAGGGGGCTCATAGTCCGGAAGGACTTGGAGTCCCCTGTGGAGAGCTCGGTCCGGGCAGGAACTACCTCGATAGGTAATTCATTCTCCCTGTTTTGGTTTTCCTCAGGAATCCCCGGGGTCATCCGTGGGGAGGATGCCAACCGCAGCCCTCTGATGCGAAACTTCGTACCTTTGATGTCGATGATCGTATGGAATTTTTTTAGGGATTTAGCTATGAGGATCATATTCTGAATATTTGGCTTTCATCCCGGGTCGCAGACCTCCGGAGATATTAAGAAAGCTTATTTCCTCCTTCTGTAGCAGCTCGTTAGAAGTTTGGTATAATGATATTGATTACAAAAGAAAATAGATCGTGAAAGGTGTCGCTTTCTCTTCTTTGGAAACGTGATATGGAGAAAAACAAAAAAACGCCTGCAAAGGTCTTTATTGACCCTGTCAATCTTCTGATTCTCATAATAGCCTCAATATTCTCAGCAGAGGCATTTGTTACTCTTCTATTATCAATTGTTTCTCCTTTATCAACGGAGAGGTACGTGTTATTAGATGCTGGGATGCTCGCAGTCATACTATTCCCAGTGATATATTACCTTGTATTTAAACCGTTCACATCACAAATTAAACAGCTCAAGCGGTCAGAAGAGGCGCTTCAGGCTAGTGAGGAGAAATATCGTTCTATCGTTGAGACTACCGATGATTCGATATATCTGGTAGATAGAAATTGCAGGTATCTTTTCATGAACAAGAAACATCTGACAAGAATGGGATTTTCTGGAGAGGAATATGTCGGCCATAGCTTTAGTGAATTTCATTCAGATGAAGAAACTAGCGATTTTGTTGACAAAGTCGACGCGGTATTTAAAACTGCTCAGTCCGAACAGCATGGTCATAAAAGCGAGAGGGATAACAAATCTTTTCTACGAACCTTCAGTCCTGTTAAGGGACCAGATGGAAAAGTTGTAGCGGTAAGCGTGGTTTCAAAAAAATCATTACCGAACTAAAGCAGGGCTAGTGAGAGATGCCATCTCAACTGCTCACTGTACCTGACACCTACAACCGTTTTGTCAGCCTTAGGATAATTACCTCTTGTCTCAATTCCTAAAGTAATTACCTAACCTGCCCTCCGCAGTTTGACCCTAATTTCGATATAAAGGAGAAGGCAATCACCGTCTGTCTCCGCGTCATTGCTTGATAGTTCAACCGTCTGCGACGCAAAAGTGGATGTAGTGCCGACTAC
>JBEKCV010000175.1:0-3192 GCA_050014695.1 Thermodesulfovibrionales bacterium
TCGTTTGGACAGCAACGATAGAATCAATCATGGCAAAACTCTCCCACTGCAAACAAACTTTGGAAAAGATTCAGCCGGGCTGCACATTACCACCTTCTCGTAAGACAAGAAGGAATAACACCAGTCGAGGGCAAGCGCGAAGGGGATTAACAGAATCTCGTCCATCTTATCGAGAAGATCTTGGATATCTTCGTCAAGAGATTGTCCAGGGAACCTCAGAAGGCTTTCCTTGAATGGTACTCGTTTCTTTTTTCTCATTTTGTTATCCTTCCTCACCCTCAGAAACCGAAGAGATTTCTACATATAGATTCCAGGTTGTTGGGAGAAAGAGACCCTCCCCTTTGCCCTCCGTCTACAAAAACAAGCCGTATCCGGGATTCGGCATAAATTCCTATTGTCCCAGAAGTCAAACCTGTGAGGGACGTTGAACATCTTTACCCCCGAAGCCTCGCTGCTTAATCATGGCAAGTTTCATCCGCCCACATGCAAAAAGCTATTCCTTTTCGACAAGCTTTTCCAGGAAATGCGCCGGGTCTACGATCCTCACGCCGTGGAAAGTCTTCAGGCTCGTCAGGTGGCTGTCACCGGAGATAATATAGTCCGCCCTGCCTTCTATGGCACATTCGAGATACTTGTTATCAGAGGGGTCTTCCTTAATGACATCAAGTTCAAGCCTACTGTGGGTGACAACGGCAACCTTCATCAGTTTTTGCAGGAATAGGTCGATCTCTTCAGGAGGCAGGTGGTGCCGTTTCACAATTTTAGGATAGAGAAGCACTGCCCGTATTTCTTCGACGATCTCAGATGACATGACCAGCTGAATCTTCTCTTCCCGTGCCATCCGGATTACCGCTGCAGGGTTGGAGTCGGGTTTGAGCAAGGCGCTTACGAACTGGTTGGCATCGATAACGACTCTGATCATTTGTGTGATTTACTCTTGCCCCTACGATATGTCCGTATGGCCTCTTCTATGTCAGAATCGATTGACCCAGTGTCTGATTTTCGGGTCCTTGTCTGAATATCCTGAACCGTCAAGAAGAAATCCTCGCGCTCGCCCTTAAGGCGCTGATATTGCTCAATCGGGATGATCGCCACCAATGGCTTCCCCGCCCGTTCGACAATATACTCGTCCTCTTTTAGGGAGACCTCGTTCATCACTTGCCCGAGGTTCTGCCTGACCTTTATTGCCGATATTCTCTTCAGCATCATCCATACCTCCTTTTACTTCAGTTATAATGATCTATATAACCATTATAACTGATATGGCGACCAGATAGCTACTGCAGTAGCATTCGTCGAAGACAGAAATGTGACTGCTGTGATCGGCAGCTAGACATTATGTATTAAACCTGTCCTACCTTACTCAGCGGCCCTTCCCCGTTAGCGTGAGCACGTCGTCCGACATCCGGTCGTAGCGTCCCGCGCACTGCAGATCGGCCATCGTCAGTTTGCCCTCTTGATAAGGATTTTAGCACTGACTGAGAGGCTGTCAAGCGACCCTGTTTAGCTTTGAGTACACCTCAATGCTTAGACTCGAAGAAGAAGTTGATCTTCTCAGTACGTTTCTTTCATCTGGAAATCGTTAATCATTCCACCCGTTGATAAATACCGCTTAGTGGCTGAAAGAAATGCCCTTGGATCTCCATAAGATTGCGACTTTCTGGATGTAACCAATAAAAGTTTCAGGTCCGAATTGAAGGTTATCAGAGGATGAGAGCAACATAGAGCGACCTCCCGACCCCCTCACCATTGTTTCCATCCCGGTACCGACCGGAGGCCGAGAGGGTCGAGGGGGTTGAGAGGACTGGCAGCGAAGGGGGGAAGGAGAACCGATAGCCTATGGCTAGTTGCTGTTCATCGAACTGTGGCGCATCACAAAGTGGTGGGCTGCGTTTACATCCCGCTAATAAACAGAATAGCAGTGAGAGATGTTGTAACAACTTCTCACAGCAAGCTCGAAAGGTAACCCTCGCCAATAGTCACTCTCACTTTCGTCCCGTACTCAGTGGTCGGTTCTCGATAACCCCTTCTACGCGCAACAGATTCGGTCTTAGATACCTGTTTTATATCGGTCGTAACAAATACATTTTGGGAGGAACAACGGTTAACACTTTCTCCCTACCATGCGCAAAACAATATTCTTGCGAAAAATAAAGCTTTCAATCCGAAATTGATAAAATAGCAGCGATGATGGTTGGTCTGGTTGCCATGTGGAATCCTCTGTTGAATTTGAAAATATACTGCCCTCCGGACACATGAGGCAGTCCGCGGGGCCTACTCAGGTAGTTGTAAGAGGCTTACGGCTTCTTCCCTATTATCGCCCTTGCGACCAAAGCGGTGATTATCCCGTACGGCAGGTTTACCAGCAGCAGGTAGACTGCGAACATCGGCCCGCCCTGCTGAAGCCCGAAATACCCCGCGCCCCTCATCGGCAGGAAGATTATGTACAGCGCCAGCAGCGGCGCAAGGAAGTATAGAAGACCGAAGAGGTACAGCCGCTTCCACGCGGTCTTTATAAAAAGCCCGAATGGGATACCCCACAGCCCGGCCCAGAAGAGCGGCGTGTATATATAGGGCGGCTTCAAGGATATCGGGGCCTTTACCCCGAATGTTGCGCCAAGCCCCAACTCAAACAGGACGAGGCTGAAAAGGACCACGGCGAGTCCGCCTATAACTCCAGCCGCGAAGCAGATTGCCACCCGCTGTATAAGGGTCAGACCTTTTTCCATCACGCTCAAACCTTCTTCCATCGCGTGTAAACCCCTCCTTCTTTAATTACCACTCATTGCAGCTATTGCACCGGTAATGAGTGCAATTTTCCCTTCAATGGTCAAACCGGCGGACTCTGCCTCATCGCATATGATATAGTTAATTAAATCATAACAGAATCCTTATAGAGGTCAAGGTCATGTCAGGCATTATTGACAATCTTTCGATGCAGAGTGGAGTATGTCTTTGTGACTAAACAAACGTCCTCATCATTTATGCGGCCTTGCTAAGAATGTTGCATGCGGTTCGCACGCAACACTATCGGAAGATGAATGCCGCTCTTCATTTCTTCCTATAGTCAAGTGCGACAAGAAGTCGCATAAGTAATTGTCTCAAATAGCAGAGCAACGTTATTAGGAGACCCTCTATTCCGTTAGAGGTAGCCTACTATCCTGAATAAAGTGCGGATAGGAAAAGGGTAAC